>DDHB01000038.1 GCA_002337925.1 Sporomusaceae bacterium UBA1887
TCTCCTTACCTTTCCGACAACCTTTCTGACCACACCGGCTGTATTGATTAATGAGGCAGGTGCTCTGGGATGGCTTGCCGCTTTAATTCACGGTGGTATATCATTGCTATCACTCTTAGCCGTCTTATTTGTTTGCAAACATGTACCGGGTAATTTGTTTGAGGTATGTGAACAACTGCTGGGATCGGTTGTTGCATGGATAATCGCCTTATACTATGCGCTAGCCTTTAGTGTCAACTATATATTAATGCTAAGGCAGTATGCCGAGAATACCTTGCTTACAGCGCTGCCTATGACGGAGTTTTCTTTTGTCATCCTGGCCTATTCTCTTGTAGTGGGGATTGTAGTGGCCTTCAGTCTCGAGGGGATGGCTCGGGCTGGGTATATTCTGATGCCTTTTATTGCAGTAACGCTGTTGATTGTTTTCATACTTTTGAATCCTTTTTATGAAATATACCGTTTAGCGCCGTGGTTGAGTATGGGGCTGGGAACAACCTTATTTACCGGTGCAAAGTTTGCCGGTATTAATTTTGGTGTTGTTGCTATAGCGATTGTAGCGTCGTCTTTTCAAAACAGTCGGACAAGGTGGCAAGTTGCTCTGTTTGGATTGGGACTGAGCACTGTATTACGGGCTATGGTCGTTTTTTTCTATACGTTGCTGTTTGGTGTTACAGTGGGACGGGAGAAAATGCTGCCCTTTTTTGAAATGGTCCGCCTTGTTTATCTGGGCCGCTACGTGCAGCGGCTGGAATCACTATTTATTATTCTCTGGGTAATTAATGGGCTGCTTGATATTGCTTTTAGCTTATATTTTGCATTATACTGCATTACTTATCTGGGCAAATTGCCGACGATGCGGCCGCTTATACCGGTAGTTACCATTCTCTTGGCTCATGTTGCTATGATTCCTGAGGATGTTGTCAGTGTGATGATGGACTATGCCTTTGTAGGGAAAACCTTTTTGAATATCGGCATATATGCAGTGCCCCTATTGCTTCTGGCAGGTCTCGGCTGGAAAAAGCGGAAGAAGGTGAAAATATGGGCAGCAGGTTGATCATTCTGCTGGTATTAGCAATTTTTCTGGTTACTGCAGGGTGCGGTGGCGCCCGTGAAACGGATGAAGTAGGTTATGTCATTGCCATGGGCATAGATAAAGGCCCGGAAAAAGATAATCTTAAGGTTACATATCAATTAGCCATTCCACGCGCCCTGTCCGGTACGGGCAGTAGTGATAGTAAAGAGGCAACCGAAATTATCACCGTAACGGCAACAACGCTGGTAGAAGCGCGCAATTTGTTAAATACAACCATTGCCCGCATTCCTAATTTATCGCATGTCAAAGTTATTATTATTGGTGAATCGCTTGCCCGTCAGGGAGTAGGTGATTTTGTAGCACCGCTGCAGCGCTTTCGTGAATTTCGCGGCTCTATGTACATTGTTGTTTCTCATGACTCAACTGCTGAGGAGTTTATTAAGAAACTGACTCCCCGCTTAGAAATTCTGCCTTCAAAATATATTGAGACAATGATGTTGAGCAATACAGAGAACGGATCTTACGGGCGAAGCTTTTTGCATGATTTTTATAACCGGCTTAAAGGCGGCAGTGCAGCACCCTATGCATCTTTAGTCGCCGTCAATTCCATGGATGGGAAGGACCGGCCTACGGACAAGAAAAGCCCCGGCGAAAAAAATGACGAATATACTGCTGGTGATATACCATTGACAGGAGATGGTGCTGCAACTAATTTTGCTGGCTTAGCACTGTTTAAGGCTGATAAGATGGTGGGCACGTTAACGAATGAGGAATGCCGGGTGGTGAGCTTGCTGGAAGGTAAAAATGCACCTACCTGTTTCCTGGCAGTAACCGATCCCAATGTACCAGAAAAATCAATTAATATTATCTTTCGCCTTGGCCGAAAACCAAAGACCGAAGTAACAATGCAAGACGGACATTTTAGTTTTGATGTGGATGTCATGCTGGAGGCTGAAGTTACGTCAATTCCCAGTGCTATTAACTATGAAATGGCTGGCTACAAAGAGCAATTGGAAGATCAGATTTCACAGGTAGTGCAAGCAGAAATGATGAATATGCTGGAAAAGACCCAGTTTCTCGGCGCTGACCCAGTAGGCTTTGGTTACCAAGCCCGTGCCATGTTTCGCACCTTGCCGGAATGGAAGGAAATTGATTGGGATAAAAAGTATAGCAAAGCTGATTTCCGGGTGAAAGTGAATACGAAAATTCGCCGTAGTGCGCTCATGTGGCAGTCATCACCAATTGCTAAATAATAAGGAGGATTGTAATGTGGTCGATATAATCTTGCTGCTTGGTTCTTTTACCGCTGCTTTTTATGCCCTTACCTTTGCCCGTTGGTTAAAGCAAGGCGGTAATAAGCAGGGGGCGTATGTGGTTTTTGCTGTAGCGATGATTGCTATAGCTTTGCCGGTTTACCGGCTGGCAATGAAAGACTGATAATATTACAATATTTTCTTGCTCCTTTCTACTTGAAGGGGGCAATTTTTTATTGACAGCATGGGGCAAATCATTTATCATTCATATATGAACATATATTCATATATTGGAGTGAGAGAAATGCATGATTCTGATTTCGAGCTATGTGAAGAATGTAATTATCATCCGCAACGGATTTGTTTGGCCCGCCAACAACTATTGACAGATAATATAGTTTTTCAACTGGCTGAAACCTTCAAAGTGGTGGGCGACCCTACGCGTATTAAGATACTGCATGCCTTGAGTAAAGGTGAAATGTGCGTTTGTGATATTGCCGAAACGCTGAATATGGGGCAATCTGCTATTTCTCATCAGTTACGGGTACTAAGAAATGCCCGGCTGGTAAAGTTTCGTAAAGATGGAAAAACCGTCTGGTATTCGCTGGATGATGATCATGTAGTAGCACTTCTGTGCCAAGGTCTGGAACACATTAGTCATAGTTAGGAGGGATTTTGTGATGGAAAAAACGGAGGTAACTACTGCTTGCGGCTGTCATGGCTGCGGCCCCCATGATACTAACCCGGAAGCTAAGCATGCTGCTGTAACAGCAGGTTCAGAAAAGGCATATACAAGTATTTTCCGTTTATCAGGTCTTGATTGTGCTGATTGTGCCGCCCATTTGGAAAAGCGCCTTGTTGCTTTGCCGGGTGTGAAGTCGGTTATTGTTAATTTTGGTGCAGCTAAGCTTACAATAACGCATATTCTTACTGATGCTGATATCATAAATGCTGTCCGGCAAGCTGGTTATCAGGCTGAACCCTATCAACAGGTGGCTGCTGCTAATGCGCAGCCAGTACGTTGGTGGGATAATCCCAAAACGTTGGCAACGATTTTTGCAGGGCTGTTTTTAGGAGCAGCGATGATTCTGGAATGGACGGATATTGCTCAAGCTGTTGTTATACCGCTATATGCGCTGGCAATGATTGTCGGGGGCTATCATGTAGCTAAGAGCGGCCTATATGGACTAAAAAGTATGACGCTTGATACCAATTTTCTTATGCTGATTGCCGCTATAGGTGCAGTTGCTATTGGTGAATGGAGCGAAGGCGCGACTGTTGTTTTTCTTTTTTCTCTGGGAAATGCGCTGCAAGCGTACACGATGGATAAAACCCGCCAGTCTATCAGGGCGTTAATGGAGCTGGCGCCTAGAGATGCGCTTGTCCGGCGTGATGGTCAGGAAGTACGTTTGCCTATTGAAGAAATTATTGTAGGCGATACGATCCTGGTTCTGCCAGGAGAACGCATTGCTATGGATGGCAAAGTGACGGCAGGCTTGTCAAGTGTTAATCAGGCCGCCATTACTGGCGAGTCCTTACCGGTAGAAAAAGAGTTGGGTGATCTCGTTTATGCTGGTACAGTCAATGAACAAGGTGTCTTGGAGATTCTTGTTACCAAGCTTGCCCAGGATTCTACACTTGCCCGGATTATGCATATGGTAGAGGAAGCACAGGCTGAAAAAGCGCCTATGCAGCAATTTGTTGATGTGTTCGCTAAATACTATACACCGGCAGTGATCATAGCTGCTGTAGGTATTGCCGTTATCCCTCCGCTGCTATTTGCGCAGCCTTTTGATGAATGGTTTTACCGTTCCCTAGTATTGCTGGTAATATCCTGTCCCTGTGCATTGGTTATATCAACACCTGTTTCCATTGTATCCGCAATTGGGAATGCATCCCGCAACGGGGTGCTGATCAAAGGCGGGGTATATCTGGAACAAATGGGGATTATTCAAGCGGTAGCTTTTGATAAGACTGGTACTCTGACGGAAGGAAAACCGGCTGTGACGGATATTGTTCCCTTAAGCGGCCTTGACAGTGAGCAAGTCTTGGCATTGGCTGCAACAGTAGAACAAAGGTCGGAGCATCCGTTAGCGAGAGCTATTCTTGGCCGTGCGAGTTTATTGGAATTGGGCTCAGTAGCTGATTTTACTGCGCTGCCCGGACGTGGTGCGCAGGCTACAGTAACGGGAGAAACAATTTATGTCGGCAACATGCGGTTGTTTGAGGAATTGGCTTATCCTCTGGGAAATGCTCCTCAACTGGTTACTGAACTGGAAGACCAGGGAAAAACGGTTGTGCTGATTGGCAGGCAGTCTGAGCTGCTGGGCTTAATCGCCCTTGCTGATACAGTAAGAGCTACCGCTCCACTGGCAATAGCGGCGCTTCGTAAAGCCGGAGTAAAGAGTATCGCCATGCTTACCGGTGATAATGACCGGGCTGCCCGGAATATTGCTCTGCAAGCCGGTGTAGATACTGTCTTCAGTGAACTCCTGCCACAGGATAAAGTTTCAACACTGCAGCAATTAGCCGGCAAGTATGGCAATGTCGCGATGGTCGGTGATGGTATTAATGATGCACCTGCGCTTGCTGTTGCGAATGTGGGTATCGCTATGGGCGTAGCCGGATCGGACAGTGCTCTGGAAACGGCGGATATTGCTCTTATGGCTGATGATTTGGGAAAACTAGCTTATATTATGGCGCTAAGCCGGAACATGATGACAATTATCCGCCAAAATATTACTTTCTCGCTTGCGGTAAAGGCGCTCTTCGTAATTGGAACGTTTGCCGGATTCGTAAACTTATGGCTTGCTGTTTTTGCCGATACCGGCGCTTCTTTACTGGTTACTCTTAATGGGATGCGTCTAGTGCGTACGATTAAATAAAGAATTGGCTCCTGCTGTTGACAGGAGCCAATTTTATTTAAATTTAATAAAAATTTCCAGTGCAGGCAGGATTTTGTTTTAATATGTCGAACCGTCGTAATAACGTGTCGAATAATGGCGTTTTATAAAATGCCCTAGCGAAATGGAGCATGAGCATGGGTGAACAAAAGCCGATTCAAGTAGAATTAACAGAAGAGGAACTAACTGAACTTTTACGTGATTTACCTCCATATAATCCTGACTTGCGCAGTAGTGATATTCACCAGGCTGTCAGGCTTTCGGCGTATCTTGGTGTTTGCTGAAGTTCCGGCGGAGACAGGCGAATTTCGTCTGTCTTTTTTTGTTATGTCTGTACTAGTGTCTTGGCAAAGTTGTNNGAGGAGTCCGCAAGACACTAGGCAAAGACTCTGTTGATATGGTATGCTTGTCTTGACTATCCAAAGCAAAGTGGAGGAAGGACTTGCATGGTAATTGTTTTATTTCGTCACGGTGAAGCAGAAGATAGTACCGATATGAGAGACGACGGTTTGCGCAGCCTAACGACGAAAGGGCGTAAACGGACTAAAAAAATGGCTAAAATCGTCAATAAACTGCTGCCTAAAAAACGCAAAATTCAAATTTGGTCGAGTCCATTGCTTCGGGCTTTGCAAACAGCTGAAATACTGGCAGACCAAGTGGGAGTAAAAGTCAAAATACATAATGCAATCTCTAATGGCGATTTTGAAATGCTTTGTGCCAATTTGAATGATTGCCATGAAGAAGACTGTGTTCTTATAGTAGGACATCAGCCTTTTTTAGGTGAATGGACCGAGCAACTGACGGGGTTACAGCTGCCTTTTCGTAAATCAACTGCCGTGGGTCTCCGCTATAAGTCAAATGCTGTAGTTGATAACAGGCTGGAGGGGGAGCTCCTTTGGTATGTGCAGCCTCGTTTTTCTAAAAAATGAAAGTAAATGCTAAACTCTAAAGAGGTGACGTTATGAAAAATTTGTTAACCATCGCCGGATCGGATAGCTCGGGTGGAGCAGGCATTCAAGCTGATTTAAAAACATTTTCTGCCCATGGAACCTATGGGATGAGTGTCATTACGGCTGTAACCGCACAAAATACACAAGGTGTATTGGCTGTACAGGATATTAGTGCCGACATCATTGCGCAGCAGTTGGAAGCTGTTTTTGAAGACATTGAGGTTCATGCTGTTAAAATTGGCATGGTTTCTGTCGAAGAGACAATCAATACGATTGCTGCCAAGCTTCGGCAGTATCAAGCAAAAAACATAGTTGTTGATCCGGTTATGGTATCGAAGAGTGGGTTTCGCTTACTGCAGCCAGAGGCCCAAGCCCGGCTGGTAAGTGAGCTATTGCCATTAGCGACAATTATTACGCCTAATATTCCCGAAGCGGAAGTGATCACCGGGAAAAAGATAGAGACTTTTGATGATATGCAGCAGGCTGCTCAAAGCATTTATGCTTTGGGGGCAAAAAATGTACTAATTAAGGGTGGACATCGGCAGACTGATGCTACGGATATTCTTTTTGATGGCGAAGATTTTTATTATCTTCCATCAGCGCGTATTCCATCAACCAATACGCATGGTACGGGTTGCTCCCTTTCCTCCGCTATTGCTGCTAACCTTGGGCAGGGTTGTGAGATTTTTGATGCTGTACGAAAAGCAAAAGACTTTATTACAGTGGCAATTGAGCAGGCTTTTCCACTCGGCAAAGGGGTAGGGCCAGTTCATCATTTTTATGCCCTTTATAAAAAAGCCGGCCTTATTTAATGTGATGGAGCCCGTAAAGCAATACCAGCAATAAAGGCTGATGGATCAGATAAATGGCAAGCGAATGTCTGCCTAAAAAGGTAAGCGGTTGAGGAAAAGCAACATAGGGAAACAAGCTGGTGCCTGATTGATAGAAGTACTTGCCGGCAGCAGTTCCTATTAGGAAGATCCCATACCACGGAAATAGCGGATAATAGTCCATCGTTTGAAAGCCGTCTGGCAGCAAGCCAAGCGGGATTAACAGTGGCCACGGTACAATTTGATCAGCCGCCCAGTGTCCTAGTAGAACGGCAAATATCGCCAGTAGCAGTAATGCTACTGGCTTTTGTTTATTGACCAAAGGATATGTGATCAGGCTTATTCCTAAAAAATGCAAGATACCAAACCGGATATACCAGTCAGGGCTATAGAACCAGGTTATAATTGTCAACGCCCGTCCACAGAAGAAAATTCGGCTGCCGTGGCGGATGGGGGAAGTGGCAAGCGTCGCACTTAAGCCTGCCAGGAATATGAATAAAGAAGCCGATGATTTGCCTAGATAATACCAAAATCCGTCGTGATAGTTAACCGGATAATGATAGAAATCTTTTAAATCGACAATGGTGTGAAAAATGACCATTAAAATAATGGCCATTCCACGCAGAGCATCAANNATCAATTTCTCCCAAACGATTAGCTTTATAGTGATTTAACACGATTTTGCACCTAACCGCGGATGTTTCACTGGTTTTAGGCTCAACTTGGCAACTAACTGTACCGCTTCATCAAGAGATACATCAAGTCTGGCAGCCGGCGTTTCCAGAACACATAATGGCTCGTCAAGCCCCACTTCCCCTCCCGGGAGGTAGACATATTCACCGGACTGGCGATCACCAAATATAAAACCTGCTATTAGATGTTGTCGTACTACTTGACTCATGGTTAATACCTGCATTTCTTCAGTTTTCGGCTTCATTATAGCACAATCAACCATGTTACAAAAGGATTTAAGGATGAAAACCGCCAAGAGGCGGTTTTTCTTTTTCGTAACACTATGAACAGCCCTGCATATCCTGTAATAAGTTTTTGGGGCCATTACCCAAATAAAAGGAGGAGTTTGCATGCAGGTTGATTTAACTGCGCTCCATGGGGTATATTTGACGTTTATTGTTCTTATCATTGGTTTTATGGTGATGCGCCGGGATACGACACTTGTTTGTATTGTTGGCATTTGTTTGCTTGGTCTCATGGCCAAGGGATCAATCGCTAATTCTATAATGGGTATATTTGATAGCTTTATCTTTGCTATAACCGAACTGTTAGGTACTATCCTGGTTATTTCAATTATTGTAGCGATGAGTAAGGTCTTATTGCGAACCGGGATTAATGAAGTGATGATTTCGCCGGTAACAAACCTGATTAAAACGCCTACATTGGCTTATTGGATAACAGGTATTTTGATGATGACTATTTCCTGGTTTTTTTGGCCTTCACCAGCCGTCGCTTTATTAGGAGCAGTATTGCTGCCTGTAGCTGTCCGCGCTGGCTTACCGGCAATGGGAGTTGCGATGGCAATGAATTTATTCGGTCATGGTATAGCCTTATCCGGTGATTTTGTCATCCAGGGAGCCCCCAAATTGACTGCCGCAGCAGCTGGAATTCCTGTGAGTGATGTCGTGGCGGCAAGTGTACCGTTAGTATTTATTATGGGAATTATAACAACAAGTACAGCGTTCTTTCTACTGAAACGGGATTTAAAAAAAGGCGAGCTTTTTACTGGGGAGCCCCTTGATGATAGTGCATTAAATTCTCAGTCAGCAAATTTAATTGATTTAAAATCAACATTATCAATGAGGCAAAAGACTGCATTAGCGATTGCTGTTCCAATCCTTTATCTGGCTGATGTAATGACGATGTTTAGCTTGCATTTACAGGGCGGTGACGCAACAGCCCTTATCGGCGGTACATCGGTATTAATCCTGGTAATCATAGCACTTTTGGCCCATAAGGATAAAGGCCTAGAGGAAATGACTGCATATCTAATCGAAGGATTTCAGTTTGGTTTTAAAGTTTTTGGCCCGGTTATTCCTATTGCCGCCTTTTTTTATCTGGGAGATTCGGCATTCGTAAGCATATATGGCAAAGTATTGCCGCCCGGATCGCAAGGACTGGTGAATGATCTGGGATTGGCATTGGCTCAGACAGTTCCTCTTAATCCCGGTATTGGAGCTGTAACCTTGACAATAGTCGGAGCTATTACCGGGTTAGATGGTTCCGGATTTTCCGGCATATCACTGGCAGGATCAATCGCTCATCTTTTTGCAACTGCAATTGGCTCAGGGATTGCTACTTTGACTGCGTTGGGGCAAATTGCCGCCATCTGGGTAGGTGGAGGCACGGTAGTTCCGTGGGCTTTGATTCCGGCAGCAGCTATTTGTGGAGTTGATCCTTTTGAATTAGCCAGAAGAAATCTGATTCCGGTAGCAACTGGACTGATTGTGACAACAATTGTTGCTATGTTTTTAATCTGACATTATTGGAATACTAATGACAGGCATTTACCATATCATCCAAAGGGTGATTTTACGTGCAGCAGAAAGTTTATAACTGTTATTAAGAAAAAATAGTAGGGATATAGCGATTCTTGCCGAATATATAATAGTCAATCATTTTTAAATCACACTAGATGACGTAGTTCTGTTATCGAATAGAGGTGAGTGCAGGTGAACGCTTGTACAACTAGCTGCTCTCAGGCCATAGAAGGATTAAAAGAAAGTGAAGAACGTTTCCGGCTGGTATTTGATTACGCGCCTATTGGTATGGCAATCACTGGCTTGGAAGGCCATTTTATGCGGGTAAATCAGGCTATGTGCAATTTAGTGGGGTACTCTGCTGAAGAATTCACGTCCCTGCAGCTAAAAAATATTTTGTCCGATGATGATCTCAGTACAATTAAGACTGCTATTCAGAAACTGCTTGCCGATCAAGAACAGCAATTGGTGCTGGAATCGCGATTTTTTCGTAATGGCGGTGAGATTATCCATGTAATGCTTCACATTGCATTGGTTAGAGGAGTCCATGGGAAGCCGCTGTATTATATTGGTCAGATTGTAGATATTACTGAGCGCAAACGTTACGAAGAAGCAATTAAATATATGGCTTATCATGACTCGCTGACAGGAATGCCTAACCGTATGCTCTTTCGGGACCGACTTACGATGTCGCTCAACCAGGCTAGAGTCAATCAACAAATGTTAGCGGTAATTTTTCTTGATTTAGATCGCTTTAAAGAAATTAATGATACATTGGGTCACTATAGTGGTGATAAAGCACTGAAAGTTATTGCTCAGCGTCTGGAAGCCGCCTTGCGTAAGAGTGACGTAGTCGCCCGCCTGGGCGGAGATGAGTTTACACTGGTTTTGTATGGGGTTCCTGACAGGGAAAGCATTGACAGGGTAATTGATAAAATAGTAAGTGCTATTGAAGAACCTTTGCTTTTAGAGGGACGCGAATTTATCGTCAGCGCCAGTGTGGGAGTAGCAATTTATCCCCAGGATGGTGCTGATGTGGATACTTTATTGCAGATTGCTGATAAAAATATGTATATTGACAAGGAACGAAAAGGGATAGAAAGATAGAGGAAAGGAGTGCTGCTCTCATTGCACGAATGAAAGCAGCGCTCCTTTTTGTTCTTCTAAGTATACAATTATTTCACTAATATCAGCAGCATTTTAAAATCCTCAATAGCATCTAAGCCATGGGGAACATTGTTAGGCATAATAACAGTCTGTCCGGCACCGGCGATGATTTTCTCATCTCCGATTGTAATTTCTGCAGTGCCGTCAAGCATATACACCATAGCGTCACCAGGTGCTGAATGAGTACTTACGCCTTCGCCTTTTCCGAAAGCGAAGAGTGTGAGTGTGAGTGATTCGTTTTGAGCCAGTGTAAGACTGATGACTTGACCGGGTTTGTAATCAACTAAGCTGGCAAAATTCAGAGCTTTGCTGAACTCGATATTTTTAATAAATTTCTTTTCCATAATTAATCCCCCTTAGCGAACCTTATTCGCTTCTATACCTTTATATTACACATTACTATGTCCGTTTTCTGTGACGATCATCACAAATAGTGACCAAATCATTTCACTGCGCATATTCTACTCTTGTAAAAGCATACAAAGGCAATGACGCCAACTGCTAGAATGCCCTCCCGGGAGAACTATGTTGGCGTTGTATTGTTGAGGAGGAGAAAATTATGTGCGGTATTACCGGCTGGATTGACTGGCAGGCTGACCTAACCACGCAAAAACCCATACTGGATGCAATGGTTGAGACACTGACCACAAGGGGACCAGATGCATTTGGGACGTATATTACCCATAACGCCGCTCTAGGTCATCGCCGGCTGAGTGTCGTCGATCTGGAAGGCGGCCGCCAGCCTATGACTCGCAAACGCGGCGATCATGCCTATACAATTACGTATAATGGTGAATTATATAATACACCAGAATTACAAGCTGATTTAGAAGCCAGGGGCTACCGCTTCAGCACTCATTCCGATACGGAAGTGCTGCTTACCGCTTATATTGAATATGGACCATCGTGTGTAGAACACTTTAATGGTATTTTTGCATTTGCTATCTGGGATGAAGAAAAAGAACAGCTTTATTTAGCACGTGACCGGATGGGTGTAAAACCGCTTTTTTATGCTGAGCGAGGCAGTGCATTTTTCTTTGGCTCTGAACTAAAAGCGCTGCTGGCACACCCTGCTATTGAGCCGGAAGTTGGCCGTGAAGGCTTGGCAGAAATATTTATGATCGGTCCGGCTCGTACGCCGGGGCATGGTGTATTCAAAAATATTGCCGAGCTGAAGCCAGGGTGCTCGATGATCGTCAATCGTAACGGAAAGCGAAGCAGTACGTATTGGAAGCTGGAATCAAAACCTCACAATGAGACTTTTGCTGCTACTATTACTACTGTACGCGAACTATTACAGGATGCTGTAAAAAGGCAGCTAGTAGCGGATGTGCCGGTGTGCACACTGTTATCAGGCGGGCTTGATTCAAGCGCTTTAACAGCTTTTGCCGCTCAGTCTTATAAAGAAAAAGGAAATGAATGTCTTCATACCTATTCGGTAGATTATGTAGATAATGATTTGTTTTTTCAGGCTAATGCCTTTCAGCCTAACTCCGATGCACCGTGGGTAAAGCGTGTTTCGGAATATTTTTCTACGTGTCATCATCTGGTGGAACTGGAGAACAGCAGCTTGGCCGATACACTGCCAATTGCAGCTAAAGCTCGAGATTTACCGGGCATGGCTGATGTTGATACCTCTTTATACCTTTTCTGTGAGCAAATAAAAAAAGGTGCTACTGTTGCCCTGTCGGGTGAGTGCGCCGATGAAGTATTTGGAGGTTATCCGTGGTTCCGCCGGGAAGATTTAATTAATGCCGATACTTTTCCGTGGTCACGGTTTATTCAGGGAAGGACCGAATGGCTGACCCCTGCTATAAAAGAAAAATTTAATTTTCAGGACTACGTAGCTTCCCGCTACAGTGATGCTTTGAAAGAAGTGCCTCGCTTGCCTGGTGAGGCAGCAAAAGCAGCCCGTATGCGAGAAATATTTTATCTCAGCCTCACCCGCTTCATGCCGACCTTGCTTGACCGTAAAGACCGCATGAGTATGGCCTTTGGTTTGGAAGTAAGAGTACCCTTCTGTGATCATCGAATTGTTGATTATGTATGGAATGTACCCTGGGAAATGAAAAATTATCAGGATAGAGAGAAAGGGTTATTACGGCATGCCTTGACCGGGGTACTGCCCGAAGACGTACTGTGGCGTAAAAAGAGCCCCTATCCGAAGACACACAATCCTGCCTACTTAAATACTGTGAGAGAGCGGTTGCTAGCCATTTTAAACGATAGGGAAACCCCGCTTCATGATTTGATCAATACGGCAAAAATCCGCGAGATTGCTCAATCAGCAGAAGCGGCCTCCAATATACCCTGGTTTGGCCAATTAATGGAAGGTCCTCAGTTATTTGCCTATCTTATTCAAATGGATACTTGGCTTAAAGCGTATCAGGTCCGCTTTGTAGAATAAGCTTCAATTTGAAATCAAGGGCGTCGCAAGCTACCAAATGGCAGGCGGCGCCATTTATTATGCCCCTTGGTGCTGTAGTGGCCGACTCGCTATGAAGATGGCCAAATAAACATACTTTTACCTGAAACTCACCGATAAGTTCAGTAAAACCGCTAGGCTCGTGCTTGTCATTGACAGGAGGATAATGCAGCATGAGAATGATCTGCTCAAATCCTGCGGCTGTTGCAGCCTCAAGAGATGCGCGTACGCGAAGCAGCTCCCGCTGGTAGATGCTGTTATCCTGTGCGGTAAAGGAACGGTCTCCAGGGCATAACCAGCCACGGCTGCCGCAAATCGCATAATTGCCTGCAGCGGCGAAAGAGTTTTGCAAAAAGGTCAGCTCATTTTCAACGGCCTTGTTCATCTTGCCGATAGTCTGCCACCAATAGTCGTGATTACCGCGAACAAGAATCTTTCTGCCCGGAAGCTGCCTAATGGCATTTAGGTCAACCATTGCATCGGCAAGCCGCATCGCCCAAGAAATATCACCTGGCAGTAACACGATATCCTGATCAGTTACGCGGGACAGCCAGTCGGTGGTAATTTTTTCCCAATGATTATGCCAGTGGGAACCAAAGACATCCATTGGTTTTGTTGGTGGATCGCCAGATAAATGAGTATCTGCTATCGCAAAAATGTTCATAATTTCAATCCTTTATGGTAATATACCAGGTTTTCCTAATAATATTTCGAGCTCTCGGGAAAATTTCCTGTATTGGTAAAGTATCTGTTGGCAACGCTATTACTATTACATGTGCAGGAGGTGTCATGATGACTGACAATAATGAAATAATTTCCGCTTATGACAGCAAGCAAACACAGGCTCCCGTGAACGGCGAGCAGTTAGCTGCTCAAGCTTCGCAAACAAACATGGCAGATCAGCAAGGCTCACAGAATCAAATGCAAGCTTCTACTAGTGAATCCAGTCCTCCTAATCACTCTAGTATGCCCGATGGCCGTACAAGTGAGCAAACAAGCACAAGTGGCGGTTTGGCAGGCGCTTCAGACGGTACTAAAACGATGGGATTTGAAGATGCTCTTGATTATACGGTTAATCAGTCTACAGATTCTTCGCTAAAGCCGGGAGATAAACGGACAGTTAACTATTTAGTTCACCGAATGATCTGGGACCAGCAGGAAAAGATTGATATTGATGACAGGGCAATTAGTAAAGATGGTACGATGGAAGTACAGGATAGCTTTGATGTAGAGCAAAGCGGGTTAAAATAGTTAATAAAGAGGAGGTGGAGATCATGATCTCCACCTCCTCTTTACATGTTGGCAAAAGAAACCGCTTGACAGTCTGGAAAATATAGGTTGGTGACTAAGTAGTCAGGTTGTTGTATAATTTACATAAAGTAATCTTGCGATTACATAGAAGGGGGATTATTATGTTCAAAAAGAAAACGACAATGGTTGCAGTAGTAGCCATGATAACTTTATTAACTGTCATCGCAGGCTGTGGCGGCGGCGGTGGAAAGCGCATTACCGGTTTGTCTCCTGATGGTGTTGTTAAGACTTTTGTTAACGCTGCTAAAGCTGGTAAGCTAAATGAAGCCGGTCTTTACGTATCACCTACCTCTGCTAGTGATCCAAAAGCAATTGCCGAGTTTATTAGCGGTGATGATTTAAAAGAACTTAAAAAATCAAACGTAGCAGCTGTTAAAGTAGTTGCTCAATCGGGAGACTATGCTGCAGTAGTTGTAACGTTGCAGCAGGAGAATACCTTCAATGTTACTGTGAAGCCTGTAGGTCTGGAAAGAATTAAGGGCGAATGGTATATTGTAGCTTTTGATCAGATTTATCAAAATGCCAAATATAATGTATTAGGTCAATTGCTAAGAGGTATTTAAGCGAAGCGGGGAATTTCTCCCCGCTTTTTTTGTTTGCGTTCACCATCTATAATGCTTACGCATACAATAAAACATAAGGAGGTGTATATTGTTTATGAAAGAAGAGGATCGCAAAGGACCAGTAATGGATGAACGTGATACCTGCCGGGAATTGGTTCATGTACACATATACCAGACAATTACGCAGGTAGCGGATGGTCATAATCATAGTATTCTTGGCGTCAGTGCCCCAGCTCGTATGACTAATGGTACACATGTGCACTGTTTGAAAGGCCGGACAAGTTTTGTTGAAGGTCATTGGCATGCTTACGATGTCTATACCGGGCCGGCAGTATCGATGGGTGACGGAACACATATTCATTATTATAATGGGACGACGTCAGAAGTAGAAGATCATGAGCATGATTTCAGCGGAGCGACTAATGTTGCGCCGGATATTATTCGGGCTCAGGTAAATAATAATTTACCAAGAGAAGACGAAGAATAGAATTGTGATAAAAGCCGGATTTATCCGGCTTTTATTAGATTCAGCTATAAAATAGGGACAGTCCCTTTTGTTTAAAGGGACTGTCCCTATCTCAATAAATTGTTGGCCGGCAGCTTGGAGTGCAGTAGGGCTGGCACTCAGTCCGTGGCCGGCAAGAAGGGTAGCACGTCGGCCTGCAAGCCGGCTGGCAAGACATACGCGGTCTGCAGGATGGCGCACAGAACGGTTTACAAGCAGGTGGGCAAGACGGCGTACAGGGAGGCGGGCAGATAGGATCGCATAGGGGACTGCNNCAAGGCGGAGGAGGGAGGCATACCGGATGTATGCTGACCGACGACAAGGGTTGCGGAAAATAGACCGTCAGTATTCACTGGATTAGGGCTGACAAGGTACTAACTTATAAATAGCGTTCTTTAATCTGCGTAATCACTTCTTTGGCCCGTTCTTCATTGGCTATCTGAGGGATAGAATAGCCGATGAATAAGGGTGAGCTGACGAAGCGGGGAATAATTTTTACAATTATTTTTCCTGCGTATTGGTAGAAAAAGAGATTGTAGCTTTTACAAGCGCGGTGAAAGCTGTGCAGAATATAATGTGCTGCTATTTGGATATAATCTGCCATACAATCAAGATCTGCTAGATCACCAAGCAGAACATTGAACTCAAAGAAACCTACACGCGGTTGAGTGGATAAATTGAATTCAACACTTTTGCAGGTGTCAATTAGTTGTCCGATAAAATGGTCTGCCTGGACATGCTCCAAATAGTTGACAGTTTCTAATCCAACAATCTGCATGTGCGGGTGGCGAATAGTGCCGCCTGAGCAAGGACCGTGATTTTTATAAAACAGAACAGATGCAAATTGTCCGCTAGCAGTCATTTCGAGCCATTTTTCCACACCAAAACGGATAACACTATACAAGTGGTCTTTCGGATATAAGGAAAGCTCGGAATTGCAGTCCTCCGTTTCAATTAGCACCGTCTGCAGAGTTGCTTCCAGGACGGGATATTTATTCTTGATCAGCCAGATCGGCCCCCGCCGTTCAATAATGTCTTCTAGAGCATCACGATGACAGAATGGGCAATAAGCTGTGCGATTAATAATATTCTCCGGTTTTTGTTTACCGATCGTAACATTAAAGACTAAGTGGCTGGATGCTGACATGGATGGTCACCTCGTATATGTGCTAAGGTAGTACTATTCTATCATACCCGGAGTTAGCCGGAAAAGCTAGAGCACGCACTCCGTAAGGAAAGTACGAGCCTATTTTTAGCTGAAAGGGTGGTTTTGTATGTATTCGACGACACTCTGTTTTGTAGTTGATAGCCTGCGGCCGCAAAACGTACTGTTAGGAATGAAGAAAACTGGTTTCGGCCAAGGAAAATATAATGGGTTTGGCGGCAAAATAAATCGGGAAGAACAGATAATGGATGCAGCAGTGCGCGAACTAGCGGAAGAATGTGGCTTACTTGCTGATGTGCGGGATCTTGTGAAAGTCGGCGAGCTGGATTTTATATTTCCTGACCACTGTGCATTGGATCATGATGTCCATATATTTATTGTAAAGCAATGGCAGGGAAAGATTATTGAAACTGATGAGATGAAACCGGAGTGGTTTCGCATTGATCAAATTCCGTATGCGGCAATGTGGCAGGATGATATTCACTGGCTGCCACAGGTGCTGCAAGGTGAAAAGATAAAAGGCAAAGTGACATTTGCCGCTGATAATGAAAGTGTCCAGGCAGTAACGATCGCGACAGTAAGCTCTTTTTAAAGGGCAGGCCGTTGATAAAGCCTCATCTGCGTTGGAAGGCCTGCGGGAGCTCGCTTGCCGTACCGGCGCTGTACTGTCTTCGTTCGCTTCCTCGGCCTTTCTAGCATCTGAGACTTTCTAAACGGCCTGGGAAACGAAGTTCTCGACACATTGTAAAAGGGGAAGTTTATATAAAAATGAATTTAGCAGAAACACTTCTGAACTGGTATGATGAAAATCACCGTGAATTGCCGTGGCGGCAAGATCAGGAACCTTATAAAATCTGGGTTTCAGAAGTTATGCTGCAGCAAACACGGGTTGAAGCGGTTAAACCGTATTATGAGCGCTGGATGAAGCGCTTTCCCACATTACACGATTTGGCCCAGGCATCTGCAGAGGAGGTGCTGCAGTATTGGCAGGGGCTAGGTTACTATTCGCGTGCCCGTAATCTTCACCAGGGTGTGAGAGAAGTAGCTGAGCGATATGGCGGACAGATTCCTAACGACAGGGAAAAGATAATAACTTTGTCCGGAGTGGGCGAGTATACGGCAGGTGCTATTTTAAGTATTGCCTATAATAAACCAGAGCCTGCTGTGGATGGAAATGTGTTACGTGTATTTAGCCGTTTATATTGTCTGGAAAACGATATAACTAAACCGGCAGCGAGAAAACAAGTAACGGAACTGGTGTCCGGTGTAATGCCTGACGACCGTCCTGGAGATTTTAACCAGGCTGTCATGGACTTGGGATCTGCAATATGCACTCCTAAAAACCCAAGTTGTACCCAGTGTCCGCTTGATCAGTATTGCCTGGCTTATAAGCAGGGGCGGCAGCGGGAACTGCCTATCCGCAAGAGAAGTGCTCCGCCGCGAGTGATACAGGTAGCAGCGGCTATTGTTCAAGCGGAAAGCCGGTATCTCTTGTGTAAACGTCCTGCTAAAGGGCTATTGGCAAACATGTGGGAGTTTCCGTCTATTGAAATTGAAAATAAGAACGATGGTCCTATGGAGCTGGAAGGTTTGCTCTGCAGGCTGGGGCAGCAAGCTTTTGTCGAGCCAGTGCCAGTTTTGGAACTCACACATACCTTTAGTCACAGGCAGTGGCAAATTGTTTTTTATTCATGCAAGCAAGTGAGACGGCAGGAAATAGCGGACTCTAATCATGTTAAATGGCTTAGCCCGGAAACATGGTCGTCGTTATCTTTTGCCGGGCCTCATCGTAAGATGGCAGCAGAGCTGGAAGCCCAGTGGCATGGTTGATTCTTAAACCGGGCAAGATAAAAACTAGGAGGTTGTTATGCAGCATAGTCCAAGTTCTTTCTTTTACCTTGTGGTGGCAGTTGTTTTTTTACTTATAACCTGGCTGGGGTATCGCCTGTTAACACGCTGGCATCCGGTGTATAGCAGCCGGATTGTGAAATACAGTTATTGGCTGATTTCAGCAGGGGCATTGCTCACGATGGCAGCCAGCCGCTCCTTGCGGCCGGCAGATGGATATATGGGCTTTTTTATGCAAGCCCTTATTTATGCGGTGTATACGTGGGTTATTAGCTTGCTAGTCTTATTGCCGGTCATGTTTGCTTTGTACTGCATCCGTTTTGTGTTGCGCAAAATGAGAAACAAACAAGAAGCTGCAGAGCCTGAAATAGAGGACGGAAAGTCACAGGTCAGCCGCCGCGATTTTTTGCGGGGTGTGACGGCTGCCGCACCGCTGGCCTCATTAGCTATCAGTTCAGGCGGTGTTTTTATCGGAGATAATTATATAGCCAAACAGCACCATGCTTTATCGTTTGCCAATTTGCCTGAACAAATGGCTAATTATAAAATTGCCCAAATTAGTGATACCCATATTGGCCCCTTTTTCGGCATGGAAAAATTAGATCGCGTATTAACGATGATTGCTCAGGAAAAACCTGACATACTGGTTATTACCGGCGATCTGATTGATGATCTTAACTTGTTAACACCTACAATGGAACGCATTAACCGTTTTTTCTCGACAATACCGCAAGGTATTTATTATTGCTGGGGAAATCATGAATATTTCCGCAATATAGCGGCCATACGTGAGGCATGGAAGCATTCCCCGGTTACTGTTTTAGAGAATAATAGCCGAAAAGTATTAGAGGGAGAACGGCCGTTTTATCTGCTGGGAGTAGATTACCCCTGGGCTGATAAAAAAGAAGACCAGCAAACGAAACGCCGCGGTTTTATCAACCGTGCTTTATCCGGAGTTCCGGACGAAGCATTTCGCTTGCTGATTGCTCATCATCCTGATTTTTTTGATAATAGTTTCGAAAATAACATTCCCCTTACATTGGCAGGGCACACTCATGGCGGACAGGTAGCACTATTTGGGAAATCATTGCTCCCTGTGCAATATAAATATATGCGCGGCCTTTACCGGCAAAATGGAAATTACGGTTATGTCAGTGTCGGTACCGGTCATTGGATGCCATTTCGGATCGGATGTCCGGCAGAAGTAACATTTTTTACGCTTAAGCCTTCTTTTCCTGGGCTTTCTGCAAGAACTTAGCTAAATCAATAATGTAGCGCTGATGAGTACCTTCACCGATTTTTTCTTTGTCATCGAACGCTT
Source organism: Sporomusaceae bacterium UBA1887 (assembly GCA_002337925.1). Classification (GTDB taxonomy): domain Bacteria; phylum Bacillota; class Negativicutes; order Sporomusales; family DSM-15969; genus Anaerospora. The sequence continues at coordinate 19,767 of DDHB01000038.1, forward strand.
CAACTGCAAAGGTCAAACGCTTACCGGATATTTCGGTAAGCTTTGCTGTTGCCCGTACCGACATACCAACCGGAGTAGCAGATAAATGCTTCACATCAAGATGAATACCTACAGTTGACATACCTTCGGGCAGATGGGGATCTACCGCTGCTAAGCAGGTGCCCTCCATAATGCCAATCATAGCCGGAGTAGCATAAACGGCTACGCCGCCGCTGCCATACTTAATAGCAGTATTATTTTCAGTTACTTCTTCTTTTTTTTCGGCAGTCATGCCAATTTGCAAATTAATGTCCATGTTTTTCACCTCTATTATGTATTTAAATTATTTACTTACGCCGCTCTTTTACAATAAGATAGATATAAAGACCGAACAAAATAGCGGCCACCAGGGCAAGCAGCATTTGAAAAGCGCCAAATTGAGGTTCTACTGGATTATCAAATAACTCGATTGTTCTGCCGAGGATAAATATAGCAACCAAAGCGATAACCAACCGAAGGGGCGTAATATGTTTCATAAAGACTCCTCATTACTAATAGTATTATAAGTTTTCGCCATTTTGATAAGTCATCCTGCTCGCAATTTAAAAAATGGTCGTAAAGATTGCCAATTTGTAATAGTTATTTAATAAATGCTATCACTTATAGCAGTAGACTTTTCATTATGGCAGGGTATACAATAAGTAAGAGAAAATGCCGTAAAATAATGCACAAAGGAAGAGCGCATTTATGATTGGTGTAAGTAAACTGCTTTGTGACACAAATAATTATGGTGACAGCTTGCGATATGCCAAGGGAGCTCACGGACAACGCCATGGGGCAGTTGCCGGAATGGGGCCGGTTATAGCCTGGAATATCACTCGTACTTGCAATTTGAAATGTGTTCATTGCTACTCAAACTCGGATGCTAAGCAATATAATGGTGAGCTAAGCACGGCAGAAGCAAAACAATTTATTGATGATTGTGCTGCATTTAAGGTGCCTGTACTCCTGTTATCTGGAGGAGAGCCGCTTATCCGTCCAGATGTGTACGAACTTGTTGAACACGCTAAAAAATATAATATACGCACTACTTTTTCCACTAATGGCACAATGATTGATAAAGCTACGGCAAAGCGTATCAAGTCTCTAGGCGTAGGCTATGTTGGTATCAGTCTTGATGGCCTGGGTGCTGCAAATGATCAATTCCGTGGTCAAGCAGGCGCTTTTGACCGGGCACTGGAAGGCATTCGCAATTGTTTGAGTATTGGGCAGAGGGTTGGCCTCAGATTCACCATCAATCGTTATAATTTTCATGATTTGGAGAACATCTTTCATTTAGTCAAGGAAGAAGGAATTCCCAGAGTCTGTTTTTATCACCTTGTTTATTCCGGCAGGGGCTCAACAATGATGGAGCATGATATTTCGCATGAGGAATCGCGGCAGGCTATGGATCTTATCAGCAGCAAAGCGATTGAATTAGGTGATCAATGTGAAATTCTTACGGTAGATAATCATACCGATATTGTTTATCTATATCTTCAAACTCTCAAGCGGGATAAAGTGCGGGCGGCAAAGATTTGGGAGCTGATGCAGCGCAATGGCGGCAATCGTTCAGGGATTGCGTTTGGCAATGTTGATCCTCTTGGTAATGTCCACCCTGATCAGTTTACACAAAATCATACATTTGGTAATGTGCGGGACCGTAAGATCAGCGATATATGGACCGAACTGAATCATCCAATTCTTGTGGGACTTAAAGACAGGAAGAGTCTTTTAAAAGGACGCTGCAGCCGATGCAAATGGCTTGAAGTTTGCAACGGTAATTTTAGGGCCAGAGCAGAAGCGGTAAGCGGTGACTTTTGGGAGTCTGATCCTGCCTGTTACCTTACTGACGAGGAAATTGGTATTAGGTAATATAAACGGCAGCTTAAGTGTCCAGATTCTGGCACCTTAAGTTGCTTTTCTATGTTTAGCTATCAGCATATTGGGTAAAAATACTGGATATTACTAGAAATTACACATTGAGCAGGGAATCGGCAATTTGCGACGAATATTTGACTATCAATAAAGCAGCCAAAGGAGCCGGATGAATGAGTATTACGAATACGCCCACCTCTTCGAACTTTATTCAAAATATCATTAATGATGATCAAAAGACTAATAAATACGGCCAGCGAGTACATACCCGTTTTCCACCTGAACCTAACGGATATTTGCATATCGGTCATGCTAAATCCATTTGCCTTAATTTTGGACTAGCTAAAGAGTATAACGGGCTGTGCAATTTGCGCTTTGATGATACAAATCCCAGCAAGGAAGAAGTAGAATATGTTGACTCCATCCAACAGGATGTTAAATGGCTGGGCTTCAGCTGGGATAACCGCATGTTTTATGCCTCCGATTATTTCGAGCGGCTCTATCAGTATGCAGTAAAATTAATTACATTGGGCAAAGCGTATGTATGCGACCTTACGGCTCAGCAAATGCGTGAGTACCGGGGAACGTTAACCGAGCCGGGCAAGGACAGCCCTTTCCGTACCCGCACTGTACAAGAGAATCTGGAGCTGTTTCAGGGAATGAGAAATGGTGAATATCCGGATGGCTCCAGAGTGCTGAGAGCTAAAATTGATATGGCGTCACCTAACTTTACGATGCGTGATCCTGTTTTATATCGGATTATGAGGGCTCATCATCATCGTACCGGTGATACCTGGTGCATTTACCCGATGTATGATTACGCTCATCCGCTCTCTGATGCAATTGAAGGCATTACTCACTCTATTTGTACATTGGAGTTTGAAGATCACCGGCCGCTGTATGACTGGGTATTAGAGGACTGGGAGTCTTCGGAGAAACCGCAGCAAACTGAATTTGCCCGCCTGGATCTGACAAATACCGTTATGAGTAAACGCAAATTGCGTACGCTTGTGGAAAAGGGTTTGGTCAGTGGCTGGGATGATCCCCGGATGCCGACAATTTCCGGTCTGCGCCGCAGAGGGTATACACCTGAATCTATCCGGGACTTTTGTGACCGGATCGGAGTCGCCAAAAGTAACAGTACGGTTGATATTGCACTCTTAGAACACTGTATCCGTGAAGATTTGAATACAAATGCTGCCCGGGCTATGACCGTGCTGCAGCCATTGAAAATTGTTTTAACCAACTATCCTGAGGGACAAGTTGAAGAATTGGAAGCAGAGAACAATCCGGAAAACGAAGATATGGGAATACGGACAATTCCTTTTTCCCGGGTCCTGTATATAGAGCAGGAAGATTTCATGGAAAATCCTTCAAAGAAATATTTTCGCCTATCGCCCGGCAAAGAAGTGCGGCTAAAATATGCCTACATCATTAAATGCGAGGAAGTTATAAAAGACGAACAGGGTAATGTTATCGAACTGCACTGCACCTATGATCCTGAAACTAAGAGTGGCGCCGGTACCAGCAATAGAAAAGTAAAAGGCGTGTTACACTGGGCCTCTGCGGAGCATGCTGTTGATGTGGAAGTGAGATTGTACGAATACTTGCTGGTAAATGAAGAAGAGGATGAAGCTGATGGGGATGATTTCCTCGCAAAACTTAATCCTAATTCGCTAGTAGTAAGACAGGGAAAAGCAGAACCTGCATTAGCCAATGTAACCGGCGGAGAACGTTACCAATTCTTACGACAGGGCTTTTTTGCAGCCGATCCGGATTCCAAGCCTGGTAAGCCGGTATTTAACCGTATTGTTGGTTTGCGTGACTCCTGGGCTAAAGCACAAAAAGAAGGCTGATTTCAGTGAAAATCTTCCTCCTTATTTATAATCCCGCTGCAGGTGATTCTTATTTTAAATATCGCTTGGACAGCCTTGTTGAACACATGCAGAAACAACAGTGCTTGCTAATACCTATCCGGACAGGCCGCAAGGAAGATACGCTTGCCTTACTAAACTCAACACGGCAGTACGAGTTAGATGGCATACTAATTTCCGGCGGCGACGGAACGATACATGAAATAGTAAACGCTATGTTTGAGCTGGGGATTGATTTGCCAATCGGGATTATCCCCAGTGGAACCTCTAATGATTTAGCATCTTTTTTGCGCTTGGAAAAGGATGTGGAAGCCTGTGCAGCCTTATTTACGAATGGCTTTACAAGAGTAATTGATGTTGGTACCGTAAATGACAGATACTTTTTGAATGTAGCGAGTGCCGGCCTGTTGACGGGAGTAGCTCATACAGCTGACCGGACAATGAAAAATACATTAGGTAAAGTTGCTTATTATCTTAAGGGAATTGAAGAATTGCCGCGGTTTCGTGCGATTAATATGTGTATCCGTGCTGATGACATCACGATCACTAGCGAGGTTATGCTCTTTCTAGTGATGAATGGTGGAACAGTTGGCAGTTTTGATCGGATTGCTCCTCAGGCCCGCATTGATGATGGCAAGCTTGACCTGTTGATCGTCCATCGCTGCAGTTTGCCTGAGCTTGCCCGTATATTAATCAGTCTTCTGTCAGGTGCGCATATCAACCATAAGGCGGTTCAATATCTGCAGGCCTCGCATATAAGTATTGAAAGTGATGAATTAGTAGAAAGTGACTTGGACGGTGAATTGGGGCCCGCTTTGCCGCTAACGATAACGGCACTTTCTAAGCGACTCAGGGTTTTCTCTCCCAACAGACCAATTCATTATAAGAAGATAACCGGTCTTATCAAATAATACTAAGGTTAAGAAATATGACCCTTTCCTGCAGGGAAAAGAGGGTAAATAAAGCAAGTAAAAATGCTGCCTGGGACTTTACCCTGGCAGCATTTTTTACTTCCCATACCTATCCCAATTCAGGGCGGCAATAATCTTTCGGGCAAGCAGAGCATACATCGGAATGATGATAATTTGTGAAACAAGGCGGCTGGGCATAGTAATGATCCAGGGTATGCCGAGTGCTGTCTTTAGCACATAAGGAGTAAGAATAAGAGAGGTTACAATTTGAGGAATTGCCACTGCACATAACAAAGGCCAGGCCGTATAGGACCGTCTAAAAAAGCGCAGAATAAGCGGCGGCAGCAAGCCATGCAGTCCGGCAATAAGCGTAAATTGGGGCAAATATACTCCCATAGGATTTAAGTTAAAGCCAATAATATCTCCTAAGACGCCCACGACGGCTCCAGCATAAGGCCCGAATAGTATGCCTGCAAGTATGACCGGTAATGGTCCAAAACCCATCCTGAGAGTGATAACACCTTCAAATGGAATCGTAATGCTGGCAATGCGCGTAAGCACAATTGATAAACTAATCAATAAAGATAAATATACCAGGCGTTTTGTGGGACTGTATAACATAGCTTTTCTCCTTAACCGATTGAAAAGGTAGTTAAGTTTATTGTACATGGATATCGTTAAAAAGCAATGCTGCAAAATTCTGCAAACTAGAAAAGAAGGGTGAGTAAATTGGATGTTTTCTCTAAATTAGCAGAACAAAAAATTCAGGAGGCTATTAAAAATGGTGAGCTGAACAACTTGCCTGGCAAGGGGAAACCATTAAATCTTACCGATTCCCGTCATATACCGCCTGATTTGCGGATGGCCTATAAAGTTCTAAAAAACTCAGGTATGATACCTGCTGAGATGGAAATAAAAAAAGAAATTGCGTTACTTGAACAACTGATTGCTCAATGTACAGGCGAGCAAGAAAAAGGTGAACTGAAGCACAAACTGCAGGAAAAAGCAATCGTTTATTCCCTCTTAATGGAAAAAAGACGCTCCAAGTGACGCATAGGTTATGGTGCTTTCTCCCATACTACTTGATGAAAGGGGTGTGGAAATGCAACAAAATCGTGCAGCTGAAATCATTAGCTCATCCTTTAACTTTGAAGTTACATGGCATGGTAAACCCGTTTGGATTGAAAGTGTTAACAAGGTAGATAACAGAGCTGGAATTGTTATCCTGGGCAGTCAGGACAAATGGGATGTGCCAATTGAAGAATTGGAAGAGACGGGTAATTTTGAATCAATGCTTGATTAGCAGATACACCAAAGAGCCGGAACGTTATAGTTCCGGCTCTTTGGTGTATCCTTAATTAACGAGTTGGTTGGCTGCTTGAAGGGGGTTTTGTTCTTGCTGCTCAACAACCTGCTTGCCTTGTTCCAGCAGCTGTCCTTCTTTGGGGCTCAAAAGAAGGAGCAGCTGCTGAAGCTGGCCGACATGCTTTCTTTCATCATCAGCGAGCTTAAGCAGAATTTGTTTTACACGCGGGTCAGAAGCAGCCTGGGCATGAGCTTCATAACCGATAACTGCTTCATATTCACCGATTATATCGATGCGCAGTGCTTGCAATAACTCCTCATTTGACAATTGCTTGGGGAGATTGGCAACAAAGGGATTGCTAACGATAGCCATTCAAATTCAGCTCCTTTTCTAAGATAGTATGGGATATCTGAAAAAATTCATTCTGATTTATCGTCAATATGTAGTGTCATTATTACTCCTTGCGGCATATATTGCAGTACGAAAGCTCTAGGGAGGTGAGGTTATCGTGACTGAAGAAGAAGAGCGTGGAAAATACATTAATAATTGCATACAGCCAATTTCGCCGGCTATGGTGGTTTGTGAATTAGTCGGTGAAAACCAATGCCAAAAATCAATGGACATTTGTGTTCGTGTTCCCCGGCGCAATCCGGCGATAGAGCAGATTATTGATGTCTATGTAAAAGACTTAAAGCTGACAAATGTGCATACGATATGTGATAAAGTTGTTGTTCGCGGTTGCTTTGAAGTGAAGGTGCTCTATACGGCGTGTAAACCTAAAAAGCCGGTACATGCAATAGAAGTACGCAATATTCGCTTCACTGCCGACGTTGAACTTTGGGGAGCCTCGTCAGGTATGGAAACCGAAGCGGATGTAATCGTAGAATTCATCGATTATGATTGTGATGAGTGCACACGGGCTCACTGGTATAAGCATAATCCTGACTGGGGCTATGGAAAAGGTCACTGGAAAGATGACTGCGACTGGGACGATGAGTGCGATTGCGACGACGATTGTGACTGTGAGGATGACTATGGGGATTGCGAATGCGATCAATGTAAGTCTCATAAGCATCATCATGGCTGCGAATGCGATCATTGCAAGTCCCATAAGCATCATCATGGCTGTGAATGTGATCATTGCAAGCCCCATAAGCATCATCACGGCTGCGAATGTGATTATTGTAAGCCTCATTATCATAAAAAGAAATTGTGTTGTGAATGTGGTCATGACCATGATCATTGCAACTGTGAACACGGACACCATCATTGGAAGAAAGGCGCCCGTCATTGTGATGTAACGGTTGTGCTTCGAGTCACTGCTAAGGTTTTCCGGAACCGTCCGGTCTTATTGCAGCAGGGCGGCATGCATCACGGTAAACTACCTCTAAAACCAAAAGGATGAAGCATAGAGAAAACCGGCAAAGCTTAAAGCCTTGCCGGTTTGTTGCTGTATAAAACTGCTGATTAGCAGTAAGCTGCAATGTATTGTTCGGTGATTTCATCAAGCTTTTGTGTCATTTCAGCAATCGTCTCTTCCGAAAAACTGTATTTGTGAAGATCGTCACTGTGTAATAACTCTGATAAATTACGAATCCGGGTAATTAACTCAATCTTTTCCACTTACCAAGCACCTCTACAAATTATTTCCATTTATAATAATAACAAGTAATAAAATTCTTTGTAAATAGAAAATGCAAAAGTCGGAATAGGAAGTTTATTCCGTGAATTCAGAGGTGTAATTCTCTCTGTTTAATGGACTAAAATAGAGAAAGTATAGTTTAGTCTACTACAGGAATACATATTAAAGCGGAGCATAATAGCAATAACAGTTGATATTGTAATGTAAATCTCGTTAATTGCCCAATTTAGAGCTTTGACTGGTACTGAAACGCCTTATATACTTAACATGTATACAAAATCCACAGAATGGAATGTGCATTGCTGGAATACTAAAGAGTGCGCTGGTTGCACATGGATTCGGTGGATACTTTTAGGAGGATGAGTGTATGAAAAAGTGGAAGTTGGCGCTAATGGCAGCTACGATGGCAGTGAGTACAATCATTGCAGCAGGCTGTGGAAGTAAAGAAGCCGCCTCAACCAATGAAATTAAGTTAGGTGCAAATTTTGAGCTTACCGGTGGTGTTGCTCAATATGGTCAATCAGCGGCAAATGGCATTAAATTAGCTATTAAGGAAGCGAATGCTGCCGGCGGTGTATTAGGCAAGCAATTGAAGCTGATTGTGGCCGATAATAAATCAGAGCCCGCTGAAGCAGGCAATGCTACTACTAAATTGATTACACAGGATAAAGTCATTGCTATTTTTGGACCTGCTGCCAGCTCAAATGTTCTAGCATCTACCCAAATTGCCCAGGATAACAAAATACCGCTTTTGACTCCAACCGGCACTAATACAAAAATTACTGTAGATAACGGTAAAGTGAAAGATTTTGCTTTCCGCTCTTGTTTTATTGATCCTTTCCAAGGTCAAGTAATGGCCAGCTTTGCCCAAAAAACGGTTAAAGCAAAAACAGCAGCAATTTACATTGACAGCTCTTCAGATTATTCAAAGAGCTTGTCACAAAACTTTGAACAAGTTTTTGTAAAAAATGGTGGAACAATTGTCGCAAAAGAGGCGTTCCTGCAAAAAGATCAGGATTTTAAAGCTGCTCTAACCAAAATTAAGTCAGTTAATCCTGAGGTAATTTATATTCCTGCCTACTACGAAGAAGTTGGTAAAATTATTAAGCAGGCAAGAGAACTTGGCATTACGGTTCCCCTGTTGGGCAGTGATGGCTGGGATTCCCCTAAACTAGCGGAAATCGCAGGAGCTGCTGCTCTAAACGATACCTTCTTTACGAATCACTATTCGGCGCAGGACAAGGATCCCATGGTACAAAAATTTGTTGAGTCTTATAAGAAAGAATACGGACAGGAGCCTGATGCTTTCGCTGTATTGGGGTATGATGGTGCCTTAATGATGATTGATGCAATCAAGCGGGCTAACAGCACTGATTCTGTAAAAATAAAAGATGCTTTAGCGCAGACTAAGGACCTCAAAGTTCTTACTGGAACATTATCATTAGATGCGAATCATGATCCTATTAAGAGTGCGGTTATTATTGAAATGAAAGATGGCAAACAAACGTTTAAAGAAAAAGTAAATCCTTAAATATGACGCAAAGCCCGGGAGAGCTTCCCGGGCTTTGAGACTGTCGACAAATAATCCAGCAAAGGAGATCGCCACACTACGCTCGCGATGACACCCGACTTTACTGTCATTGCGAGGAGTAAAACGACGCGGCAATCTCCTTCCAGGTGCGTTTGTCTAAAGGCTGAGCCCGGGAGATATTCCCGGGCTTTTTTTGTTCATACATTTTTTTACAAATAGTACTTTGATTACTGCAGGAAGAAGTTGTTTTTATTCGAATTCATTATGGTAAATCTTTCAGTGATTGGAGTGCATATCATGTCAGAGCAGGACAAGGTTATTCTTGATCAGTTTTGCAGTGTTCTTGGTCAAATCAGTGATTTGTTTATCAGCGGCGTCGGGATTAGCATGACTGACCGGGAGCAATTTCTTTTTTATAAAGCCGGGAACAAAATGGACTTAAAAATAGCGCCAGGCTTAGTGGTTAAACCGGGCGGAGCAATTTCCAGGGCAATTCAGGAGAAGCGTCTGGTAACTGCCAGGCTGGATAAAGCAATTTATGGTGAAGTGCTTATTGCTATTTCTGTTCCAATTTACAATGATGATAAGCAGGTAATTGGTGCCGTTTGCGCTTATGAGACGATCGAGCAGGAAGAGGCTCTCAAGGAACTTGCTGCCACATTAACTGCCAGTATTAGTGTCTTAGCCAGTACGGCAGAGGAAATAACCGCTCAAGCTGAACAACTGTCCGGCACAAGCACAGAACTGGCAAAATATGCGGAAGGCTCTCAAAATAAGGCGAAAGAAACGAATGAAGTTTTGCATATGATTAAAGCAATTTCCAGTCAGACTAATTTACTAGGCTTGAATGCAGCAATAGAAGCTGCACGGGTTGGAGAACAAGGGCGGGGCTTTGGTGTTGTGGCGGAGGAGATACGCAAATTGGCAACAAGCAGTGCCGAATCAATAAAAAAAGGCGAAATGATTATCAGAGGTATTCAAGAACAAAGCGCCGGTACAGCGCAGCAGGTAAATAATATGAATTCTGTCATCACCTATATTACAGAGGCTATTTCGCAACTAACTGAGGCAGTCCAGCAGGCAAATTCTATGGGACAACGTCTTGATGAACTATCGAAAAGCCTGAAGAAAGGATAAGTTTGTGTCTACTGTTGCTGAATGGAAGAAACACTTAGCCATTATGTGGTTTGCTCAGGTCATGGGGATGAGCGCTATAACCGGAGTTGTTTCTTTCCTGCCGCTCTATATAACGCATTTGGGAGTAACCAGTCTGGAGGAAACAGAAATTTGGGCTGGTATTCTGATGGGAGTTGCAGCTTTATTTGCCGGGATATCCGGTCCCTATTGGGGAGCCCTTGGCGATCGCAAAGGGCGTAAACCGATGGTTGAGCGGGTAATGTTGATGTTTAGTCTGGTCATGATTGCCATGGCTTTTGTTACTAATGTCTATCAGCTGCTTGTTTTACGCATTATTCAGGGCATCTTTGGAGGGTTTACTGCAGCGGCACTTGCATTAGTAACTAGTGTAACGCCGGAAGAGGAAATAGGGTTTACTATGGGGATATTTCAGACGGCAATGGTTGTAGGCGGAGCCTTTGGCCCCATGTTTGGCGGTATTGTTGCCGACCATGTTGGTTACCGGCAGACCTTCGTGGTTTTTGGATTGCTTTGTCTGCTTGCACTGACTGTCATTCACTTAGCTGTACCCGAACACTTTACACCGGCTGCTCAAGCGGCAAAGCCTTCCGTCCGGCGGGATATCAAATCAGTAGTTGTCATACCAGGAATTAAAAGTATGCTGCTGGTACTCTTTTTAATTCAATTCGCCATTCAGGTTATTGCGCCAATCATGCCGCTGTATGTACAAACTATGGTTGCTGACAGTACATATATTGCCAGTATTTCCGGTACCGTTATTGCGGTAGCAGGGTTGACCAGTTCTATTTCTTCAGCCTCGATGGGGCTGTTGGGTAAATATTTTCGACATCGCATTATTTTGTTTACTGCTGCGGCAATGGGAGCTGTATTTTTCTACTTACAGGCATTGGCTGGTGATGTTTTGACATTAGGTGCATTTCGGGCATTAAGTGGTTTTTGTCTTGGAGCCATGATTCCCAGTGCTAATACGATCATAACCTATCTGATTCCGCCGGAAAAAAGAGGGGTAGCTTATGGTGTTACTACCGGTGCCGCATTAATGGGAAACGTAATCGGACCTCTAAGCGGAGGCTTTATTGCTCTACACTTTGGCATAGGTGCGGTTTTTTTCTGTACTGCTTTTTTCTTTGCAATAACTGCTGCCTGGGTTGGGTTACGTGTTAAAGAATTGGCCTGAATCTTTTTATTGTCAATACGAGCTGTTTTTAGTATTATAGTGGTGTTGGATTGCTCCTGTAGGATGATATCGTTTTGAGTCATACCGAAAACGAGAGCCTTTCACAAATATCACGACAACAGAAATAACCTTGTTGCCGCTTAGATCCGCTGCGGACTGAGACGGAAGGTGTATTAAGCTGCTATTTTACGACACCTCCTTGTCCACTTTTCGTGCGGGCAAGGAGGTTGTTTTTATTGTCGCATTTTAGGGGGAGATAGAGTGATTACCGTTATCGAATCAGTAGCCGAAATGCGAGAGTTTATTGCACAAGTACGACAACAGGGGAAAAAGGTTGGGTTTGTTCCTACCATGGGGGCTTTGCACGAAGGTCATTTGGCATTGATGGAAGAGGCAAAAAGCAGCAGTGATACTGTGGTAGCAAGTATTTTTGTTAATCCCACGCAATTCGGGCCTAATGAAGATTATGACGCTTATCCGCGCACCTGGAAGTCTGATATTGACGCCTGCCAGAAAATTGGAGTAGATGTTGTTTTTCGTCCGCATGTTGCCGATATGTACCCTCAAGGCTGGGGAACTTGGGTGAGTGTGGACAACATTACTGAAAAATTATGTGGTCAAACCCGTCCCGGCCATTTTCGCGGTGTGGCAACTGTAGTAACGAAGTTATTCAACATAGTTCAGCCGGACAGAGCTTTTTTCGGGCAAAAAGATGCACAGCAGGTTGTTGTACTTATGAAAATGGTACGTGATTTAAACATGAATGTTGAAATTATCATGGTACCAATCGTGCGTGATCCCGATGGGCTGGCTAAAAGCTCCCGGAATATTTACCTGACTCCTGAACAGCGTACAGCAGCGCTGGTACTGAGCCGAAGCTTGCTGTCTGCACAGCAGATGGTAATACAAGGTCAGCGTGGGTGCCGTCTGATTTGCAGCGAGGTTCAAGATAAAATAGCCGAAGAACCTTTAGCTGCTGTGGAGTATGTACAAATGTACTCTTTCCCTGACCTTCAGGAAATTACAACGGTAAGAGACAAGGTGTTGCTTGCTGTAGCGGTGCGATTTGGCACAACCCGCCTGATCGATAATATGATTCTGGAAGTAAAGGAGTAGACAACTAAGATGCTGCTGACAATGATGAAATCCAAAATACATCGTGCTACCGTTACACAGGCGGAGCTCAACTATATGGGAAGTATTACAATTGATCAATCGCTGATTGAAGCCGCCTGCATTTTGCCTGGTGAAAAAGTACAAATTGTGAATAACAATAATGGAGCAAGACTAGAGACGTATGTAATCTCGGGAGAAGCAAATTCGGGTGTTATTTGCCTGAATGGAGCTGCAGCCAGACTTGTTCAGCCGGGGGATACCGTTATTATCATCAGTTATGCCTTGTACAGCCCTCAAGAAGCAAAAGAACTGGAGCCGGTAGTCGTTCATGTTGACCAAGGCAATCGTATCATCAATAGCAGAGGGCGCGAGTATCATGGCGAGATTAGCTAGACTCGCCGGGTTTATTACCAGTACTGTTTCGCTATGGGTCATGCTGGGAGCAGTGCTTGCTTTTTTTCATCCAGCCTTAATTAAGCCGATTGGCAAGTATATACCATATCTATTAGGCGTAATTATGCTTGGTATGGGACTTACCATGACAGCGGCCGACTTTAAACTGGTGCTCTCAAGACCCAAGGATGTATGCTACGGTGTTTTGCTGCGTTATCTTATTATGCCTGGCGTTGCCTGGGGAGTAACAAAAGTACTTGCGCTTGATCCGTCGCTGGCAGCGGGGGTGCTGCTGGTGGGGTGCTGCCCCAGCGGAACGGCATCAAATGTGATGACATTTATTGCAAAGGGTGATACTGCACTCTCCATTACAGTTTCCAGCATTAATACACTGCTGTCACCGCTATTGACACCGTTTTTATTTCTTCTGCTCTCAGGTGCGATGATTCCCGTAGATGCAGCGGCCTTGCTTTTGGATATTATTAAAATTGTCGTCGTTCCTATCCTCGCAGGAATGATGATTCGCTTTTGGGCAAACAGGTGGGTAGAACAGCTTCAGCCGGTTATTCCTGCAATATCGGTACTTGCAATTGTAGTAACAGTTAGTGCCGTGGTAGCACTAAATGCAGCTAAGATAGCCGGTGTAGCTGTAATTGCTCTTCTGGCTGTTGGTTTGCATAATTTATTCGGCTTGTTGCTGGGGTATTGGTCCTCTCTTTCACTGGGGATGGGCGAGAGTAAGGCCAGAGCGATTTCTTTTGAGATTGGCATGGAAAACTCGGGTCTGGCGGTTGCTCTGGCGCTAGTTCATCTGGACCCGCTGGCAGCTGTGCCGGGAGCAATATTTAGTGTCTGGCACAATTTCAGCGGCAGTTTGCTTGCTTCCTACTGGGTGAGAAAGAGTAGTAAAACAAAGCTGCCGGTATTATAACCTATTGTTTGAAAAAAATCATGCACACTGCAACCAGCAGTGCGCATGATTTTTTAGTTTTAAGAAGAGGGTTGCCGCTTGTGATAAAGACAGGCATAATAAATGCAAAGGGCGTTACTATAACGAGGATGTGGGTAAGATGATCAACGTATCATTAGTTGCACCATATGAGGAATGCAAGCAGCTTGCTGAAGCTGTAGCTGCCGAGTGCAGGGAAATGAATGTTCTATTACAGGTCGTGTCTGCTATAGGAGTAAAAGTCATTGAAACAATGCATTTTGACTGTGATGCAATTATTGCACGGGGAGTAACGGCCTCGGCTTTGCAGACAGTCTACCCGCATATTCCTGTTATTAATCTGCCTGTGACAGGCTATGATGTTATTAATGCCGTAATGTACTGCCGCAGGCAATTTCATGCTCAGCGTATCGCGGTTATGGGGTCTGACTCTATGATTTATGGTGTTCAGAATATATCCGGCGCACTGGGAGTGGATATTCAATGCTACCGGGTTATGGAAGAAGAGGATGCCGAGCAATGTGTCAAGGTCGCTGCGCAAAGCGGGGTTGATGCAATTATCAGCGGGGCGATGACAGTGGAAATTGCTAAGCGGCATGGACTGAAGGCGATATTAATTGAGTCAGGAAAAGAAGCGATTTTGCAGGCAATTGGAGAAGCCATGCGAACAGCCCGGGTGGCTAAACATAATCAGGAAATTGCCGAGAGGGTAAAGGCTATTATGGATCATGCTTATGAAGGTGTTCTGGCTATTGATGAAAAAGGCGTTATTACAGTGTTTAATAAGACGGCTGAAGCGATTACCAAAGTAAGTACTTCAAAAGCGATCGGCAGGCACATCAGGAGCGTGCTTCCCAATACGGGCTTGCTGCGCGTGTTGGAAACAGGTGAGGCCGAATTGGGGGATTTAGAGACAATTAGCGCTTCCTTAGTTGTTAAAAACAGAGTTCCGGTAAAGGTGAAAGACAAGGTTGTAGGTGCGGTGGCCACATTTCAGTATGCATCGAAGCTGCAGGAACTGGAAGGGCGTATCCGGGAAAAAATCCATTATACCGGTTTAAAAGCCAAATATTCCTTTAACGATATTATTGGTACAAGCACAGCTCTTACAGATACAATAGAAATGACGAGAAAATTTAGCAAAGTCGATTCCAATATCCTGGTGATTGGCGAGACTGGAACAGGCAAAGAGTTATTTGCACAAAGCTGTCACAATAATAGTCTGCGGCGCAAAGGACCGTTTATGGCAGTTAACTGTGCCGCGCTGCCGGAAAATCTGCTGGAAAGTGAGTTGTTTGGTTATGTGCCGGGGGCTTTTACCGGAGCAGCAAAGAGCGGGAAACCAGGCTTGTTCGAATTGGCTCACCAGGGAACCATTTTTCTGGATGAAGTCTCGGAAATACCTTTAAAACTGCAGGGCAGGCTGCTGCGGGTTTTGCAGGAGCGGGAGATTATGCGGTTAGGTGATGATCGTATTATCCCGGTGGACGTTAGAGTGATATCCGCTACCAATAAAGATCTAAAACAGCTTATTATGGAGAATGCTTTCCGTCGTGATCTTTTATACCGACTGGATGTGCTGCATATTAATGTTCCACCACTGCGTGCAAGACAAGGCGATATCTTGTTGTTGATAGAACATTTTCTTTCAATTTACAGTAGCCGCTTTCATAAAAACATAGTGCATCTGTCAGTTGAAGCCGAGCGTTTATTGACAAGGTATAAATGGCCGGGGAATGTACGTGAATTATGCAATGTTTGCGAACGGCTGGTAGTTTTGTCAGATAAAAAAATCATTACCGAACCGGATATATTGCGGAGCTTGTCGTTTGAACAAATTGAATGTGCGTCGGAACGAAACACCGAATCCGGCCCTGGTGTTTTGAGTATAGATGCGATTCAGGAAGCTTTACAGAGGGCGGGTGGCAATAAAGCACAGGCAGCCCGGCTGCTGGGAGTCAGTAGAACAACATTATGGCGGAAATTGTCTGAGCTCTAAATCAACTATTTTCAGACGTTTCACGAAACAATTAATGTAACGCATGCAACGTAACAATGAAACATGATAAATAAAGAACTTCGCCTATGCAGCCCGTATAATGCGGGATAGGCGAAGTTCTTATCTTTGGCATGAATTTTGCTTAGTTAGTGTATTGCGAAAATTCAATTAGATAGGAGGGTGGCTGCAAGAGGACCTTAGGCAAAACCTTAACGCAAGAGGAGGAATAGTGTGTCATTAGCAATTATTTCTTTACTGGCTCTTATTGTTGTCATCATCGTAAGCTGCATTTCAACCCGCAATATCGGAATTATGGCTTTAGGAGTTGCTCTGGTAATCGGTCACTATTTAGGGGGCATAAAAGTTGATGAAATTCTGAAAGGATATCCTACAAGCCTCTTTATCATGCTGGCCGGAACAACCTTTCTTTTTTCTATTGCCCAAAACAATGGAACACTGGAGAAAGTCACCAAGTATGTAATCAAAGGGGTGAAAGGCAATGTTGCACTTTTACCAATCCTTTTATTTTTCATTGCTTTAGTGATCGGCGCTGCAGGGCCAGGACCTACAGTAACTGCCGCCTTGCTGGCTCCCACGGTAATGCTGCTGGCTAAGGAAATAGAGGTAAACCCGCTGCTGTTGGCTATTATGGCTGGAAACGGCGGGCATGCCGGTGGTATGTCGCCAATTGCTATTGGTGGTATTATTACTACTGGTCTTACAAATAAGCTTGGTCTCGGCGATATTAGTATGTTGATCTGGTTCAACAATGTGTGGATTCATTTTGCCACATCTATTGTAGCTTATTTTGTTTTTGGCGGGCACAAATTAATTAGAAATCAGTCTAATGGTGAAAGCATCGTACTTGCCAATATTAAAGTAGAGCCCTTCAGCAAAGATCAGTTGCTGACGTTATGGGGACTTGCGGTCTATATTATCGGTGTCATAGGTTTTAACATGGATATCGGTTTAGGTGCTTTTCTAATCGGAGGCATTCTCATTTTGCTAAAAGCAGCTGATGAGGATAAAGCGATTAAAGCAATGCCTTGGAGTGCTATCCTTATGGTCACAGGAGTTACGGTAATGATAACACTCATGACTAAGGTAGGCGGAATTGACCTGTTTGCGGCACTGATTGCAAAGTTAGCAACAGCATCAACCATATCTTTGGTAACCGGTTTTGTTTCCGGGCTGATTTCGGCTTATGCGAGTACTACCGGTGTTATTCTTGCTACATTTGTTCCGATGGCTCCTATTTTACTTGAAAAAGTAGGTGCTAGTACATCTGAGCTGGTGCCGTTGATTTCTGCAATCGTATCTTGTGGATTTGTAGTTGATATGAGTCCCTTGTCCACAAGCGGCGCTATTTATTTGGCCAATGCTCATGCTAGTGAAAATAAATCAGTTTTATTCAAAAAAATGCTGGTTTGGGGATTAAGTATGGCTGCAGTGGGGGCAATTATTGCCTGGGTATCCTTTACATTAGTGCGCATTCCTTAACTAATCTTAAAAAATAAACTTGAGGAGGAATTAGTATGGCAGTTATGACAAGAGCAGCATTATTAAAAGGTCCTTATGATATTGAACTGGTGGAAAAAGAATTAGTATGTGGTGAGGATGAAATACTGGTTAAAAATCATCTTATCGGGATTTGCGGTTCTGATAAGGCCTTTTACCGGGGGCAAATGCCGCCTAAGACGGCTGAATTCCGGCAAGAACCGAAATTTCCCTTTTGGCTGGGGCACGAAAGCGGTGGTACTGTTGTGGAAGTAGGCTCAAAGGTCAGCGAATACCAAGTGGGGGATAAGGTTATTGCCTTTGGCTGGTGCAATAACTATGCGGATTATTTTGTAGCAAAAGCATTTCAGCTGCAGCCCGCTCCAGAAGGGCTGGATATGGACTTGCTGAGTCTGGGTGAACCGATCGCCTGTGCCATGTACTCAGGTCTCCATTCAGGTGTGCAGCTCGGCGACGTGGTAGTTGTAATGGGCGGCGGCTTTGCCGGACAGATTATTGCGCAATGCGCCAAACAAAAAGGAGCCGATAGAGTAATTGTTGCTGATGTTCTTGATGGAAAATTGGAATTGGCTAAGCAGCTTGGTGCCGATGTAACTGTTAACCTGAAAAAAGAAGATTTAAAGGATATTGTCTTTAAAATGACCGGAGACAGGGGCGCAGACGTAGTCGTTGAGGCAGCGGGCGGAGAAAGCTCCTTTAATACGGCATCGGAGATTATTAAGCATAATGGAAAGTTTGTGTTTTACAGCTGGGTAACTCAGCCAATAACATTGAATATCAGCCGCTGGCATGACGACGGCCTGGAATTTATCAATACCTGTCTGGTGCACCATACCTGGCGGGAGCGGTATGTGTGGACGCCACCCTCACTGCGCCCTGTTGCGCAAGGCAATGTCAATATCAAGCCCCTTATTACAAATGAATTTCCCTTAAGTGAGATTAAAGCAGCATTTGAATTAGCTGATAAAGATGATACGGCAATCAAGATTGTTTTACGGCCATAGAGATAAAAAGAAGAAGGAATCCGGTTTTTCCGGGTTCCTTCTTCTTTTATTAGATGTTTTCCGCTTCGCCGGTAAAATACCGCTTTCCTTTGTGCAACAAGTAGAGTAAAGCTACAGCAAAAATGGCCAGAATTGCTTCAGTAGACATCAGGCCGAGTACTTGCTTTTGAAATAAACCGGCAGGAATATCAAATAGGGCATGAAGGCCGATAGCCCAGAAGAGATAGCGGATACGCTCTGTACGTACACCGTATAATACGAGCAAAGACAGCGAAACTTGCATAATAAGGGCCATAATTCGTTCAACTCCGCTGACTAGAAAGAGAAATGGCGAGGTTGTCAGGAGTGTTGCCTTTATCCCGGCTATTATTTCAGGAGGGACAGTACCGGCAAGGCTTTGTTCCAAGGTGCCGGCGTTTAAGCTAAGCGCAAAGATGATATTTTGTATGGTAGTAGTTCCGCCGAGTAAAATTGCTTCAATCCCGCCGTGGCCTAAGCCGAAAGCCAGGCCGTCAGACCAGGACCGCCTGCTTTTGAGGAGAAAGCGGAAAACGAGATACCGGCCTCCTTCTTCAAATAAACCGGCTGCCAGGCTGCCATACAAAACATAAGCCGCTGTACCTGAAAGCCATTGCTGGGTTAGCGGATTAATTGTTAAGAGATAGGTATGGAGAATTCTTTCCAGTATCATAGCAAAAATGATAAAGGTTGCCATACCAGCAGCAGCAACTTTGATAGATAACTGCTCTTGGCGGCGGTAGTAAAAGAACAAAATAACGGGTAAAAGCATAGAAAGGCTGGCGGCAGACACCATGGCTGCAAGCGAAAAAGTACTGACCATAAATCCTCCTAATAGTTAAATGAGCTTAAGGCTGGCGCAAAAGGCGGCTCCTTGCGGTGGCGGGTTCCTTGTTCAAAAGCATAGCCGATTTGAAGTAGCAGACCTTCCTGCCAAGGCAAGGCTACGAATTCAATTCCCACAGGCACTCCGATAGGGGACGACTGAGTAGGAGCAGAAAATCCTGCAGGTACAACTAAAGACGGAAAACCAGTAACGGCGGCTAAGGTACCATTACGCTCCAGCTGCTGTTTGCCGATTGGTGCCACCAGGCGTTTTTGATGAGGGAATACGAGAGCATCTAATTGATAGTCCTCCATTACGCTTGCCAGTATTTTACGCAACCGAGCTTGCTGATTAAGGCGCTCCTGATAGGCGGCAGTTTGAAAACGTAAGGAGAGGGCTTCACGGAGATTGCTTTCAATGCTGGGGTGAAAAGCACCGCTTTCCAGGATCTGAGTAAGGGAGTGTACCGGCATTTGATTAAGCGGATTTGCCAAGTACCCACTGAGGTGCGAATCCAGTTCCATTAGATGAACACTGGCTGATAAAACGTCCTCTGCTTTGAGTTCTAAATTTAATTCCACAAGAGATGCACCTAAATCCTGCAGTGACTGAAGTGCTGCCTCGCAGATAGAGTTAACTTCCAGGTGAATTTCATTGCCCCCCCAGAAGCTGCGCAATACACCTATTTTCTTTTTCTCCAGGCCGTTAATATGAAGGAATTGAGTGTAGTCAGGCTCTATATGCTCCTCACTTTGCTTGGTGACCGGATCGCAAAGGTCATAGCCGGTCAGGCAATTGAGCATACGAGCTGTATCTTCGACCGTTCTAGCCATAGGCCCGGCGGTATCCTGGGTGTAAGAGTAGGGAATAATGCCTGTGCGGCTTATCAGACCGAGCGTGGGCCTTAGCCCCACCACACTATTGGCCGATGCAGGAGAGCGGACCGAGTTGACTGTATCTGTCCCAACGCCTAATACTCCGTAATTTGCGGCGAGAGCAGTGCCAGTGCCTCCGCTGGAGCCGCCGGGAGTACGGCTTAAATCATAGGGATTCACAGTCTGTCCGAGCATGGAGCTTACCGATTCACCCCAGATAGCAAATTCATGGAGATTTACTTTGGCAAGAATTAGTGCGCCTGCCGTCCGCAGTTTATTGACAATAAAAGCATCAGCTGGCGGATAAAAATTTTTAAGGCTGAGAGAACCGGCAGTTGTTGCCAGCGCCGTAGTGTTAACATTGTCTTTCAGCAGCACCGGTATGCCATGCAATGGTCCGGTCATACCTGAAGCCTGCCATTGTTTATCAAGTTGTTCGGCTTCGGCAAGTATATGAGGATTTAATGTAATAACTGCATTTAACTTTGGTCCCTGCTGGTCGAAAGCCTCAATTCGCTGTAAATACATGCTGACAAGCTGAACTGCTGTCAACTCACCGGACCGGAAGGCGCTATGAATACTGGCAATTGTCGCTTCTTCCAGGACAAAGGGCTGATTTTTCTGTGTTACCATAGCAATCATTCCTTTTTATAAAAGTTTTCATACCAGGTTTTTCTTTATTATAACAGATTAGCAATTATTTGGTATTGTTGCAGTACTACAAATGTTTTCCAGCCAAAAGCAAATAATAATAAAACGAATGTTCTGATTATTATGGCAGGATTTGTCAGTCATGCAGGCGAAATTAGCTGTTGAATCATATTAAAGGCTCGTAAGCACACTAACACCAGTATGGATTACTAGGCTAAAGAGGAGTGATACAATGGCGAAAAAAGTGGTTATTATCGGGACTCTTGATACAAAAGGACAAGAATTTCAGTATATCAAAGATATTATTAAAAGCTGCGGATTACAAACAATTGTTATTAATGTGGGTATTAAGGGAAAGGCTTTCTTTTCCCCTGATATTTCCAGTTCGGAAGTAGCCCGGGCGGCGGGGAGCGAGCTTGCCAGTTTAATTAGCACCGATGACCGGGGAGCAGCAATTGATGCTATGATGAAGGGGGCCGCCATCGTAGTGGCAAACTTGTATCGCGAAGGACAAGTTGCCGGGATTATCAGCTTGGGTGGCTCGGCGGGTACTACAATTGGCACTGCTGCGATGCAGGCACTTCCGGTGGGCATTCCCAAGCTAATGGTTTCTACCGTAGCGTCTGGGGATACGAGGCCATATGTTGGCGAAAAAGATATCACCATGATGTATTCGGTTGTTGATGTAGCGGGGCTTAACAGCCTTTCGAGGCGTATTATGGCTAATGCCGCTTTTGCTATCGCCGGAATGGCCCAGGGAGAGATACCAGCAGCTAGTGACGATAAGCCGCTTGTTGGTGCAACGATGTTTGGCGTAACAACTCCGTGCGTAACGACTGCCAGAGAATATCTCGAATCAAAGGGATATGAGGTACTTGTTTTTCATGCCACCGGTTCGGGCGGCAAAGCAATGGAGAGTTTGATTGATTCGGGCTATATTAAAGGAGTATTAGATGCAACTACTACCGAGTGGGCCGATGAATTAGTCGGTGGTGTGCTTACAGCAGGGCCGCACCGGCTGGAAGCAGCTTCCAGGGCAGGAATTCCTCAGGTTGTCTCTGTAGGGGCGCTTGATATGGTAAACTTTGGCCCCATGGATACGGTGCCTGCCCAATTTAAAAACCGGAATTTATATCACCATAACGCTACAATTACGTTAATGAGAACAACGGTAGACGAGTGCCGGCAGTTAGGTGAAATTATTGCGGACAAGGTAAATCATACTACTGGAGCGGCCGCAGTGTTCCTGCCTTTAAAGGGTGTGTCGCTCATTGATGCAGAGGGCAAACCCTTTTATGGACCTGAAGAAGACGCAGCCTTATTCACAGCTATTCGGTCCCGGTTAAACAGGGAAAAGATAGAATTGGTAGAAATCAATACAGATATTAATGATGAAAGCTTTGCTATTGCGATGGCTGAGAAGCTAATTAAGCTGATGGAGAGCAAATAACGAACTGGAGGTAACGAAATGGCAATCAGCAGACAAGCCGTTTTACAAAGAATCCGGGAGCAGGTTGCGCAAGGCATTCCGGTTATCGGTGCCGGCGCAGGAACCGGACTTTCCGCTAAAAGTGCCGAGGCCGGCGGCGTTGACTTAATGGTTATCTATAACTCAGGCAGGTACAGAATGGCTGGACGCGGTTCTCTTGCCGGATTGATGCCCTATGGCGATGCAAATGCAATTGTTGTGGAAATGGCGAGTGAAGTATTGCCAGTGGTTAAAGATACACCGGTGCTGGCGGGTGTATGCGGGACAGATCCCTTTCGCATTATGGGCGTCTTTTTAAAGCAGCTGAAAGAGATGGGCTTCTCAGGGGTGCAAAACTTTCCTACAGTAGGACTTTGTGATGGTATGTTCCGGCAAAACCTGGAAGAAACCGGCATGGGTTATGATCTTGAAGTTGACATGATCCGTAAGGCTCATGAACTTGATTTAGTGACGTCGCCATATGTTTTTAATGAAGAAGAAGCAAAAAAAATGACCAGAGCCGGTGCTGATATTCTTGTTGCCCATATGGGATTGACTACTAAAGGAACGATTGGAGCAAAAACAGCGTTAACATTGGATGACTGCGTAAAAAAAATACAGGCTATCCATGATGTTGCCAAAGCGATCAACCCGGATATTTTTGTCATCTGCCATGGCGGGCCGCTCGCTGAACCGGAAGATGCAGCTTATGTTCTGAGCCGCACGAAAGGCATTATTGGCTTCTATGGTGCCTCCAGTATGGAAAGGCTGCCTACAGAAAGAGCAATTGCTGCACAGGTTCGCTCTTTTAAAGAAATACATTATTAAACGTAAGCGATAACTTTGCGAGAAGCAACATTATATGAAGGACGGTACCGGCTAAGATAAGCCGGTACCGTCCTTTTGCTTGTGATAAGGCAAAGCGTATTGTACCAATGAGTTGTGAATGGTATGATAAAGTCAAATTATGTAGTTGTTAGCTTCTGTGTATACTACTTTAGAAATAACATGGCAGGAGAACAGGACGATTGATTAACATAAAGCATTTCATTAGTATATTGCTTCTGTGTCTGCTGGGCAGCAGCCTTGTTGCAGCTGATGGCAGGCATAAGGAGAAATTTGCAGATGTTTTCGTCCACCAAAGCATCCGCATCGAGGCGGATCAACAGATTGGCAGACTGTTGGTTTCCAAAGGTGATGCCTTTGTTTATGGTATAGTGAACGACGGAATCGTCGTTGTCGATGGCAGTGTGGTAATTGGAGCAGGCGCAAAGATAAAAGGCGGCATTCTGATATTGGGAGGCCAAATTATTGAGCAAGCTGGCGCACAAGTTGAGGGGAGCTTGCTAGTGACTGGCCCTGTACAGGTGCCGATTGTAAACTGGCTGGTAGGCGGTATTTTATTGACTGCCCTTTGCAGCCTCCTGGCACTTCCCTATGTGGTATTGCTGATACTGCGCTACGCTGAAGCTATTCCTATTTATACAACAATGAAAAGGAAGCTGTTGAACTTCGAGCATCACTGGCCTGTTTTAGCGATTGTGCTTGCGCTGGCGGTAAGCGGTAGTATGTTAGCCATATTTTTTGAATTGACCTGGAAAACCATTTTCCGGCAAACGATGGGACTGTTTGACAATACTGTCATATGGCTTGTTCGTTATTTTGCCGCTCCTGAGCTTGATCCTGTTATGATAACCATTACTAACCTGGGGTATGGCTTCACGTATGGAGTCATTGTTGTCTGTTCGTTCCTGATTCTGCTGTTTTACCGGAGGTGGCTGGAGTTCGCCGGCCTGGCACTTTGTTTAGCAGGTGGCGCGCTGCTTAATTACCTGTTGAAAAACCTATTTGAACGTTCACGGCCTGATCAATTTACGATGGTAGTGGCAACAGGTTATAGCTTTCCCAGTGGTCACGCGATGGTTTCCCTTTGTTTTTATGGTATGCTGGCTTTTCTTATAGCACGGCGGCTAAAAAGATGGCAGCACCGGTATGGGATTGCCATACTAACGATGCTGTTTATTGCTGCAATCGGGGTAAGCCGGATTTATCTTGGTGTTCATTATCCGAGTGATATTGCTGCCGGCTTTGCTGCGGGAGCAGTATGGCTGACTTTTACTATTTCTCTGGTGTGGTGGTGGGAAGAACAGCGGCGTGTGAAGGAGAATAACGACAAAAAGAATAATACATAGCTTATCGGGAGAGGAGAAGAAAAATGAATTTAATATACTGGGATATAGATGGAACGTTGATTAAGACCTCCAGGGCAGGTTTATATGCGATTAGTGAGGCGACAGAAGCCCTTTGGGGCCAAAGTGCAAATTTTGATTCTATACCAACCGCAGGTATGACTGATAATTTTATCTGCCGGGAGGTAATCAAGGCGATTGCAGGCCGAGAGCCGAGTAATGAGGAGGTTGCCGAGCTATGCCGCTACTATGAGACCCTGCTGCTTGAACATTTACGCTCCAGGGTGGGGATTGTTTTACCGTCGGTACGTGAAACATTGGCTGCGCTCAAAGAGTGTGATGACTGCCGTCTGCTGCTGCTGACAGGCAACAGCAGAAAAGGCGCTGAAATTAAACTGGAGCATTTTGGAATTGCTCATTACTTCGATTTTTCCCGCAGCGCCTTTGCTGCAGAGCATTATCGCCGGGCCGATATTGCCCGGAGTGCTTTGACGGTTGCTGAAAGCAGCTGGGGCAGGCAGGAGCAGCATAATTTCTTTGTCATCGGAGATACACCGAATGATATTGATTGTGGAAAATCAATCGGTGCATATACTGTCGGTATTGCAACAGGTGCATATACAACCGCTCAACTGGAAGATTGTCAGCCGTGGTGGGCTGTGGATGTCTTGCCCGCAGCAGCAGAGTTTGTGGACAAAATTAAAGCAATTGCTGCAAAGTCAAATAGTTAATAATTGCCAGGTATGAAAGAATAGAATCGGTTGATACTATTAGTGTAAGGGGTCTGTAACGGTTGAGCCTAGATTGGTGCCGGATATCACTGGTGTTCGGTATTAGTCGGCCAAAGAGTGGCATCGGGTCGAAAGGTTCGGTGTTAGTCGGCGGGAAGACTGGCATGGGTCGTGAAAGGCTGTACGGCAGCCCAACTGTTGTCGTGTGGTCCCAAATGATGTATGTTGGTCGAGCTAAGATCGTCATGGGTTGTGAATAGTAGGGGTCGTTTGCAGTCGAGAGATTGCAGGCGGTTCGGTAGCTATCTATGGCGGTCAAGCAAAGGTGTGTATCGGTTGTGTAATGCTTGTGGGTAGGCGAAAGTTTGCGTATAGGTATGTAATGATCGGTGCAGGCTGTAGCGTAGATCGTTGCGGGCTCTTTTGAATAAGCCATTTCATCCAATTCATTGGATGAAATGGCTTTATTTAATGTCAGCACTCTTTGCAACAGATGAGGCGCATTCAATAGCAGCTTTGTCGGGAGAGCTGGCGTTAGCATACGATAGGCCCCATTGGCACATAGTAGCTAATATGGGAATAAGACTTTTTCCGGCTGGCGTAAGAGAGTATTCTACCTTAGGGGGAATCTGCGTATAGATAAAACGGCTTACCAGCCCACTTTCTTCAAGTTCTCTAAGCTGCTGAGTGAGCATTTTTGGCGTGATTTGGGGAATAATTCTTTTTAATTCACTGAATCGCAAGGTGTTATCGCCTAAATACCAAAGAATAAGCGACTTCCACTTACCACCGATAAGATCTAAAGTTAACTCCATTGAGCACTGATATTGAATATTTTTGTAGGTGATCATCATTTTCGCTCCTATTTTACATTTAAATAAATTCTACATTGGTATCTAAAAGGATACTATGGTACAAATAAGTGCGTACTTGCTAACAGATGCACTATTGACTACTATTATAGCAGGGAATTGATTTGCAGGAAATAAAAAACAAGGGTATGAATTAAAATAAAGGGATGTGTTGGTAATGAAAGTAGTTGCTTTTAATGGCAGCCCCAGAAAAAATGGAAATACGGCTCAGAGTTTAGAAATCGTGCTGGCTGAACTGAGGAAAGAAGGCATTGAAACAGAAATTATCCAACTTGGGGGGCGTAAGGTTTTTGGCTGTCTTGCCTGTGGAAAGTGTTGGGAAATGAAGAATAATCGCTGTATACGGCAAGATGATGAAATAAACTCGTTTATTCAAAAGATGCAAGAGGCTGATGGCATACTAATTGGTTCACCAACTTATTTCAGTAATGTGAGTACCGAGGTAAAGGCGCTTATTGACCGCTGTGGCTTTGTTGCAAAAGCAAACGGTGGGGATATGCTGCGCGGCAAAGTCGGTGCCGCTGTGGTGGCAGTACGCAGGGCGGGAGCAACCTTTACATATTCAGCGATTAACTTTTTCTTCGGAATTGCGGAGATGACCATACCCGGATCGAGCTACTGGAATATGACACTGGCTCTTGATGAAGGGGATGTACAAAAAGATGAAGAAGGAATACAAACATTTCAGACCTTGGGAAAAAATATGGCTCAACTTCTAAAACAAAAGAAGTAATGGAGGAATCATACGTATGACTTATTTACTGGAGCCTCTGCAAACCGGAGCGCTAACGTTACACAATAGACTGGTTATGCCTCCAATGGCTACTTCAAAAGCCGAAGAAGATGGAAAGGTAAGTCCCGATATTCTTAATTATTACAATGAAAAGTCTGCCGGTGGATATATCGGACTCATTATTATTGAGCATAGCTTTATTCAGCAGGCAGGAAAGGCCAGTCATAATCAATTATCTATTGCCGATGACAGTGTTATTGAAAAGCTGACTGAGCTGTCAGCGCTTATTCATCGCAATGGCTCAAAAAGCGTGATGCAGATTAATCATGCCGGAAGCGGTACTGATGAGAAAATTACCGGGTCGGTTCCTGTAGGGGCGTCTGCGGTTGCTAACCCCCGCAAAGGGACAGTTCCGCGAGAACTTGATCAAAATGAATTAGGAGAGATTGTCGAAGCATTTGCGGCAGCGGCAGCCCGTGTTAAAGCAGCCGGTTTTGACGGAGTGGAAATCCACTCTGCTCATGGTTACTTCTTAAACCAGTTTTTATCGCCTTTAACCAATCAGCGCAGAGATGAATATGGTGGAGCTATTCAAAACCGTATTCGTCTTCATCTTGAAGTGATTGCTGCAGTACGCAAAGCTGTCGGTGAAGAATTTCCTATTCTGCTGCGGTTAGGAGCATCTGATTATACTGCAGGCGGCACGACAATTGAGGAAAGTCAATTTGCGGCACAGCAATTTGAAAGGGCCGGTGTCAGTCTTATAGATATATCGGGCGGTTTCAATGGATTCAGTATTCCCGGCAATAGCAGTCAAGGCTATTTCGCTCCGCTGACGGAGGCAATTAAAAAGGTTGTAACCGTACCTGTTTTACTTACAGGCGGTATTACAGAACCACTGGCTGCCGAACAATTACTGGCAGAAGGCAAAGCAGATCTCATTGGTGTAGCCCGGGCTATTTTCAATGATTCTACTTGGGCGTCGCGGGCTGTGAAGCTTTTGAGTGAGAAATAAACAAAAGTTTAAGCCATATACAGTATAATGAACAAGATGTACTAAACTTTGTAGCTAGGTGGTTGTAATGAAAATTTTACATGTAGACAAGGAAAAGTGTACCCGCTGTGGTATTTGTGCCAAGGTTTGTCCGGCAAGCTTTATTAAAATGACAGAAGAGGGACCACACGAGAATGAATTTCGTTTCTGTATAGCCTGTGGACATTGTGTAGCAGTCTGTCCACATAGTGCTCTGGATAATGACCGTACTCCTCTGGCACAGCAGGAGCCCATTAATCCAGCAAGATGGGATGTGCAGGCAGCACGTGATTTTCTGCGTTCCCGCCGTTCTATTCGCCGGTATAAGCAACAAACAGTCCCGCAGGAAAAGCTATTGCAGATTTTAGATATAGCCCGCTATGCACCAACAGGCGGAAATGGGCAGGGCTTATCGTATCTGGTCATTAGTGATAAAGAAAAGCTGCAGCAAATAACGGAATTGACAATTCAGTGGATGGAACAGGAATTAAGCAGTGGTGTTTCTTCGGCTGCTTACTACCGCAATGTAGTTCGCCAGTACCGGGCAACAGGAGAAGATATGATTTTGCGCGGAGCACCTCATCTAATTGTTGCTCTTTGTGATGAGAAGTTTTTGAGAGGGCAGGAAAATGCTCACTTTTCCTTCTCCTACGCAGAATTATTTGCTCCTACTATTGGCATAGGTACCTGTTGGGCCGGCTATTTCCAGGCCTGTGCCTTTACGGGCTATGCTCCTTTGCTTGAGGTGCTTGAAATTCCAGCAGGTAAGAAGGTGGCAGGTGCTCTTATGGCCGGGTACAGCCAATACAAGTATCACCGGCTGGTAGAGCGAAATCCGCTGGAGGTAAACTGGTTATAGCCTATTCGTGTATAATGTTGGTGGCTCTGGAAATGGTCTAACCGTTTCCAGAGCCATTTCATTTTTTATTGGTAAAAAAATGTCCCGTTCTTGATTTTTGAATAGGTTATAATAGAGGCCTAAAATAAAAGTAACATAAGGAGGAGTACAAAATGAGCGAAAGCAGGCAGATTTTCGTGGCTGGAACTACAGTGACAATTGCGACTGTGAATGGCCTGGCTTTTACAGGAGAAATTATATCTATTGGCAAGCTGGAAATAAACTATGCTCAAGACCGGGGGCAGCCAAGTTTGCATTTTTTCCCCTGGATGATGCAGACTCAGACCAAAACGACCACAATGGTTCCAGAATTTCTTACTTTGCGGCTGACTGCCGATGCTGGGCAATTTGCTGCAGATCAACAAGTGAGTATTAATGTAGATCAGATTATCGCTATTAGCTAGAAAAAGTGAATACTCAAGAAAAATGGAAGGCCCAGGTTTTTATATTACCTGGCCTTCCATTAATACGTGGTTAGCAGTATCGCTTAGTAGTCATCATCATCGCCCATATCATCGTCATCGATATCATCTTCAGGGGTGCGGCTTTCATTGATGATTGCCAGTACTTCCGCAATTCTTTGGGCAAAGGTACGGGGTTTCATGATAGCCTGAACATGTATATAAATGAGATGAGGTTCATCAAAAATCCAGTGATTGTGAACGGCCCCGATGGTAATATCCCGATTGGCAAGCTCGCGAATAACCTGAGGGACTTCATCCTGGACTAAAACCATATCACCGAGATTTAATGCCCGTTGATTATTGGTATAGCGCTGAAAGATAAACATATGGGCAGCCGCCGCGGGGGAGGATATTCCCATTATGGTAACATCAATATCAGTGCGCTGGACTTGAACCTCACAAATTCCATTATTGTTGCTGGCTTTTCCCCCCAAGATATTAGCCAATTCTTTGCATAAGGTGTCCGGTTTCGCCATATACCATCGCCTCCTTGCTACATGATACGCAAACGATGACTTTTCGTTACAAAAAAAACACCCACTGGAGGTGTTCTTTGAGACTGTCAACAAAAGTAATTTTTGTCTACACGTTGAAAGAACACCTGCTAGAGGTGTTCTTTTTTACATTAAACGATTTTTTCGCCGTGGTACCGTTCACCACCGGCATCCGGCAGCATGCCGTAGCGCTCTGACCAGAGTGTCTTATATTTAACAGCTTGGGCATGAATGCTGTCCCATTCGCCGGGAACTTGTTTGACAACTTTGGCGGGAATCCCTACAACAAGGGAATGGGGCGGTACGATTTGTCCTTCTTTTACGACCGCTCCGGCGGCTACAATGCTGCCTGTACCAATAACGGCATTATTCAGGACGATGGCTCCCATGCCAATTAAGCAGTGATCTTCGATGGCTGCTCCGTGAATAATGCAGTTATGACCAACGGTAACGAAATCGCCGATAATGGTAGGGCAGTCGTCGGCAACATGCACTACACTGTTATCCTGAACATTGGAATAACGACCGATTTCAATGCGGTTAACATCACCTCTGGCAACGGAGTTAAACCAAATGCTGCTAAACTCTTTCATTGTTACTTTGCCAATTACCTTTGCACCATCGGCGACAAAGGTTTTTGGATCACGGGTAGGTTCGATTCCTTCAAATTTCATGATTTTCTCCTCCTTCTGCATAATAAATACCTATTTTATATTCGGTTAACACCTGTCTGTTTTGCAGCAGCAGCAACTGCTTTCGCTACCAGACAAGCAATCTTAGGATTTAACGGTTCGGGGAAGATCCTGTCGGCAGTCAAGTCACCGGCACTGATGCTGTTAGCGATCGTGACAGCGGCAGCTAAACACATGGTTTGATTAATGTCACTGGCTCTGACCGAAAGAGCTCCTTTTAGAATACCGGGAAAGGCCACCAGGTTATTAATCATATTCGGATAGTCCGAGCGTCCCGTACCAATGACAGCTGCTCCGCCGGCTTTTGCTTCAGCAGGGGTAATTTCCGGTTCAGGGTTGGCCATTGCAAAAACAATGGCCTGAGCATTCATTGTAGCTATCATTTCTTTTGTAACAAGCTTCGGCCTGGAGACACCCACAAAAACATCTGCTCCTGCGAGTGCTGCAGCGAGACTGCCTGTCTCGCCCTGACTATTTGTCAGGGCAGCAATTTCTTTGTGCGCTTCATTTAATAGCGTTTCCGTGTGGTTAAGGCTGAGAATTCCTTTTTGGTCCACAAGCACAATAGAGGTGGCACCATACGCGAGCAGCAGTTTCGCAATGGAAATACCGGCAGCGCCGGCACCGTTGATAACAATTCTGCTTTCCGTGAGGTCCTTGTTCACGACTTTATGTGCGTTGATCAAGCCTGCCAGTACACAAATTGCGGTACCATGCTGATCGTCATGAAAAACAGGGATATCGAGCTCTTTTTTTAAACGTGTTTCAATTTCAAAGCAGCGGGGAGCACTTATGTCCTCAAGATTAACTGCTCCGAAAGAGGGTGCAAGATATTTTACTGTTTTAATGATTTCCTCGGTGTCCTGTGTATCCAGGCATAAGGGAATAGCATCAACATTTGCCAGATTTTTAAATAGTAAAGCTTTGCCTTCCATAACGGGGATGGCTGCTTTAGGACCAATATTGCCAAGGCCTAAAACAGCTGATCCGTCTGAAATAATGGCAACAAGATTGCCCTTGGAGGTATAATTATACACTTCTTCTTCATTGGCGGCAATTTGCCGGCAGGGTTCTGCTACTCCTGGACTGTAAACCAGGCTGAGGTCCTGTTGATCAGTAACTGAAATTTTACTTGCTACTGTCAGCTTTCCCCTCATTTGTTTATGAAGGGCCAAGGATCTTTGATAAACATCCATGATCTCCCGCTCCTTAGTGCTTCCTATTTTACCAAGTTTTGACCAGGCTGGGAGCATTAGAGAGAAGGCGGGTTGCTTCGAGCGTGACTTCATCAATAATCTCTTTGGCAGACTTAATGGTATTCAGCCTGCTAAGGCTTTGGCCTACTTGGACAAGCCCATTTTCAACATCCCCGTCGACAGCAGCAAGCTTATTGGTTCCGGTTGCCAGAGTATTTAATTCTTCATCAGGAGCGCCGCTGCGTTCAAGCTCTAAGAACTTCTCGGTAAATTTGCTTCTTAAGCCGCGTACGCCATGGTTGCGGGAGTAGCCAGTCACGACTGAATCAGTATCTTCAGCCGCAATAATTTGTTTTTTGGCATTAGGATGAACGGTGCATTCTTCAGCCAGCAAGAAGCGGGAGCCCATTTGTACCCCTGCTGCACCCATTAATAACGCAGCGGCTATGCCACGGCCGTCAACGATACCGCCAGCAGAGACAACGGGTATTTTAATTTCTGGAATGACATTAGTCAAAAGTGCCATAGTAGTTAAGGTGCCAATATGACCGCCTGCTTCCATACCTTCAATAACAAGCGCGTCAGCACCGGCGGCTTCAACTCGTTTGGCAAGCTTTACTGATGGAACTACGGGGATTACTTTAATGCCGGCCTTATGGAACTTTTCGAACATCGGTACAGGATTCCCAGCACCTAATGTTACAAAAGCAACTTTTTCTTCACAAATAACATCGGCTACTTCATCCTTATTAGGAGCCATGAGCATAACGTTGACGCCAAAGGGTTTGGAAGTCAACGTTTTGGTTTTGCGAATTTCATCACGAACCCAGTCGGTAGTGCGGCCACCGGTTGAGATAATGCCTGCGCCGCCGGCATTGGATACTGCTGCTGTCAGAGTAGCCTCCGAAATCCAGGCCATACCGCCTTGAAGTATGGGATATTTGATACCAAGTAATGCTGTAAGAGTTGTTTGCACAGTAATCATCTCCTATTTTTGATAGTATATATGGTTATAGTTTACCCCGAATTTTTAAAAAACGGAAATACCTGCTTTTTATGTTATAATAATTTCAAAATATAATGGGGGAGCTATTTGAATGGATCTTCGACAAATGGAGTATTTTCAAATGGTATGTCGGTTAAACAATTTGACGCGGGCGGCTGAGCGGCTCCACGTGGCTCAGCCAGCCATTTCGGTAGCGATGCAAAAGCTAGAAGAGGAGCTTGGCGTACAGCTTTTCAGCCGCAGTCAGAAGCAGTTTACGCTAACGACCGAAGGACAGGTCTTCCTGACAAGGGTGGAAGATATTCTCGGCAGGACGCAGGATGCGGTGCTCGAGATGCAGGAATACCGTGAACTCCGCAGAGGAACAATTAAGCTTGGCGTACCTCCAATGATCGGCTCTTACTTATTTCCTCACATTTTTGCCGGCTTTAAGCAAGTCTACCCTGCGCTGGATTTGTCTGTTGTCGAAGAAGGATCGCTTGCAGTCAGAAGCATGCTGGAAAAAGATCAATTGGATTTAGGCATTGTCATTACCTGCCATATGTCGCCGCTGCTGCAATCGGAACTCATCACTAAAGGAGAGATTCTGTTATGTCTGTCGCCTTTTCATCCGCTTGCCGGGACAGAAATTGTGGAGTTTGCTCAACTTAAGCAAGAACCATTCATTTTGCTCAAAGAAGATACGTATCATAGACAAATAATTATGCAGCAATGCAGAAAACATAATTTTGAACCCAACATTATTCTGGCTTCTAGCCAGATTGATACTATACGCGGTTTAGTGGCAAGAGGCGTTGGAGTATCATTTTTATTTGATGTTGTTGCCCGGAAAGATCCGCAAATACAATGTGTGCGGCTTGCTGAGCCGTTATGTATTGAAATTGGTCTAGCTTGGAAAAAAGACCGGTATCTGTCCAAAGCCTCACAGACCTTCCTTGATTTCATGAGTACACTAATTGCTAAATAATAAGATCTTAGCTAAACAAGCCGCTCACTATCAATAAGACTTTGCGGAGCTTCGCTCATTAGTGCATAGCTGAGGTCTGCGTAGTTGTCGTGCGGTCAATGGTACCGCGCTCTTGTGACAACAAGCCGGGAAAAAGTTGGAATTTTGATTATAGACATTTTTCTACGTTTTTATACAAATTCCTTCAATGTTGATAGGACGGAAGAGTATGGAAATAAGGCGTTATTCTTTTACTTAAGAGAGGAAGTTTGCGCTGCATGCAGAAGTATTCCGGGAAAAGACTTTATCGACAGCTACAGTGCATAGGAGGAAAGTATGAAAATCTCTGATATTATGATTCGAATACATCCTATATTGGCAGCCGATATTGTCAGTGGACGGACAGACATAAAAGCACCGAAATATATTGATTTTTTTCCCGTAGTCGATGAACAGCAAAAGTATATGGGAACGATTAGAAAAGAGGCTCTCCTGGCGGTTCAGAATTGCAGCGGGGGCAGACAGTCAGTCTTAGCACTTATTGAAGGTAACACCCCTATTGTCTCGAAAACCGACGATATTGATTATTTGCCCGATACCGTCAATCAAGCTGTAGTTGTGGATGACAACCAGCAGGTTGTGGGAATTGTAACTGCTGCCAGACTGATGAGAATGCTTAAAAAAAATCTTAATGAATTCAAAGATCAATTTTCGGCTGTCATCAATTCAGCGCAAAATGGTATCTTGGCTGTAGACAGTCAGGGACGGATCATTATTGCCAACAGAGCAGTAGAGGAAATTCTCGAATTGCAAAATAGCAACATAATTGGTCATCCGGTTACGGAGGTAATAGCCAACACACTGATGCCGGTTATTCTTGAATCCGGAAAACCCCTGCTTGGGCAAAAAATCAGTCTTGGCAAGACAATGGTAATGGCTAACTATTCGCCTATTATATCCGATAATGAAGTCGTAGGAGCAGTGAGTGTATTTCAGGATATTTCTTTATTGGAAAATACTTCGTCAGAGCTTAATTACGTAAAAGGCCTTATGTATGAGCTGGAGGCGATTATTAATTCCTCCTATGACGGGATGTTCATTACCGATGCTAAGGGAAATGTCCTAAGAGTCAATAAGGCTTATGAACGAATCGCCGGAATAAAAGCGACTGAAATTTTGGGCAAGGACATGCGCCAGTTAGTGGAGGCGCACTATTATAACCAATCGGTAACATTACTTGTCATGGAAAAGGGCGAAAGCATCACAATTAATCAAACAGTCAAAAATGATCGTAAAATATTGGTTACCGGGAACCCCGTCTTTGATGCTGAAGGTAATTTATTCCGCGTTGTTACCAATGTACGGGACATTACGGAATTGTCCCAGCTGCAGGAACAGTTATCTAAGACAAAAGAGCAGACATTAAAATATGAGACGGAATTATCTCACCTCAGGTCCATGCAGCTCAAAGCACAAGAGATTATCTTTCGCAGCAACTCTATGACCCAGGCGATTGCTACAGCAACTAAAATTGCTGAAGTAGACTCAACTGTATTAATTACCGGTGAGTCAGGTACCGGCAAAGAGCTAATTGCCAAGCTAATCCACAAAAGAGGCAAAGGTATTACCAAACCGTTTATTAAAATTAATTGTGCCGCCTTACCGGAGCATTTGTTGGAATCGGAACTCTTCGGCTATGAGACGGGAGCGTTTACGGGAGCTAAAAAGGAAGGTAAGCCCGGTTTATTTGAACTGGCCCATAATGGAACTTTATTTCTTGATGAAGTGGGTGATATGCCGCTCATTCTGCAGGCCAAATTGCTGCGCGCAATTCAGGATAAAGAATTCATGCGGGTAGGCGGTACAAAGTCAATTAAAGTCAATGTGCGCATTATTGCCGCGACTCATCGCAATTTGGCAAATATGGCTAAAGAAGGCAGCTTCCGCACGGACTTATACTACCGGCTGGTTGTTGTTCCTATTCATT
The DNA here is from genome assembly GCA_002337925.1 of Sporomusaceae bacterium UBA1887. GTDB lineage: Bacteria > Bacillota > Negativicutes > Sporomusales > DSM-15969 > Anaerospora. The sequence continues at coordinate 55,320 of DDHB01000038.1, forward strand.
TACCACCACTGCGAGACCGCAAAGAAGATATTCCGCTTTTAATTATCCATTTTTTAGACAAATTCAATAAACGTTTTGGCTATAGTAAAACAATAGGCCCGGACGTCATTGATAAATTAGCAGACTACTCCTGGCCGGGTAATGTCCGTGAACTGGAAAACATCATAGAAAGAATGATGGTAACGGCAACGGTGGAAGAATTAAGTTTTGACTGTTTGCCGGAAAGCTTCAAAATCAAAAGCTTTTTACCAAAGCGTGGCACAAAATTAAAGACTGCGGTTGAACAGGTGGAGACCTTTTTATTGTCGGAAACNNTTTATGGCTGGGTAAGTCGTAGAAATGCATATGCAGGTAAACTGGAAAAACAGCTTTGAGCAGGAACTCAAGGCTGTTTTTTTGTTGGCATAGAAGTTGCAATAATATTAGGCAACAGGCAGGTCGGGAGGTGGTTATCAAGAGAAGGAAATCAGTTGTCTTGATTGGAAAAACAGAATAACCAAAGAAAGGGTGAAATAAGTGAAGTTTTTTGGACCTATCTTCAAACGTGAATTTGGTCAGAAGCAGCCCCACATTCCGTTAGGCCCTTTTCAATTTCGACTGCCCTTTATTCATTACCGCTTTGAGCTGCCTGATTATATTCAGGGCTTGCTCATGTGTGCCGTCTGCTTGGGGATTATTCCGATTTTGCAGGAATATCTGGGAATGCCCTTTGAAATTGCGATCACCATTGTTATCTTAAATGGATTTTTTTATTTGTGGCATGCCCATTTAGGAGATCCGGTTGTTCCCGGTTGGATAACTCCGGCTATTCCCTTATTGCTGCTGTGGCTGAAGACCTTCCCCGAAGGAGTTCCCAGAATACATGCACTTATTGCTTTTGAATTTGAGCTGGGACTTTTTTCATTGCTCCTTGGCATGACCGGACTTGCAAAACGCTTCGTTGACCTTGTGCCGGATGCTTTGAAATCGGGAATTTTACTGGGCGCCGGCATTGCGGCTGTTCGTCTGGTATTTCAGCCGGGGGGACGCTTTGACATGTATCCCTGGACGATTACTATTGCCATTGGATTTGCCTTTTATATTCTGTTTTCCAATCATTTTAAAACGCTGCGCAATAAGAACAAATTTTTAAAGCACCTTTCCGATCTTGGCCTTATGCCTGCTTTAGTATTAGCCATTATTGTAGCACCTTTAGTAAAAGAATTGCCCTGGCCCGACATTCAGTGGGGCTTTACCATCCCTCAGTTTTATACACTGCTTACGGAATGGACGCCTTTATCCGATCGGATAGGCTGGCCGCCACTCAGCATGTATTTGCAGGCCGCTCCATTAGTTGCTGCCGTTTATATTGTGTTATTCGGTGAATTAATCCAGGCCGAAGCCTTAATTGATGAAGCGCGGGAATTCCGCAATGGCGATGAAGATATTCATTTTGATGCAAATCGCAACAATATCATTGTGGGCATACGCAATATAGGCATGTCTGTACTGGGGCCTGATGCTTCGATGTGTGGACCGATGTGGGCTGCTATGCAGGTAGTAGAATGTGAACGGTATAAGCATGGACCTGAGGCGATGGATAGCTTGTACGGGGGCGTTGCCTCATTCCGTCTGGGGACTTTTACGGGTTACTTCTTTTCGCCTATTGTCACTTTGGTGAAACCGATTTTGCCGATTGCTTTATCGCTCACCATGCTTGTGCAAGGATATGTTGCAGTGAGGGTAGGGGTATTAAAAGCCAGGACATTTAATGACCTCGGTGTTGCCGGGATTGTGGCGGCAGTGCTCATTACCCGTGAAGCGGGTGCAGCATTTGGAGTTGGGATTATTTTATGCCTGTTGATTTACGGCAAGGATACCTTCCGCAACTGGTCAACCTATGACAAGGTAAAAGATCCTGTATTTAACAGCAGGATAGGGTCCGAATAATTTGTAGATAGCCCATGAAACAGAACTGAGGCACTGTGCTGGCGGAGCATCATTGTTTTCATCTTACTTAATAAGTTGTTCTCATGCTAATTAGATCAAAGTAATTTAGGAGGCTAAATGATGAAAGTTTATTTGCTGGATAATGGTTGGTTAGAATGTGATGCGAATTGGATGGTATCTTTCTCATCAATAGCGACGCTAGAGGCTCCGGAATGTCAGCACAAGTGGATTAAGATTCCTGTATATGCAGTACTAATTGACCATCCAGAGGGAAAAATCTTGTATGACCTTGGCTGCCATCCCGATGCGATGAACGGTTATTGGCCTAAAGGCTTAGTCAGTGTCTTCCCTTATTATCGCAGAGATGATCAGGATTTCGTGAACCAGCTGGCCTTGACCGGCACAAAGCCGGAAGACATTAAAACAGTAGTACTGTCTCATATGCATCTTGATCATGCCGGGAATTTGAACCTGTTTGCCCATGCCGACGTTTATGTGCACAGGAAAGATTTCGAATATGGCCAGACGCTTGTGCACCTATCACCCGATCCTGCGAAGCATGGGGCTTATGTTAAAGCAGATATGGAAGTGCCGGTAAAGCAATTTCATTTGGTTGAAGAGGATTTCGAGTTGGTTCCGGGAGTTGAGGTCATTTCCGTACCAGGCCATACTCCCGGAATCTTAGGTGTAATCGTTCATCTTGAAAAAGAAGGTACACTTATCTTCCCGCAAGATGCTATTTATACCAGAGAAAATTATGGTCCGCCGGCTAAAGCTTCCGGAATCATGTACGATAACCTGGCATTTTTTAATTCAATAGAGAAAATACGCGACTATGAGAAGAAATATAATGCCAAGATTATGTTCTCTCATGATATGGAATTCTTTAAGACCCTAAAACTTGCACCGTCCTACTATGAATAAGTAAGGTGCTTAAATAGGCAATGAGTTTAAATTTACAATATGGAGGTTACTAATATGACGTTAAAGACTGCACAGCAATATGAAGACAGCTTACGGGAACTTAAGCTGAAAGTGTATCTCCAAGGGGAAATAGTCGATAATCCTGTAGATCATCCCATTATCAGACCATCCATGAATTCGGTAAAAATGACCTACGAACTGGCTCAAGACCCGCAATATGAAGATTTGATGACTGCTACTTCCCATATTACAGGCAAGAAAGTAAATCGTTTCTGCCACCTGCACCAGAGCAGCGAAGATCTGGTGAAGAAAGTAAAAATGCAGCGCCTGCTAGGGCAAAAAACTGCTGCCTGTTTTCAGCGCTGTGTAGGAATGGATGCGATTAATGCAGTTGACAGTGTCACATTTGAGATGGATAAAAAGCTGGGTACTACCTATCATGAAAGGTTTAAAAAGTTCCTGCTTATGATGCAGGAGGAAGACCTGACGGTAGACGGTGCCATGACTGATCCGAAAGGTGACAGGGGGTTGTCACCTAGCAAGCAGGCTGATGCCGATCTTTTTGTCCATGTCGTTGAGAAGCGGGATGACGGCATTGTAGTCAGTGGTGCCAAGGCGCATCAGACGGGCGCGATTAATTCGCACTGGATACTTGTCATGCCTACCATTGCCATGGGCAAGGAAGATGCTGATTATGCCGTATCCTTCGTAGCTCCCGCTGATGCGGAAGGGATATTTTATATCTACGGTCGTCAGTCCTGCGATACCCGCAAGCTGGAAGACGGCGATATTGATGTAGGCAACAAACAGTTTGGCGGACACGAAGCACTGATGGTCTTTGATCATGTGTTTATCCCCTGGGAAAATGTCCTGATGTGCGGCGAATACGAGTTCAGCGGCTTGCTGGTGGAACGGTTTGCCGGTTATCACCGTCAAAGCTATGGCGGTTGTAAGGTCGGCGTAGGGGACGTCCTTATTGGAGCTACAGCTTTAGCTGCTGACTATAATGGTGCTGCCAAAGCCTCTCATCTCAAAGATAAATTGATTGAAATGGTGCATTTGAATGAAACGCTGTATGCCTGCGGGATTGCCTGTTCGGCAGAAGGGCATAAAACTGCTTCGGGCACCTATCTGATTGATTTATTGCTGGCGAATGTGTGCAAGCAGAATGTAACCCGGTTCCCTTATGAAATCGCCCGTCTGGCTGAAGATATTGCTGGTGGTTTAATGGTGACCATGCCATCGGAAAAAGATTTGCGCCATCCCGAAATCGGTAAAGTAGTGGAAAAATATTTCCAAGGTGTTGCTTCTGTACCAACCGAGCACCGGATGCGTATTCTCCGGCTGATTGAAAATATAACCCTCGGAACAGCTGCCGTCGGTTACCGTACTGAATCCATGCATGGCGCCGGATCGCCTCAGGCCCAGCGGATTATGATTGCCCGTCAAGGAAATATTGAACAGAAAAAGGAACTGGCTAAGGCAATTGCCGGTATTCCAGCCAAGTAAGCGGGTATGCTCGAACAACGTATTATTGAAATTATCAATGAGCGGATTCGTCCGGCACTACAGGATCATCAAGGTGATATTGCATTGGTGGAAGTAAGCAGTGAGGGGATTGTGACAGTCAGATTAACCGGGGCATGTGCAACATGTCCCGGTGCTCAGCAGACCTTGGCCGGGATCGTAGAGACTGAATTGCGTCAAGCCTGTCCAGAGATTACGGGAGTGACTGCCGTTTATCAGGCGAGCGATGAGCTGCTTGCACAGGCACTGCGGTTATTACGTAAAGAAAAAAATGTGCAATAGCCTCAAAAATATCAGCATTACTTTCTGTGGCGGCTGCAATCCTCGTATCGACCGCGGCGGTCTTGCTAAATGTGTTTGTGAACTTGTAGCTGAGTATGGCTGTACAGTTGTGTTTAACAAGCCAGATGCAGATTTCATTATCTATATTAGCGGCTGCAGTGCTAATTGTGCATGGCGCTACAGTAAGGCGCAAGCCGCTCATACCATAGTGGCCGGTGCTGTGATCGATTCCTTTGCGGTAACGGAAGCCGAATTGGCCGGGAAGATTATGAGCAGGGTGAGGGATTATATTGAACGATTGGAGAACGGTGTATCAGAATAAATTAGTTTCTGCTGAACAAGCCGTCAAAGTTGTAAAATCCGGTAACCGGGTTGTGACGGGGCATGCCTGCGGGGAGCCTTCCTCACTGGTCGAGGCGCTGGTGACAAGAGCGTCTGAGCTCAGCGCGGTAGAAATCGTTCATATGGTAGCGATGGGACCTGCTAAATATGCCCAACCGGGAATGGAAGCAAGTTTTCGTCACAATGCCTTGTTCGTGGGAGCGTCTACACGCAAAGCGGTAGAGGAGAAAAGAGCGGACTATACGCCTTGCTTCTTTTCTGAAATACCCCGATTGTTCCGGGAAAAGCTGCTGCCGGTTGATGTCGCTCTTATTCAGATAACGCCGCCTGATGAAGNNGAAGAAGGTTTTTGCAGCTATGGCCTTTCTGCGGACTACACAGTGGCTGCAGCAGAATGTGCAACAACGGTTGTTGCACAAATTAATGCCAAGCTGCCGCGTACTGGAGGCGCTAAAATCCACCTCGATGCAGTCAATTTCCTTGTAGAAAAAGACGAGCCTTTACTGGAACTTAAACCTCCGGTAATTGGGGCAATAGAGAAGCAAATAGGTGAAAATGTAGCCAGCCTGATTGCCGATGGTTCAACCTTGCAGCTCGGAATTGGTGCTATTCCTGATGCGGTTTTGCTGTTTCTTACCGGCAAAAAGGATATCGGTATCCACTCGGAAATGTTTTCCGACGGTGTAGTTGGGCTGGCAGAAGCGGGCGTTATTACCAACAAAAAGAAGACAATCAATCCAGGCAAATTTATGGCTGCTTTTCTCATGGGTACCAGAAAATTATATGATTTTATTGACGGTAATCCGGAGGTTGAGCTTCACCCGGTGGATTATATTAATGATCCCTGTGTGATTGGCCAGCATGACAATATGGTATCCATTAATTCGGCTTTGCAAGTTGATCTGATGGGGCAGGTAAATGCGGAAATGATTGGTTCCAGGCAGTTTAGCGGCATTGGCGGTCAGGTCGATTTTGTCCGCGGCGTCAGCCGCGCCAAAAACGGCAAGTCAATTATTGCACTGCCGTCTACCGCTTCAGGCGGCAAGGTATCGAGAATTGCCTGTGAGCTTGACAGGGGAGCCGCTGTGTCCACTTCGCGCAATGATGTTCATTATATTGTTACAGAATATGGCATTGCCAATTTGCGCGGCAAAAGCCTTAGAGAGCGTGCCTTAGCCTTAATCGGTATCGCCCATCCTGACTTTAGAGAAACTTTGCTGGCAGAGGCCAAAAGTAAAGGAATAGTATAGTAAAGAGGTGATCGTNNATTTGCAGGGATGAAAGGACCCTATTACCGTCTTGTCGGCCGGTATACGCAACGGTACTTGAGCAGGGGGGGCCAGCAATCCGGCAATGAGCAGCAAAGACGCGTCTTATTTATAGCTGCTGCCGGAATGGATGAACTATTTGCAACAATATTTGGCGTTAAAGGGCAAAGTGGCATTCGTTTGTCCAGGACGGCAGTGGAAAAGAAAGTGACCAAGAAGCAGCTTAATACGGCGTTTCGTGTATATCTGTCTGCTCTTTTAATCTCGATTGGCAGTGGTAAAGTACAGGTATTGCACGAATTAGGTTGCAAAGAGGCAGATTGGCTGAAGCTTTGGCGGTCAGTTTTTGAATATCAGCCTGAGGATAGCAGGCTGTTTAATGAAGTGCTTTTACCAGCTTATCAGCAGGGCGGGATAGAAAAAGTAATTGCAGCAGCAGACGGTTTGCTGCAGGAAGTAACAGCCTTTACCGCAAGTGAAATGCTCCATGGGAAGGAGTCTGTGATAAGGGCGGCTTTATTACAGGATTTAGCGGCTATTTATCGGACCTTGGGATTAAAGCCTGGAGCGTGAAGGGCATGTTTATCGTTGAACAGGCAGCGGCACAGTATATCAATAAGCGGTCGGGCTCTGTTGTTGTCAGTTTGAAGCTTGAGCCTGCAATGGGCGGCTGTGCCTGCTCTACCCAGCATATCACCGGCAGTTATCTGCCGGTGATAACATTGGGGCCGCCCACGGAGCCTGACCAATATAACCGGGTTAGCATTGAAGATATTACTGTATTCTATGCTCCTAATATCCAGCCTAAAGCAGACTATCCTTCTATGGTAATACGGGTGAAGAAAATGTTGTTTTGGAGCTGGCTGGAGATCGAAGGGGCTAAGCCAATCGCAAGCTTTAAGTAAAAGGGGACTGTCCCCTTTTTGTGTGACATATAGGTAGAAAGGGTGGCTTACTTCGTGTAAGCCCCCCTTTCTACTATTTTTTATAGCAGCGACCGGTAAATTTCCTCTACTTCCTCCTGAGTTCCCTGGCGGGGATTAGTCAGGCAGCAGATGTCAAGCAGGGCATTGGCAGCCAGGCGCGGGATATCTTCCGCTTTAAAACCGCGTACTTCACTGAGCTTTTGAGGCAAACCAAGGCTTTGGCTCAGCTTACGAACACTATTAACTGCTAACATGGCGCTTTCCTCAGCTGTCAGCCCGTTAGTGACAATACCCATAGCCCGGGCAATGTCAGTGTATTTATCGATAGCGCATGGCAGATTATATTTCATTACTGCCGGCAATAAAATTGCATTACATAAACCATGGGGCAAGTTGTAAAAACCGCCCAGTTGGTGGGCAAGAGCATGTACATAGCCCAGACTGGCATTATTAAAGGCAATACCGGCCAAGTATTCGGCAAAGGTCATCATTTCCCTGGCTTCAAGATTGTTACCGTCTTGATAAGCTGTGAATAGATTTCGGTTGATTAGCTCGATTGCTTTTAGGGCTTTGCAGTCAGTGACCGGTGTTGCATTGGTTGATACATAAGCCTCAACGGCGTGGGTCAGTGCGTCCATTCCTGTGGCGGCAGTAAGGCCGGGCGGCATTGCAGTCATCAGTTCGGCATCGTTTACAGCAATGCAGGGAGTAACATGCCAGTCATTAATTGTCATTTTAATGTGTCTTTCCTCATCGGTAATTACACAGAAGCGGGTTAACTCACTGCCTGTACCGGAGGTGGTGTTGATGGCAATAAGGGGGGCTGCTGGCTTTTTTGATTTATTTAAGCCTTCATAATTGCTGATAGCTCCGCCATTTGTTGCAAGCAGGGCAATTGCCTTGGCACAGTCATGGGGAGAACCGCCGCCGAAAGACAGTAAAAAGTCACAGCCATTGTCACGAAACAGCTTCAAACCGTAATTGACCTGCTGCACGGTAGGATTAGGGGAGACATTATCATAAATGACATAAAAAATCCCCGCGTTAGACAACAGTTCAAGGAGACCGTTAATCAATCCGATGTCTACCAATGCCTTATCACTAACCACAAGGGCTTTCCTGCAGGCCATAGGCTTGATATAGGTAGTAATCTGTCCAAGACAGCCTGTGCCTAAAATGCTGATGGGAGTCATAAAATATTCGTGTACTTTATTCATACGATAGTCCCTTCGTAAAAATAGTGTTGTCCACAGGATACCATTGTATGTTGAGCGGTACAAGCTGGAATGCCGCACTTGGCAGCAGATTGGCAATTTAATCCTACAGCTTAACAAATCTAGCGGCTGTCTAGTCGGGGTAAGCCTGTCGTCGAACTGAACAATATCAGGAATAGCATTTTTTTTACCAAATGCTTTAACATCTTGCTAAGCGCAAAAATGCGATAGGAGAACGGTTTCATAGATAGAAATGGTACGATACTTACAACTACATATGCCACTAAACAGGTGCCTCTTTAGCGAAAAGAGGAGAATAGGGAAGTTCGAAGGACGTATCGTCCGTAAACGACGCGGTCGCGCCACTGTAATCAGGAAGGAAAGCCTGCTAATGCCACCGTTAAATCCGGGAAGGCGCAGGATTCTGATGATCTGTAAGCCAGGAGACCTGCCTGTTTGGCTGTCATTAACCTTCCGCGAAAGAAGGAATGCCAGAAGGATAGGATTTGTAAAAAGCCTAGCCCTTTTGGGGTTAGGCTTTTTTTACTGGGAAATGAAAAATAGGGGGAGAAAAGAATGGACTATCAGGCAAGGGTAGAAGAACTGATTAATGGTGCAGCAAAACCAACGGAAAGCTTAGGGCTGTTAGAAAAACATATCCGTAAAATCCTGCTGGCCTGGGGTACCATGCATCAGGAAATTAAGCCTCATCATTTTATTTTTGCAGCAGATAACGGAGTAGTGGAGGAAGGGGTAGTCAGTTATCCAGCGGAAATTACCTATTTACAAGCACAAAACATGGTTGACGGTAAGGCCACGATAAGCTGTTTCTGCCAGGCTAATACCATTCCCTACACCGTTATCGATGTAGGAATTAATCATCAAAAGGCAGCAGGCCTGAATCGCAAAGCTGCTTTCGGGACAAAAAATTTTATGAAAGAAGAAGCAATGTCGGCAGAGGAATTCTCAGCAGCCTGGAACGCTGGCTCTGAGGCGGTTGCGGGTGCTGCCAAAGAAGGCGTAAATTTGATTTCATTTGGTGAAATGGGAATTGGCAATACGACTACGTCCTCAGCAGTCCTGCATGGACTTACAGGCATACTGCCCGAATTTGTCGTCGGCTCTGGAGCAGGTGGTACCAGCGAGGTACTGAAAAGAAAACGCATTGTTGTAGCAAAAGGCGTTGAGCGTCATAAGCCCCAATTCCGGTCCGTTGAAGATGTTTTACGGTCAGTTGGAGGCTTTGATATGGTAGCTATCTGTGCAGGGATGGTTGAGTGTGCCAAACAGCAGGTGCCTTTTGTTATTGATGGCTTTATTACGGCAGTAGCCTATGCCTGTGCTGCCAGAATTCATAATACTACGGAGAATTTTGCTGTTCCCTCCCATCTGTCAAAAGAACCGGGAATGGCCTATGCTCTTTTACTAGGCAATATTTTGGTAGACGATGTGCCCATTCGGGCCAATATGGCCCTTGGTGAAGGTACGGGAGCGATATTGATGATTTCCATGCTAAAAACGATGATTTTTGCCATTTATCATACGGCAAGACTTTCTGATTTTGTTCTCAGTCAGCCTGAACCTTCTCAATTGGCGGCAATATGAAAAGAACATTTTGAATATTAGTTATTTGCCGTCAAATATTGATTTATTGCTGTACGCAGGAACTGGGATGGGAGGTAGCCAATAATTCCCCTTACACGAGCAATAAAGTCCTATTTATTCCTATTGTTTTTATGTGTGGGGGGGATTTTGTGCAATTTTATACCAAGTTTTCTTTAGGTGAAATTGTCAATACGCAAGTGCTGCAGGAAATTCAGGATAAGTTTTCTGAAGCTACCGGTTTGGCGGCTGTCATAGTTGATCCCGATGGCAAGCCTATTACTAAGCCAAGTAACTTTACCAAGTTTTGCACCTTTGTCCGCTCTCATCCGGAAGGCTTTGTTCGTTGTATGGCCTGCGACGATCGGGGCGGCAGAAAAGCAGTAGAGTTGCACCGGCCTTTCGTTTATCACTGTCACGGCGGGCTTACCGACCTGGCTGCACCTATTATTGTGCAGAACGAATATCTTGGAGCATTTTTAGCTGGACAGGTCGTTTTGCCGCAAGAAGATTTCGATGCCAAACAGGAAATGTTTCGCCGGTTAGCACCTTATGCAATGGATGAGGCTACCTTATCTGAGTTATTCGATATAGTTGAAATCATACCGGAAAACAAATTGAAGGCTGCAGCTGATTTGATTTATATCATGTCCAATTATATCGTGGAAATGGGAGTAGCAAATATTGCCCAAAAGCAGTTAATGGCAGAAATGAAGGAAAAGGCTGATTTAGAGAGCCTGCTTCGGGCAAGTGAACTGAAAGCACTCCAATCGCAAGTAAACCCTCATTTTTTATTCAATACGCTAAACACAATTGCCCGCCTGGCCTTACTGGAAGGGGCAAACCAAACCCAGGAAATTGTGTACTCTCTTTCTGACTTGCTGCGCAATAACCTGAGGGATATTGAGGAGCTTAGAACAGTTGAAGACGAGATTAAGTATATCAATGATTATTTGACTATTCAAAAAGCTCGTTTTGGCGATCGAATTCAAGCAATAATTGAGATTGACCCACAGCTGCTGACGGTGGCCATACCTGCACTCAGCCTGCAGCCCTTAGTGGAAAATGCTATTATTCACGGTATCGAGCCTAAGAAAGACGGCGGGTGTATCCATATTTCCGGCAAGTCAGAGGGCGAGAGGGTAACAATTGTTGTGTCCGATACAGGTGTTGGTGTGGCGCCGGAACGGATTCGTAACATGCTCAGAGCGGAAAGAAGAACGGTCACACAAGGCCATTCCACAGGTATTGGTGTAATTAATGTGCATAAGCGGATCCAACATTATTTCGGCAGCCAGTATGGACTAAATATTGATAGCAAGCTTGGTGAAGGCACAAATGTTTATATGTATCTTCCCTTATGTTATCATTCGTAAAACGCTAAAGCAGGGGAGAACTTTGTCATGGTTACGCTAATGATTGCAGATGATGAACAACTGGAACGTCAGGCATTGCGCTATATTATTGAAAAGAAATGCCCCCATATACGCATTGTGGCTGAAACAGGGGACGGAACAAGTGCGATACGGCTTGCCGATAGCGAAAGACCGGATATTATTCTCATGGATATTCGCATGCCTGAAGTAAATGGATTGGAAGCAGCCCTCAAGATCCGTCGGCTAATGCCAGAAGTGATGATCGTGATGCTGACCGCTTTTGATGAATTCAGCTATGCGAAACAGGCTCTTTCTGCAGGGGCTGTCGAGTATTTGCTTAAGCCTTTGCGGCCTGCAGATTTACTGCAAACATTGGAAGAAGTCAGCGCAAAAGTGGGACAGCGTAAGCAGCAGCGGCGGCAGGAAGAGAAGCTTAGGAAAAACCTGGAAGAAGCTATGCCATTCATTCAAATGTCTTTTGTATATGATCTTATATCCGGCAATATCAGCGATATGAATCACTTTGAGGAACGAGCGAACTTCCTGGGCATGAAGACTGATCCGGGAGTCGTGCTAGTTGCCGATATCGATAATTTTAAGCAGATTACCCGGGATGGAGGAGAATCAAGGAAGCAGTTTGTTAAGCAGCAGGTTTTTCGTCACATTTGCAATCAATTGGGGAATACGGCACTGGTTACTCCTTTTGGGGGCGATAATATCATCATATTGCTCGGCTGTGGTGAAGAATATAATCAGACGGAAACGACAGAGCATATAAAGAAAATAGCCGAAAACCTGCACACCAGCGCGCTTCAGTCACTAGGGATCGGCATTACTATTGGTATTGGACGTTATTACCGGGAGCCTCTGGAGGTCCATAAATCCTATCTGGATGCTGTCAGTGTACTCAGACAGCGCTGCTATGTGAGTGCTACGCATGTCATGCATATCGAAGATATTGGTCATTTAAGTCCCTTGCCGATTCATTATCCCTTCCACTATGAGCGGGATTTACTGGATAAAGTGCGGTGCGGCGAGCGCAAGCAGGCTAAGGAGGCTTTGCGCCGGCTCCTTGATGAAATTTTCACGTCCCAAGCGGGAATGGAAACAGTCAAGGCTTATGTGCTTGAATTGCTGATCGTGTTATCCCGGGCGGCAGTGGAAGGCGGAGCCAATCTCGAACAGCTTACTTTGCTTAATTTTAATGCAATTAATCTGCTTGAAGAGTGTGAGCGGCAGGATGAAATACATCAATGGGTACTAGAGGCTTTAGACCGGTTTATGGACAATATGCTCCATAACCGGGATACAATGAATGCTCGCGTTATTAATAAAGCAAGTGATTATATCGTAAAGAACTGCCATAAAAATTTATCTCTGGAAGAAGTAGCTCATACAGTGCATTTAAGCCCTTTCTACTTCAGCCGTCTCTTTAAAGCGGAAAAAGGTATGAACTTTGTTGAATTCTTAACAAAAGCAAGAATTGAAAGAGCTAAACGCATGCTCAAATATCCCGATCAGACGATAGCCCGCATTGCTCTGGAGTGCGGCTATCAGGATGCCAGCTATTTTTGCCGGGTATTTAGACAAGAGGTCAATGTTACGCCTAATCAATATCGGGCTGCTTCCCGGAAAAGTAAAGTAGAGTAAAGGTTCGGTTACCGTGGGACAAGAGAGTGATATAGAACAGCAATAAAATACTGGATGCGTGCTTGCCCGTTAGGAATAGGCCAAGCATAAAAAAGGACTGTTATAAAACAGTCCTTTTTTGCTTTTGTAAGCAAATTTATCACAGAATATTAAAAAAGTACCATTGCGTAAGCCAAAAGCTTAATTTAAAAATTGCACTATTGTGATAAGAGTGCAATTAAGTACAGGCGATAAGCAATATTTCCTCAAGGTAGACGGGCAAAAAAAGATAATTTTATACTAGCAAGATAATTCAGCGAAATCGCAATTCGGATTATCTGGAAAGTTGATGGTGAGAGCGTATGACGGTAGAAAAGCCGAGAATGGTGCAGGAGTATGTACCGGGTAAACAAGTGACTCTTGCTCACATCATTGCAAATCCCAAGAAAGATCTATGTGAAAAGCTGGGCATCGGCAATACGGGAGCAATTGGTATATTAACGATTACGCCCTGTGAAGCGGCAATCATTGCTGCCGATGTGGCAACAAAAACAGCAGCTGTTCAAGTGGGGTTTATGGATCGCTTTACCGGTTCTTTGGTGATTACCGGCACAGTATCGGCAGTAGAAGCTGCGCTGAGCCAGGTAACGAATGTATTGGGCGAAGGTCTGGGGTTCTTTACTCCCAAAATGACGAGAACGTAGTGCCGGTATGATTATGTTGATAGGTCCTGTTGGCGCAGGAAAAACATCCTTGCTTAATGCCTTGCAGCAAACGTCAGGCAAGGCAGAAAAAACCCAAAGTATCCGTTTTTGCGATGGCGGCATTGATACTCCCGGTGAATATGCGCAGATTCCCCGTTTTTATTCAGCCCTAATGGTGACAGCTGCCCAAGCTGAATTGATCCTTTTGGTGCAAGCCGCGAACGATTATCGCGTATTGCTGCCGCCAGGGTTTGTCTCTATGTTTTCCCGTCCTGTTATAGGTGTAATTACTAAGGTTGATTTGCCTGAAACAAATCAGGATAAAGCCAGGCTTCACCTGCAAGAAGCGGGCGTCAGAGAAAAAGTATTTCCAGTCTCTGCTTTTACAGGAGCCGGACTTGCTGAGCTAATGGGCCATATAAGTGAGAGGGGGTGTAAAAATGAGTGAAGCGTTAGGGATGATTGAAACCAAGGGCCTGGTTGGTGCTATTGAGGCTGCTGATGCTATGGTTAAAGCAGCAAATGTCGTGCTGGCAGGCTACGAAAAAATCGGCTCCGGCCTGGTAACCGTTATGGTCAACGGTGATGTGGGAGCAGTAAAAGCGGCTGTTGATGCCGGTGCAGCGGCAGCCAGGAATGTCGGTGAAGTCATTTCCGTTCATGTTATTCCCCGCCCTCATGGGGATGTGGAAAAAATTCTTCCTAAATTTAAATAGTGATTATTTTTGGAGGTGGATTGTATGCAAGATCAACTGATTGAGAAGGTAATGGATGAAATTAAAAAACGGATGGAAACGGCTGCCCCTGCCGCTCCGGCCAGAGAAGACGCTAAGGTGACCGCCAATCCTGCTCTTACCGAGTTCGTTGGCACCGCTATCGGTGATACGATTGGCTTGGTAATTGCCAATGTAGATCCTATGCTGCATGAAAAGATGAAACTGGACCCCAAATACCGTTCCATCGGAATTTTAGGTGCCCGTACAGGAGCCGGTCCGCATATTATGGCTGCCGATGAGGCAGTAAAAGCAACAAATACGGAAATTGTTGCCATTGAGCTGGCACGTGATACCAAAGGCGGAGCCGGTCATGGGAGCTTAATCATCTTCGGTGCTGAAGAAGTCTCCGATGCCCGCCGGGCTATTGAAGTCGCCTTAAAAGAATTGAATCGTACCTTCGGCGACGTATATGCCAATGATGCAGGTCATCTGGAGTTGCAATATACCGCCCGTGCCAGCTATGCCATTAATAAAGCTTTTGGAGCACCAATCGGCAAAGCCTTTGGCCTGATTGTCGGAGCACCTGCAGCGATTGGCGTGCTAATGGCCGATGTTGCGGTAAAGACGGCTAATGTCGAGGTTGTCGGCTATGCCAGCCCTGCCAGCGGAACTAGCTATTCCAACGAAGTCATCCTGCAGGTGACAGGCGATTCCGGGGCAGTACGTCAATCCGTCATTGCCGCGAGAGAGGTTGGTAAAAAACTGCTGGAAGCAATGGGTGGTCCTGCTCCTTCAGTAACAACACCGTATATCTAAAACAGGGGGGAGAAAGAGATGAAAAGATCAAAACGCTTTGAAGTATTGGAAGCTCGCCCTGTTAATCAGGACGGTTTTGTCGTTGAATGGCCTGAAGTGGGTCTCATCGCCATGGGCAGTCCCAATGATCCCAAGCCAAGTATCAAAATCGAAAATGGCAGAATCATTGAAATGGACGGTGTACCTCGCGCTAAATTTGACTTTATTGATCAGTTTATTGCCGATTACGCCATTGATGTAACGGTTGCAGAACGGGCCATGGCGATGGAAGATACAGCCATTGCCAAGATGCTTGTCGATATTAACGTTTCCCGTCAGGAAGTTGTTAATTTGTGCAGGGGCCTGACTGCAGCCAAGCTGGTTGCTGTCTTTAATACCATGAATGTCGTGGAAATGATGATGGCTATGCAAAAAATGCGAGCCCGCAAGATTCCGTCCAATCAGTGCCACATCACGAATACCAAAGATAATCCGGTTTTAATTGCAGCTGATGCTGCTGAAGCCGCTATGCGCGGATTCGATGAAATGGAAACAACAGTAGCAGTTGTGCGTTACGCCCCGTTTAATGCGCTTTCCTTGCAGGTTGGCGGCCAGGTAGGACGCGGCGGTGTGCTGATCCAGTGTGCTCTGGAGGAAGCAACTGAGCTTTTGCTGGGGATGCGCGGTATAACTGCTTATGCCGAAACCATTTCCGTCTATGGCACGGAAAATGTTTTTGTTGATGGTGATGATACTCCCTGGTCAAAGGCCTTCTTAGCGTCGGCCTATGCTTCGCGGGGACTAAAAATGCGCTTCACTTCCGGAACCGGATCAGAAGTACAAATGGGATATGCCGAAGGCAAATCAATGCTGTATTTGGAAATACGCTGCATTATGGTTACGCGGGGCGCCGGAGTACAGGGCCTGCAAAATGGTTCAGTAAGCTGCGTGGGTGTACCGGCTGCCGTTCCTTCCGGTATCCGTGCCATTTTGGCGGAAAACCTCTGTACCACTATGCTTGATATGGAAGTTGCTTCAAGCAATGACCAGACTTTTACCCATTCCGATATTCGCCGTACAGCCCGTACCTTAATGCAAATGTTGCCGGGAACGGATTTCATTTGCTCCGGCTACAGCGGTTCTCCCAACTATGATAATATGTTCGCCGGTTCTAACTGGGACGTAGATGACTATGATGACTGGAACATTATTCAGCGCGATTTGATGGTAGATGGCGGCCTGCGTCCTGCTTCGGAAGAAGAGGTTATTGCTGTTCGCAACAAGGCAGCAAAAGCCCTGCAGGCAGTGTTTAAAGAGTTCGGTTTCCCGGCCATTACCGATGCAGAAGTGGAAGCTGCCACGTATGCTCACGGCACCAAGGATATGCCGGGCCGCAACATTGTAGAAGACTTGAAGGCAGCTGAAGATATGATGAAACGTGGGATAACTGGTGTGGATATTGTAAAAGCACTTGCTAAAAACGGCTTTACCGATGTTGCCGAAAATGTGCTTGGTACCTTGAAACAGCGGATCTCAGGTGACTATCTCCATACGTCGGCTATTCTCGATAAGGACCTGAATGTTATTAGTGCCGTTAACTGCCGCAATGATTACCGCGGACCCGGAACAGGCTATCGTATGAGCAAAGAGCGCTGGGATGAAATAAAAAATATACGCCAGGCGATTAGTCCGTCTGATTTTGATGTGTGAGGAAAAGAGAAAGAGAGGTGCTACGTGAGATGCAAATTAACGAACAGTTAATTCGTGAAATAGTAACGCAAGTGTTGGCAGGCATGGAGCAGCCCCAGTCGGCGTCTAAACCGGTAGCTCTGCTGGGCCGCTCAATGACGCTGGTGGAAAAAGGCGAGGCCAGACCGGGCAGCAAAGCGGATGAAGTCATTATTGCCGTTGCTCCTGCTTTTGGTAAATACCAGAATAAAACCATCGTAAATATTCCTCATAGTGATGTTCTGCGGGAAATGATTGCGGGTATTGAAGAAGAAGGGGTAAGAGCAAGAGTAATTCGCGTTCTGCGTTCTTCTGATGTGGCATTTGCTGCCCATGATGCTACCAAATTAAGCGGGTCCGGCATTGCAATCGGTATCCAGTCTCGAGGGACTACGGTAATCCATCAAAAAGATTTACCGCCTCTCAGCAATCTGGAATTGTTTTCGCAATCGCCGTTACTTGATCTAGAGGTATATCGTCAAATTGGCCGTAATGCTGCCAAGTATGCCAAAGGGGAATCACCGACTCCGGTACCGACGCGGAATGATCAAATGGCCCGGCCAAAATTTCAGGCAAAAGCGGCGGTGCTGCATATTAAAGAAACCGAACATGTTGTGCAAGGCGCTAAGCCGATAGAATTGGAGTACAGTTTTAACTAGACGGAGGTGACGAAACCATGATTGAGAACAAAATAGTAGAAGAACTGGTACGGGAAGTACTGAAATCCATGGGGCAGCAAGCGGTTCAACCGGCTGCAGCCGCTGCACCAGCCGGCTNNTCCGCTGGCAGCCAAGCGCCCTGAACTTCTAAAAACACCTTCCGGCAAGGGGTTAGCCGATATAACCCTGGAAAAGGTAATCAAGGGTGATGTCAAATCAGAAGATGTGCGCATTACTCCTGAAACGCTCCGGCTGCAGGCCCAAATTGCCGATGGGGTAGGACGGAATCAGTTCGCCGGCAATCTGCGCCGGGCTGCCGAGCTGACAGCCATTCCAGACAATCGCGTTTTGGAAATATACAATGCGCTGCGGCCGTATCGCTCAACCAAACCAGAGCTTCTGGCAATTGCCGATGAGCTGGAGCAGCAGTACAATGCGAAAATCAATGCAGATTTTGTGAGAGAGGCTGCAGGTGTTTATGAACGCCGCAACAGACTTAGAACGGAATAGGTGGGAGTCATATGCCAATTATTGCCGGAGTGGATATCGGTAATTCTACAACCGAAGTTTGTTTGGCCCGGAGCACCCGTGGTCAGACAACCGAATACCTGGCCAGCAGTATTGTAAAGACCACCGGCATCAAGGGAACAACTGCTAATGTTCCGGGCATTATCGCTGCTTTAACCGAAGCTCTTGGCAAAGTGGCTTTGCGTATGAGCGATTTGTCAGAAATAAGGATAAATGAAGCAACACCGGTGATCGGTGATTTGGCAATGGAAACAATTACGGAAACCATTATTACCGAGTCAACGATGATTGGCCACAACCCGTCTACGCCGGGAGGCGTAGGGCTTGGCGTCGGTGTAACCGTTGCCTTGCACGAATTGGGGAGCATTGCCGGTGGTACCGATGTAATTGTTATAATTGAGCAGGGCATTGATTTTGAAGATGCGGCCTATGCCATTAATGCTGCCGCAGAACGGGGTATTCAAGTACAGGGGGCTATCGTCAGGCAGGATGATGCCGTACTGATTGGCAATCGTCTGATGCGCAGAATCCCCCTGATTGATGAAGTAACCTATATTGAAAAAGTGCCTGTCGGCATGCTGGCAGCAGTCGAAGTAGCCCAGGCGGGGCAAACCATTCAGACATTGTCCAATCCCTATGGCATTGCTACTGTATTTCAATTAACGCCGGAAGAAACCAAAATGGTTGTACCGATTGCCCGGGCGCTGATTGGTAACCGTTCGGCAGTTGTTGTCCGTACTCCGGAAGGTGATGTAAAAGCCCGGTCCATACCGGCCGGTTTTATTACGGTCACCGGACAAAAAGGCAAGCATGATGTTGATGTGGAAGCCGGAGCAGCTAAGATTATGGAAGCAGTGGAACGCGTTCAGCCGGTTAGCGATGTCCAGGGGGAAGCGGGAACGAATGCCGGCGGCATGCTCGAAAGAGTAAGGCAGGTAATGGGAGAGCTTACTGGCCAGCCGGCAGCGGAAATGAAAATCCAGGATGTTTTGGCAGTAGATACTTTTGTTCCGCAAAAGGTGCAAGGCGGCTTAGCGGGAGAGTTTGCACTCGAAAATGCGGTTGCTTTAGCGGCGATGGTAAAAACCAGCCGGCTTCCCATGCAGCAGATTGCCACTCAATTGACAGCCGAACTAGGGGTCAAGGTAATCATTGCCGGTGTGGAAGCAAATATGGCAATTCGCGGAGCGCTAACCACGCCGGGAACCGACAAACCACTGGCTATTTTGGATATGGGCGGAGGCTCGACTGACGCTGCCATTATTACGCGCGATGAGCGGGTATTGTCCATCCATTTGGGCGGAGCCGGTGATATGGTTACCATGCTGATCAATTCCGAACTTGGGCTGGAGGATTTTGATCTGGCCGAGGACATTAAAAAATACCCTCTTGCCAAGGTGGAGAGTCTTTACCATGTCAGACTGGAAGACGGAACAGTCAGGTTTTATGATCAGCATCTAGAGCCTCATGTCTTTGCCAGGGTGGTTATCTTAAAAGAAGGCTATATGGTGCCCATTCCCTTTGCTCATCCGTTGGATAAAATAAGGCATGTCCGCAGGGAAGCAAAAAAACGGGTGTTTGTCACTAATGCACTGCGTTCACTTGCCCGGGTAGCGCCTACCGGCAATATCCGCCATATTGAATTCGTTGTGCTGGTCGGTGGTTCAGCCATGGACTTTGAGGTTGCTGATATGGTTACTGATGCCTTGGCTGAATATGGAATCGTCTGCGGCAGGGGAAACATTCGCGGTACGGAAGGGCCCCGTAATGCAGTTGCGACCGGGCTGGTATTATCCTACCAGGATGGAGAGGCGTGATACTATGCAGGCAAGTCAAGCGGTAACGAAACCAAGTATTGCCTTATGTGTCCATGTACATGAAGGCTGTGAGCAAAAAATTAGGGAAATTCAGGCCGGCATTGAAGAGGAAGGTGTTCCCTATACGGTGGTACCGGATGAGGAACAGGATCGCATGATTCTTGCCTATAAGGGAGCTGGAATGTCTCAATTGGGGGTAGGGATTGGCATCACTTCCACTGGGCTGTGCATTCATCATCATAAGCTCCCGGCTGATCAGCCCTTGTTTGTAACTGCCGGAGCATCGAACAGCAAGGAGTGGCGGCGGTTTGGTTACAATGCGGCACGGCTGATCAAAGGGATTCCCTTCAAAAATGAAGAACTGCCGGCTGTGGTAAGCAAAGAGCCGGACTTAACTCAGATGATCTGTGAAATTATTTTGAAGGTAATGAAAGAAACTGCTCAGACCATGGGGAGGTGAAGACATGGTCAAAAACGCTGTAGGCTTATTGGAAGTAGTAGGATTGGCAGCGGCTGTGGAAGCTGCTGATGCAGCAGTGAAAGCCGCAAATATTACATTACTCGGCTATGAGCTGACAAAGGGCGGCGGCATGGTTGTTGTAAAAATGAGCGGTGATGTGGGTGCTGTCAAGGCTGCGGTTGATGCCGCTGCGTCGGCGGCTGCCAGGGTTAACCGGGTAGTGGCAACTCATGTTATTCCACGCCCTCATTATGAGGTGGAGGCCCTGATCGTTACTAAAGAAACAGTCGGACCTGCCAAGAAGAGTGCTGCATTGGCTGTGGATACAGCAGATAAACCGGAGGAGCCTGTTTTAGTTGAGTCTCCGGTGCAGACGGCAAAAGAGCCGGTCGATAATGGCCAGAGCGAAAAAGCTGAGGAAAGCAAAAAATGGAGTTATACGTGTAATCTTTGTGGTGATCCTGCCTGCCAGCGCAGAAAAGGAGAATCCAAACTGACCTGCCTGCATTACGACAAAAATAACAAGGAGGATGAATAATATGCGTGGAGAGGCTTTAGGAATGGTAGAGACAAAAGGGTTAGTAGGTGCAATTGAAGCTGCTGATGCGATGGTAAAAGCAGCCAATGTTATCCTGGTGGGCTATGAGAAAATCGGTTCCGGGTTGGTAACCGTTATGGTTCGCGGAGACGTAGGTGCAGTTAAGGCTGCTACCGACAGCGGTGCAGCTGCAGCTCAGCGGGTTGGCGAATTGATGTCTGTGCACGTTATCCCCAGACCTCATGTGGACATAGAAAAAATTCTTCCCAAGCTCGATGCATAAAAAAAGTTAAAAAACTAAGGCAACAGAGGTGAGATGATGGAGCGGGAAATGATCGATGAAATCGTTAAAAAGGTATTGCTGGCAATCGGTACTAAGACGACCGTCAGCACAATACCGGCCATTCCTGTCGGTATCTCCAACCGCCATATTCACCTCTCTGCCAGTCACCTGGAAACACTATTCGGCACTGGTTACGCATTGACTCATGACAAAGATCTGAAACAGGTCGGAGAATTCGCAGCTAAGGAGACTGTGACCTTAGTAGGTCCTAAAGGAGTGATTCGTGCGGTCCGGGTATTAGGGCCGGTACGCAGCTTTACCCAGATCGAATTATCCCGCACGGATGGATTTAGCCTGGGGATTGTGCCGCCTGTGCGGGACTCCGGGGATATAGAAGGATCAGCAGGTATTGTTGTGGTTGGACCTGCCGGTGCGGTAACGCTTAAACAGGGCGTTATTTGTGCGGCCCGGCACATCCATATGGAGGAAGCTGATGCCGAAAAGCTTGGTGCTGCCGATAAAGACCGGGTGACGGTAGAATTTGGCGGTATACGGGGCGGGACGTTTCATAATGTCCTGGTACGGACCGGAGCAGATTTCCGGTTGGAATTTCATATTGACACCGATGAAGCCAATGCTGTAGGACTGAAAAACGGTGATACCGTTACCTTGCGGCAAGGTGGGGAGGTGGATGGTGGGCAGCGGACAAAGCTTGAGACCTGCGATATCACCGTTGTGTCGGCAAGTCAGTCAGCGCCAGAAACGCACAGCTGCGTGAAGTGGAAAGGAAATACGAAGGCTGTACCGGCAGCAGCAAAGACCGTTATTGACGCACAGGCCGTTATGTCAGCAGCAAAGAACGGTACTAAAACCCTTATTATTCCTAAAGGCGGCATCATCACTCCCTTGGCACGTGATGTTGCCAGAGATTGCAACATGGAGCTCATATCTGGCGATTGCTGATGCAAGGTAAAGAAAGGATGCATTCGTATGTGGGTAGGAATGGTAATAGGCACATTGGTTGCCACACCGAAAGATGATAGCTTGACAGGCAGTAAACTGCTCATTGTACGGCCTATTGAGCTCTGCGCCAATACAAAACGTACACCGGTGGTTGCTGTTGATACCATCGGAGCAGGGACGGGCGAAACAGTGCTTGTTGTGGAAGGCAGCTCTGCCCGTCATGTAGTCGGTAAGCCCCAGGCTGCTGTAGATGCGGCGATAGTCGGGATCATTGACAGCATTGAAATCAATAAAGACTTACTGGGGGAGTAACGGATCATGAAAGTATATACCAAAACAGGTGATGACGGACAAACCAGCTTGCTGAGTAAGCAACGGGTCGGCAAAGACCATATCCGGGTCCATGCCTATGGTACGGTGGACGAAGCCAACGCCGCTATGGGTCTGGCAAGATCGTATATGTCGGATAAGTCCTGGGCAAGCGATATCATTTACGGGCTGCAGCGGGATTTAATACAATTGAATGCCGACCTGGCTACCGAAGGGGCTGTAGAAGGCAATTTACCGAGGATTACGGACGGGCATGTGAAAAAGCTGGAGGAGACGATTGACTTACTCGATGAAAGGCGTATTCCACAGGCTTATTTTATTACACCGGGAGCAACCACCTCTAGCTCAGCACTGGACTTGGCCCGCACAATTGTACGCCGCGCTGAACGGTTTGTTGTAGAGATCAGCCGAACGGCCATCGTACCCAAAAGTGTGGCCTTATACTTAAACCGTTTGTCGGATTTATTATTTGTACTGGCGCGGTGTGTTGAGCAGCAAGATCTGATTGCGGCAGTTACGAATGGGGTAGTGGAAGAACTGCGCGGCAACAAACAGGAAAGAACAGAAAAAATACTTGATAAGGCCAAAAAAGTGATTGCTGCAGCCGAACAAAAAGCGCTGGAGCTTGGTGTTCCCATGGTAATTGCAGTGGTTGATGATGGTGGCAATCTCATTGCCCAACATCGCATGGACCATGCCTTGCTGGCAAGTATTTCTCTTGCGCTGGACAAAGCATATACGGCGGTAGCCCTTAAGACATCTACCGAGCAGGCTGCTTTGGCAGTAAAGCCTGGCCAGGAACTGTATGGCCTGAATACTGCCAATAACGGACGCTTTATCGTATTTGGCGGCGGTATTCCGATTTTTGCAGATGGCAAAATTGCCGCGGCGATCGGTGTAAGCGGCGGTACGGTGGAAGAAGATAGTATTGTAGCCAAAGCTGGTTTGGCCGCATGGTAATAACGGTTAAACCGGAGGGAGGAACAGATCATGCTTGATCAACAATTAATAGCGCAAATTACATCAAAAATTATTGCGAGAATGCAGGAACAGGGTACAGACGACACGTATGGCAGCGGAATTTTTGCCACCATCGACGAGGCAGTTTCTGCGGCGCGTATTGCTCATAAGCAATTAAAAATGTTGTCACTTGAAAAACGGGAAGAGTTAATTGGGGCTATGCGCCAGACCATTTGTGAACATGCTGCCGAGTTGGCTGAGATGGCTGTTCACGAATCAGGGATGGGACGCATGGCGGATAAAACAGTGAAAAATAAGCTGGCAGCACAAAAGACTCCCGGCACCGAAGACCTTCGTACAGAAGCCTGGACAGGAGACCGGGGGTTAACGCTTCTAGAAATGGCTCCTTATGGTGTAATTGGTTCGATTACACCCACCACTAATCCGTCGGAAACGGTTATTTGTAATGGAATAGGGATGATTGCTGCAGGCAATGCCGTAGTTTTCAGTCCCCATCCGACAGCTAAAAATACTTCTCTTAGGACAATCAGGCTGCTTAATGAGGCAATTGTTAAAGCAGGAGGCCCCCAAAATCTGCTGACTGCGATTGCACAGCCTTCTATTGAAGCGACCAATGCCATGATGAATCACAGCGGAATCAATATGCTTGTTGCCACCGGAGGGCCGGCAGTTGTAAAGGCTGTTATGTCCTGCGGAAAAAAAGCAATTGGTGCCGGTGCAGGCAATCCACCCGCTGTCGTTGACGAAACGGCAGATATTGAGAAAGCGGCTAGAGATATAGTTGCGGGCTGCTCGTTTGATAATAATCTTCCTTGTATCGCCGAAAAGGAAGTCATAGCTGTGGGCCGTATTGCTGATCAGTTGATCAGTTATATGCAAAAATATGGCGCCTATCTCTTATCACCGGAGGAAGTTAAGCGGCTGATACCTGTTATTCTGACAGAGAAAGTAGAGCAAATGGCCGCAGGCTGCACGGAAAAGCCGAAAAAATCGTATGGTATTAATAAAGATTACGTTGGCAAGGATGCTCAATACATATTAAGCAAAATTG
Source organism: Sporomusaceae bacterium UBA1887 (assembly GCA_002337925.1). GTDB lineage: Bacteria > Bacillota > Negativicutes > Sporomusales > DSM-15969 > Anaerospora. The sequence continues at coordinate 79,892 of DDHB01000038.1, forward strand.
GTGTTGCAGTGCCTGACAGCGTACGTGTCGCTCTCTGTGAAACGGAGGCCGATCATCCCTTTGTGATTGAAGAATTGATGATGCCCGTACTGCCTGTGGTTCAAGTGAAAGATATTGACGCTGCTATTGAATTAGCGGTAAAGGTAGAACATGGTAACCGGCATACAGCCATTATGCATTCTAAGAATCNNGAATGTAGATCATCTTACCCGTTTTGCCAAAGCAGTGGAAACGACCATATTTGTAAAAAACGCCCCGTCTTTTGCCGGTATCGGAGTTGGCGGCGAAGGTTTTACCACCTTTACAATTGCCGGGCCGACCGGAGAAGGATTAACTTCTCCCCGGAGTTTTACCCGGCAGCGCCGGTGCGTGCTTGTTGATGCATTTTCCATCGTTTAGTGGCTACAGGAAGGGAAGCAGGTGGGACGATGAGAGAGGAAATTATTGCTGCCGTTAAGGCAGCTGGAGTGGTGGGAGCCGGTGGAGCCGGTTTCCCCACCCATTTAAAGATTAATGCCGCTGTCGATGTCGTTATTGCAAACGGGGCGGAATGTGAGCCGCTGCTGCGAGCACATCAGCATATTATGGCAGCTGAAAGCACCAAGGTGATTATCGGCTTAAAAACAGTTATGCTGGCTACCGGTGCCAGACGCGGTTACATTGGCTTAAAGCGTAAGTATGAGGCCGCTGTGCAGAGTATTTCCACTGTTCTTGAGCAAATGGGTGAAAAAGAAATTGAGCTGTTTTATCTTCCCGATTTCTATCCCGCCGGTGATGAGCAGGTGCTAGTTCATGAAATTACAGGGCGCATAGTGCCGGAAGGCGGGATACCGCTCAATGTGGGAGTAGTAGTAACCAACGTGGAGACACTTGTTAATATTACCCAGGCGCTGGAAGGAAAGCCGGTTATTGAAAAATATGTTACCATTACCGGTGCCGTCCGCAGGCCGATGACAGTTAAAGTGCCTGTTGGTTTATCGATTGGCGAAGTGATTGCTGTAGCCGGAGGGGCTTATATTGGTGAATATGCCGTGATAGACGGCGGACCGATGATGGGCAGATTAACTACACCCGATGCACCTGTTACTAAAACAACAGGTGGTATAATCGTACTGCCTACAGATCACTCCTTAGTTACGGAAAAAAGTATGCCGTGGAATATCATTGCTAACCGGGCCAAGGCAGTATGCTGTAACTGTATGGCCTGTACTGATGCCTGTCCCCGCCATCTCCTGGGTCACAGCTTGCAGCCTCATCGCATTATGCAGGCAATCGGCAGAGGACAATTGAAAGAGACAGAGGTGCTGACCAAAGCTTTCTTATGTTCAGAATGCGGTGCCTGTGACACATTTGGCTGTACGATGGGATTATCTCCCCGGCGGGTCAATGCCGAACTAAAGCGTCAGTTATCCAAAGCAGGTATTCGTAACCCCCATCATGCGGTACCTGCTGCCGTTTCAGGGGTACGTGAATACCGGCGCATTCCGACAAAAAGGCTGCTATACCGGCTGGGGCTTGATAGATACGACGTCAAAGCACCATTGGAGTCACCTGTATTTCCGGTATATGAAGTGCAAATTCCGATGTCTCAGCATATTGGCGCACCTGCAGGAACCGTGGTAGAGGTAGGAGGGCTTGTGCAGAAAGGCGATATAATTGGAACTATTCCCGACGGAGCCGCAGTTAGCGCAAATGTTCATGCCAGTATATCCGGCAAGATCGTGTCGGTAGGTGACGGAATTGTCATCAGGGCTATGTAAGGCAGCAGGGGGAAAAGAAAATGAAACATGCTATTGGACTACTGGAGATAAAAAATATAACAAAAGGCATTTTAGTTGCCGATGCCATGTTGAAAGCGGCAAATGTTGAATTAATTCTGGCCCAGCCCTTGTGTCCGGGAAAATATGTCGTAATGGTCAGCGGCGACGTAGGCGCGGTACAAAGCGCAGTGCGCAGCGGACTGGCAGCAGGCGGTTCAGAAAATATCGTTGATGAATTTGTGCTGCCTAATATACACCCTAGTGTTTTTCCGGCACTCTCAGGCTGCACAGAGGTTAAACAAATTAAGTCTCTCGGCATTATAGAGAGTTATTCTGTTGCGTCAGCAATTGTGGCAGCGGACAAAGCAGTCAAAGCGGCTGCCGTTGATCTTTTGGAAGTGCGATTAGCCCGGGGAATGGGTGGAAAAGCGGTCGTCTCGCTAAGTGGCGAAGTCGGTGCTGTGACCGCTGCCGTGCGAGCCGGCGGAGGAGCAATAGAGGACAGCGGGTTTTTGGTTGATCAACTGGTTATTGCAGCTCCCCATCGGGGACTGCATGCATCATTGTTCTAAAAGGTAATCAGATGAAAGGGAGAGATGAATCGTGTTTGCTTTCAATGAGTTAGCGGCAGCCTTCGGCGGCGGTGTATTTGCCGCAGCAGTTGGCGGACTTCCTGCCTTTATCATGTGCGGCATTCTCGTCTTAATCAATAATCCGGAGATGGCCTTTGGTCCTTATTTTGGTCCCCATATTTCTTTTGCTGCCGGTGTAGCGGCAGCAGCCTACGCAGGTAAGAAGGATATTGTGACGGGGAATGATATTTTGACTCCCTTAATAAAGTTTAATAACGGACCTGTACTTCTAATTGGCGGAATATTCGGTGCCGGTGGACTTATCATACAAAAATTACTTGCCGGTGCCGCTGTTCCAACAGATACGGTTGCTTTAACAGTTGGAATATCAGGAATTATTGCCAGACTCGTTTTTGGCAATGGGAAATTGTTTGGATCGTATACACTGCCTGATAAAAATTCAGCGGCAGCACTTCTCGTGCTGGGGCTGGGGGTAGGCTTAATTTCAGCTTACGCGACGATTGTCACAAAGAATGTTATTCTTGGCTTTGGCATAGCGGCAACAAGCCTGATTTTAGTTCAATTTATGGGAGTTGGCCCTGTTACACATCATCTCGCTCTGCCGGCGGCAGTTGCTGCAGCAGCAACCGGCAATCTGTGGCTTGGTGCGTTATTTGGTATATTAGGAGCCTTTCTTGGTGATTTTGTTGGTAAGACCTTTAACAGCGGCAACACACATGTTGATCCTCCGGCCATTACGATCGCAACACTAACTACAATTGTACTTGTTTTCTTAAGTTGAACCGGATAGCCGTTATAAAACAGCAAAACGCTTAGCTATTTATAGATAGTTAGGCGTCTTTTCGTTAAAAGGAACGGTTTCTTTGTACCGAGATGTTTTAAAAAACGTATTGCCTGTGATATGAAGTTCGTATTTCGCAGTAGAATGCTAATGATAGTAGACTGGGGGAAAGATGGTTTTAGGGGAAGTAAAAAATCTTATTTGAAATAATCCTGTATAATGTNNACATTATACAGGATTATTTCAATATTTTGATTGGGAGTGTGGTTTATGCGTACAGAATACGACTTTTTGGGAGAAATGAACTTGCCGGATGACGCATACTATGGAGTTCAAACAAAACGTGCTGTCCATAATTTTTCGATTACCGGTCATAAGATAAACCGGGATTTTATTATTGCCTTAGCTATTATTAAAAAGGCGGCAGCCAAGGCGAATGTCAAGACAGGACAATTACCACTCGATGTTGGCACAGCAGTTGTCCAATAATCCGAAGAGATTATTAATGGAAAATGGCATGAACAGTTTGTCGCTGATAGTATACAGGGCGGTGCAGGGACTTCTATAAACATGAATGTCAATGAAGTAATAGCTAATCTTGCAATAGAAAAGCTTGGTGGTAAGAAGGGCGCTTACGAAATTGTGTCACCCAATAACCATGTAAATATGTCTCAGTCAACTAATGATGTTATTCCCACGGCGATCCGTATTGCCACTATTGGAAAAGCTAATCATCTAATTAAGGAAATCGTTAATTTAGGAGATTCTTTATCCTCTAAGGCAGAGGAATTCTCCCGTGTATTAAAAATGGGCCGGACCCACCTTCAAGATGCTGTTCCCATTACGCTGGGACAGGAATTTAATGCGTATGCGAGCGTTGTTAACAGGGCTGCTAAACGGGTAAAAGCGGCTATGGCTAAGTTATACTGCATCAATATGGGAGCGACAGCAGTAGGGACCGGATTAAATGCCGAGCCCGAATATGTCCAGGAAGTAGTCCGGCAAATTGGGATACTGACAGGTGAGAATTTTGTGTCGTCACCAAATCTGGTTGATGCTACGCAGAATACGGACGATTTGGCCGAATTTTCCAGCGCTCTTAAAGTCAGTGCACTGGCATTATCAAAAATAGCTAATGATTTACGGTTAATGGCATCAGGCCCTAAATGCGGGTTCAATGAGATTTTGCTTCCGGCTATGCAGCCAGGCTCATCTATTATGCCAGGCAAAATTAATCCAGTAATACCCGAAGTGGTTAATCAGGTTGCTTTCCAGGTTTGTGGCAATGATTTAACTATCAGCTTAGCTGTTGAAGCTGGCCAATTTGAACTAAATGTCATGGAGCCAGTGATTGCTTATAATCTTTTTAATTCTATTGAATTCTTGACTAATGCAATCCGTGCGCTGAATTATAATTGTATTACTAACATTAGAGCTAATCTAGAACGATGTCAGGAAATGGTCGATAATAGTATCGGCGTTATTACCGCGATCTCACCTCATATTGGGTATGAGAAGGCGTGTGCTATCTCTCGTGAGTCCTTAGCAAGTGGTATACCGGTGAAGGAGATTATTATTGCTCAGAACTTGGTTCCAGCCGAACGGCTAGAAGTTATTTTATCGCCGGAAGAAATGACTAAGCCGGGTATTGCAGGAAAAGAATTTCTTTTGCTTGATCTTAAAGAACGTGGGGAAAAGGCAGTATAATAAATAGCTAAAATCTAATCTGTATATACTGCTGTTATCTTATCTTGGGAAGGTTTTTCTGAGTGAAAACCATATTCTTGGAGAAGCTATGCTATAATAGAAGCAGAACAAGTCCCAATGGGGGTAGGAGGCTTTATGGAAGAAATAATGAATGCCGTTACACACGGTGTAGGTGCAATTTTTGCCTTAGCCGGTCTTATTACACTGGTCGTATCATCTTATCTTCATGGTACGGTATGGCACATTGTCAGTTTCAGTATATATGGCACTTCGCTGGTTCTGTTATACTTGGCTTCTACGCTGTATCACAGCTTTACAAGCGAAAGGCTCAAACATATTTTTAAAATCTTTGATCATGCGGCGATTTATCTGTTGATTGCCGGCACCTATAC
>DDHB01000079.1 GCA_002337925.1 Sporomusaceae bacterium UBA1887
GTTGTCCCTGCTGCTGATATGGTGGTCTCGGAGCTTGGTTATTATTGTGTGCTGCAGTATGATCTGTGCTTGGCTGACTAGGTTTATTAACTTTCTCGGGCACATCCGGTGCGGCAGCTTTTGGAGCCTTTCCGCTCTGATCTTCATTGCCGGTTTTACGTGCAAAGGTTCTTTCTAAAACCACTTTTGCATCATCGTCGACACTACTCATATGATTCTTGGCAGTAATGCTATTTCGGCTTAATATATCTATAATTACTTTGCTAGTTGTACTATAATCTTTTGCTAATTCATATATTCTATGTTTGGACATTGATCCACCCCCAAATTTCTATCTCCCAAAATCAAACATCAGACAAGAGCTTTGCAAGAGAACGGCTAAAGCCTTCATCGGTTAGGACAATTGCAGCACGCTGAACTTTACCAATCGACTCTCCCATTTCTTGTTTAGAAAGAACTTCATATATCGGAACCTCGTAATAAGAGGTTAAATCATGATAGTTTTTCTTGCTATTTTTTGAAGCATCAGTTGCGAGTAACACTATTCTAGCTTTGCGTGAGCGAACTGCTTTCTCAACAGCAAACTCACCAGAAACTATCCGTCCTGCCTTTTGTGCAAGGCCGAGTAAATCGGCAATCCTCTTTTTATCCATTTTGAATGAGACCATTACGGACAGATTCGTATACTTCAGGCGCAACGGCATGCTTTAAAGCGCGTTCCAGCCTTTTCTCTTTATAAGCTTTTGTGAAACATTGTTCTGTTGCGCAGACGTATGCTCCCCTCCCTGCTTTCTTACCGCTGGGATCTAAAGAAACAACACCATCAGGCGCCCGAACAACCCGAATTAATTCTTTTTTATTTTTCATTTCTTGACAGCCAACACACATACGCTGAGGAATTTTTTTTTGTTTCACGAAAACTCCCCCCTTAATTGCTGGCTTGAGCTTGAGACTCGCTTTTTATATCAATCTTCCAACCAGTCAATTTCGCTGCCAACCGTGCATTCTGCCCTTCCTTGCCGATAGCTAGCGATAATTGATAGTCGGGAACAATAACCTTAGATATTTTCTCTGCTTCATTTGCCTCAACCGAAACCACCTTTGCGGGACTTAAAGCATTAGCAATATACTTTGCGGGGTCGGCGTTCCACTTTACTATATCAATTTTTTCGCCTCTAAGCTCATTAACAATTGTCTGAACACGCATCCCTTTGTGGCCTACACAGGCTCCAACAGGATCTACATTTTCATCACGGGAATGAACAGCGATTTTAGAACGAAGCCCTGGTTCGCGAGCAACCGACTTAAGTTCTACCACACCATCATGAATTTCAGGAACCTCTAATTCAAAAAGACGTTTTAGAAGTCCGGGATGCGTACGAGACACAAGGATTTGCGGCCCTTTAGTCGTCTTTTTTACTTCTATAATATATGTTTTTAAACGATCACCGTGTTTATATGCTTCTCCTGGAATTTGTTCAAGCGGAGCAAGGATAGCTTCCGCTTTTCCTAGATCAACAAACACATTTTTTTGCTCAATTCGTTGAACAATGCCTGTTACAATATCGCTTTCACGATTGGAAAATTCCTCATAAATAATGCCGCGCTCGGCTTCGCGAATCCGCTGAACTACGACTTGCTTAGCAGTTTGAGCAGCAATACGGCCGAAATTTTTCGGCGTTACTTCCACTTCAACTACATCTTCCAGTTCGTAGCGGGGATCAACTGCTCTTGCTTCGCTTAACGACANNTTTGCGGGCATATACATGAATTTCACCAGTAAGTCTATCCAATGAAACATGCACATTTTGTGCCGAGCCAAAATTTCGTTTATAAGCAGAAATTAAAGCCGCTTCAATAGCATCGAAAATAATTTCCGCCGCTATTCCTTTTTCCTTTCCCAATTGTTCAAAAGCTTGCATGAAGTCTGCATTCACCCATATTCCCCCTATTCAATTTTAAATATCTTAAAATGTAAGATGTAATCTAACTTGCGAGGCTTTTTCCCTCGGTATAGCAACCTCTCTGCCTTCGACATCCAGGTGTATATCACCGTCCGTCATAAGACCCTTCAATGTACCTACCACCATTTTCAGCCCATCTATTGGAGCAAACGTATGTACTTCCACTTTATCACCTATATGGCGTACAAAATCCTTTTCCTTTTTCAATACCCGGTCTAGTCCAGGCGAAGATACTTCAAGGTAGTAGCTCTCTTTAATTGGATCTAATTCATCCAGCTTGGCTTCCAGTCTTTCACTTACCCACTGACAATCATCCATTTCAATTCCTTCAGGTTTGTCTAAAAACACGCGCAAATACCAGTCTCGCTCTTTTACATATTCTACATCAACCAATTCCAAGGCAGTGCCATTGGTGATGTCTAAAACCAACTTTTCCACAAATTTCTCTGTTTGTTCCCGTGACATGCTAACACCTCCGTCAATCAATTACTATTATTGTTGCCTAATGTGATAGTACCTTATACCCTATATCTGGAAGTGGTTGTATTGTAAAACGATGTCTGCCACACCAAGATGAAAGAGTGGGTGTAGAACCCACTCTTGTGAAACGCGGAAAATTGTACTAATTCTAGTATAGCACCCTATACAGGTGATTACAACAGTAAAGTGTATTTTTTAAGCAAACAGCATAATCTGATCATCTTCGGGCAGTTGATTCAGACAGCCATGCTCTTTTAAAATTTCAATAACCGTTTTTGAAATCCGCGAACGGTTACGTAGATCTTCCACAGACAAGAATTCCCTACCTTTACGAGCTTGTACAATATTATGAGCTGCCGTATCGCCAAGTCCCTGCAATGAAGCTAGCGGCGGCAATAAACCATTATCAACAATTAAAAATTTAGTAGCATCTGACTGATATAAATCGACTTTATGTAATATAAACCCTCGAAGATTCATCTCCAGTGCTATCTCCACGATAGTGTGCAAGCCCTTCTCTTTCGCAGTGAGAGTATTGCCTTTTTGTTCAAATTCATTTAATTTCCCACGCAGCGCCGCTTCTCCCTGCACAATTAAATGAGCATCAAATTCAGTAGCCCTAACTGTGAAATAGGCGGCATAAAATGCCAAGGGCCGATGGATTTTAAACCAGGCAATTCTGACTGCCATCATTACATACGCAACAGCATGCGCTTTAGGGAACATATACTTTATCTTCTGGCAAGAATCAATATACCACTCGGGCACATTTTTAAGACGAATTTTTTCTACATCTTCACTCTTGACACCTTTTCCCTTACGAACACTCTCCATAATTTTAAATGCAAGCTGAGGATCAACTGCTTTGTGAATTAGGTATACCATAATATCATCCCGTGCCGATATAGCTTCAGACAATTTGGCAGTCCCATTTTTAATCAAATCTTGTGCATTGTTTAACCAAACATCCGTCCCATGTGAAAATCCGCTGATACGCACTAATTCACTAAATGTTTTCGGCTTTGTATCTTCAAGCATTTGACGAACAAATTTTGTGCCAAACTCGGGTATGCCAAAAGTTCCTACCGTGCTTCCCAATTGATTTGGCGTAAGTTTAAGTGCAGTAGTAGAAGAAAACAAACTCATGGTCTCAGCATCATCAAAAGGAATGTTGAGTGGGTCAAGTCCGGTCACATCCTGCAGCATTCGTATGACGGTAGGATCGTCATGTCCCAGAATATCCAGCTTAACCAAACGGCTGCTAATCGAGTGATAGTCAAAATGTGTTGTTATTGTGGATGAATTTTTATCATCGGCGGGATGCTGTATCGGTGTGAAATGATGAACGTCCATATCACGGGGAACAACCATGATACCACCGGGATGCTGTCCCGTTGTCCGTTTAACACCGGTACAACCAGCAATTAATTTGTTGATATGCGCATTGCGGACGGTAAGTCCCCGCTCTGCAAAGTAATTTTTTACATACCCGTAAGCTGTCTTTTCCGCAATAGTTGCAATTGTACCTGCGCGGAAAACATTATCCTTGCCAAACAATTCTTCCGTATATTTATGAGCTACCGGCTGATAGGTTCCGGAGAAATTCAAATCAATATCAGGAACTTTATCACCATGGAAGCCCATAAATACGGCAAAGGGTATATCGTGACCGTCTTTGATATACTGACTCTTGCACTTCGGGCACTCCTTATCGGGTAAGTCAAAGCCACCGCCATAAGTGCCGTCAGTAATAAATTCATTATGTTTACATACGGGACAACGCCAGTGTGGCGGCAGAGGATTAACTTCGGTAATGCTTGTCATCGTTGCAACGAAAGATGATCCTACTGACCCCCGCGATCCAACGAGATATCCGTCATCAAGTGATTTTTTTACCAGCTTGTGAGCAATAAAATACAATACCGCAAAACCATTATTGATAATGGACTTCAATTCATATTCCAGTCGAGCCGAAACAATTTCCGGCAAGTCTTCACCATACAAAGATCTTGCTTTTTCGTATGACATATCACGGATTGCTTCTTCAGCACCCGGAATCTTAGGTGAATACAATTCATCTGGAATTGGTTTAAACACCTCGATTAATTCACTAATCTTACGGGTATTTTCGACAACAACCTCATAGGCCTTTTTAGCTCCTAAATACGAAAATTCCGTAAGCATTTCTTCAGTAGTACGGAAATACAAAGGTGGCTGATGTTCTGCATCGGCAAAACCTTTCCCGGCCATCAGAATCTGGCGGTAAACGCTGTCACTGGCATTCATGAAATGAACATCACAAGTTGCCACTACTAACTTATTCAACTGCTTGCCTAAATCGCAAACTTTGCGGTTTATTTGACGCAATTCCTCTTCATTGGCAACAAGGCCTTTACGCAGCATAAATTCATTATTTCCTGTCGGCTGTATCTCCAGATAATCGTAAAAAGAAGCTATTTCCACTAATTCTGTATCACTTGCACCATTAACTATTGCCTGAATTAGTTCGCCAGCCTCACAAGCCGATCCCAACACCAGGCCTTCCCGGTGTTCTGCCAATATCTTTTTGGGAATCCGTGGTGTCCGGTGAAAATATTTTAAATGGGAAATCGAAACTAAGCGGTATAAGTTCCGCAAGCCAATTGAATTTTTAGCTAAAATAACAATATGGTAGGCTTTATTTANNCATAGATAACTTTAATGCCCTCTTTGCTAGCTATTTCCTGTGCTTCCGGAAATGCCTGCACTACGCCATGATCTGTTATCGCAACTGCAGGATGCTTCCATTTTGCTGCCGTTTTTATCAGGCTTTTTACCGACACGACAGAGTCCATGTTGGACATGCGGGTATGGGCATGAAGCTCAACTCTCGGTATTTCACTCGTATCCATACGCTCCGGCTGCCGCTCAGTCCGATACATGCTGTCGGCAAATAAGACTAGTTCATTGGCAAATTTATCATATTGCACAGTACCTTTTACTTTAATTGGCATACCTTCTTTAAGGGCATCACCAATTTTTTTCGACTGTTCCTGAGTGTCAAAAAAAGCTTTGCCGCTAAGGCCATCCGTTGCATCAACAACATCAAAAGTTAGTAAGAAGCGCCCTGATTTTAATTCCCGCATCTCAAAGTTAAGCAGTTCTCCTGCCACAACAATATTGCGGCCTTCTTCCTGGACAGATGAAATTAATTGAGGGATATCTTTTATATTCCGGCCAAAGATAAGTGGATTTTCATCTTTCTCCTTACTCTCTGATACGGAGCTTTCCGTCAATGCTTCCAGATATTCAGGGGTCAATAAGTCGGCATCACATGTGAGAGGCAAATCAGCTTCACTGCTTCTGAAAGAAACCTCCAGGCGTTGTCCGCATTCATTCCATACTGTAGTGGCTATCGTTTGCGGAATACCCCGTTCTGTCAGCATCTCTGCCGATAAATCACCAACTGTTTCTATCATGAGTATTTTACCGTTAAAATCCCATTGAGCACTTGCTAATAAACAACGAACCGTATGATTATCGCCGGCAATTTTACCAACAAAATCAGTCCATTGCGTCTTCAAATACTCCTCTACTGATTGTCTGTCGGCAATGAAGGATACTTTATGAAGTCCACACTGCTTTGCGAGCATTTGCTCGGCAAGCTTTATTATATTTTCCGGGACTGGTTTCGTAAAAGTAATATGTATGTTCCATATTCGCTTATTTACATCAACATATACCCGGCTGACATTTGCACTTTGGAGCGCAGCCTTATGAGCAGCATCAATTTCTAAGTCATGGACAAAAGCCATAAAATTCTGTTGGTTTTCAGGGATAATACAGTAATTTTTCATGACTTTCTCTCCTTTAACACAATTAAAGACAACCTCTATTGTAACACACTAACCTTAAGAAATGCACTCCCTGTAAAAAAGGAAAAAAGCGTGTAAGCTCACGCCTTTTCCCTTTTTACTATATCTGCTCTAAGAATGTACGAATCTCTTCAATGTAGTTTTCTTTACTAATAAGACGAACTTCACCTGTGCGCCGTGACTTAACTTCAATAACACCTTCGTTTATGACTTTAGGCCCTACAGTAATTTTCAATGGATAGCCGATTAAATCAGCATCTTTGAATTTGACTCCAGGCCGCTCATTGCGATCATCAAAAACAGTTTCAATTCCAGCTTTATTCAGAGCCAGATAGAATTCTTCCGCTAACTTCATCTGCTCAGTATCTTTAGTGCTGATTGGAACAATAACTGCATGATAGGGAGCAATCGGCACCGGCCAGATAATACCATCTTTATCATTATTTTGTTCAATTGATGCAGCCATTGTCCGGCTCACACCAATTCCATAGCATCCCATTACCATTGGCTTTTCCCTGCCATTCTCGTCAAGGAAGNNAAAATATGCCCTACTTCAATACCTCTTGCTGTTTTTACGGCTTGTCCGCATCGCGGGCAAGGATCGTTTTCCTGAATCATACGTATGTCAGCAACTTTATTTGCGGTAAAATCGCGGTTCGGATTTACATTTATCAGATGCTGATCCGGTTTATTAGCACCGCATACGGCATTAATCAGTTCCATAACCGTATTATCGGCAATGATTGTGACATTTTTTAAAGCTACAGGCCCAATAAACCCTGTTGCGCTTCCTAGTTCTTTAATCGTCTGCTCACTAGCCAATTCCAGCATCAGGCAGTTGAGCTCATTCTTGACTTTTATTTCATTTACTTCGTGATCCCCACGAACTAGTGCCAAAACAACTTCTTTCTCCGTCTGATAAGCGACTGTTTTAATCAGGCGCTCAGAGCTAATCTGCAGAAAAGCGGCTACCTCTGCAATTGTTTTTGCTGCAGGAGTTTCGACTACAGACAATTGTTTGACAGCTTCTTGCTCCGGTTTTAAAGGCAACAATTCCGCTTTTTCCACATTCGCGGCGTAGTTACATTCCGTGCAATACACAATGGCATCTTCACCAGAGTCAGCAATTACCATAAATTCATGAGAACCGCTGCCTCCGATGGCGCCTGAATCTGCCTCAACAGGCCGGCAGGTCAGTCCGCACCGTTCAAAAATTGTTGTATATGCATCATACATTTTCATGTAGCTATCATGTAAGCCTTCTTCGTTGCGATCGAAGGAATACAAGTCTTTCATGATAAATTCGCGCCCTCTCATCAAGCCAAAGCGCGGACGTATTTCATCACGATAGTTAGTCTGGATTTGGTATAACATCAACGGAAGCTGACGATAGGACCTTACATCTGTTTTGGCAACGGTAGTGATCATTTCTTCGTGAGTTGGCCCTAAACAAAAATCCCGGCCATGGCGGTCTTTCAGACGGAACATTTCATCTCCATAAACATCCCATCTGCCTGTCTCCGTCCAGAGTTCTGAGGGCTGGACGATTGGCATCAATAATTCTTGGCCACCTTTTGCGTCCATTTCCTCTCGGACAATATTTTCAATTTTTTTCAATATTTTTAATGCTAAAGGCAAATAGGTATAAAAGCCACCTGCAGCCTTGCGAATCATGCCTGCGCGAAGCATCAGCTGATGGCTGGTCACTTCCGCCTCTGCCGGAGTCTCCCGCAAAGTTGGTGCATATAAATACGAAGCACGCATAATTATTTCCNNACCCCTTTAATGCGGTCTTCCACCTGATGAGCAAGTGAAATCAGATCGATATTACATCTGCCGCAAGTAGGACAAGAAATTAGTGTTGGTCCGTACTCACGAAGTCCTAATGATTTTAGAATCTCATTGCCTACCTTTACTTCTTCTACCGGATCTCCTGTAAGGGACACCCGGATTGTATCACCAATTCCCTGGGCTAAAAGTGCTCCGATTCCTACCGCTGATTTAATAACTCCCGAATTCACAGTACCAGCCTCAGTAATTCCCAGGTGCAAAGGATAGTCCACAGTATCAGACATAAGCCGGTAGGCTGCAATAGTCGTCGGTACATCATTGGCCTTAAGTGAAATCTTAATGTCATAAAAACCGAGATTCTCTAAGATTGCAATATGCTGCAAGGCACTTTCAACCATTGCCTCCGGAGTTGGATGTCCACCGTATTTCGCTAATAAAACCTTATCCAAAGAACCGGCGTTTACGCCAATCCGGATAGGAGTATGTTTTTTTTGCGCCTCTTTTACAACTTTCTCAACATGATCTGCCTGTCCAATATTGCCCGGGTTTAGGCGCAGCCCGTCAATTCCGCGTTCCAGACAAGCTAAAGCCAACCGGTAATCAAAATGAATGTCCGCAATAAGCGGCACTGTCACAAGGTTTTTAATTTTGTCGATTGCCTGGGCCGCTGCCATATCAGGAATCGCTAGCCGAACAATGTCACAGCCTGCAGCTGCCAGCGCAGCAATTTGTCTTGCAGTTGCCTCTACATTATCTGTCTTGGTAGTTGTCATTGATTGAACAGAAATAGGGGCATTTGAGCCAATACCCCTATCTCCTATTTGAATGAATCTGGTTTTCTTTCGTTCCATATTCCTCACCTTAAAACAGCTTCAGTCTGCTAATATCTTTAAATGTAGCTAATACAAACAATAACATCAGCAGAGCAAAACCAATCATTTGTACAAACTGAAGACTATTGCGGTTTAAAGGCTTTCCACGTATTCCTTCTACCGCCAAGGTCACAACGTGTCCGCCATCAAGTACTGGAACGGGCAATAAATTAATCAAGCCTAAGTTTATACTTAAGAAAGCAGCAAATTGGAGAAGAGGAATCAAGCCAGATTGTGCAACCTGTCCTGCCATTTGGGCTACACCAATAGGACCGGCCACATCGGCTTCAATTTTTCCAGTTACCATTTGCCCGAGTCCCGCCAGCATACTAGAAGCAATCGTATATGTATGTTTCACCGCTATACTCGTCGCCTCAATAAAACCTGGGCGTTTTATCAAAATTTCAGGTGTTACGCCGATAATTCCTCTGTTCGCCCGCTGATCATATTCGGGAATCAAGGCTACGGACTGTATAGCTCCGCTGCGCTCTATGGTTATCGTAAGTTGATTACCTGCATTTGATTGAATCATAGTCACAAACTGCTGCCAAGTCGTAACAGGTGCTCCATTAACGGCTTTGATATGATCACCAGGCAAAAGTCCGGCAACAGCAGCAGGTTTATCTTGTAAGATATTACCTACTACAGCCTTTTCTGAAGGCATCTCAATGCCATAGCCTAAGAAGACGATAACGAAAAGCAGTACCGGCAAAACGAAATTCATTGCTGAGCCAGCAATAATCACTAACATTCGTGCCCAAACCGGTTTGGCAGAAAATGATCGTTCATCCTGTTCTTCATCCGGATCCATTCCAGCAATTTTATTAAAGCCGCCTAGCGGGATAATTCGTAAGGAGTAAACCGTTTCTCCGTAGCGTCGGCTAAAAATCTTAGGACCAAAACCGATAGCAAATTCATCTACCCTCATGCCTACCATTTTGGCAGTCATAAAATGTCCTAACTCGTGAACAAAAATCAAGAGACCGAAAACAAAGATAGTCGCTATTACAGTGGTGGACAATACAATCACCTACCTATGTATTTTCTCTTTCATACCTAGCCACAAGCTCTCGCGCATACTCACGCGCCCAACTATCAGCCGCAAAAATTGCTGGTAAAGATGGCTTGAGCACGTTCTGATGCTGATCAATAGTAGCTTCAATAATAGTAGTTATTTCTAAAAAAGGCAATTGATTTGCCAAAAAGGCATGAACCGCAATCTCATTTGCAGCGTTAAAGACACAGGGCAGCGTACCGCCGCACCGGCCTACACGGTAGGCTAAGTCTAAACCGCGAAATGTTTTTTTATCCGGTGGCATAAACTCCAGGCTTATTAACCTAGTCCAGTCCATGACCGGAGCAGGCGAGGTGATTCGCTGAGGATAAGTCAACGCATACTGAATAGGCAGCCGCATATCCGGTTTCCCCAGTTGAGCGATTGTACTGCCATCAACGAACTCTACCATGGAATGAATGATGCTTTGCGGATGTACAACTACATCAATATTATCATATTCAATGTCGAAAAGCCATTTAGCCTCTATTACTTCCAGCCCCTTATTAACTAAGGTGGCTGAGTCAACCGTAATCTTTTTCCCCATCGACCAGTTCGGATGGCATAAACATTGTTCAACAGTAATTGTGCCCAATTGCTCCGTCGTATAGCCGCGAAAAGGACCACCGGAGGCAGTAATTAACAGACGTTTGACCGTTTTGGAATCTTCACCATGCAAGCACTGCATCAAAGCACTGTGCTCACTATCTACAGGCAGCAATTGAACCCCTTTTTTCCGGGCAAGTTGAGTGACAATTTCTCCTGCCGCAACTAACGTTTCTTTATTTGCTAACGCTATATTTTTGCCCGCTTCAATAGCAGTGATTGTCGGCTTAATTCCTGCAGCTCCTACCATAGCAGTTAGAACGGTATCGGTTTCCCTAATTGCAGCAGCCTCAAGCATTCCCTCTTCACCAGCAAGAATTCTGGTTGTTCCCCTATACCGGCTTTTAAGACGTGCTGCCGCTTTGTCGTCAACCAGGACGGCAATAAGAGGATTAAATCTTTGAATCTGTTCTTCCAGCAAAACATCATTATGATACGCGGCTAAAGCAGTCACCCGGTAAAGCTCGGGGTGATGAGTTATTACATCCAGCGTTTGCGTACCAATGGATCCTGTACTTCCTAAAATTGCAACGTGATGCATTCCAACCTACTCCTTAACTCCTTAGGGCGTGTTTTCAAACTATCNNATCACTCGCCATTGACCATTCCACTAGTTTGAAGACACACCCTTAGCGTATTAAAAAAAACTGTACGTAATAATATACGGCTGGTACTGCGAACATAATACTATCAAATCGATCCAGGACACCACCATGTCCTGGTAATAATCTACCTGAATCCTTCACACAGCAGTAGCGTTTTAAGGAAGACTCTACTAAATCCCCCAAAGGAGCTACCAATCCAACGAATACTCCCATAAAAAAGGAATGAATTAACGCAATGTGAAAGAAATGACCTAAAATCAACACTGCAAAGATACTGCCAAACAGACCGCCTATGGCTCCTTCCCTGGTTTTCCCCGGACTAATCGCGGGGCATAACTTAGCCTTCCCAAATTTAGAGCCAACTAAATAAGCAAAAGTATCACTGGCCCAAGTCCCTACAAATGCTATCCATAAATACATAGCACCTGTGGTCATTCCAGCTGAAGTGCTGGATAATGACGGTTCCAGGAAGCGAAGGAGCAGCAAATGACTAAAAGGTAAAGCAATATATAATAAGCCTAATAGAGTTAATGCGGCATCAACCAGTGAAAATTTTCCATAAGAAATGACCGTTTTTCCTAAAATAATTAATGAAATCAATGTAAGAACAGTTACCGTTTCCTGTGAATTCCCGACCCATGCACACCCCAAGACCAGAGCAACTCCAATAAGTCCGAGGAGTTTGGACGGATAAATTCCATTTTGTTCTACCATTACACAATACTCATGCCATGCCGCCAACGCCAAAAAACTAACGGTTAAACCAAATAACCACTGTCCGTAATTGATGACATATACGGCTACGGGTATGCCGACCAAGGCTGTTGCAATGCGTTTTGCAAGCATAAGTCACCTACTTTACTTTTTCAATCCGCCAAATCTACGTTCTCTATTTTGGAAATCACTGATGGCTTGAACAAGCAGCTCAGGAGTAAAATCAGGCCAGTTTTCCTCAGTAAACCAAAATTCAGTATATGCACATTGCCATAGCAGAAAATTACTAATCCGCAAATCACCGCTTGGACGAATTAACAAGTCCGGATCAGGCAGATTGGCTGTGTAAAGTTGCTGCTGTATTGTATTCTCTGTAATATCTTCCGGTTTTATCATTCCATCACGCACTTGACTGGCAATAATTTGAACAGCACGAGTAATCTCTGTCCTGGCACCATAGTTAACTGCTAAGTTTAGTACAAGACCAGTATTATTCGCCGTGCGAGTCTGGGCCTTTTCAATTTTACGCCTTAACATATCCGACAATTCTTCCGTCTTGCCAAGAAAACGCACCTTAACATTGTTCTGATGCATCTCTTCAATATTACCATCCAAATAATCAGATATAAGCTTCATAAGTAAATGTACTTCTTCGGTTGGTCTTTTCCAGTTTTCCGTGGAAAAGGCATAGGCGGTAAGAGCTCCAACCCCGATATCCGAGGAAAATCGCACAATTTTTTTAAGTGTTTCTGCGCCTTCACGGTGACCAAATGCACGTGGCATTCCCCGTTTCTGGGCCCATCTTCCGTTGCCATCCATAATAATGGCTATATGCTTGGGAATTCGTTTTTCATCAAGAGCCTGATACAAATGGGACTTATCTTCTGCTCCGCCAATCTTGCTGAGCCATTTTTTCCACATGACTTAAAACCTCCAAGCCAAACTTTGAAACCCCCTCTTGCAAGGGGGTTTCAGTTATGGAGCTGCAATAGCACCAACAGGGCAAACCGCTGCACAGGCACCGCATTCAACACAATCTTCGCTTATAGCAAAAATTGGGCTGCCTTCACTTATCGCACCAACCGGACAAGTAGCCGCGCAGCTGCCACAAGCGATGCACTCTTCATTAATTTTATAGGACACAATCAACCCTCCTTTGCCATTTTTGCTGCAGCAATCAGATGATATACTTCGCTCTCATCGATACGCTGATGTAAAACGTAAAAGCTGTTTTCTTCCAGCGCAAACGTGGTACGAGGCGGACGCGTAAAAGTAAGTACATATTGATGACCGCTTCTTTCAAATTCAGCAATAACATCCTTTAATGGACGACCTACTGCATCTAAGCATTGGACAACACAATCATTACTCATAAAGGAATTATACTTCCATAATTTCTTTTTCTTTTGCTGCCATCACAGAATCAACTTCTTTAATATACTTATCTGTTAACTTCTGCATGTCATCCTGCGATTTTTTAGCCTCATCTTCAGAGATGGTTTTGTCTTTTTCTAGTTTTTTTACCGCATCATTTGCATCACGACGAAGGTTCCGAACAGCAACCCGGGACTCTTCCGCTTTTTTATGTACCATTTTGACTAATTCAGTGCGGCGTTCTTGTGTTAACTGGGGAATATTCAGACGTATTACCGAACCATCGCTGTTAGGAGTAAGTCCTAAATCAGATTTTTGAATTGATTTCTCAATAGGGGCAAGCATGTTCTTTTCCCACGGCTGAATAATAATGGTCCGTGGTTCCGGAACCGAGATGTTCGCCACTTGATTGACCGGTGATGGCGTACCATAATAATCAACCATAATTTTATCAAGAAGCGACGGGGTAGCTCTTCCTGCACGAATAGAAGCACATTCTTTACGAAGAGCTTCTATTGCTTTTTTCATTTTGTCTTCGTGCAATGTCTGTATTTCTTTAACGGTCATTTCTAGCTCCTCCCACAATAGTTCCAATATTTTGACCAGTTGCTGCTTTCAAAATATTACCGACTTCATCAATGCTAAAAACAACAATAGGAATATTATTATCCATACATAGTGTGGTTGCCGTTGCATCCATAACGCCCAGTCCACGTTTAATTACCTCTAGATAATCCAATTCAGTAAACTTTATGGCATCAGGATTGTAGCGTGGATCGCAGTCATACACGCCATCAGCAAATTTTTTCGCCATTAATATGGCATCTGCTTCTATCTCAGCTGCCCGCAGTGCGGCCGTTGTATCTGTAGAGAAATAAGGATTACCAGTGCCTGCTGCAAAAATTACTACACGTCCTTTTTCCAGATGACGCATAGCACGGCGCCGAATATAGGGTTCAGCTACCTGCCGCATTTCTATAGCAGTTTGCACTCTGGTATCAACATCACAGTTTTCCAGAGCATCTTGCAGTGCCAATGAATTCATAACCGTTGCCAGCATTCCCATATAATCTGCTGAAGCACGGTCCATTCCCTTAGCACTCCCTGCCAAACCCCTCCAGATATTGCCACCGCCAACTACAACGGCAACCTCCAGACCGGTAGCACGCACTTCTTTAATTTGGCGGGCAATTGAATCAACAATGACCGGATCAATGCCGTACCCCTTGTCACCCGCCAGAGCTTCACCACTTAGTTTTAATATAACACGTTTATATTTTGCGGCTCCCAAAATACAAGCCCCCGTTCTGTAATATGGATAAGATATTAATTATATAGCTGTTTTAGAAAATAAGAGAACACAAGGTGTTCTCTTATTTAGTAACAGCAGCCATCACTTCTGCAGCAAAATCATTGCTTTTTTTCTCAATGCCTTCACCAAGCTGATAACGGGTAAAGCGGCGAATATTAATATTCTCACCGATTTTAGAAATACTCTCATTAATCAACTGAGTAACTGTTTTATCGGTATCTTTAATAAATACTTGTTCGAGCAGGCACACTTCTTTATAATATTTTTCAACGCGGCCTTCAATCATTTTTTCAACAATATTGGCAGGCTTACCTTCATTTAATGCTTGCGCACGAAGCACTTCACGTTCATGCTCGACCACGCTAGCAGGCACTTCGCTGCGAGAAACATAGCTAGGATTAGCAGCGGCAATTTGCATAGCAATATCCCGTGCTAACGCTTTAAAGCCGTCTGTTTTTGCAACAAAATCAGTTTCGCAGTTAATCTCAAGCAGTACACCGATTCGACCGCCACCGTGTATGTACGATTCAACTAACCCTTCGGCAGCAACACGGCCTGCTTTTTTCGCAGCAGCAGCAAGACCCTTTTCACGAAGAAAATCTACTGCTTTGTCCATATCACCATTAGTCTCAGTTAATGCTTTCTTACAATCCATCATTCCTGCGCCAGTACTTTCGCGCAGTTCTTTTACCATTCCTGCTGTTATCATATTAATTCCTCCTGTCTACTAGTAAAGGTAAGGAGCATATTAATTACCCCTTACCTTTATGTCTACTAATTACTCGGCTTCAGCCAATTGCTCGCCTTGTCTTCCTTCCAAAATCGCATCAGCAACTTTGGCAGTAAGCAATTTAACGGCGCGGATTGCGTCATCATTACCAGGAATTACATAGTCGATTTCATCAGGATCGCAATTAGTATCCACGATGGCAACGATAGGAATACCCAGTTTACGAGCTTCGGCAATAGCAATGCGCTCTTTACGAGGATCAATTACAAATAAAGCACCAGGCAATTTATTCATGTTTTTAATGCCGCCTAAGAACTTTTGCAACCTGTCCATTTCATGGCGCAAGGTGATAACTTCTTTTTTCGGCAAAACATCAAATGTGCCTTTCGCTTCCATATCTTCCAGTTCACGCAATCTGCTAATGCGTTTTTGAATGGTTTGGAAGTTGGTCAGCATGCCGCCCAANNCTGGTCTGGTGTCCGAAATGAACGACGGCTTCCAAAAGTTGTTTCATTGAAATTACTGACATGGATACACCTCCTGTTATTTTCCGCCGCAAGCCGCATTTTTTGTCTCAACCGTTAACCGGCACAGTAACAAAATTGGCAAGCGTGTGTGTTTTAACACCAAAAGGTATTATAGCATAAATACCTAAATATGACAAGTATTAAAATTAAAATTCAATGATAGTATATTATTTTTTTTACCGTTTATTCAACTGCAATAACAACATGATCTCGCCTTTTCCTAGTCCAGTAGCTTTTGCAATCTCTGTGACACTATATCCTTGGTCAGCCATCGCCATGATCAGCTGTTTCTTATCATGACTGAACAACTCTGTTTTAGGAGACACCGTAGTATCGGCTGCTGCATCTGCATCAGAAACTTCGTAATAGCTTACGTCTTTTTCCTGAACTAATCCTTCTCCCTTGCCTGCTTCTAAGTCCACAACAGCGAATTGACCTGCCCGCTTCAAAGACTCATCGGCAGCTTGAATTCTATCATTCAAAAGAGCGATTTTGTTATCGGCCTCTTCCAGTAGCAACTCAAGGTGAGTAATTTGTTCTTCTAATCTACTAATTACTTTATCGGCAGTCTGTTCAAGCTGTTCCTGGAATAAATTTGCCTGATCATCAACTCGCAACGAAAACATTTTAGTTACCATATCCCGTTTGTAAACTGCAAATACTACTAAAAAAAGAATTAGGACAACCATGATAATAAGACCGGTAAGCATACCCAACACCTCAGGTCATAATGTCAATATTTTTTCCCCTAACAGGATCATTTATCTGCTCTTTATTTTTAACCAACGTCTCTTTGGGATGCCTGCGAGCTTGCTCTCTTTGTTCTTTGGGGTCGTTTTTATTATCGCGATCTATTTTCTTCTTCTCTGTTTTTTCCATGCCCTGAACTTGCTGCTGCCTAATCGCAGCAAGCTGCTGAAAGTGTTCACTTGCCTGCTGATGCTGTACGATTGGCTGCTGATCATGTTGCTGCTGCATTTTGCTAGCCTCAGTCGAGCGGGGAATTAGGCCTTGCATATCAATAGGCCGTATATTCATAGCCGCAATCCACTCCTTGACCGAAATCTACTTGTATGGGCCTACCTTCACATCATCATCTTCTGCATAAAACGTTACAAAACGCATGACTTCACGAATAGGCTTGACGTGAGCACCAACGACAATTTTAACCCCAGGATAGACAACATCCATGACCTTAATCCTTCCATAACGCATTTCTTCGAAAGCAAGTTCGATTTCTGAAATCCGGTTACGAATAGTTTCAGTTTGTCCAACAAGATGGAACTGGGCTTTAGTCAGCTTCAGCAGCATTTCCTGTTTTTCTTTTGGGATATTGCTTGGATCCATTGCTTTTAATATCACCAAGGCTTTTTGCGTCTGTTCCAGGTTGTGCTGTACTTTTTTGATTTCCTGCCGGAGAGTTTGGTATTCCTCCCGTAACAGTGGATTAATCCCTACTTCCAAATCCGTGTTTGCCGCCAGCTGCGTACCTGCAACTTTTGCCCGTATTTCTTCACCGGCAATAACCTGTCCGCCGGCAATGAGGCCTCTTCGTCCCTCTACAATCACCTTTTTCCCCGAGAAAAGCTTACTATGGAGAACTACCTCACTGATTATAATATCTTTTCCAGCGTAAACAGTTGCATTCTCTAGAAAATTGGCAACCACGTTTTCACTCGCTTTCACATACCCTCGCTGCATCCCTTGGACACCCAGACGAATAATCACGTTTTTGCCTTCAACAGTACCACCACTGACAGTTCCTGATATTTCAACATTTCCTTCTGCCTTAACAGTAAATCCAGCCTGAACTGATCCCCGAATAATTACATTACCGACAAAATCAATATTTCCGGTAGAAAAATCAATATCACCTTTTACTTCAATAATCGGAATGACATTAATTTTATTATTAATAATCATTAACTGACCTGCAATTGACGCTACTATTTTTGTATTATCTACGGCATGAACATTTTTGCCGAGCGGCAATGTAATATCTTTGCCAGGTTTAGCCGCAATTGGCTGCCCCAATATATCGATCCCTGCTGTTCCTGGCACGACGGGTATTTTTTCAGCAATGACCTCATCTTGACGCACCGTTGTAAAAGTATTGAGATTTTTATGATCAACACGTCCATCTTCCAATTCAAGAGGCCGGCCCTTATTCTCAAGATCAACATAATACTTAATATATGCATTAGTACCATCTATTGGATTTAGGCCTTTTGCACAAATGGTTCTTAAACCCGGACGCTGAAATGCTTTTTGAACTGCATCCAAGTCAACCCCATAGGTTACTCCAGCCTCACGAATTTTGTCCAAAACCTCATCAAGCAACAACGGTCTGCTGCGTTTTGGCACAATTATGACTAAATTAGCTTCCAGACGATCCCTGGATACTAATATCTGCACTTCCGGTTCAGCATCAGGCTGAGGAGGCGGAGCAATTTGAACAGGTTCTCCAGTTGCCTCTTTCACTGTACGTATAATCAAAGTTAAATTATAATCTTTGACTTCCCGGTTCTGCAGTTCTGTTACAATCGCTGGCTCTTTAACGGGTTCCCCATCACCTTTAGGAGAAAATACTTTTAAAAAAACACCGCTATCACTAACAGCAACTTCAAAATAACCGTCCAGTGAGTCAGTGGCCTCTGAAATCAGTTCGTCATTTTCCACCTTTTCTCCCCCCTTTATTAGAAAGGACTTGGCTTTACACCAAGTCCTTCCGGACGCAAGTGAAAGCCTATGTCGATCTATTCACACAATAAAAGTTACACTCTGGTGTAAGATAAAACCTACAATAAGCTGGACTTTATTCTGGATAAAGCTCCCCGCAAACGAAAAATTGCTTTTGTATGAAGTTGAGATATTCGTGCCTCTGAGAGCTTAAGAATTAAACTAATTTCCTTTAGGGTAAGCTCCTCATAGTAATAAAGAGTTACTACCATCTTTTCTTTTTCAGGCAGCTTATCAATTGCTTTCATTAAGCTATTTTTTACTTCTTCTTCTTCAATATTTTGCGAAGGATTTGTTATATTTCCCGCTACCGTTTCGGACTGTAAGAAATCCTCCAAAGGTACCAATGTACTCGTATTCAATTGATTAATCAGCGTATGAAGCTGCTCAACAGAGATGCCTAATGCCTCTGACGTTTCACTATCAGTTGCTGATCGGCCTAAGCGATTTTCTAATTCAGCTAAAATTTGTTCATATTGCCTGGCTTTTTGCCGTACCGTAGCCGGCAGCCAGTCCTGTGAACGAATCGTATCCAATATGGAGCCGCGTATTCTGGTTACTGCATACGTCTCAAATTTGACATTGCGACTAAGATCATATCTTTCAATTGCATCCAGTAAACCAAAAAAGCCGCTACTAATAAGATCATCACGGTCAACATGCTGCGGCAGGCTGATCGCAACTCGTCCTGCAACCAGCTTTACAAGCGGCAGATAGTTTTCAATGATTTTCTCACGAACAATATCTTTTTTAGTTTCCTGGTATTCTAGCCATAATTTTACTAATTCGGCAGAATGGTTTTCGTTCTTTTCGATCATTCTCACGCAACCCCCAGATTATTAACGCTAACTTGATCGATATACACGCTTAACCATATCAGAAGTAAGCGGACGAAACCCATCATCTGATTGCGCAAGCTCAGTAGAAAGTCGTTCATTCGAATCTGAAGTGTCTGCAATATCAATATTCTGTCCTTTATGCTCAACAGTTTCTGTTACGCGTACCAGCAGTATTTGTGCCAGACCGCCAAGAAAAAAACCTCCACATCCAAAAACAACTAATGAAATTCCCGTACGATATAAAGCAGTTATCGGGCGAGTATCATTCATTAAGCCGCTGATAAATGTTAATAGGCCAGCAATTACCGCTAAGAACAATGCTACACGGAGTTTGAACAATCCTAACCCTCCTCCTTACTACAGTTCCTTTTCCCCTTTATCAATAGTCTTTACACGAAAGACTCCCGTATCCAATTTTAATTCCACTGTCCGTCCATAATTTCCTCCCGTATCATCAGCAAGCAGCCGAAGGTCAAGTTTCTTCAGTATAATCCGGACGGCTTCGGCATTTCGCTCACCAACACGCATGATATCTGTAGTGTTCGTAAATGAAAACATCTGAGCCCCCCCAGCAATCTTTGCTGTTAGACGGATTTTAACGGCACCTAGTTTTTGTAAATCATCAAGCATCTTGGGAAGTGCTGTATCAGCAAACTTTGCTGGGTTTTCGGTAGATCGGGCCTGCTTACTATCAGGAAGCATAATATGAGCTAAGCCTCCTATTTTTGTAACAGGATCGTATAAAGCAATCCCTACACATGATCCCAATCCATAGCTAATTAAGCTGGCAGGGTAGCGGCCAACTTTATAATCAGCCATACCAACTTTAATTAATTCTGCCATTATTCCTTCACCCCTATTGCTGCCAAAATTGTACTTAAAGAACCGGGGTCAGGAATGAGGAAGAAATGACCTTTAACACCATCAGCTTCAGTTGTAAATTCGGTTTCAATCACCAATGCATGGTCTCCCATTTGTCCTAACTGAATGAGAATAACACTGAGTATTGCACCAGCCATATCAATTGCCAAAGCAGGAATAGACGGCAGAAGGGTAAGCTTGGTAAAATGTGACAATGCATTTAAGTAGGCACCGGCTAGAATATTGCCAATTTCCATTAATGCTGATTCATCCATTGAGTTTAAAGAGGTTGTGGCTCCCTGACCGCGTCCCATCAGCATATCAACCAAATAAAAGGCACTGTCACGGGGAAGCAAAAACAATATGCTGCCTGGAGCCGGACCAAAAACACGAAGGTATACTCCAGCAACCATTGCATCTGGTCCCCCTACCACATCAGGAACATCGCCGAGAGGTAAAATAGAAACTTGCGGCACAGTCATATCTATTTTGCGATTAATAATTTGCGACAGGGCAGTAGCAGCATTACCTGCTCCTACATTGCCAATTTCTCGCAGTGCATCTAATTGCAACGGTGAAAGTTTCAAAATATCTTCGGACAATGTCTCCACCTCATCCAATTTCATTTTATTTGCCAGCTTCCTGGCTATAACCGATAATCGTTTCCAGGTTGAGTAAAATAAGCAAACGGTCATCAAGCTTGCCTACTCCGCTCAAATAATGAGTTATACCGCCACCTGCGACGGTCTGAGGAGGCTCAATGCTTTCCTGATTAATTGTCAATACTTCCGAAACTGCATCAACAATGATTCCCACTGTAATTTCGTCCACTTTTACAATGATAATTCGAGTATCATCTGTATACTCCTGAGCCGTTAAATTTAAGCGCTTCTTTAAATCCAGGACAGGCAGCACACTCCCGCGCAGGTTCATGACTCCCTTTATATAGTCAGGCGTATGAGGGACTCGCGTAATGTCAGTAATCCGCTTAATTTCCTGAACTTGCAGGATACTAACGGCGTATTCTTCCTTACCCAGTTTAAAAACTACTAACTGTAATTCATTTGTAGAGTATGTTTTTTCTGCCACAACAGATCCCTCCCTCACTGCATCAGTGATCCTACATCCAGAATAAGTGCCACTTGACCATTTCCTAAAATAGTTGCACCGGCGATCACTTTAATGCCGGCAAGCAGTTTGCCTAGCGATTTAATAACTATCTCTTGTTGACCTATTAAAGTATCAACGATAATGCCGGCCCGTTGGTCACCCATATGAACAATTACCACAAATAGATCATCCTGTTCCTCTTCAGAAGCTTCTGGGACATTAAGAACATTAGAAAGTCGGACAATCGGAATGATCTGACCGCGAAGCAAAATGACTTCCTGACTCTGGATTGTTTTTATATCTTCATATTTAATATTAATAGTGCTGTCAATTGAGCCTAACGGAATAGCATAGATTTCTTCACAAACTTTAACAAGCAATGCCTGAATAATTGCCAGTGTTAACGGAAGCCTAATTTTAAACTTACTGCCTTCATTAATCTTCGTTTCTACATCCACCATGCCGCCCAGAGACTCGATCTTTGTTTTTACGGCATCCATTCCAACGCCTCGGCCTGAGACATCGGTAACGGTGTCTGCTGTAGAAAAGCCAGCAGCAAATACTAACCGCACCGCCTCGGCAGCATCCATCTTTTCTGCTTCGCTTTGTGTGATAACACCTTTTTGAACAGCTTTTTGTTTGATGATATCCGGATTAATTCCTTTGCCATCATCTTCGACAACAATAATAACATTATTGCCCTCATGGCGGGCGATCAGGCGAATTTCACCAATAGGCGCTTTTCCCTTAGCTTGTCTATCAGCAGGAGATTCAACACCATGATCAATTGCATTACGCAGTAAATGTACCAGAGGATCACCGATTTCATCTATTACGGTCCGGTCAAGTTCCGTCTCCTCACCTTGAATAATAAGGTTGACTTCCTTATTTAAATCACGGGATAGATCACGGACCATGCGGGGAAATCGATTAAAGACCTGCCCTACTGGGACCATTCTAACCTTCATAACTACTGCCTGCAGATCAGTCGTAACCCGGTCCATTTGCTCAATCGTTTCTACTAAATCTGTTAACCGGTGGGTTAAACCAATTTGCTCCAAGCGAGTTTTATTAATAACTAATTCGCCAACAAGGTTTAAGAGTGTATCCAGTTTATCGATATCAACCCTGACGGATTGCCCGCCTTTTAGCTTTTTATCGATGGTTGTAACCGCATTAGCAGGTTGCTGCTTTTCCTTTTCATCTGTCTTGTCCAAAGCCGCTGCTTTGACAGCCACTGAAGGAGCTGCAGCCATTTGCTCAGCTGCAAGCTGCACTTTTGCTGGTAAGGAGCAAGGCAACACAGTAACTTTATCAATCTCTGATATAGACAGCAATGTTTGTTCCAATTTCTCAGGTTCTGTTCCGCTTACTGCAACAACTTGGAAGCTATGCTCAAAATTTTCTTTTTCCAATTCTTCTGTTGGAGGAATACTTTTGATGACATCACCTAATTCCTCTAGTGCATTCATCACCATATACGCTCTTGCTGACTTTAGCAGGCAGCCTGGCCGAAGTGAAACCTGTATTTCATATGCGCCCATCCCTTGATTCTGGGCAGCTTGGATAATTTTAGTTTCTGTGTCGCTAAAGCTGATAGTGCTCGCTGCAATAGACTTAGCTGTTGACGATACCGCAGCCGGTGAAGCCGCTGCATCTCCTTTAGCTAAAGCAGTAATTTTACTTAGCAGCGCTTTTATATCGATTTCAGTATCACTATTGCTAGCAACCTTTTCCACTAACTGCTCTAACGTATCGATACATTTAAACAATGTATTCAATATATCTTCATTTGCTGTTAGTTGGGATTTACGTAAGAGATCTAAAATGTTCTCCATTTCATGTGTCAATTCAGCTATTGTTGTAAATCCCATTGTTGCTGACATACCCTTGATGGTATGAGCACTGCGAAAAATCTCATCTAACAACTGCAAATTACTTGGCTCATGTTCCAAATCCAACACACAACGGTTGAGGGTTTGCAAATGTTCGCGGGATTCTTCTAGAAACATTCCCATATATTGGTTGATATCCATGAAATACCCTCCCTATGCTATTTTTTTACTGCCTTTACTATCTCTTCCGCGACATTCGGAAGTGGCACTATCCGGTCTACTATATTTAACTCTATCGCTGATTTTGGCATACCGTAAACGACAGCAGTTGTTTGATCTTCAGCGATAGTATGACCGCGCTGTTTTTTTATAGCCTGCATTCCTTTTGAGCCGTCATGTCCCATACCGGTAAGGATAACACCGATAGCTCGGGAACCGTAGATTTTGGCAACTGATTCCATCATAGGATCTACTGCAGGCCGATGACCGCCAACAGGCGGGGTCTGATTAAGCTTAATCACGGTTTTACTACCTTCACGCTCCAGCAGCATATGATAGTCACCAGGCGCGATAAAAACCATTCCCGGACGTACAACATCATTATGCTCTGCCTCTTTAACAGTTAGTGAAGATAAGGAATTCAAACGCTCTGACAGGGATTTTGTAAATCCAGGCGGCATATGCTGGACAATTACCACTCCACAAGGCAAATTGCCGGGTAACCGTACAAGAACTTCCTGCAAAGCCCGGGGTCCGCCCGTAGATGTGCCAATAGCAATAATTTGTTCTTCATTATTACTTATTCCAACCTGACCCGCTGCCGGAAAAGATGGTAAAAGCGAAGGCTGAGACTTAGGTTTTATGAGTTGAGTAACATTGGCCTTTACAGCAGCTCTTGCTTTTTCAAGAATTTCACTGCGTATTTCATTAATACTGGAAATAGATCCCGATGTTTTTGCTACAAAATCTACTGCACCCAAGGCCAGCGCCTGCATAGTAGCCTCGGCTCCGGCACGAGTCAGACTGCTTACCATTAATACCGGCGTAGGGATTTCTTTCATAATTTGTTCTAATGCCTTAATGCCATCCATAATTGGCATTTCAACATCCAGCGTAATTAAATCTGGCTTAAGCCTCTTTATTTTATCAAGTGCATCTTTCCCATTACGTGCTGTATCCATCACTCTAAAATCAGATTCAGCAGCAAACAGATCAGATAACAGTTTACGCATGAATGCAGAATCATCAACAACTACCACATTTATCATGTCATTGCTTCACCATCCTAAACTAAACCCCTTTTTGACGCTGTTCCAATTGTTTTTTAAATATGTATTTAATCAATTTACTGCGATCTCTTTCTTGTACTTCGAGAAATTTAATACCAACCCAAAAAACCGGATTCTCTTGCTGAGGCTGTTCAACACGTACGACTTCCCCTATTGCCACAATAATGCCGCCTTCAGGGATGTCAATAACGAGCTGTCCTTTTGCCCCAATTTCAAATGGCTGACGTGTAACGAGCTGAAGTCCTCCACCGCTAATATCTTTTGTTTGAACGTTAAAGGTTGGGTTATCGGCAGAAATTTCAGGATCATTATTTGCCAGTGGCAATATTAGCTTAAATTGAACCGGAATCATGGCGGAAGTACGCACAAAGGACCTTAGCTGCACCTTCTTTAATTCAACCGGCAAGGATACTACCCATACGGGAATTGGATGAATGTTTTTTCTAAGCAGCTTTGAAATAAACTGATAAACAATCCCGTCTATAATTAATTGCCCTGTAAAAGATTGACCCTGGGCGAGCATCACAGGATACCCCTTACTCATAGGCATAGCAATAACCAATTCGTCGGCAGCGATTTCTTCAATGCGGCTGCCATACTGCTCATCTACATTCAGTTTTATCTTTAATCTCTGATTAACTTTAAAAATATTATGGGAAATGATAGTCCCGTCCCCCTAGCGATTCAGTATCACCACATCATTTCTAAGAACTTATTAAAAAATCCTCTAATTCCCTTAGATTGCGGTATATTTTCTCCATATATAAGCCGCTGAGCGATATGCTCTATACAACGAGTACAGATAGTGTTAGGAAATTGTATTAGAACGGGAGTTTGATTCTTGACTGCTTTGATCATATTGCGATCTTCATATACAAATCCAAGACTGGTGATGGGTACTCCCAAAAAACGTAAAGAGACTTTTATTAATTTATCAACTACCATCTGCCCTTCATCTATTTCAACAACACGGTTCACAACCAGCCGCAAGGGTGCTGTACCAGCGTGCCCGGCATAAGCCTTCATCATTGCGTATGCATCTGTAATAGCAGTCGGTTCCGGAGTCGTAATAATAATAACTTCATCTGCTGCGATAACAAAATTTAACACATTGCGGCTTAATCCAGCCCCGGTATCAATAAGAATGATATCTGCCCATTTATCGCATTGTGTAATCTGACTAATGATATGCTGAAGCTGCATTTGATTCAGGTTGGCCAGATGATAAATACCCGATCCGCCAGACATATATTTTATGCCTTGCGGACCATCGGCAATAACATCTTGAAGGTCTACACCATCCTGCAGCAAATGCAACACACTGTATTTCGGAGAAGAACCTAAGACAACATCAACATTAGCCATACCCAAGTCCGCGTCAATGACAAGTACCTTTTGCCCTAATGAAGCCAACGCTAAAGCCAGATTAACAGTAAAGTTAGTCTTACCGACTCCCCCCTTACCGCTTGTTACCGTAATAACCCGGGCCCTCGATTCAGTTTGCTGCTTAATAATTGCACTTTTCGGTTGATTTTGAGTGCTTTGTACCATTTGTCTCAATTTCTCTGCTTGATCGTGCATTGTTAATCCCTCAGAATCAAATTTGCCAGTTTATGCGCATTCGCCAGTTCAATATCATCGGGAACATTTTGTCCTGTAGTGACATACGACAAAGCCGTAGGAAATTGATATAAAAGATTCAAGACTGTTCCTAAATATCCCGCTTCATCAACCTTGGTCAGCAAAAATTTTTGCGGAGAACAGACACTGAACTTTTTTACAATTTCCAGCAGATCGCTGTATTTTGTCGTTGCACTTAAAACAAGATGTGTCTCTATATAAGGATCAACTGCCAATAATGACTGCAATTCAGCTAGTTGATACTGACTTTTAGGACTTCTGCCTGCAGTATCAATTAAGACCAGATTTTTATCGCGATGCCGGTACAAAGCTGCTTTTAGTTCATCAGGCGAGTAGACGATATCAATTGGAACTCCAATTATGTCGCTATACGTTTTCAATTGTTCAACCGCGGCAATACGATAGGTATCGGCAGTAATCAGAGCAACCCGCTGTCCTTCTTTAATCGCAAAGTTTGCTGCCAGCTTCGCGATGGTTGTCGTCTTGCCGACACCGGTAGGCCCAATAAGCGCAACAGTTTTACAGCCTGACGCAGGTATCGTTATACCATCAATCCGCTGCAAATAGTTTGTAATTCGGTCTACCAGCAACTTGCGGGTAATTCCTTGGTCACTGCCGATGATAGTTGTATCATTTGGCAGTCCGCGAATCAAGTTTGCAGCAATTTCAGCATCCACATCATTTTTTATTAACAACTCAAATAAGGGGGATGCTTGTTTTTCTGACTGTGGTATTTTAGACAAGACTTGCTCCAGCATCTTACGCATATTAGCCAGTTCAATTTGTACAACCGCCGCTTTTGTTTCTTCTTCCTTGCTTATTCGCTGAGGAGGAAGAGGTTTTTCAACCGCAACCGCTACGGGAGTTTCAACAGCAGCCATTACTTCAACCATTTCTTTGGCAAAAAAACCTAAAATACCACCTTTTTTAAAACGCCGTGTATGAAGTATTACGGCATCCCGGCCTAAGTCACTTTTTACCTGTGCCACAGCATCTTGCATGGTAGCTGCTGTAAAATACTTAACCTTCATATTATAACTTCACCATCCCTAATGCCTGCACTTCAATTTTTGGTTCTATTTCAGCATAGGAAAGTACGGTAAGATTAGGCGCAACACGTTCCGTTAATTTGCGGAAATGCATCCGCACTGCCGGGCTGGTTAAGACCAAGGGCTGATAACCCAGATTAGTCAACTTAGGCAATTCGCTGCTAAGACTGGCAACAATGGCCTGCATGACCTGCGGTTCAAGAGCGACATAGGAGCCCTGCTCAGTACGCTGTACCGCTCCATTAATTGTATTTTCCAACTGCGGATCTACTGTAAGACAAGTAAGCGTATTATTTTGCACATGCTGCTTGGATATTTGACGTGATAAAGCATGTCGCACGTACTCAGTCAATAGTTCCGTATCTTTTGTTAATGATCCATAATCGCCTAAAGTTTCCATAATTGTAACCATATCGCGAATGGATACGCGTTCACGCAGCAAGTTAGCCAATACTTTTTGAATATCGCCTAGTGACAACAAAGATGGTACCACTTCATCAACGACAGCCGGATTGTTTTGTTTTACTGCATCAACTAAAGTCTGCACTTCCTGGCGTCCAAGAATTTCATCAGCATGTGACTTAATGACTTCAGTTAAATGAGTAGCAAGAACTGACACTGGATCAACAACTGTATACCCGCTTAACTCTGCCTGCTCGCGCAGAGACTCTTGAATCCATAATGCTGGTAAGCCAAAAGCGGGCTCTACTGTTGCAATCCCTTGTATTTCGTCAAAAACAGTACCGGGATTCATTGCCATATAGTGATCAAGCATTAATTCGCCTTTGGCAATCTCCACCCCGCGTAATTTGATCACATATATGTTTGGTTTTAGCTGAATGTTATCCCGAATCCGAATCGTCGGAACAATCAAGCCCAGTTCCAAAGCGCATTGCCGCCGGATCATAACAACACGGTCTAGCAAGTCACCACCTTGGCTTACATCTACAATTGGAATTAGGCTATAGCCGATTTCCAATTCCATGGGATCAACCTGCAGCAGTGCAACAATATTCTCCGGTTTGCGCACCTCTTCCATTTCCTTTTGTTCCAACTGATTTACTTGTTCGTCCGCCTGGCTTTGTGCTGTTTTTTTTAGTACATAGCCAATGCCGATTCCAGAAAGACCTAGCACAAAGAAAGGAAATCCAGGCAACCCCGGCACCAATCCCAGCAATAGTAATACACCGCCAGCAATAAAAAACATGCGCGGATTAGTCAGTATTTGTGTTGCTATATCATGTCCCAAATTCGATTCAGAGGCTGCCCTAGTTACCATTAAGCCGGTAGCAGTAGAAATTAGCAGCGCAGGTATCTGATTGACCAAACCTTCACCTACTGTCAATAGCGTATAGGCCTGAAGTGCTTGTGTCAGTTCCATATTGCGCTGTACCATACCAATAATAAAGCCACCGACAATATTGATGATAATTATAATAATGGCGGCTATTGCATCCCCTTTGACAAACTTACTGGCACCATCCATTGCCCCGTAGAAATCCGCTTCCCGTTGTATCTTTTTACGTCTTAGCCGGGCATCTGAATCTGAAATTAATCCGGCATTCAAGTCCGCATCAATACTCATTTGTTTGCCCGGCATAGCATCCAGAGTAAAGCGAGCGGCAACTTCCGCTACCCGTTCGGCGCCTTTGGTAATAACAATAAACTGAATAATAATCAAAATAACAAAGACGATAAAGCCAACCACGGCATTACCGCCAACTACGAAATTTCCGAAGGCGGTAATTACCTCGCCGGCATAGCCTTCTAATAAGATTAAGCGGGTCGATGAAACATTCAGTGCTAGGCGGAATAACGTTGTAATAAGTAACAGCGACGGAAAAACGGAAAAATCCAGTGGCTCTGTATTATAAATTGCCACCATTACAATAATCAATGAAAATGTTATGTTAAATGACAAGAAAAGATCCAGTAAAAAAGTCGGTAATGGAATAATCATCATTACCACAATAGTAATGATGGCAACGGCTACTAATATATCACTATATTTCAAAAGACTGCTAAATGCGGGTGTACGAGTAGCCATAATAACTCTCTCCTTCTATTAGGACAAACGTTTTTTCAAGCGATAGACGTAAGCCAATACTTCTGCAATAGCTTGATATAATTCGGGCGGTACAGCTTCGCCGATATCTGTAGCGCTATACAGAGAACGAGCCAACGGTTTATTCTCTACAATTGCTACACCATGCTTCTTGGCAGCATCCTTAATACGTTGAGCCAAAAAATCCTGGCCTTTGGCAACTACTATCGGTGCCGCCATGTCTTTTTCATACTTAAGCGCAACTGCATAATGAGTAGGGTTCGTTACTACCACACTAGCTTTCGGAATTTCCTGCATCATCCGCTGCATTGCCATCGCACGCTGACGTTCTTTAATTTTTCCTTTTATTTGTGGATTACCTTCCGATTGCTTAAATTCTTCTTTAATCTCTTGTTTTGACATTTTTAAGCTTTCATTGTGCTGCCACCATTGGTAAAAATAATCTAACACAGCCAAAACCAAGATAACGGTACCAATCTGAAAAGCAAGTTCAAGAATTAAACTACCAGCTAGCTGTAAGGATTCAATTAACTCCAGGTTGATTAACTTGGGCAATTCCATTGTTTCTTTCAATATGAAACGATAGATGAAATAGCCAACAACACCGATTTTAATAAAAGATTTTACCAATTCTACCAGCGAACGTTTGGAAAACAACCGCTGAAATCCAGTTAGGGGATTTAATTTTTCAAACTTGGGCATAATTGGTTCCAAGGTAAAATGAAACCCAACCTGCAGCATGTTAGCAGCAAGCGATATAATTAATATTACCACCATAACCGGTAATGCCGCTTTTAGAAAAACAATTGCAAAATCTATAAACAACACATGCGCCTCTACAATTGTAAAATCACTCCTAGCAACTGTAGAAAAAATTAAACGCATGTAANNGGACTAATGAGCTTTAAGGCTAAAAATGCCGCTAAAATGATAAAGGCCGAATTAATCTCGACACTTTTTGCAACCTGCCCTTTATTCCGGGCATCAGCTTTACGTTTGGGCGTTGCCTCTTCTGTTTTTTCCTGACTGAATAGCTGTAAATCAAACTTTATTGTTTCTTCTAGAAGTTCAGGATTACTGGAAGTTGCCAAGGATCCGGTATATGTCTTTATACATGGCATTAAATCCCACCCCCAGAAAGGCAATATAAAACGGCAATGCCAACGCTAGGATAAATAAACCAACAAATATTTTCCCCGGTACGCCTACAACAAATATATTCATTTGCGGCATCGTCTTCGCTAATATTCCAAGAGCAACATCCGTTAATAAAATTGCTACTAATACAGGCAAGCTAATTTTAAGTGCTGTAATAAAAATTATGAATACCATATCCACGATCAATTCACTCAAAGATGCATGGAAAATGACTCCAGTTACAGGCACATATTTAAAACTATTGAATAAAGCTGATAAAAAAACATGGTGCCCATTGGTAACCAAAAAAATCAATAAGGCAAGAATATAC
The DNA here is from genome assembly GCA_002337925.1 of Sporomusaceae bacterium UBA1887. GTDB lineage: Bacteria > Bacillota > Negativicutes > Sporomusales > DSM-15969 > Anaerospora. The sequence continues at coordinate 30,780 of DDHB01000079.1, forward strand.
TTGAAATTGCCGACTAAAGGCACCTGTTGGCCAAACTGAGGGTCAATGACATTGACAATGCCAAAGCCAATTTGCATATCCAGCAATTGTCCGGCCATTTGTACGGCGGAAAAAATCAGTGAACATACCCACCCTAGGATAAGACCAAGCAAAAATTCACTAGCTACTACAAAGACATAACGCAATAATTGATCGGGAATTGCCGCTGACGGTGAGTAAACAATAGGCATTAAGATATAGGCAATGATAAGAGATAAGCCTGCTTTCACATAAACAGGCAAATTACGGCTGCCGAAAATTGGAGCCGTCGTAAAGATACCACTAACTCGCGTAAAAATTAATAGGAAATATCCTAAATGACCAGATAAAAGCTGATATATATCCAAGTGTAACCCACCTGTCTAGCGAATCATTTGCGGCAAACTAACGAAAATACTGCGAGTATAATCAACTAGCAAACTTAGCATCCATGGACCAAAGACTAAAATAGCTACAAATACCGCAATGATTTTAGGAATAAAACTTAGCGTTTGTTCCTGTATTTGAGTTGTTGCCTGAAATATACTGACTAAAACTCCGACTAATAGACCAAAACCCAGCATAGGAGCTGACACCAGCATTACCATATACAGAGCGTCACGCCCGACCTGAAGTGCCATATCACCGGACATAACAGACCTCCTCTAACTAAAACTTGTAACGAGTGATCGTATGATCAAATGCCAGCCATCAACTAAAATGAACAGTAATATTTTAAAAGGCAGAGAAATCATAACAGGCGGTACCATCATCATCCCCATAGACATCAAGGTGCTCGCAACAACCATATCAATAACAATAAAGGGAATATAAATGAGAAATCCGATTTGGAACGCTGTTTTTAATTCACTAATCATAAAAGCAGGAATAATCGTAGTTGTAGGAATATCATCAGGCGAATTTGGTCTGGCCATTTCTGACAGATTAACAAACAGCGCCAGATCATTTTCCCGCGTCTGCTTTAACATAAACTCACGCATTGGCTTCATCGCCTCAGTCATAGCAGCCTCTTGCGTAATCGTATTTGCCATGTATGGCTGAAGAGCATTTGTATTCACAACTTCCCAATATGGAGACATCGTATAAAAGGTTAAAAATAAAGCCAAGCCGACTAACACCTGATTAGGCGGCATTTGCTGTGTTCCCAGGGCACTGCGCAAAAAGGAAAGGACTACAATGATCCTTGTAAAAGATGTCATCATAATCAGAATAGATGGTGCTAATGATAAAACAGTCAGCGTAAATAATATCTGCAGACTAAGAGCAACATCTTGCGGATTGTTTGCTGCCTCAACACCAATATTTAAATTAGGTATTGGTATCAAAGGCGCTGCTTCAGCAAGGCTTGGCAGTATGAAAAAAAAACTGCCGGCAATTAATATGAACAACAGCCTCTTCACTGCCACTACCTCTTCTCTTGTTCTTCTTCTGATTCAGGCCGACGGTTAGAACTGAAAGCAGCAGGGAATCTGCGAGACATCACTTGCAAAGATGCTAACTGGCGCTGAAAAACCTGATCAAAGGAAGAATCAGCAGAAGAATTAGGCATATTGCGGAGTTTCGTGATTTCTTCCGCGTCTGTGATTTCCTGCAATAACGTAATACTCTGTTCTGTTACACCAAGCAGCAGGACTTTACCAGCAATTTCCACTACTTGCAAAGTCCGATTCGCTCCTAGCGGTACAGTAGTTAAAACCCGGCTGTTGTTAGCAGTTCCCTGTCCCAGCCTCTGACCTAATACACGGGAAGTAAAATAAGCAAGGCCAATTACAACAGCAAATGCTAACAACAATGTAAATATATAAGCAATTGTCGATAGTACGGAAGTAGCGGGCGGTGTAGGGTCTTGATACTTAAGATAACCTGTTTCTTGTTCCTGCGCGTAGACTTGACCGCTTCCCACCGCAAATAATAGTAACAGCAAAATTATTACCAGACAAATTTTAGCAGGAACAAGCTTAAGCATATTAGCCAACTGCTTTGCGAACAGCTTCCAACACGCGATCCGGTTGGAACGGCTTCACAATAAAGTCGCGAGCACCCGATTGAATTGCTTCAATAACCATCGCTTGTTGCCCCATCGCGCTACACATAATAACTTTGGCAGCCGGATCCATTTTTTTTATTTCTTTAACTGCACTAATACCATCTAATTCGGGCATCGTAATATCCATTGTAGTTAAATCGGGACGAAGTTCCTGAAATTTCTCTATTGCTTTCAAACCATTCTCAGCTTCACCAATTATTTCGTAACCATTTTTACTCAAAATATCCTTAATCATCATTCTCATAAAAGCAGCATCGTCCACAACTAAAACTCGAATTGCCATCAATCAATCTCTCCTGTCAGATAATTTAACTTTTATTTTATTGAAGATTACTTGCTCGTTCTATTGGGCTTACAATATCAGTTACCCGGACACCAAAGTTCTCATCAATAACAACCACTTCACCTTTGGCGATAAGCTTTCCGTTAACCAGGATATCAACCGGCTCACCAGCTAATTTATCCAACTCAACAACTGAGCCTGGTGATAATTCTAATATTTCGCGGATGAGCTTACGAGTCCGACCCAATTCCACAGTAACTTGTAAGGGCACATCCATAATTAAAGCAATATTAGGATCAATAACAGGGATCCCTGATGGTTTTAAAGGAGCAAATTGGACTGGCTGTACCGGTACATTAGGCTGCTGCTGCGCTTGTGGTTTTGCCATGGCAAGCGGTTGTCCATAAGCTGGTGCAGGGTCTGCTTGCTGCTGTGGAGCAGCTGCAGCTCTCGGTGCCGGCGCAGGTGCTGCAACTGCGGCAGCCGTCTGCGATGCCGCCGGTTGAACAGCATTCATCAGACTTTCCACCATCTCTTTCGCGACATTAACGGAAATAATTTGCATAATTTCACTGTCAATCAAATCCTCTACTTCCATCCGGAATGAAACGCGAACAATGGGTTCTTCGGCCGGAATCGTGCCAGTAATGGAAGAATCCACAGCAAAATCAATGACATTAACCTTAGGAGGGGCAATATCAATTTTCTTCTTAAAAACGGTTGACATCGAGGTAGCCGTAGAGCCCATCATTTGATTCATANNCGCTTCGCCGACTGCACTCATGTATAATTCGTTTAATTCCGTAGGGGGATTCGATCCATCTCCACCCATCATTAAGTCTGCAATGATAAGTGCATCCTGCTCCCGCATCGCTAATAAGTTTGTACCAACGATTCCTTGTGTATAACCAACCTCAATTACTAAGTATGGAATCGGGTATTGTTCCTGAATAGCACTTAAACTTGATATAGAAACACGGGGAGTCGTGATTGATACTCGCCTGCCTAGAAGAATGGAAAGAGTGGTAGCAGCGCTTCCCATGGAAATATTACCAATCTCGCCAAGTGCATCTTTTTCCATATCGGATAAGTCCGGTTGAGCAGGAGACGTAAGTTGATCTCCTCGCAGCAATGCGTCTATTTCTTCCTGTGAGAGAAATCCATCATTCATCGTTATCATCTCCTCCTGCTAACACTTCGGTAATTTGAATTGCCAGTTTGTGTCCTGCAAGTCCAGGCTTGCAACGGAATTTTTCCTTGCTGCCAATAATAATGTTTAGATCATCCTCTACCTTAGTTTCCAGCTGCATAACGTCACCAACAGCTAACTCCAGCAATTCCTGCACCGTAACTGTCACTCTGCCCATCTCAACAACAACAGGGATAGGAGCCCGCTCCAGTTTACGCTGTAGTGCCGCAACATTTTCCTGTGAAGACTGCTTAGCAATTGCTGAAGCAACCCAGAAGGTTGTCGTCAACTTCGACATAATTGGCTCTAAAACCAGATACGGAATACAGATATTAATCAAGCCTTCAGCCTGTCCAATCTTCGTCTGCAGCGTAATGATAACAACCATATCATTCGGAGGCACGATCTGCGTAAACTGAGGGTTAGTCTCAATAACGTCAGCCCGCGGCTCAATTGCCACAACCTGTTTCCAGGCTTCCTGCAAAGATTCCAGGGCTTTATTAATAACCCTGCGTGTAATAGCTTCCTCAATATCTGTCAGCGGGCGGGGCTTGGCCGGTGGCAATCCTGGTCCGCCAAAAAGTCTGTCGATAATGGAAAAAACAATATTAGGATTGATTTCCAAAATCGCATTGCCTTTTAACGGTCGCATTTGAAAAACATTAATTACGCTGGGATTAGGTAATGAACGAATGAATTCTTCATATGTCAATTGGTCAACTGATGCCACATTGATATGAACCAATGTGCGAAGATGTGCCGAAAGATAAGTGTTCAGCAATCTGGCAAAATTTTCATGAAGCATATAAAGGGTACGAATTTGGTCTTTGGAGAATTTATCAGGACGTTTAAAATCATAAATTTTAATTTTTTTCTGTTTTTGTTCACTTCTGATTTCTTCTGCTGAAACTACGCCAGTAGATAGCGCAGATAACAAATCATCGATTTCAGCCTGTGACAATACCTCTGGTCCTGCCAAATTTCCGCCCCCCTTTCGTGCTGCTATTTTATTATACCTGATTTAATTGCAATGAAGCTACGATTAATTATTGTAAAACAAAGTTAGTAATATAGATTTCATAAACACGATCTTGGCCTAAAGCTTCATTAACTCTGCTTTTAAGTGTTTCTTTTAGTGCTTCTTGCTTTCCTGGCTCAAAATCCTCAATTTTTTGTGAACGCAAAACATGAACAGCAGTATCTAGTATTTTAATTTCCTCTGCAGATGGCATCTTACCACCTTCTTTAGCTGCTTCTTTCTGGGCTGGCTTAAGTTCGACAATCAATCCTATTTTCAGGTATCTGCCACTATTTACGCCCCCGATGTTAAGAACTAAGCCGTCTTTAGCATCACCCAGCTTGATAAACACGCCTGGTTCACGAGTTACCTTTTTATCTCCTTTATCAGCAACTATTTTCGTTGCAATAAAATAGGAGATTCCACCAGCAAGCAATAAACCAACCACTACCAAGCTGACTATCAGCATTAGGGGAAACTTTTTTTCTCCTTCCGGCACCTTTCACACCTCGCATTCCTGTATATTAGTACATATTATGTATCTATTTTGCGAAATCCGTTTCAAGTACGTTCTCGCCAAAAGCCAATAATCCTCTTTTTATTTGCTATTTATTTAACATAAAGTGATATTATCAGCGCAAATTCCGAGTTAAAGCGCGTCGATAGTCCATAATTCTACGTACTACATCATCCATTGACTCTTCAACAATAATCTTTCTGCCACTTGTTAGAGTGATAACGGTATCAGGAGTCTCATCAATTGTTTCAATCAGATCGGCATTTAAAACAAATTCATCAGGGCTCTTCAGGCGAGTTAATTTAATCATTCTACAGCCTCCATAAAATCGGATGAGGGGGGATGCTACTCCCCCTCCTCCTTAGTAAATTAACGTTTGAGGTTAGCCAATTCTTCTAACATCTGGTCTGTTGTTGTAATGATCTTAGAGTTGGCCTGGAAGCCACGCTGAGTAATAATCATATTACTGAATTCCTGGGCCAGATCAACATTCGACATTTCCAGATTACCAGGATTAAATGTTCCTCTACCGCCGGAACCAGATGTGCCAACCTTTGCATCACCTGAGTTAACAGACTTAGCAAATAGATTATCACCCACTTTATTTAACCCCGAGGGATTATTAAAAGTAGCTAAAGCAACCTGTCCAAGAACTTTGCTCTGCCCATTCGTGAAGTTCCCCACAATAACACCGGTCGTATCGATATATTTCGAATCAAGCGTACCAGCGCCATAACCATCTTTTTCCACTTGAACCGTCGATTCACCGGCATAAGAGGTTAGGGCATTTAGGTTTGCTTTGATCGATAACGGAGTAGCTCCGGTTGTCGGAGTAATATCGAAGTTATCAAGAGTAGTTTTAGCAGTATAAGTCGAGCCGGCAAGAGCTGCAGTAAAGTCTACTCCCGCAGCAGCCGGATCAGTTGCTGTAAAAGTAAAATTATAATTAGTATCGCCTGCTTTTACAGTGATAGGACTAGAGAAGGGAACGGCAGGAGTTGCATGAGGTGTTTTAAGATATTGAGTTCCATCCCAGTCCATAGTACCTTCAACTACAGTAGGATTCTTAACACCTGATTCGGAAATTTTATAGGTCCATCCATCACCTGTAGCATTTGTGGTAAATGTCATAGATATAGCATGTGGAATTCCATCAGCATCAAAAACGGTATGGTTAGCTGTATGAACAGCATTAGGAGTCTCATCCATCTTTAAGCTCGGCATATTGAGTGTAGTTGCCGAAGCTGTAGGAGGATTAATGGTAACCGCTTCTTTAAAGGAACCGTTTGTATTGAAGGAAATTTGCTGCCACTGGGTATTTGCTGTAATAGATCCATCAGCAACAGTTGTTTTCGACAACCAGGTTGTATTATCAATTTTGTAATACGTTGTATTCATTTTGTGAGCAATTCCCAAAGAATCATACAACTCGACAGGTGCCTGAACAATGGTGCCCACCGGAGCATCAGCGGACAAATTGCCAGCGCTTGTTGTCTGCGTACTGACTTTAGCTGCCATTGTTACGCCCACGGGGATTTTAATACCGGTTACAGGGCCGTTAGCATTGACAACACCGGAGTCATCAGCTACCCAACCAGCTACTTTATAGCCCGTTCCCGGCACCAGATAATTACCCTCATTATCAAAATCAAAGTTACCCGCACGAGTATACATCTGATTCGTCCCATCGGTAAGGATGAAGAAGCCCGAACCTTGAATGGAAAGATCTGTTGGCTTACCGGTCGGCTGGAAGCTGCCATCAGTAAAGAGAGTATCAATACTGGCAACACCCATGCCAAGGCCTACCTGCATAGGATTTGTACCGCCTCTGGTACCATTACCGGCTGAAGCCCCTTTCATGGATTGGCTCAACACATCCTGAAAAGTAACACGGCTGCCTTTAAAGCCGACAGTATTTACGTTAGCAATATTATTACCGATAACATCCATCCGGGTTTGATGGTTACGCAGGCCGGAAACACCGGCATAAAGGGAACGCATCATAATAAACTGACCTCCTACAAATTCAATTTAGTTTTATACCGCATCAGTCATTCTGCGGCTTGGGCTTCCTCAAGAGGTCCAGCCCTTACACAATTACAGCACTGTCAATATTCGTGAAGACACTATCTTTCATGCTCGACTCATCCATGGCAGTGATCACTGTCCGGTTTTTGACGCTGACAACCAAAGCCAAATTATTCATCAATATCAAAGACTCTTTCGCACCTTTTTGGGCTGCTTTATCCACAGCACCATTCAGCTTATCCATAGCAGCTTGATCAAGTTTAATATTACGGCTTTGCAGACGCTGAAGGGCGTGTTGCGAGAATTTAACTTCACCATTCAGCTGTTTTTCGAGTATCTCATTAAACGATATCCCTGATTTGGAAGCCGAAGTGCTTGGTTTTATTACAGGACTTTTATTTGTCTGCGGTGTTTGTATCAGGGGTGTCTGAGGGTAATAAATTCGATTGTCTCCCATAGCAGGCACCTATGCTTTTATAGAGACTTTGAAGACTTTGTCCATACCAACAGAAGTATCACCAACTATTAGCTTAGAAACACCTTCGTATGTCGTTACTGCTGTAACTACACCGGTTTGCTCTATACCTTGGTCATTCATCCAATGAATTTCTTTGCCAATTAAGTTCGTCGCCTGTGTCGTTATCATGGCAGTATTCATATTTTGCATTTGCTCTAAACTGGAAAACTGGGCCATTTGAGCAATGAATTCCTTGTCTTCCATCGGTTGTAACGGATCTTGGTACCGCAGCTGAGTGACAAGCATTTTGAGAAAATCATCTTTGCCTAAAGCGTCATTAGCCTTACTTGTTGTTTTATTAGAACTGGTATTAGTAGCAGTTCTGAACGTTTGTTCATTATTTGTTACTGTTGTGCTCATGGATTGCGCCTCCTTTTTATATACGATAATCTACGCCCGCATCTGAAGTTGTCGGCAAAACAGCTGCCGCTTCAATTGCATTGATAAAGTTTTCCTCTTGTCTACGATTTTTAAATTTTATTTGTTGCTGCTGAGCAGCTTGCTGCTGCTGTTCATTAGAGAAAGATTGATTTAGTCCTGCATAAACGCCAACATTTTCAACCTTCAAACCCTGCGTCGATAATTCTTGCTTTAACTGAGTCAAGGATGCTTCAATTATGGTTCTTACTTCTGAGTTATTCGAGTGGAAGGATGCACTTACAGCACCATTTTCGACCGTTACCTTTAAGGTCAATTCCCCTAAATGTTCAGGTTTCAATTTAACAATCATCTCGGAATTATTCACCCGGTTAATCATTCGCGCTTGCTCGACTATCTGCCCGGCAATATTATGAGGATCCTCAGGTACGCCAGCAGTCAGTTGGCTAGCTGTCGGGCTCGAACCTTCAACCGTCCTGGCAAAATTGGCAATAGGCACGTGCTCACCAACTATCACCTGCCTATTTACGCCTGTTTCCACCTTGGCATAATCAGCAGTCACATCACTGTCTGTTAAAGCAGCACTGCGCTCAGGTTGGTTTGTTTGAGAAAACGTCTCTTGCTGCTCTTCCTTGCCTGGTTTTACTGCTTCTTTGGCTGCAACAGGAGTTACAACCGTTTCAAGATTATTCTCTGCAGGTAAAGGAATTGAGTTATCCAGTTCAGAACTTTTTGCGCCTTCTTTTTTAGAAAACGAATCAGTATCTTTAATTGTCTGTACTATCGTAGTTGTAACAACGGGATTTGCTTTTACGGAAAGCACCGTTAAATCATTACCGGCAATATTCCCCGTAGTTTGTTCATTATTGTTACGGAGCAAATCATTTACAATAGCTGCTTGCTGTGGTGTAACAGTTACTGCGCTACCTACTGGCTCAGGCTGGACACCTGCTTGTTCAGGCTGAACGTTTTGCGCATTAGTAGGTGCTGCCGGAAGATTAACTACCGTCTGCTGAACAGCCGCATTATCATTCTTCAAATACGAAAAATCCGGTGCAGCAATTGCTTGGTGAGCAGGAATAGGTATTGCAGGAGTTTCATTGGCTGTGGCCACTTTAACTTCGCTTGCATTGCTAATTACTTCTTGATTTGCAGTAACAATAGAAACCGGATTAACAGCTGAATTTAATGTCGCCGGGCTAGCAGCCTGATCAACGTCAATTGCTTGTTCCTGCGTATTCACCACTGTTGGCAGTGAAGCAAGAACGATACCGTTAAGCGCTAAGAAAGCCAGATTATCATTGGCTGCCGTCTTACCATCGCCTTTGCCCGTTTCCGTTCCTGCGTCTGCTGCAGAATCCAAAATTGCTCCAAAGGAAGCGCCTTTTTTTCCTGAAGACGGTTTGCAGGTTTTACCATTAGCTGGTAATGCAGCATTAGGAGTCATATCGGCTTGTGGCAAAGCTAAATTTATTTCAGTCATCTTTTCACCTCCTTTCACTGCCTAATAGCCTTATTATAGGGGCTTACTTTTTAGCATAGCCTGCGTCAATCTAGCCGCCCGGTTACTATCCAGGTTCGCCAGTAACTTAGCCACTTGTTCTTCTTCCATTTTGCTAAAAATCGTAATGATTTCCTGATCTGCAAGTTGATTTAGGATTGGCACAGCTTCTTCAGGCTTCATTGCACCATATAGTCGCGCCATTTTCCCTATCCGTTTTGCCTCTTCCTGTTGTTTAGCTTTCTCTAGTTTCTGCATTTCCTCACTTGTCAGCGGAGTTTCCTGTGGAACAGCCATATCTGGTTTCGTTACAGGAACTGACTGAGTGGGCTGAGCAGGTTCAACAGTCTGCTCAGTAGCAGAATCGGTTAGCTCTACAGTCTCGAAATTAGTTTGGGGCGGCACTGGAAAATAGCGGCCGATTACCGGATACTGATGCAATTTCCAATCCGCTGCCAGCTTATTTACATCAATGACATTCAAGTAGACTCCGGCCGCAAAGCCCGCACATCCGATTACCAGAAGTGCTAATAAAATAACCGTTGCTTTTAGAAAACTAAATCTGGCTTTCGGCTTTGGAAGCGGAGTTGATTGTTTTGGCATAGGAGGTATTGTTTTTTTTGTTTTTTCAGCCATAGCAATTCCTTTACTCGTATTCACTTAACCTATTAACTATATAAAGCGAGTACTTTCCCCACATAGGCCTGCGTTTCCGAATATGGCGGTACACCGGCATATTTTGTTACAGCACTGGGACCGGCATTATAGGCTGCAACTGATTTTTCAATGTCGCCATTAAACGTAGTCAGCATTTGTTTTAAATATTTCACGCCACCGTCAATATTTTCGCGAGGGTCATAAATATTGCGAACGCCCATCGCCCGTGCCGTCTCCGGCATAAGTTGCATAACACCTACCGCACCAGCCGATGACACGGCATCAGCTGTCATGTTTGACTCGGTTTTAGCAACAGCAATCGCTAATTTAGGGTCAACACCATACTTTTGGGCGGCAACCTGTACCATTTTGGCAATTTCACTTGTAGTACTGTTTCCTTGAGATGGTGCTTTATCAGCCTGCTCCGCCTTGGACAGTAGCGCAGAAAAACCGCTGGCAGTCACTGCAGGCTTATTAAAACGCTGTTCAATTGCATCGATACGTTGTAAGACACGGCTTATACTATCCATTTCACACCTAACAATTCCGCATGAAAACTTGCATACCAAGTTCATCAAGCATTTTTTGTTCTTGTTGTAACAATTCTGTTTTATATTCAGCTAATCTTTTCTCCCTAAGCTTTTCTACCAGCTTAAGCTTAGTCGTTGCTTCTGCCAATGCAGCAAGACAAGTACACCGATACTGTTCAGCTGCTTCAACTTGCTCATGCTGCATAGTAATGGTTACATTTAGTTTATCGATGTAAAAATAATAATTCTTAAGTGTATCTATCGTTTGCTTTTTTGCTTGTTCAGCCCGGAATTCATGTAATTGCGCTTTTCGCTCATTTTGCAGACGCTCAAGAAGCATCACTTCTGCTTGATGACGACTGGTTGCCTGAGCAAAGTGCATCTGCGCTTCCTCTTGCTGCAACCGGCGCATACGCAGCAATGCTTCCAATTGGAACTTAAACTGCTTCATTCAGCGGACCAACTCCTGTCATTTGGCCTGTACAACAGACCGTAAGCTCTGTATCGTTTCTTCAAGAGTTGTTTTTTCATAGACTTGCTGCTGGAGAAAACTCTTGGCTCCACTAATCAAATTGACAGCCTGGTCAATGTTTTCATTGCTGCCTTTCGCATATGCTCCAATGTTAATCAGGTCTTCCGCTTCGCGGTAGGTTGCTAGAACAGTGCGCAGTTTCTGTGCTGCCTGCCAATGGGTTTCATCAACAATTTCAAGCATGACACGGCTTACGCTAGCTAAAACATCAATTGCCGGATAATGATTTTGTGCAGCCAAATTCCGGGAAAGAACAATATGTCCATCAAGAATCCCTCTCACTGCATCGGCAATGGGTTCATTCATATCATCACCATCGACTAAGACAGTATAAATCCCTGTTATAGACCCTTGCTCCCCTGTTCCGGAACGCTCTAACAGTTTAGGCAACATGGCAAATACTGATGGAGTATATCCGCGGGTAGCCGGTGGTTCACCTACTGTTAATCCTACTTCCCGCTGCGCCATGGCAAAACGCGTTACCGAATCCATCATTAACATCACATCAAGGCCTTCATCGCGAAAATACTCTGCAATCGAAGTAGCTGTCATGGCACCCTTAAGGCGAACTAACGCCGGTTGATCTGAAGTAGCAACTACCACTACCGATCTTTTCAACCCTTCTTCACCCAAGTCGCGCTCAATGAATTCACGAACTTCCCTGCCTCGTTCTCCTACTAAGGCAATCACACTGATGTCTGCTTCGGTATTACGGGCAATCATTCCTAATAAAGTANNCTTTTTCTATAAATTCACGGACCTCTCTTCCACGCTCCCCTACCAGGGCTACTACGTTAATATCCGCCTTTACATTCCTGGCGATCATGCCAAGCAAGGTACTTTTTCCCACTCCACTGCCTGCAAAAATTCCAACACGCTGCCCTCGGCCAAGGGTAAGCAGGCTGTCAATTGCCCTGACACCGACTGACAGTTTATCTGTGATGCGGCGACGGCTAAGTGGTGGTGGCGGCATTGCATGCAGAGGATAAGAAGAATTACTTAACAACGGGCCTCGCCCATCTATCGGGTTTCCCAGTCCGTCAAGAATTCTACCCAGTAAATGCATGCCCACCGGCACTTTTAAGGTCTGCTGTGCTGCTACGACATCACAGCCTGGTCCTATACCCTGCATTTCACCAATTGGCATTAAGAGCACTCTTTCCTGGCGAAACCCGACAACTTCTGCCGGAATAGGCTGCTGTCCCGATCTAGGATAAATATAGCAAAGCTCTCCAAGATTAACATTGGGGCCTTGCGATTCGATTACCAAACCAATGATTTGCGTTATTTTACCATTAAACTTCATTGAGGCTGTACTGTTAATCACTGACAGGTATTTATTGAAATCAATTGTACTCATGGTATTATTTCTGCCAGCGCTTTGCGCAGAGTGTCAAACTGAGTATCAATACGCGCATCCACACTGCCGTAGGCAGTATCAATGATGCAGCCGCCTGCTGCAATCGTTTGATCAGCAACTCCTTGCAGAGCCTGCTCGCGTCCTAATACCATTTGCAAGTCCTTGCGAGCTTGCAGTAGCAAATGATATTCCTCCGGATTGATACGAATCTCAATTTGTTCTTGATCACGAACTTTTTTTAGGGCTGCCGTGACGATCGGTAAAACAACCATGGGATTTTCCTCTACTTCTCTTGCCAGGATTTTACTTACCATAGCCATAGAAATATCAATGATTTGCCGCTCAGCGCCAACAATAATATCCTTCGCTTGCTGTTCAGCTATCGACAGGATCTGTTCAGCTTTGGCAATTGCACTTTGAAGCTTCGTTTGCATCTCCTGTGCAGCAGCATCTATTCCTTCCTTATAACCGTTTTCATACCCTTCCCGCTGCCCTTCTTCATACCCTTGCGCATGACCCTGTTTATGGGCCTCCTCACACTGCATTTGAGCAGTTTGGGTTGCAGCCGCAAGACAAGCTGCTGCTTCTTCCTGTGCTGTCGCAAGAAGCTCCTGCGCTTTTTGAACTGCAACAGGATCAATTTCATTGAGTGGTTCAATCGGTCCAACAAGCAAAACTTCCTGTTCTTCATAGGCAGGCACCGGCACCGCAATACAAACGATCGGTGCATCACTAATATCAATGCTTTTGATAATCCTAGGCAATGATCTCGTCCCCTTTACCACGGGAAACAATAATTTCACCCGATTCTTCGAGTTTACGTATTACATTAACAATTTTCTGCTGTGCTTCTTCCACATCACGGATGCGGACAGGTCCCATATATTCAATTTCTTCGCGCAACATCTCGGAAGCCCGCTTAGACATATTACGGTATATTTTCTCGGCAACCTCACTTGAAGAAGCTTTAAGAGCAAGAGCAAGATCTTTTGATTCAATTTCTCGCAGTACCAGTTGCAGCGAACGGTCATCAAGCAGCACAATGTCTTCGAATACAAACATCCGCTTCTTGATCTCTTCAGCAAGTTCAGGATGCTGAACTTCCAGATTTTCAATAATGGTTCGTTCAGTTGTTCTGTCTACTCTGTTCAATACTTCAACAATGGAATCCACACCACCCGCAGCTGTAAAGTCCTGCGTAACAAGCGAGGAAAGCTTGCGCTCAAGAATGCGTTCAACATCCTTAATCACATCAGGCGATGTCCTGTCCATAGTAGCAATGCGTTTGGCGACATCCACCTGCCGGTCAGGAGGCAGCGCAGATAAAATAGCTGCCGATTGTTCAGCTTGTAAATAGGCCATAATTAGAGCAATTGTCTGAGGATGCTCATTTTGAATAAAGTTCAACAATTGACCGGGATCGGTTTTACGCGCAAAATCAAAAGGTCTGATTTGCAAGCTTGACGTCAGACGGTTAATAATGAGAACTGCTTTTTCAGCCCCCAGGGCCTTCTCAAGAATTTCTCGAGCATAATCAAGACCACCGGACGATATGTAATCTTTAGCAATACACATCTGGTGAAATTCAGACAAAACCTTATCTTTTTGCTCTTGCGGTATCTTCCGTTGGTTGGCAATTTCAAGAGTAAGCTTCTCTATTTCCTCTTCTTTTAAATGCTTAAAAACCTGCGCAGAAATATCGGGGCCAAGGGAAATCAACAAGATAGCCGCTTTCTGTTTGCCCGTTAAATCATTTGATTGGTACACGGCACCTCACCTCCCCTGTAATTATTCATCGGCCAACCACATTTTGATCAGTTGGGCCGCATCATCAGGCCTGGATTTAGCCAACTTCTCAATAACTTCACGCTGCTGCGCCCGTTCCTTCTCTTGTTGCGAAAGCTCTTTTTCAGTCGGCTCTTCCAACTCATCAATTGTCGAAAGCGCAGCTGCAATTTGCGATTCTTCTTCTTCCGCTTCCTGCTTACGGCGCGCAAAGACGCGAATTAGGTATAAGACCAACACTACGGCACCTACAACAGCCGCGATTTTCATCCACATATTTTGCTTAGCTTGTTGTTCGTAAAGTTCTTCTTCTCTTTTTTGTTTATCAGCAACTTCAGTGCTAAATGGAATACTTTCAACTGAAATTACATCCCCCCGTGCAGGATTAAGTCCTACAGCAGAAGCTACGACTTTTGTAAGACTGTCTTGCTGCGCTCTTGTTACATTATTGTCAACAAGAACGGCAACAGTAAGACGCCTTATCGAGCCGGGTGAACTAATTACTTTTTCTTTTGTCTCATTAATTTCATAATTGCGAGTGACTTCTTTTTTGTCATAATTGGATTGTCCCGCGTTGGCGGTAACATAACCGGGAATATTGGAAGTCGTCCCTGGTGTACCACCGGGAGCAGCAGATGTTCCTTTAAAGGATTCATTCACTTCCTGCGAACTTCGGACAATTCCTTTATCATCGACAACGGGTTCAAAAACTTGTCGATCCAGCATGCGCTGATCAAAATTTAGTTCAATACTCACTCTCGACGCTGCTTTTCCTGGGCCTAACACTTGTTCAAGAAGAGTTTGAACATTTTTCTGGATATCGTCCTGCATTTTTTTGGTAAGTTCAATTTGCGTTACCGTAGCAGCACCAGCCGCTTGGGGAGTATCGGACTGATCATTATTAAGCACACGTGCTAATTGATCGACAACCGTGACATTTTCAGGCTTTAGCCCTTGTACGCTATGGGCAACGAGATTAACGATCCCTTTTACTTGTTCTTTGGTTAACTGTGTCTGAGGACGAAGTTTCAGCATAACAGAAGCAGTTGCCGGTTTTTCGTTTTTCTTGTACAAACTGTCTTCTGTCATAACAATATGAACACGAGCCTTCTCAACTTCCGCCATTTGCTCAATCGTGCGAGTCAGTTCTCCTTGCAGCGCTTGCAAATAGTACACTTTGTTCTGAAATTCTGTAACACCAAACTTATTCTGATCAAAAATCTCAAAACCTTTGTATCCACGCGGCAATCCTTGACTGGCTAATTCCAGTCTCACCCGATGAACATCTTTAGCCGACACTAAAATAGCTGTGCCGTTGGTGTCAATTTTATGATCAATTTTTAATTCTTTTAATTTAGCTACAACTTCGCCGGCATCTTTTGCTTCCATATTTGTAACTAAGGGTACATAATCCGGACGTCCGCCCCACAAATAGCTCCATGTTAACAAAGCCACAAAAAGCAGTATTGCCGAACCAAGAATCATATACCTTTCTTTTTTACCAACATTTTGCCATACGCGCAGCAGCTGTTCCTTCCAGTCGGCCATGGTCTCCAACCTTTCAGTTACAAATAATCATACTGATTATGTAATAACGTATTTACACTTGCATACGCATAACTTCTTGGTAAGCGTCTACCACTTTATTCCGTACTTGCATTGTTAATTGAAGTGCAACGGAAGCTTTTTCAGAAGCAATCATTACTTCTGAAATATCTTCGATTTGGCCTGCCGCTAATTTAATAGAGGCTTCCTTTGCATTAGATTGCAATTTATTTACATTGTTCAGCGCTTCAGAGAAGATTTCCGAAAACGGTTTACCACTTTCAGTTACTTCTGACGACTTATCTAAGCCGCCACTAAAAGTAACAGGTGTTAATTTAATTGGGTCGATACGCATTTAACCAGCCTCCTATTTTCCAATTTCCAGTGCTTTCATAGCCATACTTTTAGCGGTATTCACTGCTGTAACATTAGCCTCATAAGCACGAGTGGCCGTTATCNNCGATTATTCACTCCTGTGACATTAGCCTCCTAAGCACGAGCGGCCGGTATCATATCAACCATCTCAGAAACAATATTAATGTTGGGCATTTCAACATATCCCTCTTGATTGGCATCAGGGTGATGAGGATCATAAACATTGCGAGTTGGTGAATTATCCTTTTCAATTCCTACCACACGAACGCCGTTACCAGCTTCCATTTGTTGCGATAAAATCTGGGAAAAGCCAGCTTGTCCCTCTCTAGGTTGAAACACCACCAATTGACGGCGATAAGGGCCGCCTTCAGCGGTACGGGTAGTATTAACATTGGCAATATTATTAGAAATTACATCCATCCGCAGCCTTTCTGCAGTTAGCCCTGAAGCAGCGGCATCAATAGCACTAAACATGCGCATAATCAACGTCTCCCTTCATTGATTGCAGATTTTAATGTAGAAAAGTAACGGCTAAGCTGCTGAGCCAGAGCGTCATAATAAATACTGTTTTTAGCCATATTTGCCATTTCAATATCAATATCTACATTGTTGCCATCAGTACGGAAAGAATTATCTGTCACCGTACGCATTGTTGGACCTAAAGCTTGCGACTGTGTTGAAATATGCTTTTCGTTTGTTTTCGCTAATTCTAGCTGGGAACCAAACATTTTTTGCTGCAAAACATCCTCAAATAGAACTTCGCTGCGCTTAAATTTAGGTGTGTTGACATTGGCTATATTATTACTGATTGTTTTTTGCCGTAGCGATGAGGCGGAAAGGGCTTTCTCCAGCACATAAGCTTGCGAAGACCCCATAATAGACTGAATCACGAAAAACCCCCCCTGCATTTTTGTAAAATACATACTGTGTGAAAAGCTTTAGGCTACATTCTACAAAAAACTACAAATTCCTCTCCACTTTTGCATGTTTAGAAATTTTTTCTTTTTATAAAAAATATTAGAAAAGACTTGACTTGTACCAAGCCCTTTAGGGCGCAGGCGGAAGTCTATGTCGTTCTTATGCACGTAATCAGAAAGTTATACTTTCTAATAAGATAACAAAAACAACCACTCCAGTCGAGTGGTTGTTTTTGTTAATAATGTTATTTTTTTAGTTTTTTCAACTCATCAAGTAAACGTTCATTTAATACCTTTATATATGTGCCCTTCATCCCCAGCGATTTAGACTCAATTACACCGGCACTCTCAAATTTGCGAAGCGCATTTACGATTACGGATCGGGTAATTCCCACTCGGTCAGCAATTTTACTTGCCACCAATAATCCTTCATTTCCTTCTAATTCATTAAGAATGTGCATAACAGCTTCCAACTCAGAGTAGGACAATGTTCCAAGTGCAACCTGAACGGTCGCTTTTTTACGGGCTTCTTCTTCAATCTTTTCACTGCGGTCACGCAAAATTTCCATGCCAACTACAGTTGAGCCATATTCAGCAAGGATTAAATCAGCATCCGTAAATTCTTCGTGGAATTTTGCCACAAGCAGCGTTCCTATTCTCTGCCCACCACCATGAATAGGCACAATTGTCGTGAACTTATCCTGGAAAATACAAGCCGTACCCTCCTGGAAAGCACATTTACCGCTGTCTAAGCGCAGATTCGGTGATGTCTCTGTGATTCTAAGCAGCCAGTCTACATAGCGCTCCGGGAAAATTCCCTGCTGCAAAACTTTATCACGCATTAAATCACATTCAAAATCATCCAGAAGAGCAAAGCCCAGTACAGCACCTTCTTTACCAACGATATAAACGTTGGCACTCATTACGGTACTTAAGACACGGGAAATTTCACCATATTCGACATTCTCCGATTTTTGCAGTATCTTATTAATTTTTCGAGTACGTTCTAACAAAGCTAACACTACAATCACTCCTGCCTTTCAAACTCCATTATAATATGTAATGACTTAAGTCTAAATTAACTACGATGTGGTCAAGTTTAGTTTTTACATAATCACGATTAATCACTATTGACGTTTCTTCTAAATCAGGAGCATCAAAAGCTAAATCTTCCAGTAACTTTTCTAAAATCGTATGCAGCCTGCGGGCTCCGATATTTTCCGTTTGAGTATTTACTTTACAGGCAATTTCTGCTAGCTCATCAATAGCATCGTCGGTGAAGCTGATTTTTATACTCTCAGTTTCTAATAAGCTAACGTACTGCTTGATTAACGCATTAGCTGGCTCAGTAAGAATTTGCCGAAAGTCTTCTTTACTCAAATTCGTTAATTCTACTCGAATAGGAAATCTGCCTTGCAGCTCCGGTATCAAATCTGACGGTTTTGAGATATGAAATGCACCTGCAGCTATGAACAGAACGTGATCTGTTTTTACCGGTCCATACTTAGTCACTACCGTGGAGCCTTCCACAATTGGCAGTATGTCTCGCTGTACCCCTTCCCTTGAAACATCGGGGCCATTTGACTTCCCGCGCCCGGCGATTTTGTCTATTTCATCGAGAAAAATTATCCCGTAGTTTTCAGCTTGCTTTATGGCAGCGGCAATTACCTCATCCATATCAATCAACTTTTGCGCTTCCTCTTGAATAAAGATCTTGCGCGCATTGGCAACAGTCACTTTTCTTTTCTTTTGCTTCTTCGGCAACAGATTGCCCAGCATATCCTGGATATTCGCCCCGATTTCTTCGACCCCTGACCCCGCAAACATCCCTGCCATGGGCTGTGCATTATCTTCAACTACAATTTCAATCAACTCATCATCCAGGCTGCCATTTTGTAATTGTTTCATTAATTGCTGCCGTTCATCATCAAATGCCGGTTGAGGTTCAACCTGTTCCTCCTTAGGTGCAGTTACAGCATTTGAAAATAAAAGTTCAAAGGGATTGCGAACAGTATCTTTTTTCGGCAAAGGTTTTAGGCATTCCAGTATCCGCTCGTTAGCCAATTCATAAGCTTTGTCATTAACAGCAAGCATTTTTTCTGTTTTAACCATGCGGATTGCCGTCTCAACCAAATCGCGGACCATGGACTCTACATCGCGTCCAATATAACCAATTTCGGTAAACTTGGTTGCTTCTACTTTAACAAATGGAGCATTAACCAATTTCGCGAGACGCCGTGCAATCTCAGTTTTACCAACACCAGTTGGCCCAATCATCAAAATATTTTTAGGAATAACCTCATCTTGTAGCTCAGCAGGCAAGCGTTTACTCCGCCAGCGGTTTCGCAAAGCGACAGCTACCGATTTTTTAGCCTGATGTTGACCAACGATGTATTTATTCAGTTCACCGACAATTTGTTTCGGAGTTAATTCCATTGTCACACCTTCCTCGCCATTATAATTCTTCTACTGTAATATGCGAATTGGTATAGACACAAATATCAGCAGCAATTTCCAATGCCTGCCGCACAATTTCTGCTGCAGGCAGATCAGAATGCTTCACAAGCGCCCTGGCTGCCGCCAGCGCATAAGGACCACCTGAGCCAATAGCAGTAACACCATCATCAGGTTCAATTACTTCACCATTACCGGAAATAATCAGCAAGTGCTGAGCATCCGTTACAATAAGTAATGCCTCCAAGCGGCGCAGTACGCGGTCAAGCCGCCAATCCTTTGCAAGCTCTACTGCAGCTCTCATCATATTGCCATTAAACTCTTCCAACTTACTTTCAAACTTCTCAAATAACGTAAAAGCGTCTGCCACCGATCCGGCAAAGCCAGCTAAAACCTTGCCATGGTAAAGTCGCCGTACTTTTTTAGCATTGTGCTTCATTATTGTATTGCCACCAAAGGTTACCTGGCCATCGCCGGCAATCGCTGTTTTCCCTTGATGGTGAACAGCTACAATCGTTGTAGCATGAAACATGAACAACACCTCCTACGCACGAGGATGTGCGCTTTTGTAGACTGATCTGATTCGCTCTTTTTCTATTGAAGGTAGCATTTGCGACAAACTTAACTGTCCCAACATCTCCTGTACTGAGCAAAAATCAGCGCCGTTATTCAGCATATGTACTGCAAAGGTCTGACGGATAGTAGCGGGACTAACGGACTGTTCCAAAGCAAGCATATCAACATATTTACTGAGTATGCGCCTAATACTTCGGTCAGTTAACGGGCCACCTTTGCTGTTTACAAAAGCATAGTCATGAGGTGCTCCAGTGTTGTTGCGGTATAACTGCGGACGACTTTGTTTTATGTATTGTTCCAGCGCCCGAACAGCTCTGTTGCCTATTGGTACAATGCGCTCTTCGCCTTCGCTGTCAGAAATGACAGCACATCCATTAAAACAGTCTAAATCCACTGTTGCCAACTTCACTAATTCGCTTGCCCGAATTCCGGTTGCATACAATAATTCAAGCACAGCCAAATCCCGTCTGCCCAAATCACTTTGGTCAGGTAACCCTAACAAATCGGAAATTTCATAGGAGGTTAAAACTGGTACTACTGTCTTTTTACGTTTTAGAGCGTGCAGATTTTCACATGGATTAGCATCAATCACAGTTTGCTTGCAAAGAAACAAAAAAAACGATCTCATTGCAGCAAGACTACGGTTAATTGTGGCATAGGAATATTCTTTTGTATGCATCGTGGTAAGATAGTTCCTAATCAGCAATTGTGTAATATTGCAAACCAGTACATCACCTGCCCCCTGTTCTTGGGCAAAAGCAACAAACCGCTCTAAATCAGAACGGTAGTTGCTAATCGTACACCGGGAAGCCCGCTTCTCTACTTGCAAATATACGACAAAACGATCAAGGTTATGCTTAAAATCATTCATTTCATCCATTTTTTGTCGAAATATGGACTAAATTATTAATCTATAGTAGCACAGCAATTCAGTTTACGCAATACCATTGTCTAACTTTTCTATTAATTTTTTTAATGAACTTAATGCCCTTTCGGCTATTATACTGTTCTTTTGTTTTTTGTCTTTTACCCGATATTCCAATGGTGGCAATAAACCAAAATTGATATTCATTGGCTGAAACCCATCTGGTGATGCTTGCGTAATATACCGGCATAGTGCGCCATGAGCAGTGTCGGCCGGAAATTCAACCGGGCCTTGCTGCACCGCTAGGCGAGCTGCGTTAATTCCAGCGACAAGACCTGAAGCAGCTGATTCCACATAACCTTCAACGCCAGTGATTTGACCTGCAAAAAACAACCCTGTCCGGGTATTCGTTTCTAATGTAGGCTGCAATATCCGCGGTGAATTGATGTATGTGTTCCGATGCATAACACCATAGCGGACAAACTCTGCTTTTTCCAGCCCTGGGATCAATTGAAAAACTCTTTTTTGTTCTGGCCATTTTAAGTGGGTTTGAAATCCGACAAGATTATACAATGTTGCCGCAAAATTATCCTGCCGCAACTGAATGACAGCGTGAGGGATTTCTCCTGTCACCGGATGTTTCAAGCCGACTGGTTTTAACGGTCCAAATCGCAAGGTATCAATTCCCCTGGATGCCATTTCTTCGACCGGCATACAGCCTTCAAAGAAAATTGCCTTTTCAAAGTTTTTGACGGCAGTCCGCTCTGCATGAATCAATTCATGCCAGAAATGTTCATATTCTGCTTGGGTCATTGGGCAGTTGAGATAATCTTCGTCACCTTTTCCATAACGGGAAGCCCGATATATTTTATCCATATCCAATGAGTCGCCTACAACAATGGGGGCAGCCGCATCATAAAAATACAAATAATCATGCCCGGCCAGCTCTGCAATAGCTTCGGAAAGTACAGGTGATGTCAACGGTCCGCTGGCAATCACTGCAGGAACGCTATCAGGGATAGCAGCTACTTCCTCATGATGTACGGTAACAAGGGGATGAGAACTCAGCACATCCGTTATATATTGGCTAAATCCCTGTCGATCTACTGCTAGAGCTCCACCTGCAGGTACTCTATTTAAATCAGCGGCTTTCATCACCAGAGAGTTTAATTGCCGCATTTCTTCTTTTAACAAGCCTACTGCATTCTCTATATTAGCTGCGCGCAGTGAGTTACTGCAAACCAATTCTGCAAATAAATTGCTGTGATGAGCCGGAGTAGACGTTTTGGGTCTCATCTCATATAAATCAACTTCAATGCCTCTTTGGGCAATCTGCCATGCGGCCTCACTACCAGCAAGTCCAGCACCAATAACTGTAACTTTAGCCACTCTTATTCCTCCGTTTTGCTGTTTTTGCTGTTTTAGTTGCTTTCGTTGTTTTCGTCGCTTTGGGAGCTTTACTTGTTTTGGGAGTGCTCTCTACCTGCGTCGGGCATGCCGGGTTTCCACATACACTTGCAGCTCCACCCTTTTTAAACCCTCGTTTTAACATGAAGGTCCCGCAAGTCTGGCACACTTCTTTCAGCGGAGTGTCCCATGTTACGTAGTCGCACTCAGGATATTTTTGGCAGCCATAAAAAACTTTGCCACGTTTGGTTCGTCGCTCAATAATTGCACCCTGGCATTTCGGGCAAGTTACCCCAGTATCTTTGACAATAGCCTTTGTATTTCTACATGCCGGAAATCCAGGGCAAGCCAGAAAACTGCCATAACGCCCCTTTTTCACTACCATAAAACGGCCGCATGCTTCACATTGCACGTCCGAAACCTCCACTGGAAGCTCGACTTGACCAATTTCCTCTTCGGCATGGCTTAGCGTCTCGGCAAAGGGCTGATAGAAATCCCGCAGAACTTGCTTATACGGTATTTCTCCTTCCGCTACATCATCCAAGCGGTCTTCCATATTAGCCGTAAACTCAACGTCAACAATGTTTTCAAAATACTGCTTCAAAAGATCAACGACTAAGCACCCAAGTTCTGTTGGTTGAAATTTTTTCTCTATTTTCTCTACGTATCCGCGAGTGACAATTGTATCAATAATAGGAGCATAGGTACTGGGGCGTCCAATCCCCTTTTCTTCTAATATTTTCACTAACGAAGCTTCCGTATAGCGCGGTGGAGGCTGCGTAAAATGCTGTTTAGGCAGAATTTTATATGTTTTGAGGGATTGACCGGCAGTAAGCTCAGGAAGATCAACGTCCTTATCTTGCTCCTCGCCTTCTTTGCTTTCTGTATAAACAGCCATAAAACCAGCAAATTTAAGATGGGAGCCAGTTGCCCGTAAGCCATATTGAGCAGCCTTAATCTCAATAGTTAATGTATCATAAATCGCTGCCGTCATTTGACTGGCAATAAAACGATCCCAGATAAGTGAATATAACTTATACTGATCTTTAGACAGATGAGCAATTACGCTCTCCGGCGGCAACTCCACACTAGTTGGCCGTATTGCTTCATGAGCATCTTGGGCATTTTTTTTTGAAGTATATATAGGCGCCTTATCAGGCAAATACTCGGCTCCATATTTTGTAGTAATAAATGAACGCGCTTCACTCTGCGCTGATTCAGAAACCCGATTAGAGTCCGTACGGATATAAGTAATTAAGCCAATATGTCCGCTCTTGCCAATTTCCAAGCCTTCATATAATTGTTGCGCCAGCATCATAATTTTCCGCGAAGTAAACCCGAGCTTACGCGAGGCATCCTGCTGAAGGCTGCTGGTTGTAAATGGCGGAATTGGATTGCGGCGCCGCTCTCGTTTTTTTACGTCGGTTACAGTAAACTCACTTTCTTCTAAGTGAGTTTTAATAACCATAGCATGATCTTCATTTCCAATCTGCGCCTTTTGGCCTTCAATTGTAACTAACTCTGCATCAAAAACGGGTGCTTTTAACTTTTCTCGCAGCTANNTGCCATGCAATGGCCTCCCCTTCCCGGTCAGGGTCAGTTGCAAGAAATACTTTATCGGCAGTTTTGGCAGCTTCTTTTAATGCTTTAATCAGATCTCCCTTGCCCCGAATATTAATATATTTGGGCTCAAAGTCTTGCTCTACATTAACGCCAAACTGACTTTTGGGCAAATCACGTAAGTGTCCCATAGAAGCACGTACAATATAGTTTTTTCCTAAAAATTTTTCTATTGTTTTGGCTTTTGCTGGAGACTCGACTACAACGAGCGTTTTGCTCACCTGGTTCCCTCCCTGGCGGTCCGCATATATCGCTGCCCGCCATATCCAATTGCTAAATCTTGTAATTCCAGTTGCAATAATATATGAGTAACCGTAGGAACTGGTAGTTGTGTTTGTGAAACAATTTCGTCGATCCCTACGGGATTATCCGCTTGGAGAACATGATAAACTGACTGCTCCTCAGTAGATAACAATTGCGGCTTACATTCGCGCTGGAATCCACCCCAGCCATATTCATCTAAAATATCCGCTGCACAGTCGACTAATTTAGCACCTTGCTTGATTAAATAATGCGTTCCTTTGCTTGTTTCGGAGAGAATACTGCCAGGAACGGCGAAAACATCTCTTCCTTCTTCCAATGCAAAGTCGGCATTAATCAGGGATCCACTGCGCTCAGCGGCTTCCACAACAAGCACGCCGCGTGAAAGTCCGTTAATAATTCGATTGCGAGCGGGAAACAGCTTAGGCTGAGGGTTTGTTCCCGGAGGATATTCAGACAGAAGAGATCCCTTCTCTACAATTTGTTCAAAAAGACGAGCGTTCTCCGGAGGATAACAAATATCAACCCCATTGCCAAGTACGGCTATGGTATAGCCTTCCTCGAGTGCTCCACTATGTGCAGCTGAATCAATCCCTCTAGCCGCTCCGCTCACAACGCCTATCCCTGCAGCCGCCAGCTGGCTGGCTAACATTTTACATACGTTGCGTCCATAAGCTGTAGCACGCCTTGATCCGACGATAGAGATAAGCTTATCACTAACAGGTAATGTGCCCCGGTAATAAAGAACTGCTGGCGGATTATACGTGTTTGCCAGTAAAGCAGGATATTCAGCCTCTCCTAAGCTGACAATCCTGATTCCTTTTCTCTCCCAGTTCTCCAATAATTTACTTACATCTATCTTTTCCCGGCAAATAACAATTTTATTACATAACATCTCATCCAGACAGCCTGACAAACGCAAATCATCCTTGCTCGCAAGCCATGCCTGCTCAGCATCGCCAAAATACGCAACTAAGCTTTTTATACGGGCATGCCCCACTCCAGGGACCATATGCAGAGCTGCCAGATGTATGTTCTTCATTCCTGCCTCCAAACTTTAGAACAGCAAATCAGATTTTGTAATTATTGGTATTATAACTGGCAAAAAAAGATCGGTCAAGACTAAGCCTGACCGTCTACTGTCAATTTTAAGATATGACTGGCAATATCATCGGCTGCCGAAGGTCGAGAAAGCAACAAAGAACGCTGCCGTCGCATACTGCGCTCTTCTGTTGTTTCACTAAGGATACGATTAAGTGAAGTCTGCAGCTCTTCAAGCGAATCTACTTGCTCGGCAACTTGCTGTGCAACCAAATAACTGGTATTGGCTTCTTCCTGACCGGGAATCGGTTTGTAAATAATCATAGGAACACCCGCACATAAAGCTTCAGCTGAAGTCATACCACCAGGCTTTGATATAATGATCTGGGCCATTGCCATTAGTTCGGGAACATTATTCACATATCCTAAGATACGAACACAATGCTTAAACTCCTGCTGCCGAGCAGTCAGTTGATTAAATAACGTTTTATTATGACCGGCAACAGCGATAATTTGAATAGGTTGCTCAATATTCTGACAGGCCATAATAATTTCTTCCATCGGTAGTACCCCTGCCCCACCGCCCATAATCAATATAATGGGAATTTCAGAATTCAGCCCGAGAGAAGACCCCATATTAGGACTAACAACACTCTCAGAAAAGAAATCTGAATCAACTGGAATACCCGTTGATAACGATTTACAGTAAGGCACCCCATTAGTGTTTAAATAATCCCGCAAAGTCTGGCCTGCTACATAATAATAGTCAATAGTCGGGTATACCCACAATTTGTGGACCACAAAATCAGTCACTACTGCCAGGACAGGAGCCTCAATGCTGCCTTCTTTACGCAGACATGATGCAATCCCGGCCGGTGTAGCATGAGTACAGACAATAGCGGTTGGGTTATATTCCATAATAAAACGTCTCATTCGTTCGGCGAGATAGGAATTAATCAATTCTCTTGCCCGTAATGCCCACCGGCTGTCATTTCCCCAACCATACATCGATCCGTAAAGGCTGGGTACAACACTCAATATTTTTAAATAAATTCCCAAAATTGTTTTCCCTATGGCTGGATGAAAGAAATCAAATATATTGGCAATACGCATTTCACACCCGGGATAAAGCCTGCCCATTGCCTTATTCACTGCTTGCGCAGCGCGTGTATGACCTGCTCCTATTGGTGCTGTAAGAAAAAGAATTCTTGGCGGTCGCAAAAAAATGCCTCTTTTTCGCCTTTCAAAGATTTCCTCTTATCACAATAGGCGAATTATAACAAAACATCTATTATTGTATCACAATTAATCTACAGTTTAAAATTTTTTATTCATAAATCTACACATTCTCTTACGCTTGATAAGTAAAAAACCTGCCGCCTTATAGCGTGCAGGTTTTCGGATTACTGTTTATTCAAATCGGCTGCTAATTTAGTAAGCTGTTCTGACATCGCGATTAATTCCTGACTGTGAGCAGTTAGCTGCTGAATTGTATCGGCCTGGTGCTGAGAAACTGCGTCAACTTGCTCAATTTCTATAACAATTTTTTTGATAGATTCGTTTATTTTTCCTAATGTACCGGTTATTTGACTGGCGGAACCCGCGCTATCAATTGCGAGCTTCCTAACTTCATCAGCTACAACACCAAAGCCCCTGCCTTGATCTCCTACTCTAGCAGCTTCAATTGCTGCGTTTAACCCCAGCAGATTTGTTTGCTTCGCTACGTTTTTGATAAATGCAACAACATTATCTGTTTCACTGACTTCTTTATTAGCTTGTATTGCAAGATCTTTAAGGAAACTTCCGCTTGCTGCAAGCTCCTGGGCCTGTGCTAAAATTGCTTGGGTTGAGGATGAAAGCTCTCCGGCTGANNTTCCTTTCTCTCGAGGGACTCATGAACGGCAACCGCACCAATTACCAGGCCGTTATCATCAACAATTGGCATACTGATTGCAATATAGGGAATACCATACACTTCTTTCGGTACTTCTACCACTACACGCTGCTTTTTCTTCATTGCCTGGTATACTGCCGACCCGTCTTTAATCGGATCCCCTACCACTACCTGATTCGCAATCTCCGGAATTGAGAGCGATAATAGCCATTTTTCTCTATTGCTGATAACTATACCGACTTTACCGCTAACCAACTGTGGGATATACTTGGCAGTTCGCATAAAACATTCTAATACACCATTTTGCTCCATCTTATCACATCCCTCGTATTCTTACTTCCAAAACTCGCTTAATTTTATTGATAGATCGGGTAAATACTAAACAAAAATGATAAATAAGGAATGATTTGACTTGCCCGAAATACCGGAAATTGAAACTGTATGCACTCATTTACGTGATTCAGTCCTCAACTCACCCATCACTGGTATTACCATTAACCGCGCAAAATGTTTAAATATCGCTTCTGAATCATTTATTAGCCTGGTCTCTGGACAATCAATCTCAGCTGTCGGCAGGCGTGCAAAAATAATCCTGTTGACACTCTCCAATCATCACACGATCACCATTCACTTCATGTTGGAAGGCTATGTACAATTGTTAAAGAGTGATGATCCGGATTTATCGCATGCGTCAGTAGCTCTTTGCTTGTCTACCGACAAAACGCTGGCTTTTTTTAAGATTAATCTGGGATATATTCATTTATTTCCCACAACAGATTGGCGAACAATTGATGATGTGAGTAATATTGGACCCGAGCCGTTATCTGAGGATTTCACTGCTTCTCATTTTTTAGCATTACTTAGAACACGCAAGGGAATGATTAAACCACTGCTGATGGACCAAAAACTTATCGCTGGTATTGGCAACGTTTACTCGAATGAAGTCTTATTTTGCAGTCGAATACTACCAACCCGTAAAGTCAAGGAAATGACGGATGAAGAGCTTAGCCATATCTATCATTGTTTGCGAAGCATATTGAACCAAGCAATATACCGCGGAGGTGTTTATGATCGTAAATACTCGCGAAGTGATACGCTGACTGGCGGCTATGTCCCGTATCTTAAAGTTGCATACCGGACAGATGGGCCTTGCTACGAATGCGGCCTGCCAATCCAAACGCAGCGCGTCGGTGGCCGCAATGCCTTCTACTGTTCAAACTGCCAGCATTAATTCGCAACTTTCTGTAAATTATTCTATATTTTACAATTAATTCCTTCTAGCAGTAAAGCTTATTTCTTAGTATAAAAGCTTCTATTTAGCGGATGAGGAATCACAAACTTAACCTAAACTTAACATTCCCTTCTATATATATATAGAAATTTTAGCATTCTTTTTACCGGGGTACTGGATGGAAGAAAGAAAAAAACCGGCAGCCTTAGCCGCCGGATAGTGTGATATGGTATAACAATGTTATGAACGGTCAGAATGCATAATCCAGTATATACATAAGGCAGTTATTCCAATAACAATAACTGCCAATTTAGGAACATCCGATCCATCAAGCCACACATTCTAGCCCCCCTAATTTGCTGGTAAATATATATACAATTAAGATCGAATATAGAACTCCTTCGAGATATTACAGCTTTTGAAATTTTCATCTTATAAAATTTGCTTTTTACATAAAAATAGTGTATCTTTATGTGGGGAGCTGTTGCGTGTGGTGACGCAGCAGTGCTGGGAAGTGGCGGCAACAGCGAGAGCGGATCGGAATGCTCTCGCTGTTGTTTTTTACGTTATCCCTATAATTTTTTATAAAATTCATCACTTGCCAAATAAGAACTTAATATTATATAAGATTCTTCTGTTATTCTCAATCGTTCATCAATCAGTTGATTAACTCTTTGCGCTGATTCAAGATCACCTTTTTGAACAAAGGTCCGCTCAAGGCTTAATAATTGTTCTGTAATAGCAGGAGAATTATCCATAACAGTATTTACAAATTTTTTTTCGTTTTCAGAGATAGTATTACTGCCTGTATCCCCATAATCTTTCCATGCTCTATATATTTGAACTGCTAAATTAGCGCAGCTGATCAGGGTTTCTAACATCATGGGGCACCTCCGTACATATTTTCTATAAACGATATGCATCCAGTAACCACATTATGACGCGAGAACATAAATTCAATAGAATAAAGAGCCTTNNTGCCAGCTGCTCCACCCCGCGATGATAATTATTTAATTCCACCCTTACTTCGTTGAAAGCTTATTTTTCCAGAAGCAATTTCCCCTAAAGCAGCACTTACGGGTTTCTTTGGTTTCCCATCTACTACCATTTCACCAGAACTTAATATTTCGCGTGCCCGTTTTGCTGCAAAAACAGAAAGAGTATATTTGTCGCCAACTTTGTCTAACAAGACATCTAACGGTGGATTGATCATTTCATTTCCCTCACTTCATTTTTCTCTCTCGTTAGCCAGCTTCACCTCACATAAAATATTGTTAAGTCTTTATATCAACATAGTTTATTATATCATATTTTATTGGAGATTATTACAATTCATCAAAATAAAATATCTGACAGCAAAAAATATCGCTAAAAGACCAGCGGTTTGTTTGATTACCACCCATTACTTTTTCGTAGCTGGAATTGAACAAAAGCTTTCAGCAACGATTAATTGTAATTAAAACAGCAATCATCAGGACACCAGAAAAACAATAAAAAAGCAATAATAAATAGAACTACGATCCCTGTCCTGTTATCAGGAAAACAATTATTATGGCATTTACAACCACCGTACATCTTAAGACCTCCTCTGATAAAGGTGCTTTGCTAACTATCGTATGCAAAAAGATATCGTTCGGCGCATGTAGATTTTTCTAGAATAAAAAAGCCCCGCAATTGCGGAGCCAGGGAAATAAAAGCATTAATCCTCCTCTTCTCTTTTACGAGCCAGTTGGAGAATTTCATCGACATTTCTATCTATTTCTGCTATTTGATTTTCTAATCTTTCTAACCGTTTCTTAAATGAGCTAATAAGATCACGAGTTTCATCAGACATCATTTACACCTCCTGTTTTTACATAATATGTTTTACAGTCTTTTGAGGTGACAAAAAAACTAACTACCAGTAGGTAGAAGTATCCATAACCGGATCATGCCGTATATAATAATAAGTTCAATTAAGTTTCAAATACACGGACTGCATCTAGGTATAAGATGATACCCATTCAACCGTCAAACATTTTAAAAACAAAAACTGCAAACAAAACCACTTCCAATATAATAATTGCTAGAGGTATCCGGTCATCTTTAGTCGTTTCTAATGAATTTGTATATGACATAAATCCTCCTCTTACGTGTGCCTTATCATAAAGCAGCGGGCTGCTTTATAGTTAAAGTTACGTAAATTCCTATACAAACTCAGTATACAACCCGAGTCTGAAAAACAACTGAAAGGAAGGAACACTTTCTATCTATAATACACATTTCCATCAAATTTATGGTTGTTAATCATTAAGCTATCTGTAAATTGCCACATTCTCGCCCGAGAAAAACCATTGCAGCTTCCCCATTGAGCATTCCAATACGGTACATAATCGGCAAGCTGCGTCGTATCAATTACTTCTGTCAGCCATGAATACGAGGCATAAATACCGACATAGGAATAGCCAATATCATTGAGCGTGCAAATAAATGCAGAGCACATTGCAGTAATAGTCTGCTTGTCCGGCATCCCATTGCGTGCCTTGTAGCTATCTGCATCTTCCATGTCGAACCAGATGCCAAGCTCAGGATTAACTCCATGCTTTTGTAGGATTTCATGTACAAACTGCGCTTCTGCTTTTGCAGCTTCAACATCAAGAGCATAACTGTAATAATACACACCAATTTTCAACCCAGCTCGTAAGGCTTCATTTACATTATCAACAAACTTGATATCTAAATGACGCTTACCATAACCAAGCCTGATTATGACAAATTCACATCCGGCAGCTATTACGGACTGCCAATCAATATTACCATTATGATAACTTACATCAATCCCTTTCATTTACAATCCTCTCCTTAAACATTAAATCTACAACAGTTTTGTTTTATAATAGAATCATTTAAGACAAATATATGCAACATCCGAAGACTTATAGACGCCATATAATAATTAGCCGCCAGGGTTAACCCTGGCGGCTAATTACTGCGTTTTGAAAAAAGTCCCAGACAAAAGTCTGGGACTGGGATAGCTATTGCTAGCTTTCTTGTTTCTCTAAATTTCCTGTTTGGGAGATAGATATTGCTTTTATTGTTGAAGCAACTAATTTACGTAAATACGGTATATCTTCTATGCCTATTTCGATATGCCCTTGATGAATACAAACTAAACGTGGCTGAATAATGAGTATTGTTATTCCATTAGCCTTGCCTTTTTCAATATCATCTAACGTTATGTATGTTCCATTGATTCCACTAGTGGATAGAAAAAGCCAACTTTCAGTATTCGCCTTACCGGTTGGAAAGATTGCTCTTATATCATTAATAGAAAACAGCGGTTTAATATTTTTATAATCTGAGCCAATTAGCGTATCCATCGTTGCTCCTTTTTCTGTACTGTAATAGCATTGCGATATGCAATATCCTTACCTGAGTAATTATTATACAATGAATTTTCCTTTTAAGTAAAGTTCAGCCGTCAATACAATTAAAATAGCCCGGTGGTATATGACCACCGGGCAAATAAGCATCAATCATCAGATGGTACTGGTGTATAAAGCTGATATTAGCTGAGACAACTTTCTTGTGCTACTAGCTGACGAACTAATAATTGAAGCTCGCGTACTTGTCTTTGTAGTTGATCGACTTCATCTTCTAATCTTTCTACCCTGGCGCTAAGTCTATTATCGTCCTGATTGCAAAGTCTATCTGACATTAAATAACACCTCCTTATATTACATAATATGTTACTTGGGTATAAAAGGTGATAGAAACAAAAAATCCCCAGACTAGAAGTCTGGGGCGATGTTACGGCACTTACTCGATGTCATTGACATGTTGACGTTTATCTGCGAACAATACTTTCAACATCGGAGGCGTGACTAACGTTGTTAGTATAACAACAATAACGATAGCTGTAAAAAGCTCTGCTTTTAGTAAGTTCGATTCTAGACCAATAGCAGCAATAATTAACGCTACCTCTCCACGTGATATCATCCCTGCCCCAACGCGCAGTGAAGATCCATTGTTAAAACCTGTTAGTCTTGCCCCAATCCCTGAGCCAAATAACTTGGTTACAATAGCGACTATGGTAAGCCCTAAAATTATTCCCATTTGGCTGCCAGTCCCGGCAAAGGAAACAGAAAGGCCTATACTAACAAAGAATACCGGCACAAAGAACGCATATGCGATAGGTTCAATTTTATGCTCTACTCGATGTTTAAACTTTGTTTGAGAAATAGCTATTCCGGCAGCAAATGATCCAATGATTCCAGCTACGCCAAGAGTTTCAGCCAAATAGGCAAAAAAGAAGCAAATGATTAAAGCTGCGCTAATAACTGTTTCAGATACCGGCAGCGGAGCTAATAGTTTCAGTACCCGTGGTACACCCTTCCAACCAAGCAGCACAATTGCAGCAAAGAATAAAAATTTCTTGCCGATAATTAAGCTGAGACTTACCTGCTCCGCAGTGAGTAAACTCATCATAACCGCTAGCACGATAACCACTAAAACATCGTCTAGCACAGCTGCACCTAATATAGTTGTGCCTTCTCTGCTTTTTAACTGTCCGAGTTCCTTGAGTGTCTGTGCAGAAATGCTCACAGAAGTAGCTGAAAGTAATAGGCCTAAAAATAACGCATTGCTTTGCTCCATACCAATTACTAAGCCTGATAAATACCCAACAAATAATGGCGCCACTACTCCACCTACGGCAACGGCAATAGACGAATTACGATTTTCATTTAGTGCTTTAATATCTGTTTCTAAACCGGCAATAAACATTAATAATAAAACACCAATCTCGCTAATCTGCGTAATCATTTCAGAGGGAGCGATCCAACCTAATACAGCCGGTCCGATAACAATCCCACTAACAAGCTTGCCCAATACTGCCGGCTGCCCTAGTTTAACACTGAATGCACCACCTAATTTAGTTGCTATCAATATGATCAATATTTCCGCAAACAGTAACATAGCATACAATCCTCCTAATTTTAAGCGACTACTCTTGGTACATTGTTCCAGCTCTTTTAAATTAAAAAAGAAAACTGCTTTCAACAAGTCTGGGTACTCCCCCCTGAGTGCCCAGACAACTTGAAAACAGTTTCCTGTCCAACCGATTTAAATCATATTTAACTGTACTATATTTTATCAACAATTGATCAGAATGTCAAAATTATGATTATTAATCAACACCTAATTAGTTTACATTTACCAGTTAGCATGAAACTGAATTTATAGTGCAATACTCGTAGAAACTCCTCTCTTATTATTTGCCAGATGCTGCCACTTATAGCATATGCTAGACTAGAAGCAAACGTTATGCGCTGAACTAAAAACGCCGCCCAAGGATGAAGTTCTGATATTGTTCTAATTAATAAAAATAAAAAGACCGCCGAAGCGAGGAGAGAAAATTATCCCGCTTACTGGCGAGAATACTTTGATCAACTACGTAGGACATTCTAGGCTAACATCCCAGATGGTATAATATAGTGTCGTAGACCTTTCTCAACTGCCTGGAAGTAACTGCACCGTACTTTGTAATCTCCGTTCTGGCTGAAAGTTTTTTGAATTGTATATTTATCACAAAACAAACCAACACTTAAAATAAAATAACTTTGATTGGGTTGATTTAGATGAGTAATCAAGTCTTATTATGGCAAGTTTCGTTATTTCTTGGCTATCTGTTATTTTTCTACAGAAGGCAGAACTTAAACGGTATNNATATGCCTGTCGCCTTGTTTGGAGCCTTAATTTCTACCATTGTAGTAGAAGCAGGCGTCACTTTGAATTGGTGGTTGACTAAGGAAACAGTTTTCCCATTTATTAATATGCCGATATTTATTTACGGCTCTTTCCTTATTGGAATAATCTGGATTTTTAAGTACACATACAACCGGTTCTGGCTATTTCTTGCCATAAATGCAGTTATTGATTTAATCCTCACATTTCCTTTAAATAATTGGCTTGTCAATAGAGGCATTTTACAAATGCAGAATATAAGTAATCTTCAATTGTTCCTTGTAGCTACTGGAAGTGCCGTTCTCTTATATTGGTATCAGCTTTGGCAGGAAGGCGATGCTAGTCCGTTCAAAAAGTTAAGTATTTCATCAAGTCTTCAACCCGCTGCCAACAAACCGCTTGAAGATAATAAAGATGATTTTTAACATGCCTATAATGGGCTTAATCTATGGCAAACAAGGCTTACGTTTCCGGGCCACTCTTGATACGCTATACAAAGGTAAATGCAGCAAGTATCACCTCTAACTGCCTAAAGGCTTTCGCATTCTCTTCTTTGGTATAATAAATGTTTGCACCTTATATAATTAATCTAGGCTAAGGAAACCTGGAAGGTCATTTGCTGACTTAGGCACTTGACTTTCATTCCTTAGTCTATCTATTTTCCAGCCATCATCCCAGACAAGATATGCCGCCTACCAGCCTTCAACTCCAAACTCTAATAGTTGGGCACACTACTATGGGAGTGTACTATCGCTGGTTCTTCAAAACTTAGTAGTTCATTCAAATTGTGTTTGTTCAACTTCTATCCGTCACCGTCGGCTGCCTAAAGCTGCTAGTACCTTATAGGCGCAATTTGGATTTTTAAATTTACCTNNACGATAATAGCTCATTAAAGAGCACTGAATTAGCTTAGCATTAACCAGGCCTTTAGCTCTGTAACTTTATTCTCTTAACAAATAACAACTTAAATCTTCCGCCTCAAATGATAGCTTCCATCCTCGGATTTAATGGCAGTATGTAGTTGAAATGATAGGTAAACACTATGATGTAAGCGTAGTAAGACGAGGAGGAATCGACTATCAGCAGAGAATATTGGATGATGGTCGCTCTGGCAATAGCCAGTATTTTACTAGTAACAGTGCTGGGCCGACCTGATAAGCCCCGCGAGAGCTTATTCCTTTTTACTTTGGATCAAACGGTGACTTGGCCAACAACAATCTTGGCAGTATATTCGGGCATCCTCGAAAGTCCGGTTCGGCTGTTCCCAAAAGCCACCGACAGTAATTTTCTACTATCTTTTATCTTCTTTCCTACAGCATTTGTTGCGTATTATTGGCACTATCCCCGAAGTAGAAACCATTTCGCCCAGATCGCTTACACTCTAGCTTTTACGGGCGCCATCATCCTCGTACATGTCGCTGTGCAAAAATATACTGATTTATTACTCTATATTACGTTTTCAGGTTACAAGGCAGTTCCTTTTTTTATCATATCCTATTTTTTAAAACGTATCTATGCGGATTGGTATTTTAGCCAGTTGGCAAAGCTGAGGTCAGATCAGCAATGACACTGGAGGGTAAATTTCTCGCAACAGCAGTCGTGGTCTCACTACTATCTCTCGCGTTTACTCCAAAAAACAAGCGCCTGGAGCTGCAGTTTATTATACTTTTTGTGCAGTTTCCCACCTGGATACTCGGCCTCTCGGCGGTGGAGTTGGGGCTACTGGAGTATCCTGCCAGGGAGCTAGCAACTGTCAACAGAACTAGCTTTATTTTTGAATATATGGTTTTGCCGGTACTATGCGTACACGTAAATAATTACTATCCGTGGCAAGCAGCAAGGTTAGTAAAATCAATGTATTTTACAGGCATCAGCTTACTGATCACAGGGATTGAAGTCTTTCTTGAGCAATATACCCTGCTTATTAAATATTCAGGCTGGCAGTGGTATTGGACTTTTATCAGTATCACACTTGTCTTTTGGTTGAACCAAAAGATGGTTAAATGGTTTTTTAAACGTCGCTGAGAAGGTGTATTGACAATGGTCTGATGTGGCCTTTAGGAGTATACTCAAATCTGAATTGTATTCTCTACATAAATTTAACTCCTACGAAAACTTGGAAACAGTGATTACTCAATAGCATAAAAAATTACACCAATCATTGTATTTGATTGGTGTAATTTTTTATTGACTTTCGCTATTTCGGCATTTTTTNNTGACTGAACTTCAAAGTGATTGCTAACGGCATAAATACCAACGCACCTAGGCCTAATGTTCTGCTTAAATACCAGGTAAAGATATCAACTTGAGCATATTCGCCATAATCAGAAACAAAGTATTCTTCGTCTTTAACGAAACCGCTTAATGCATCGCCACCAATGACTACACTCATAACCATAAATAAGAAAAAGTTAGCAAATGCAATATAGCTGATACGATCAATAATTTGTATTGGCTTCATTACTTTTACCTCAGACCCTCTTAAATTAAATCATCATCCAATTCGTATTTACGTATTAAATCTAATAAAGTTCTTCACTTGATAATATATTCCTGCAAAAATAAACACCCATATCGCTTCTAAACGCGGCTACCCCAAACAACGACACAGCAATAATCCTTATTGCCCTTTTTCTTAATCTCATATACAAATTTCCTCGACGTCTGACTATACCCAATCACAGCACATCCCAGTACCCTCGCAGCCCGGTTCCCCACAGATCAGACCTAGCGATTCTTCTACTTTATCTATCTCAATCTGCATGCCAATCCCTCCCGAAATGGGTTATAGGGCAGTCTATGCCTCCCTTTGTCCTCGATGAAGTTGACAAAGAAAGCAATGAAATCACCTTGCTTGATGTTTAGTTATGAATTGATTTGCTTTGAGAGGATAAACTGTAATAAATAAGGAGGTACGGTATGACAAATCACGAGATGATAGCCTCTACCAAAATAGATCTATGGCAACAGCTCTATTCAACCTGGCTTACTACAGAACTTTTCTCTTTTACTTGGTGGTTTAGCGTGCTCTTTCTCGTAACGAGTTATTTCATCTGGTGGAAACTCCTCGAAAAATCAAAACTTGTAGAGTTACTTTTATTCGGATCGCTAATAGCAGTTATGTCCGCCTTCATTGATTTAATTGCTGAAAACTTAGTCCTTTGGCAGTACACTGTAAAAATCTTGCCATTCAGCCCTGCATTTTTTCCATTTCACTTAACACTTGCTCCGATTGCGCTGATGCTTGTTTATCAGTATTCGGACAGTTGGAATAAATTTCTGATGTACAGTGTGATAGCAGGTGGTATTTATGCGTTTGCTATCATCCCGCTTTTTGTACTAGTGGGTGAAGTGCGGTTAATACACTGGAATTACTTCAATAATTTTATTACATTTTTAGCACGAGCAATATTTTGTAGATGGATACTCCTTCAATGCCTGCAAACCCAAACCTCATATCAAGGGCACTCAGCAAATCGACAATTCTTTAAACCGATCTGTCAACCAACTTCCAAGCCGGTACACCTTCCAAAAGAAGATTACGATAACCCAAAGAAATAATCCTATCTTCCTTCCATCAAGCTAGCCTCGTGTAAGCATAAAGTTCATCTAATGGTCCTCTAATTCAAGTGTTACGGAGAGTATGGATTATTTTATCCAACTAGACCACAGTAACCAAAAGAAAAAGTGAAACTATACCCGCCTCAAAGGGCGGCATTCTTGATTTGGAGCGATCGAGAAAAGAATTCTTGCTTAAGGTATTTAATTGTTCATTAAAAGTAGTACTTAAATCAGATAATGCCTCTTTTTCAGCATCTATATTTTTCTCATTAATTTTACCTTTGTCTTTATGATTATAAGCATACATGACACCTAAAAAGGCGTCATAACTAAAATTGCCAACAGCTTTATTTATTAAGTAATTAAAAGCATGTTCTGCTTGAGAAGAAGATTGTTTGTAAATCTTTTTTAATAATTTACCCTCCTTCGTTGTAGAGTAAATACAAGGACTTCTATTGACTCGGGCCAGATATATAGCTTCTTTCAAATTTTTTATTGTTTGACCTTCGTCCTCATTATTACGACCTAACCAATTATAAATTCCAATAAAATACTTTCTAATTTCATTTAAACTTCCGGTTTGACACTCATCCCAAAAAGCTTTTTCTTCTGTTATAAATTCAATAAACAATTCAAGTTTTGCAAATGCTCTAGTCTGATTTGATGGAAATAAAATAATTTCTACATTTTGCTCTCTAAAAAAATCTTGAACTGAAGGAGTAATATCCATATACATGCTCCTTTTCAGTAAATCTTGTTATCATTCTTCGAGAATAAGTTACCTTTTCCTACCAATTATTTGAAATTGAGTTTTTTTGCAAAAATAAAAAAGCCCCAGACCGAAGCCCGGGGCAGTAATTAACGGGTAAGCAAATACCCACCTGCAGCAGTACCTATAATCCAAACTATCCGCTCACACTTCCGAGCGGATTTTTCTTTGTCCATTTCTTTTTTATGCACAACAGCCTGCTTCTCCAGCTCCTGGTTAGCGATTAGTCTCGCCTGAGCGTTTGCCATTTCTGTTACATCAATACGGGCGGTTGACGTTGTAGAAAAACGTAGTTCGCCGTTTCCTCTAAGCTTGACATCAGGCTGACCGGAAACATTCGGCACTGTATTGATTAGAAAAGGGATTATAAAGTACAAAGACGCGGGTTCACAGAAAACCTCTGCAAACCCGCATCTTTATTGGTAAGGCTAGGAGGCACTCAGACCTCTGACTTCTTAGAATACCAACACATTTTTTTATAAATACATCTTTTACTTATATTCTTATAAAGAAGGAATATCATGGAACAATATGGTATTTTGAAGTGAGTATTATTAGTATTATTAAAGTTTATATATTAAGCGCATATAGAAAGGAAGGGGTTTTGATACAATGACAACATTAACAGAAACTATCGAGGATGCTATGGTCGATGGGTTTGAAACTGTTCATGAAACTAAAGTAATAAATGGCGAAACTAAAATCTATGTTACTCCTATTGGTGAGTATCGCGTACTTAATGATACTATTGGTGATTTTTTCTATACTGATACTGAACCACCGTTTTCCTCAATAAGAACAAGAACTGTTTATAAAAAAGATGGAGTTAAAATAGAAGAAATCTTATATATAACCGGCACTAGTGCAACTTCAGTTTTCTTAGATTTATAAAGCAATAAATTCTCTCAGGTCAAAAGCACCGCCCTACCAATTAAGGTTAGACGGTGCTTCAGTTTTCTATGTACCATTGCCCACTATCGCGGAACAGGTATACCTGTTTGCCGTGTATTTTGCAAGTATAGCGCAGGCCCTTACCGCTCGTTTTTGGTGTTGCTGCTATTTGAGTAACCAGTATCCGGTCAACACTGAATACTCGCCCTTCTTCCCATGTTATGGACAATGTTTTAATTTACCGTCGCGGCTGTGCTCTGCTATTACTTCTATAAATGTTTTAGCCATTTTATTACCCCTTTTAAAAAACACATGTTTTGTTCACTTCAGAACAAATGTTCTGCATTGTAAAGTGGTAATATAATACAAAAAACCGCACCTCGGAGGTGCGGCTGGATAAAAATTGATTTACTTGATAAAGTCTTGAACCACGTACACATTTCCCGCACTGTCATAAGCAACGCCAATGCCTACCGTGGTATAATTCGAATTCAATATATTGGCGCGGTGACCTGAGCTATTCATAAAAGAGGTTTCTGCGGCCTGAACACTTGTATTTTCCGCAATGTTTTCACCCACGGCACTATAAGAAATGCCGGCAGCTTTTAAACGGTCGGAAGGTGTTTTTCCATCCGGGTTGCTATGCGAGAAAAATTTACGGTTAACCATATCTTGAGCATGACTGCGGGCGACTGCAGTCACTGAAGAGCTCACCTTTAGATCCGACAACCCGTTTGCACGACGATCGGCATTCATCAATTCAACTGCGTTTTTCTCAGCAGTGGCTACATTGGCAGAACTCGTACTACTACTGGTTGTTCCTGTAGTAGTGCTGCTGCCGCTATTTACATTACCATTATTGTTGGCTGAAGAATTGGATTCTGCACCCTTTGCTTTGTTAACGGACGTGATGACCCATTTAGAATTAGCACTGTTTAATTTAAGGGTAACATTATATATTGTTTTTTCATGCCGTACAGAAACAACTGCCTGGTTGGCAGATTTGCTAGCCAAGGAAAATGAATCCTTTTTGGCATTGAACCCCAGCTTACCTGCGGAAGCCTTAACCACCGCCACCGGATCTTGCGTGACTTGGCTGACTGAAGGAGATTGATTGTTTTGCGCTGTCAAATTATTTATCTTGCCAGCGGTGTNNAAACCGACGCAGGTGTTACCATCATATATAATCCAATAGTAGTGCCAAGAAACCCCATAAATATATTGCGAACTACTTTTTTCAATCAGTCTCCTCCTCTTTTTTAAGTTCTTGTACTAATTTAATATATTTCACAAACTTTTGTTTTTATTTAGAAATGATAATGTAATATTTAGTATGTAAGGTTAGATATGGGTTTGAGTTCTTATAATGCGCCGTCTTTTCCTCCGACATACATATATTTAGCTATATGCATCATCGCAAAGTCCGTATAGAACCCAGTCTTTATTGGACAAATAAAACCATTCGGGTGGAGTGGCTAGCTCGTCAGCAAGTAGAATAGCTCCCAAAGGTCCGGGAATAAAAGAATAAATAAGCTACTAATTAAAATGATAAACTAAAAAAATCTATTATCACCCCAAACATTTCATAGCCCTCTACCGATATTAACTTCTTTTATTCGTAAGCCTATATTCGTGTTACTTGCTCAATTTTATCAAAGATAAACCGCCCACCCCGAAGGATGAGCAGACATACCCCGGCTATTAGCCGACACGTATTTTATTCAAACAGAACATGTATGCCTTTAATTACACGTCATTCCCAAGCCCGAAAGAAAAAGCAATAGTAAACAACAAGAGGAACACAGAAATCCCAACATGTATAAGGGCTTTTTTCCAGTTTCCTTTTTTAAAAAAGCTATAATAAAAAAGAGATAGCATTCCGGTGATAAAATATACCGCAATAAATCCTGCGACGATTTCTACCATTTTAGCCATTAATTCAATCCTCCGTTTTTTAGTACGTAGCATTTTATCACATTCTGCAAATCATTCCCTCAAACCCTTGAGTATTTCCACCTATTTGTCTAAGATAATTGTCCTGAATGTTTAAATAAGACAAATAAAAAAGCCCCGAACCGATTGAACTGCACCCCTTATGTTGGTCAGTATATCATACTGTCTAACATAAGGGGTGCAGTTCAGAAGTCCGGGGCGATGATTAAACCAGTACTTTTATCTGGAATATACTGTATGTTATACTTAACGGTAAAAACTTGAGGAGGCATTTAATTTGAAAAGAACATTACTCCTAATCATCACTATGTTCGTTTTAGTTAGTACTTGCTTTGCTAGTAAATTACCTGAACAGCCATCATCAAAAACTACCATTTCCATTTTGTATTCTGACACTATCCTCGATACGGACATTAAAACTAAGCAACTTGCTAAAACGCAAATATTAGGTTTAACTATTGAAAATTTTTCGCCAAAATACACTATGTTATTAGACGACAAACATATTCAACTAATCAATAAATCTGGAATTCAAGAATTATCAATAGTTGAGCGTAGAGATATTATTAATTCCTTTAGTGATACCCCGACCGACTACATAGTCGTAATTGATGTATTGCCTCTCACGACTTTTTATGCACCAATGAGAGACAGGACAGCAATGCAACTAAGAATTATTGACGTCAAAAGTGATAAATATCTTTATAGCGGAAGGCTTTTTTATCTTCCCAAAAATTCAGCGTCTTTAAAGGGTTGTTACGGAGAATTAAATAAGCAATTAAATACAATTTTATTAAATTATTTTCCCCTAAATTAGATTTTTGTAATCAGAGTAACACTATCTAGTAAGCAAATACCCACCTGCAGCAGTACCAATAATCCTGCCTATCCGCTCCCGCTTGTGAGCGGATTTTTTCTT
Organism: Sporomusaceae bacterium UBA1887; assembly: GCA_002337925.1. Taxonomy (GTDB): domain Bacteria; phylum Bacillota; class Negativicutes; order Sporomusales; family DSM-15969; genus Anaerospora. The sequence continues at coordinate 73,164 of DDHB01000079.1, forward strand.
TGTCCATTTCTTCGGCGTGTAAGATTGCACTAATAAAAGACGCTTCACGCTAGCAGGATTAAATTCCCAAAATGTAGTATCTGTAATAAAGCAGCAAATAGGAGGTTATTAATTTGAAGAAAATATTATTTTTTATTCTTTTACTTATGCTCTCATGCTCAGTTGCTTTAGCAGCCGAAATTCAAGAAACTACTCCTGTACTACAAGACCCTACTACAGATCTACAAAAACCATCTATCTCTGTTATTTACATTGATAATTCAAGTTGGCCAAAATCACAAAGCGCAAAGCAAAAAAATAGAGCTATTATACTTGGCGACATAATAGAAAAATACTCCCCCAAATATAATATCTATCATGATCAAAGGCACATTGATAAGATGGTACTTGCGGGTTTTCGGGATTTTTCCAGCGCAGAACGTGATGATATCTTGTCAGTATATCAAGATAGTGCTGATTATGTAGTAGCTATAACCATACAAGCACACTCAACGTTTATGCCATATGTACATTTAAAAATAATTGACGTGAAAAATAAGAAAAATCTATTTAGCGGTCTATTGAATACTTATGACAGTTGGCTCAGTCATGGCTCTTATAGATATATCCATAATCAAATAGATACTCAAATGCTTAATATTTTTCTAATATAGACAGCCATATAAATTTTATTACCGCCAAAAAGGCGGTATTTCTTTTGCCTAACGCCTGCTGAATTTAAAATGATACATCTGCATTAAATCTGCAAGTAGATAAAAAACATAGGCCCCAGACCGAAGTCTGGGGCCTATGTACACTACTGCCCACCGTAACAACGCCCGTGGTAGTTGTAGTCATGATGATACTATGTTAATGGAATCACTTCAAAGCTGATGATTTTTTCGTAAAACAGATACTCTTTGCTGTCTTGAATACCTTTATCAAAAACATAGCATGAGTTGCCAGTTCCAATAGTTCGATTGCACCAAGTCGCAAAGTCATTTGCAGTAGCCTTAGAGACTTTGTACTCCCGCTCGCTAGAATCGATCATAGTGACTCGCAATACTGCTTCTCCTTCTTCAGCTGTTGGAGCTGTCGGCGTCGCAGAAGCTTCGTTTGAATTGGCGCTTTCACCATCAGCAGTAATTGCCGTTACAACATAGTAGTAGGTGGTACCGTTGACTACATCAGTATCAACATAGCTAGTTGTTGCAACATTGTTAGCAATAATAGTATAGGGGCCACCTGCTATGGTGGCTCTTTTTACATTATAGCCAGGTGCATCCGTAACCGCATCCCAAGACAACGTTACCTGAGAAGTCCCAGCAGTAGCAATTAAATTAACTGGCGCTCCAATGATCATCGGTAGATAAGGTTTTAGCTCTCCTATATCATCGATATCAAATGCATCTACCATCATAAGATGAATACCATCAACATCTGTAGCTACTAGCTTTACATGGTGATCTTTTAGTGTAAGATTTGTTTTTTCAAAGACTAAAACAGGGGAATCGGTGCTGGCAGTACTATACGTTCCCATCGCTACATTATCAATATACACTGTCGCGGTCCCTGTATAGTACTCAAGGCCAGTACTGATAATCCTAAATTTGGTTCCGTAAACTATAAACTCGGCATAGTCCCCTGTTTTGCTTGTATATTTAGATGACCCGCCTGAACCATGGCTAGACGTATTGGTCCATTTACTCCCTACGTATGATATCTGCGATACATTCTGTTCATAACGTTTCCACCCAGCCTCTGGTGCTGATAATTGTTGTCCTACTGTTGCCATTATACATTCCTCCTAGTTCTTCATTTAAAGCCCCTAACCGAGTCCGGGGGCGGTGACATATTACTTAATTTCTGTCACTTCAAAGCTTATGATCTTATCAAAGGCCAAATACTCTTTACTGCCTGTCATTTTATTAAGCACATAAACGGTAGTGCCAGTGCCTACTTCACGGTCATACCAATTCACAAAACTGTTGATTTCGGCCATAAGCAGCTTATATTCGCGCTCACTTGAATCGATCATTGTGACGCGGAGTAAAGCCTGTTCCGATTCGCCCGGGTTTTCTGGCGTTGGGTTATATGGAAGAAGTTTGCCCTCTTCGTCAATATCGATAGCATCTAAGTGTATAATTCTGGCGGTGACTTTGGTAATTACCACAGAATGAACCTTATTTTCCAATTCTGTATTTTCATAAACTAAACGTTGTAATCCAGTGGCTCCACTATTAGACGCATGTTGACTATAACTATCAATTACGCCATCAATTTCAATCCTTATGTCATTGGGACTTTCATTGTTCATTTGAGCGATTACTCTTATCTTACTACCTAGAAAGTTAAACTTAACCTGCATATTTAGTTCGTCTGCATTAGGATAGCTAGTATGGGATGTACCTCCATAAAATCCAGCATAGGGAAAACTGTTCCAAGATTGACCTATAAAGGTAAATCTTGAATCAGTATCATCTATCCTCTTCCAGCCGGTCTCAGGGGCTGTTAATTCCTGACCTAATGTTGCCATTTTATATTCCTCCTAAAATTAAATTGATTTAACTGCCTCATTATTTATCCGTACAACTTACTAATAAATTTGCTGTACATAATCTACTTATTTTCATCTGCATTTCGTAACAGCTCCAAAATAAAAAGCCCGGCAGCCGAGGCCACCAAGCAAATAATTAACGAGCTAGCAAATACCCACCTGCAGCAGTACCAACAATCCAAGCTATCCGCTCACGCTTACGAGCGGTTTTTTCTTTGTCCATACCCGTGTTTAAATTCAGAATGGAAAATAAAAGGTTCTAAACCAAGCATTAATATAACAATCATAACAGCGCATTAATAGGAGGTATTTTATGCCTATCTTAAAACATATGATACTGCTTGGTAATATTCTTTCAGTCCTTACACTCGTTCGCTATTTATATGTAGCTTTTATTGTTTTTGTATTGGGCTTCGGCAATACATCTGGCTTCGGCGTTCTCGCATTCTTAGCACTCTTTTTTTTATCTTTTTATCCGATCATTGTTATCCTGTGTACCTTGTATTCTTGGTTAAGCCGAAACGATGAAAAAATTTTCCGCTTGTTGCATAGCCTATATTCCTGTGGTAATTGCACTTTTATACTACGCTTATCAAGCATACAAATAAAACACTATACAACAAACCTAAAGATACCTAGTGATCAAAACAATCCAAAGAACACCTTATTTACTGCACGCTTATACATTACCTGACCGCCGTTTATAGCCTTAATGTCAGCCGGGTTTACGTGCGCCTGGGCCTCTATGGCTGTGTCCTTACTAAAGTTGCGCTGTGCGGCTACTGGGATATAAAAATCCCCCTTATGCCAGCCTACGCCAGCTCCTATATACCAATTCCGGTACAAATTAAGCTTGTAAACATCAACCTTTTGCTGTTCTTCATTTGGCGAGACAACGGTCCTGTCTGTCTTCTCTAATGCTTGTGGAGGCAGAGCAGGATCGTTATTTTCTATTTGCTCCTGTGCCTTCTCAGCTGCAGCCGTTACGTAGGAGCTGCCACGTAATAATTCGTAATCGGCTGAATTTTACCGGCTTCCACCTGGTTAAGTTTATCCTGTAGCGCCAGGGCGTTCTGCTGGTTCATGTGAACCTGGTTCTGCAACACGTTAATATTTTTAATGGCATCCTGGGTAAGCAATACGGCTTGCTGATACCTGGCCTCCTGGGCGTTATGATAATACACGACCCCGGCAACAATGCCGCACAGTAGTAGTACAGCAATGCCGATACACAGTAATTGTTTGCCGTTCAAGTTTAAAGTAATCATGCTCCCACCTCTACGATATAATCAGTTACACCCCTGGCAATGGCTGCAGCAAACATTCTTTTGCCTTCTGCGCTGGCCAATATTGCTTCTTCATTCGGGTTACTGATAAAAGCCAGCTCCACCAGCACAGCAGGGGCAACCGTGTTCTGAAGTACATATAAACCGGCTTCCTTGTCAACATCACCATCTGACCACTCGCTGCGAACCGGCAGCGTGGGAAATTCACCGGCCATTTGTGCCATAATCAACGTGGCCAGCCTATCGGCCCGAGTTTGCCCTCTGCTGGTCCATATCTCCATGCCAGTGGCTGCAGCAGACGAAAACGAATTACAATGTATGCTGACGATTAAATCAGCTCCCAAGCTATTAGCCTGGTTACAAATATCCTGCAGACTGTCGGATTGATAAGCTATTGCTTGGCACCCTGCGCCATTAAGATAATTAACTACCTGTACAGCTACGTCAGCTGCTACATCTGATTCTCGAAGTCCGGACGGACCAACTGCCCCCGGATCAGGATCACCACCGGGAGCATGTCCGGGATTTACAAATACTTTCATCATCAATACACCTCACTTTGTTTTAATCTGTCCAACAATACACTTAACCGGCTGCGTAAAAAATCGAGCAAGCCACTGGCCTGCTCGACACCTGCATCCCTTAAATTCTCTAACACGCTAATCGCTTCCGTAGCTGCTAAATACACCCACGCAACCTTTAATAATAGTGGCGTTTCTCCTGCAGCGACAAGTAAAAAGTCAGCATCTACTGCCATAATTGTTAAAACCAAGTATAGAATCAATTTACCTGCAAATCGATGCTTCATAGCATCGCTATTGATCCATCCAGCGTCAAATGCAGCTGGTATATTTACAATGCAACTTAATAAATCAGACGATTTACTGCAGTCCTGCAGATGCTTATAACTAATCGCAATCCACCTGGTAACAAGATCCACGAAGATTAGTACTGTAAACGCAAGTAATGCGCTACCATGCACACTTGTTACCAAGGCCACAATGACCGCTAAGATAGTTTTAAATAACCAAGTATCAGCCAGGCTCTGACCAGCTTTTGCAATTGCTTCTAATAAATCTTTATAATCCAACTCTCCCGCCTCCAAAATAAAAAACAGACGCATTGCGCGTCTATTTTATAAATAATCTTTTATTATATTTTTCCATACTATATATCCATTACCATTAAGGTGCAACCCATCATTAGTTAAATTTGGATCCAGCTTCCCATCATCAGAAAGCATCTCCGTATATAAGTCAATATACGTCAAATGATATTTAACCGCTAACTCCCTTATTTCTTTATTTAAGTCGTGTATTCTTTGTTGACTACGTCCAGGATACTTATCTTGACTACTTGGAATAACACTTTGCACATAGATTCTTGCTGACGGGAGTTTTTCGCTAAATTCTTTCACTATTTTTTCATAATCATTCCTTATGTCAGCAATCGTTCTTCCTTCTCTTAAATCATTAGTACCGATCATCAAAAACACTTTTTCGGGGTTAAGTTTGACGATCTGATGTACTCTTTCTAAAATTCCGTATGTAGTATCACTATTTATCCCACGATTGACTATATTTGAGTTATTGAAGAGCTCAGACCATTCGCAACCATCTGTAATACTATCCCCAAGAAAAATGATACTGTTTTTCTTTTCGGAAAGATTGTCAAAAAGACTTATCCGATCAAGCCGATATGGATAATTTGAAAGCTGATTAATCTTATTTTCCGAACTTACTTTATAAACTTTGCTCGTTATATAAGATAAACCACCTTTTTTATAAAAAGTATATCCTGCTAAAGATACGAATAAAAAATTGAAAAGTAGTGATATAGCGAATAATCGCCTTTTAATCATTTACACAATTTCCCTTTCTATACTTTTTATTCCATATTACTCTAATTTGTGTGAAAAATCCATTAATTTTTTATTAATTTTATATCTTTATATATAGAGCTTCCAAATCTTCTGCTGTTTCGGTTTCTGCAACCGCTTCTTGTAGTTGCCAGCCCTTTCGCTTGCATTCCCCAATATGAAGCGCCATATCTATTACTAATTGCTGCATCTGTGCTGCATTATGCTGTAATACCACCTTGCTGGTCTGATTTTCAGGAACTGCCCTAATCGGGATTTGTCCCTGATAAACCGGATGAGTGGCAAAATCTGCAGTCTGTGCTGCTTGCAGCATAAGCATTATATTTTGTTGGTCGGCTTCCGTACTATCATACGCGGCAACTATGCCGGTAGTAGCCGATGTAAAGCCGCTCGTTATTGCGGTGGCTGTCCAAGAGTCTATTTGCTGTAGTTTAGCAGCCTTGATTTCTTGCAATGTCGGCCCTGCCTGCATTTCTGCCCAAGCCGTTTCCATTTCTTGCAGAGTCGGGCATGTTTGCTGATTATCTCCCCATGTAGCAACGAGGTTAGGGTAGGTATCCGACATTCGCCACGCTGCCCCAGGGCGTATTTTATCTAGCACAAGCGCAATATCCATTGTTAGCCCACCTTCCAAAATTTTATAACGGCGTATACCTCTGTTCCCAAGCTGCATGGGTAGCCAAATCCATAATTGGTACATGTGGAAGTGCACCGGTGTTGCAGTTCGAGTACTTTAGGCGCAGGGAGTGTAAATTTACCGCTTAAAAAGGCGTGAGTAATTACGCTGTTTCCGTCTAGGCTCGCAAATGAGTTTTCTGTTGTCCCTGTTAGTAGGGTAACGTCGTCCGTGATATTGTATAACCTCATTTGGTTTAAATCTACTCCCATAACAGGGGCAGATGCATCTACAATATAGGTACCAGCTGGCAACGTAATTTGGTTAGTATTTAGGGATGCAATACTATCGTCATTCGCCGTTATAGTGTTTAATACGCGCGTTCGCCAGGCTCCGGATGTAAAAGTGCCGTCGTTAGTTCCAGAGGCTTTCTCGTCGTGGATTTCAATATATTTTAATGACCCCGCCGTAAACGCAGCCTGTACAAAAGCAGTTGTAGCTATTTGCGTACTATTGTTGCCTGCTGCAGCGGTAGGCGCTGCGGGGATGCCTGAAAGTGCAGGACTTGCAAGAGGTGCCCGTGTGATGTCAGTTGGATGTACATGGCCTTCCCTGGCAAATTTGCCGTTATCCGTTCCCGCTGCTGCTGTTCCGTTAACTAATGGTGCAGCACTAGAAGCCATTGCATGACCGTATGCGCTTGCGGTAGAAACTCCGTATGTTGTAGTCGCAGATGAATGAGTAGCTGGTTCCATAGTAGTAGGTGAACCACTTAAATTCGAATATGCGATTTTAGGCCCCTGCCCTGCAATACCTGTATGAGCATGCCCCCCAGTGCCAAACAATGTATTAATAGTCTCAAGATTAAATTAGTTAATTATGCGTTATCACAAATTCCACCTGGCAATGTCNNATGTAATTTACGCTAATCCACTTTCTGTTATTTCTAACCATGTATTTAGTAAAGTTAAAAACAAAGTTATTACAGATGGACAAACTTTAAGGCATGCACTTCATCAAAAAATAGCACAGAATAAAAATGTCCGTTAAGATGGACTCTATAATTAAATACGACTCACATTATAATTTTACTACAGCTAAAGTCAACAAAATGTAGTCGTTTTGTTTCCGTTTAAAGGTACTGCACCACCGATCACTGGTAAGCTTGAGTTGGCAAAACAACTTACGACATACAAAGACAACGTTGGGCATGATTGCAATAGGACATGTGTCATCACCTCTTGAATATAGGCATGAAAAAAGAGCCTTTCGGCTCTTAAATTTCAATCAATTTTTATTTTCCTTTTCTTTATTTCTTTTTTTAACTCTTTAAGTTTTTCTTTAAATATTTTTTTTACGTACGCCTTTGACTCTTCATCGGTAAAATGATTGGCCGCTCCAGCATCGTCTTTTAATACCATTTTATAGCAATTTTTTAAATAAATATTGGGAAACCGATCCTCATTGTTAATATCATGCGCTTTTCCTTCCCCATCTATCCAGGCATCTGCATTTCCTTTTAAGTACGGGAATAGCTGATAGAGCTTTTGCTTATCGTTCTCGTTCATTTATGTCACTCCCTCTCCTTGTCCTTTTTTATTTCGACAAAAGGAAACAATTTCCTGCAAATATAAAGACCGCCACTCGGCGGCCTTTCTCATATCTAAAGCACAATACCATATTACCACAGAAAACCAGGGGTTTTAGCCCCCCTCTAAAACTTACAGTCTCGGATAGTTGCCACCCTAACTGTAAGCCAAATTATGTCATACCACATTTCTTTTATTTTGCTTTCAGCTGGGCACCATCCGGTTATTTCACCAAACCGTTGCTGAACTGGCGCTATCCATCCCGGTCGGCCTCCATCAGGAGATATGTAGAAGCGACATTCCTGCCGCAATTCAATTAGTTGACGCTTCTTCGGGCCAACTATCGACTTTACGTCCTCAACAGTCTGCAGCCACTTAGCTGTATTGCTTGTATCATGTTCATCCAACTTGCAGGCCATACTTTCAACCGGCTTCCCTGGGAGCGAGGAGCGGCCACCGCCAACATTCTCATCACGTTCACGGGTACCCAGCAGCAATTTCTTGCCGTTGTTCATCATGACTGCGCTTTCTTGCTCGGTAATGAATAAGCCAGTTCCCGGCTACTTGGTTTTCATTTCGAATTTGGGATTTAATTTCTACAACTTGACTCATACTAATCCCTCCCGAATGGGTTATAGGGCGGTCTATGCCGCCCTTTTTCTATTTTGGGCAGATATAGCGGATGCCTTGCTGGCCCTTTGTCGTCATTTTAAGTGCATATATCGATGTGTGAGGGAACATTGATAATACTGTTTTATCGCGTCCTAGCAAAATCCCCTTCTCGCCCCATGCTGCAAAAACACGATCAGCAGACTTTACAGCCTCATGCAAATAAGTATCATTTTCCGGTCCTATAGGATCTACTGACAGTTTAAGATTTGATGGATCAGTTGACCTTAAGGCAAAAAAATTAACAACTTCTAATTGCCCAAACCCCCACGTTTTAGCATAATACATACACTTTTTAAGCGTTGGATCATCAACTTTTTCGTCTGCAGTGCTTGGATTGAGCATAATGAAAGCGGCCTTCTTCTTATTATTTCCTACTGTACGCCAAAGTGAATATCTGTACTTCCCTGTCGGATCTAATATGGCACCATTCATGCTCCTATTCCTCCCGATACCCTTTTTCTAAATTATACCATTATCCATCCCACTCCCAAAGCCGCTGCCGGCCCTTTGCTGGTACCGGCTCAATCCGCCTCACGTTGGCAAGTACCCACAGCGTAGCGCCCTGGCTCAAAGTGGCCAAATGCAATCTCATCATCTCCGTACATATCTCTCCATGCAGCTATTCTCTCGATGGTCATTTCGACACAATCAACCAACTCAGCTATAACGATTACATTGCCAAACGGCGTATCGTCATTCCACAATGCTTTCAAATCCATACTCGGTACGGATCCAGGCACAACGCCCAATAAATANNATCATTATATTTAATTTTTTCGGCTATAATAAGCTAGTACAACAGAGGGGGCATGTTATTGAACACTATAGAGACCATACATCAACTGAGACTTCAACTGTGGAATATTTCATATGCAGACTACATAAACCAGGGTTTACTTTCTTACCAGTGGTGGGGAATAGTAGCACTTCTAATTATTTCTTATACCATTTGGTGGAAATTAGTTGATAAGACTAGAATGATTGAAATTTTACTTTTTGGCTCTTTTGCGACTGTAATGTCAACTCTATTTGATCTTTGGGGCATATCTGCAGCTCGGTGGCAGTACAATATTGGATTACTTCCATTTCAACTTGCACCATTTCCATTCGATTACTCTGTAGTTCCTATACTGTTAATGCTCTCTTATCAATATAGCAGTAACTGGTTAACCTATATCATCAACTCTTCTTTATCATCAGCCATCATAAGCTTCGTCATAGGCCCATTATTCCGATATTATGGTATAATGATCTATTTTGATTGGAACTTTATTTACTTTTTCCTTGCTAATCTTGCAATAGCAGCTATAGCTAGAATTGCGATTCTCCTTATACTAAGTATTGTTAAGTCTAGTCGAATAGAAAATGCCGTTGCAAGCAGATATGACCCTATAGCGCAACCAGCAACAAAACTTTTGCCCAATAACGATAATGATGATGATCATTAACATTATCAAGGAATGGATAGATCTTCATACATTCTTCTCCAATAAAAAGTATGGCTTACCGTCTCCATGGAAAAGCTAATATCGACCACTACTCAAAAGAGGTGCATTATGAGCGATTTATACCAAAGCAAGAAAACCGGGAATTCTACCCGTGTTACCTTAGGTGATCCTAAATATGTCTCCAACAAGGAAAGCGCCGAAGAGGTAAATTCGATCAATAAACCACAACTACCAAAGAAAAAGTGATAATATGCCGCCTCAAGAGGCGGTATTTCTTTTATACAGCTATTTGTTGAAATATGATAACAATTAGCAAAGCTTTGTATAATTAAAATTGGTATTTTATCGCTCTGCTTTTTCAGAAATGAAATTAAAAAGGAGATGAAGCCCGTGAAATCTATCTTAAAAGCTATTTTTATATCTGCATTGCTCTTTTGTTTACCATTTAGTTCTACTGCGGCTGAGCAGAATGCCCAAACACTAAACTCAGAGAAACAAACATACAGTAATCCAACTTATAATCTACGTATACAGTTTCCAAAATCCTGGTCACTCTTCTCTAATCCGTCGAAAAGGACCGATCTTATTCAATTCTCGGCCGTTCCTCCTACTCACTTACCCAGAGTTGAAATTACCATAACTCCAAAAGACCAGCAGGGTGCTCCTACGCTTCGATATAAAACGCGAAAGAGCGGTGCGCCTGAAACGACTATTGAAGAGGAAGGCGAGAGCATTATTAATAGTTATACTGCAAAAATGACTCTAGCACATATTACTGACCACTCAGCAGTAGATCAATATCCCCTTACTTACTATATTAAAAATGGAACGACCGGTTACTTGTTCATGCTGCAAGGTGACTAAAAAAATTACTCTGAGGACCGCAAAGTATTTGATGAAATAATGAGTACTATGGAACTAACTCCTGAACTTCCCAAACAAAAATAATAGGAGATAGAGATGGAAAAGCTATCGTTTATACTTTGCTATTCTTAAGCATGATTTGTTATATGGCCCCTACCGTATATGCAGAAGGTGCTGATACAAATACAAACTCGTCTACACAACATCAATCAACCGCTCTGCTTAGTGTACATGATTTAAAAGATGGCTCTGTAGAAAGTGTGTCAGTGCGCGAATCGTCAATAGATGCTGCCGCAATATCAGCCGTTAAAAAGTGAAATTACTCGTCTACAACCACTATTGACCTAATCTAATTTTTGTAGTTATAAAACATCTACGGTATAAAATATTTAATTTTAGGCTAAGGAATGAAAGTCATTTGCCGACTGAGGCAGTTGACTTTCATTCCTTAGCCCATCTATTTTAATCCACCTCTGTCGGGATGGTTTCTTTCTCTAGTGTGCTATACCACTCTTTCACATCTTTGTGTGCTGCAAACAAGCCATCGGATGAAGATTAAAGAGATTAACCAAGAGTTAGAAAGACTAATTAGTCTTTTTTATCGCCTCCCATCTCTTTTCTAAAAAAGCGATTGCCCCTTTGGGCAATCGCTAAAAAAATAATCTTATTCAACTAATATCGCCGTACTATCACAGGCTAGGCAATGTAATTCAACAGTATTATTACCACAGGCCTCTGTCATTTCACAGGCACGGTGGTTGATTATCTCCACTTCTTCCGCCCCGCATTTTTCACACTTTAAGCGAAACCCTATTACTACCTTTCGCTTTATTCCNNCCTCCAAAGAATCAACCTCTACTGCAAGCAGCTATGCTTTACATGCTTTTTATAATGGCTGTAAGTGACTGCGAAAGCCAATTGCTTCTGCAATATGAACAGCTTCAATTTGCTCTGCATGACTTAAATCCGCTATTGTACGAGCTACTTTTATCATACGATCATAACTACGGGCACTTAAATTCATTTTTGTAAAAGCTTGTTTTAGAATCAATTGAGCTTCCTCGGTAAGGTGACACGTTGCTTTTAAGTGCTTATGACCCATTTGAGCGTTACAGGCAATAGCATACTTCTCCAAGCGCTGTAATTGAATTCTGCGCGCAGTCGACACACGTTCAGCAATTCCTTTCGAACTTTCGGCAGGAATGCTTGTAGTTAGTTCTGTGTAGTTCGGTCTTGGAACATGCACATGTAAATCAATCCGGTCCAATAACGGACCGGATATTTTTTTGATATAGCGCCGTATCTCACTCAGACTACAAGTGCACTGTTTTTCTGAATCCGTTGCATAGCCACACGGACAGGGATTCATTGCAGCAATGAGCATAAATTCAGCAGGATAGGACAAGGCTGCATTCACTCGTGCTATATGCACCTCACCATCTTCCAGTGGCTGGCGTAGTACCTCCAGTACTGCCCGGGGAAACTCGGGAAGCTCGTCCAAAAAAAGCACACCATTATGACTTAAAGTTACCTCTCCCGGACGGGGAATTGTACCTCCACCGATCATGCCTGCCTGCGAAACAGTATGGTGCGGGCTGCGGAAGGGGCGTGATGTAATGATATGGTGACTCTTAAATAGCCCCGCTGCGCTATATATTTTAGTAACTTCTAATGCCTCTTGCCGTATCATAGGCGGAAGGATAGTCGTTATGCGGCGGGCCAGCATTGTTTTTCCCGAGCCAGGAGGCCCTATCATGAGTACATTATGACCGCCTGCAGCGGCAATCTCAAGTGCTCGCTTAGCTGCCATTTGACCTTGTACTTCCGCAAAATCCTCTTCATGGATTTGCTCTTCAATTGCTTCAAAATTACGCTCGACGGTACCGATGCGCACTTCGCCCCGCAAGTGACTCACAATTTGGTCAAGAGCAGCAGGCGCATGAACCGTTATTTTGCCGGCAATGAGTGCTTCTCTGGCATTGTCGGGAGCAACTATTATTTCCGTAAGGCCGCTGGCAATACTATTCATTGCCATAGATAAAAGGCCCGATACACCGCGAAGTTTGCCATCCAGCGACAATTCTGCAACAAACGCAGTCCTGGTACAACTAGCCGCAGGAATTTGCCCGCTTGCTGCCAGGATTCCGATAGCAATCGGTAAGTCAAGTCCCGAACTGTCTTTTTTTATATCTGCCGGTGCCAGATTAACGGTTATCCTCCGGGTTGGGAATTCAAACCCTGAATTCGTTATAGCAGCCTTTACTCGCTCTCGTGACTCACGAACAGACGCATCAGGAAGTCCGACAATATCCAGACCTGGAATACCATTAGCAATATCTACTTCTACTGTAATCAGCATTCCATTTAAACCCAATATGGTTGACCCAAACACTTGTGCAAACATAATTTCCACCATTCTTCCTATGAATCGTTCGCTACACTATCGACCAAAAGCATTTGCGATATGATTACTTACGGTCATACCATGCCCAGAATTCGTGACTTCCAAAATATCAAACCGGATAGGCGCATTATGACTATTTATATAATTCAGATAATTAAGGGCCACATTAATAATCTTACTTTGCTTTCTCCGGTTGACAGCCTGAGCAGGAGTACCATAAAAAAAAGAACTTCGCGTTTTCACTTCAACAAAAACGATTGTCCCGCCTTTTTGGGCAATAATATCAATTTCTCCAATTTTAGTACGAAAGCGACGGGCAAGCAGCTGATAGCCTTGTTTCTGAAGATAGTCTGCAGCCAGTTGTTCGCCTTGTTCTCCAAATTCAAGATGATTCATATTCATTCCCCCTTTGAAGTTATTCCCTAAAAAAAACCAACATCCTGCAAAATAAGGATGTCGGTTTTAAACTAATTAGTGAAAAATTTATCGTTCTACTACATCAGCAATATATAATTGTGCATGCTTAGATAAATCAATTTCAATTAATTGCGTTACCCGCTGTTTATGCTCATCAATCACAATACGAACAACAGGCTGACGTTTAGATTCGCGGGAAATATCAACAACTACTCCAATTTGATTATTATTTAATCTAACAACCGTTCCTATCGGATAAGCCGCAATATTTTCTGCAAATTTCTCGACAAGTTCAGTGTCAAAATAGCTGCCACCTGCCTTAAGAATAATAGCGAGTGCTTCATAAACAGGTATTGCTTTTCGATAAGTAGTATCCGATACGAGTGCATCATACACATCTGCAATGGCAACAATTTGAGCAAAAGGATGAATTTGCTCTTCTTTCAAGCCCCGTGGATAGACACAGCCATCCAAACGCTCATGATGCTGATATGCACAATGGGCAGACAGCAGGCTGATATCAGGATTCTTACGCAGAATCTCGAAGCCTAAATGAGGATGTTTCCTAATCTCCTCATTCTCAGCAGCTGTCAGACGGCCAGTTTTGTTCACTATATCCGACGAAATTTGCGTCTTGCCTACGTCATGCAGCAATGCCCCGATGCCCAAATCACGAAGGCGCAGTTCATCATATCCCAGCCTAATGCCAGTCATAATAGAAATAATACATACATTTACCGAATGGGTAAACAAGTAATCCGCTTTTGAACGCATATCAATAAAGTTCAGCAATACTCCTGCATTAAGACTAAGTTCGTCAACAAGCATATTGGTGACCTGCTTTGCCTGCGTCGCGTCTACTCCTTTGCCGACCCGGATCTTTTCCAGGATTGCCTTAGAGTTCATGACAGCTTCCATACGGACCTTTTCACTCACTACATCGGGAATATCAATATCGGCGGTTAAATCATCGTCTACATATACATAGGTAAGGTCCAATTCCTGCAGTCTGGCCAAATAATGTTCTTTTAACTCCACTCCGGCGTTGAGCAATATGAGTCCGTCAGCACTGTATAAAGGCTTCGCAAGCTTCATACCGGCAGTTATATTTTCCAGCAAAATCCGGCGCATTGTTACCTCCTATATTGTTGTTGACCTAGTCGTTGGTCAATTCGGAATATGTAAGCCAAAACTTCAGCCACAACCTTGTACAATTCAGGTGGAATCTCTTTATCCAGTTCTCCCGCCAGCAGCATCCCCGCCATAGTACTGTTCTGATAAAGTGGAACAGAATGCTGTACGGCTGTATTAATAATTTGTTCGGCAATAAATCCGCTTCCTTTGGCCACAATACGGGGAGCACTGTCTTTATCCTCTCTGTACCGTACTGCTACAGCCTGCTTCGGCTTAGGAATGTGTTTTCCTTCTCTATCGATGATTCCCACTCCCTTACCGGTGAAATAAACTAAAAAAGAGCTAGTTCTTGCGTTGTGGTTAACATTGATTTCACAGGCTCAAAACTCTTGCGATGAATTGGGCAAGGACCAAAGCGATGCAGTGCCGCCTGATGTTCTTTCGTTGCATACCCTTTATTCTTAGC
The DNA here is from genome assembly GCA_002337925.1 of Sporomusaceae bacterium UBA1887. GTDB lineage: Bacteria > Bacillota > Negativicutes > Sporomusales > DSM-15969 > Anaerospora. The sequence continues at coordinate 88,475 of DDHB01000079.1, forward strand.
GAATCCGTATTCGGGAAAAAGCCTGTCATATTCCAGCATTAACCGGTCACGCTCCACCTTTGCCACAATAGAAGCAGCTGCGATGGAGGCACTAAGTGCATCGCCGTTAATTATGGATTGATAAGGAATCTTTAGTTCCCGTAAGGGTACCGCATCAATAAGTGCCGCCTGTGGCTGTAGCGTAAGATTTGCTAAGACCTGATACATTCCTTGGACAGTAGCCTGATAAATATTGATTTCATCAATTGTGCCAACATCAATAACCGCATACTCAACTGATAATGCGCAGTTATGAATGGCAGTATATAGTTCTTCCCGGCGAGCCGGGGTTACTTGCTTGGAATCATTTAATTCGGGCAATTGGCACTCAGCGGGAAGTACAACAGCACCGACCACTACCGGACCAGCCAGCGGACCTCTGCCAGCTTCATCTACTCCGGCAATATACTGGTACCCTTGCGCATAGAGCTCACGTTCGAAAGCATATAAATGACGGATTCGCTCTTGCTCTGCGGCAATTCTTTCTCTTTTTTGCTGCCACCGGCTAATTAGCTTAGCAATCGAAATACGATTATCCGCTTTCAACCTTCCAATCAATTCTTCGTCACAGTCTTGCTGCAGCAGACGGGCAACCTCATTTACCGTTAGGTTTGAAATATTCAAGGGTATCCTCCATACTTAGGCTAGTACAACTATAAGTTAGTTATATTCTTGCCGCAGCCGATAAATCCTTTTTAGTAACCAAAAAACAAATAGACTGGCAATAACTGCCAGTCTATTATTCGTCATTCGTAGTAACCTTGTCCAAGGTGAATTGACCGAGTTTTCCCGCTCGGAATTCATTTAAAATAATCCGGCGTACTTTTTCAAAATCGACAATCCCACCGCCTCGCAAGCAGCCACGGCGCTCGCCTATCAGCCTTAATAAGTCTTCGGCATCTTCCGGGAGTGGAGCTGTAAGATTATATCTTTCAATCAATCGATCGCTATACTGCTCACGTAGCAGCATCAGCAATCGAACAATAACATCTTCCATATCATACACATCATCAGAAATTGCGCCCGTCACCGCAAGCTTGAAGGCTACTTCCTGATCTTCGAGTTTAGGCCATAACACGCCGGGAGTATCAAGCAACTCCAGATTCTTGCCTATTTTAATCCATTGTTTACCTCGGGTAACACCTGGTTTATCGGCGGTACGCACAGTAGCAGTCCCCAATAACTTATTAATTAAAGAGGATTTGCCTACATTCGGAATTCCCAGAATCATCGCTCGGACTGCTCGTGCCCTCATGCCTTTTGCTTCCCAGGCCTTTATTTTGATACTGGCCGCTGCCTCAACCTGATTAACAAGCATTTTGGCCCCTTTACCGCTAACCGCTTCCAATGCAACTACCTGGAAACCCTGTCCGCGAAAATGGCGTATCCATTTCTCCAGCTCTTCCGGCTCTGCCAAATCGGCCTTATTCAAAGCCACAATACGCGGCTTTTGTTCTACGACTTGATCAATTACCGGATTAGCACTACTGATAGGAATACGTGCATCCAGTAACTCCACTACCACATCAACAAGTTTTAAATGCTCCCGTATCATACGGTGCGCTTTCGCCATATGACCAGGAAACCAATTTATATGCACGGAAACACGTCCTTTACCTTAACGGCTTTTTCTTCATTAGTGTGCAATTAAGGAAGGGTTTTTATGTGATCAAGAGGCCAGAAAACCATGACCGCTTTTCCTTTAACCATATCTAACGGCACAAAACCAACATCCCGGAACCGGCTGTCTTCTGAGTTATTCCGGTTATCACCCATAACAAAAATAGTTCCTTCCGGAACAGTCGCCAGAGGATAAGATCCCCGGGTCTTTTCCAGTATNNGTCCGTCCTTAAGCTCAATCGTGTCACCGGCAACAGCAATAACTCGTTTAATAAAGTCACGGCTAGGATCGCGGGGATAACGAAAAACCAGTACATCCCCTCTTTCGGGCTGCTTAAAATGATAGATAAACTTATTAACCACCAGTCGCTCACTATTGACCAGTGTAGGACGCATGGATGGACCTTCAACCATATAAAGCTCAACAATAAAATATCTGATAAAAAAGGCCAGTACAAGGGCAATCAGAATTGAAACAACCCAGTCTTTAACTTCTTGGCCTAATGCACTGTTGCTCAAAGTAATCCTCCTTACCAAATGAAGAATAGGGACTGTATACAGTCCC
>DDHB01000014.1 GCA_002337925.1 Sporomusaceae bacterium UBA1887
CCAAATGGTCTTTTTCTATGCTCTGGTCGGTGCCTTTTGTCTAGGGCTGGCCCCTTTGTTCGGTAAATCGGCTTTAAACGGTGTTAATCCCATTACAGCCTTTGCATTGCGCACCGTTATTGCCGCAGCCCTGGTAACAACCTGGTTTTTCAGTACCCGCGGCGTTCAGGAGTTTACCTCGCTGCCGGTATCATTTTGGGTCGTGATTACAATTGAAGCTGTACTAGCTGCTTTACTTGGCGATCTGGCTTATTTTTATGCTCTAAAGCAGGGCAATATTAATGAAGTTGCTCTGATTATGGCCTGTGCACCGCTAATCACCATTTCTCTCAGCTATTTCTGGTTAGGCGAAATAGTGAGCAAAAACCAGCTGGTTGGCGCATTATTTATTACAATCGGCTTAGTATTTATCAGTTGGGATTGACTAAACGCTGCTTTTTTCTTGGACTATATATTTCCAGAAGATTTGCTGGAGCTTCTGCTTTCAATACATAGTCAGGCATTAGCTCATTACACTTTTCTGCAGCAGCTTTCAAATCATAGTATACTTCCCATTTGGCTTTAACAAGGTCCTGGCCGGTTAAGCGCAGCAAATAGGCAGGATGATATGTGGCTATAGCAGGCAGTCCGTATTTAGTGTCAAACCAGCGGCCCCGGTCTTTCGTAATGCGGCCATTGTCACCATACAGATATTTCAGCGCCACACTGCCTAGCGCGATGATAACTTTCGGGCGGACAAGCGNNCTTCCTCATCCAGCCAGTGCCCGGCACAGAATCGCCCTTCTTCCACTGTCGGGGTCCGGTTCCCTTTAGGGCGGCACTTGACGATGTTCGTTGTATATATGGAATCGCGGGTAATTCCGACGCTCCACAGCGCCTTATCCAGCAGTTGTCCCGACGGACCTACGAGTGGCACTCCATATTCATCCTCGACGCCCCCAGGGCCTTCGCCAACAATTATCAGTGGACTGTCAGCGATGCCATTATAGGAGGTTGGCCCGCGGTTTCCTTCACGGCACAAGGCGCACTGCCGGCAAAGTGCCAGCTCTTTTTCCAGTTCTGCAATGTTAGTATACAAGCTATCACCTCAAGAAAATTGCTTATCGGGTCCTTAACATGAACAAATTATCTACAAACAGGCTGCCTGCCAAGTCTTAGCCTATTGATCCAGACGCTGAGAGAAGATGCCATCAGTCTTGTAGAAATGTTTATTTAGTTCCGTACCGGATAGCAAACCTCCTGCTGAATTAAGTAACTGCTCTGGGACGTTTTTTGCTCTATCTGGGTCTTTTGTCGCCTATTTACACATTTTCTGGTATGCTATAATACAGAGATGGATTATTAATTGGAGTGAAGTGAATGCAAAAGCTATCTGTCAAGTTACTGGAACCCGGTATGCTGACACATGGCAGGGTGCTCACAGCTGACGGCGCTGTATTATTAGGCAGTGAAGTTGTGCTAAATGCCAATTACATAAAAGGCGTTAAGCGGTTGGGTGTATCTGCCATTTTTGTACAAAACTCAATTCTTGACAGCGTTGGTCTGCAATATGAAGAAACACTTTCAGAGGATACCAAGCTTCAGGCCATTGCAATCGTAAAAGATTGTTTTACTGAAGCTAAGGCGGGCAGAATGCTGGACGTTTATAAAATTTCCACACTGGCCAAGACGATCATTGAATCGGTTAAACATAATCAATTAATCCGGCTTGATAACAGCTTTACACCGGATAATTATCTGTATATCCATTGTGTCAATGTAGCTGCCCTAGTCACAGTTATTGCTCATGACCTGGGCTATAGCGAAAGCCGCCTTCATGAATTAGTCATGGGTGCATTGCTGCATGATATTGGTATCGCCATTTTGGATCAGGAAAAGGATTTTGCTTTTCAGGAAAACGATGAAGAGCACCCAGAAGCCGGCTTTGAATATGTACGCAAACTACGGGGCTACTCAACCGTTTCCTCCCATATTGTTTTTCAGCATCACGAATGCTATGATGGCAGCGGTTATCCCCGTCGTCTGAAGCAAAATGCCATTCATGAGTATGCCCGTATTACGACTATCGCCGATACCTACGACTTGCTGATCAGTGACTGGTCAGGCAAGCATCCGCTTTTACCTCATGAAGCATATGAAGCACTCATGTCAATGAGTTTGCATGCTTTTGATAAAGAAATTGCCGATCTCTTTTTAGCAAAAATCCCACTCTATCCGGTAGGAACTTTTGTCAAATTGGATACAGGCCATATTGGTGTTGTGACGGAGGCGCTTCCAAAGCTACAGTCCCGGCCAACGCTCGCAGTTATTCGTGATGGCAACGGAACATTCTTTGCCCAGCCTCAGACAATTGACCTGACACAGCTGCTGACCACTTTTATTACGTATGTATTAACTGAAAAAGAAGTCGTCGAGCTGACAAAAGAATATGATGCAGCTTCCTCTGGAGGTACCAGCTTGGCTATCGAATAGGGGTTATGGTAAAATATAACTACCTTACGAAAGACGGTGATTTCATGTTAATTGAATTTGAAGGCCGCCTCCCCGAAGTAGACCCAAAGACCTTTATTGCTGATGGAGCAAAAGTCATCGGCAATGTTACAATGAAGGAATACAGCAGTATTTGGTTTAATTCAACTGTCCGCGGCGATGGAGCAACTATCGATATCGGCCGGTATTCTAATATCCAAGATAACAGCATCGTCCATCTTGATGTTGGCAGACCTTGTTCTATTGGTGACTATGTCACAGTCGGACATAATGCCATCATTCATGGCTGTATCGTAGAAGACCATTGTCTTATTGGCATGGGCGCGGTTATTCTGAATAATGCCCGGGTTGGCCGGGGCAGCATTATTGCTGCCGGTACAGTCGTCAAAGAGAATATGATTATACCGCCTCACTCCTTAGTCGCTGGCATACCAGCTAAAGTGCTGCGGCAAATACCGGAGAAATGGGACAGCATTCATGCTCAAGCTGTAAAATACAAGACACTATGGTCCGAACGCTATGGAATATTACCGGATGCCGGCGGCGAGCGGTATAACGGTGAAGAAATTATTTAATAAAAAGTCCTTATCTCATAGTTGCGAGATAAGGACTTTATCTATTTTTTACTTTGAGACGGTACAATACTAACCGTTTCACCAGGATTTACTAATTTCTCATTGTCATCTATCTCCTGACCATTTACCTTCACCAGATATGAGCCCCCTTTTTCTTTGAAGCAAGTGGAAGTAAGATACGCATATGCTTCATCCTGTTCATGAACTTTAGCTAATAATGTCATCACTGACAGTGGTTCACGGCTCGGTATTTCAAACTGCTGAAAATTTCCTTGCTGCTTGTCACCTGTTTCACAGCATTTTTGAATGACAATAATTGGTTCAAAACGGAACACCGTTTTTTCTCCCACTATTACAGGTTCTAGAAACATTGCCTTAGGACGCACCCATAGTCCGTATGCACCATACAAAGCCCGGTATACTACCAATTCTTCCATAGTCTCACTATGAGCAGCCTCACCAATCACTTCATAATTTTTCCCTTTGTAATGGCGGTAACGCCCCGGATAGAGAATTTCCATAGCTACTCCTTTCATGCTGTTTATCTTTAATCTTACGTTAAAATGAGATTGTCTTGGTATTATTATAAAGGTTATCACGTCTCAAGTATAATTAAACGAATCTTCGAATAATTTTTTCTTTCTGCTTTTTATTTTTATCGGCCCAAGAATGTCAAAAATTAATGTATAATGTATTCTATATGAATTTCCTGTCAGAAAGGAGTCTTCCATGAATATACCCCGTTCCGTTTCGGTGCCTCTGCGGCGGTTTTCTACCTATTACCGTCTGCGTAAAGATACAATAGCCGGTATTACAGTTGGCATTATTGCAATTCCTTTAGGGCTGGCCTTTGCTATCGCCTCCGGCGTTAAGCCCGAGTACGGTATATATACGACTATCATAGCTGCCATTTTAGTTGCCGTCTTCGGCGGGAGCCGCTATCAGGTAACCGGTCCAACCGGTGCATTTATCCCGGTATTACTCTCTATCGTACTCACCCATGGTTATGAAGATTTGCTGATCGCCGGATTTCTAGCTGGAGTCATGCTGGTATTAATGGGCATATTTAAACTTGGCTCACTCATTAAATATATTCCCCGCCCTGTAACTATTGGTTTTACAGCCGGCATTGCCGTTAATATTTTTGCCACCCAGATTCCCGCCTTTCTCGGTTTGACCGGATTGGCAAGACATGAAGCATTCTTAGCCAATATGCATGAAATAGCATTGCATCTCGGCAGTATGAATGCCTACAGTATTTTAACTGCACTGCTATGCCTGCTGATTATTCTCGTCACGCCCCGCCACTTTCCCAAAGTCCCTGGTGCATTAATTGGTATCATTGTGTCCGGATCTACTGCCTATCTATTGTTTCCCGGACAAGTAAGCACCATTGGTTCTGCTTTTGGTGGCATTCCCACCAGCTTACCTACTCCACACCTGCCACAAATTGACGGCGATAAAATCGCTGAACTGCTGCGTCCAGCCTTCGCAATTGCCACACTGGGTGCTATTGAATCTCTGCTCTCGGCAGTTGTAGCTGATGGTATGACCGGCCAGCGCCACAATAGCAACAAGGAATTAGTTGGACAAGGCATCGCTAATATGGTTGTTCCCCTGTTTGGCGGCATTCCCGCTACCGGCGCAATTGCCCGGACGGCTACTAATATTAAGAGCGGCGCTGTCTCTCCTTTATCTATTATCATTTCAGCGGTTTTTGTTCTGCTTACCATGCTGTTTCTGGCACCGCTGGCCGCCCATATTCCGCTGGCTTCAATGGCCGCCATCCTTATGGTAGTATCCTATAATATGAGTGAGCATAAGCACTTTCACGAAATTCTCAAAACGCACTCTAACGATGCCAAGATACTGATTGCTACCTTTCTCTTTACCGTATTCACCAATTTGACAACAGCAATTGAAGTCGGTCTTTTGTTGTCCGTTGTCATGTTTACTAAGCGCATGAGCGATATTATGGCTGTAAACAAGGTACTGCCTGATGAGACTGATCACTTTGAAGCAATTTCTGCACAAGAAGCACTGGGAATTCATGACTGCCGCCAAGTAAGTATTTTTAATATTGAAGGTCCTCTCTTCTTCGGTGCTGCCCAAACCTTCTCGCAAACAGTTATGGACATTATCGATTTTACTCCGAAGGTGCTAATCTTAAGAATGAGTAAAGTGCCCTTTATGGATCTTACCGGTGAAAACCGACTGCGCAGTATTATTGAACAATTTATGAAGCGTGGTGGTATCATCTTTATTTCCGGTTTAAATGCGCAGCCGGAAAAGATCTTGCGCTCAACCGGTCTTTACGATCAAATTGGCGCAGATCGCATGTTCCGCCATACCAGTGAAGCAATCAGCCAAGCATTTTTGTATGTTGATCTTACTGCCTGCACAAAATGCGACAGCTGGGTTTTCAAGGAATGTCCTCATATGAAGCAGCCTGAATAAAAATAGAAAGACCGCAAAATGCGGTCTTTCTATTTTTTATTGCAGCATATATTGCTGCTGGCTCTTGGGTTGGTCAATTCGCACGGCTTTAGCTGTATGCTCCCAGGCCGCTATGATTGACTCTCCCTTGATGATTGTCCCCGCTGGCATAAAATAATCAAAGGAACCAAAAACTGAAAGAATGACTTTTTCTCCTGGTTTTATTGCTAAATCAAGCTTTTCAAAATTAATGAGCATCCGATTGGTTTCGCTCTTTATTTTTCCCTCTTTCACTAGCCGGTAAGTACTTGCAGGATAATAGACACACGTATACTCGCCTTGCTGCTGCCGCTCAACCCAAAGCCATATTTTATCGATGTTTTGCGATGATATTTGAGCAGCTTTCCAACTTAGCCGGGGTTGATCATGGGCCTCAACGGCTATCTCAAGCGAATGTAGAACTATTGCAGACTCATCAGCAGTTAGTATTTTACTGTAAATGCAAAGCTTACTTAACTCATTGCGCTCTATTATAATTGTTTCTGCCGGTTTGCTATCGTTTGGCGTGACCCATAAATAGCCTGCCGGCAAGTTCTTTCCCATATTAGAACATAAGCCGGTTACAGGAATAATCAGCAGTAATCCCAGCAGAAATAACGTTATTTTTTTCATAAAAAAACCACCTCTAGTAGCAGTATTGACATTTGTTTGTCCATACCATACCCGAGGCAGCATTATTCTTAAATCAAACAGTTAATATTTTTACTGCCTGATAGTTAGGTTTTATTTGCTTTTCTATATAGCTATCCTGAGAAAAGTCTTTAAGTAACTCTTCATATACCACAAGCGGGACTTTTTGATACCGGTATATACCACTATACAAAAATTGAATCTCCAACTCTTGCTTAATCGAATCATAGCGAATAGAGCGAATGCTGCCGGATTGAAGAATTTTATCCATGCAAATCACCCCTACCGATATTACCGTGGCAGTTCGCGGTAAAAAACCATCATAATTGTATCTTTATCAAGATACAAGGTCTCTCCCGATATGGTTTTATCAAAATACCATCCTTGTCGCCCATAATCATTTAGCAGATCTTCCAGTTTTTCTCCATCTAATCGCGAGAATCCAAAGGTACTCTTCTTTTTAACTTCAACTACCTTATATTCCCGTGCCACCAGCACTCCTCCTTATACTATTCTATTGCCAAATTAATTCTTTAAAGCAGCTTATTTTCCTTCTTATGGAAAAATATTCTCACAACTCTCTTTTTAAAAAAGAGTTATCACTATATTTCCTGGAAATTATTACGGAGCAGTAGCAGTATTTTATTTACAGATTAGCTATTATTGCCGCTGCAAACTGTGATGTGCTAAGCTCTTCAGCCTTGTCAATCCCACGCGCCAAATCATAGGTCACTTTTTTCTGTTGAATGGTTTTTGTCAATGCTTCAGTAATTGCATCAGCCGCCTCGTGCCAGCTCATGTATGTAAGCATCATAGCTGCTGAAAGAAGAACCGAACCGGGATTTACTTTATCCATACCAGCATATTTAGGAGCATTGCCATGCGTCGCTTCAAAAATAGCAACATAATCACCTACGTTGCCGCCTGGAGCCATCCCCAGACCGCCAACCTGGGCAGCAATTGCATCTGACAAATAATCTCCGTTTAGATTAGGGCAAACTAATACATCATAGTCCGTGCTTCGCAGCAGTATCTGTTGAAACATATTGTCGGCAATACGATCATTCAGTAGTATTTTTCCTTCGGGCAGCTTATTACCTGCTAATTCCTCCTCTGTTATCACTACATGGCCGAATTCACTTTTTGCCAGTTCATAACACCACGTTTTAAAAGCACCTTCTGTATATTTCATGATATTGCCTTTGTGAACAATTGTCACTGTACTGCGTTCATTGTCTACTGCATATTGAAGTGCCTTGCGCATGATTCTTTCTGTTCCGTGCTTACTGAGAAACTTAATGCCAATTCCTGCGCCATCTGGTATCTGGCAATTCATTTCAGAATTCAGGTAATGGGTGACTTTCATTGCATTTTCACTGTCTGCAGGCCACTCAATACCTGCATATACATCCTCAATATTCTCCCGGAAGATGACTATATCTACTAATTCGGGACGTACAACAGGACTTGGTGTACCTGGCACCCATTTTACCGGTCGAATGCAAGCATACAAATCTAGTTCCTTCCGCAATGTAACATTGATACTACGGAAACCGCCGCCAATGGGAGTTCCCAACGGGCCCTTAATGGCAACAATGCACTCTTTGATAGTCGCCAGTGTTTCTGCAGGCAAGTAACTCCCTGTCTCATGGTAGGCGTTCTCACCGGCTGACAGCGGGCACCACTCGATCTTGCGGACACCATGATATACCTTGGCAATAGCTGCATCAATCACACTGCTGGCAGCTGACCAAATCTCCGGTCCTGTTCCATCTCCAGCAATATAAGGAATCACAGGATTATCCGGTATTAGCAGTTTTCCATTGTGAATTGTTATTTTTTCACTCATTTTATTCTCCTTATAATACGTTTATTTATAAACGCAATAATCCCAAAACAGTCACCTAAACCACTATCTTACCTGGATCATTGCGTTTTGCCGAAATGGTGTACGGTATACCAAAAATGACTGTAGTTGCCGCGTAAGCATTGCTAAGTTTAGCCACGCCTGCACCACTGCCGGCAACTACTCCAATGAGCTCGAAAATTCCTCGGAAAGTACTACTTTTTTCATCAGTTCATTACGAGAATGTTCAATATGCTGACAAACCAACTTTTCTGCCCGCTCTACATCGCGGTCAATGACAGCTTGTAATATTTCTTTGTGCTCCCGAACAGCACTTTGCCGCCGAGGTAAGCTAGACAAATTGATCTTGCGGTACCGTTGCAGCGATTCCTTTAAGATATACAAGAAGTTCTTTAATAGTGGCATATTTGCTGTATTTACAAGGACATCATCAAACTCATGCAAGCCTGTATAGGTAGTCTGAACGGCACTACCATTTTCCACTTGTTCTAACTGTTCCACAATAGCCTGTAAATCGCTAATCTGTTCTGACGTAATTTTATGAATGGCGCTGCGAATCGCCAAACATTCCAATGATTTACGAATGTTATAAATTTCTTCAATTTCCTCGATATTAAAACCACGCACGATTACACCTTTACGAGGCAAATATTCAATAAAACCCTCTGTTTCCAGCTTGCGCAAGGCTTCACGGACAGGTGTCCTGCTGGCATTAAATTTGGCTGCAATATCTCGCTCTACCAGGCGCTGTCCCGGTTTAATCAATCCATCTAGAATGGCTTGTCTAACATGCTCATAAATTATTTCACGTATTGGTTTGACATCAGTCAAACCCTCAGGAAAAATTAGTCCATCCATTATATCCTCCATGCTGATACACTTATCCGGACGGAATACGGTATACCAAATTTTATTGACTATTTCTTCGTTTATTAGTAATATCCTGTTTTATAATCCTCAAAAGTTTAACATTAATTTTAATAACAGCATTTTTCTGTTTTTTCTTTGGGTATGCTATAATACTGACATAGGAGCGTGAGAAAAACATTGGATTCTCAGTCGATCATTTTTGAAATCAGTATTATTTTTGCCCTGATCATTGCTAATGGTCTTTTTTCTATGACTGAAATGGCTATTGTTTCATCTAGAAAATCCCGTCTGGAAAAGAAAGCTGATGAGGGCGATAAAGGTGCCCGGGTCGCTTTAGAGCTAGCAGAAGATCCCAATCAAATGTTATCTACCATACAAATTGGCATTACTTTAATCGGTATTCTCACAGGAACATTTGGTGGCGCTAATTTAGCCGGTATATTGTCAGAGCAGCTAAAGATCTTTCCGTTATTAACTCCATATAGTTATAGTATAAGTTTATTTATTGTTATATCCGCAATTACCTATTTTACATTAATCATTGGTGAACTTGTTCCCAAGCGCCTGGCAATGAACAATCCTGAACCGATTGCTTCTATTATGTCTGTGCCAATGCGAACCTTTGCTAAGCTATCTTTACCGGTTGTTGCTTTCTTAAGCGCTTCAACAAATGCCGTGTTGCGATTTGCCGGTATTAAACCTACTGAAGAGCCCGCCGTTACCGAAGATGAAATTAAGATTTTGCTGGAACAAGGTGCAGAAGCAGGTACGTTTGAAAAAGAAGAACCGGAATTAGTGGATCGGATATTCCGTCTAGCCGACCTGAGAGCTGGCGCAGTTATGACACCTAGGACACAAATGCAATGGCTTGACCTGGAACAGCCTGCGGAAAGCCTGCTCCAAGTTATAACCGAGAGCAGCCATTCCCGTTTTCCAGTTGCTCGCGGCAGTTTAGACAACTTTATCGGTATGATCTATACCAATGATATACTGGCGGACCATTTGCGAGGCAAAAAACTGGATGTCGAAAAAGCCATCCGTACGCCGGTATATATTCCCGAATCCATGAAAATTATGAAGGTACTGGAGATATTAAAGTCGGCAGTTACTCATGAGGCAATTGTCCTTGATGAATATGGGGGAATTGAAGGCTTTATTACCCTTCACGATATTTTAGAAGAAATCCTCGGTGTTATGCCTATGGGTCTTGAAGAAATTGAAGAATCCCGGATTATAAAGAGAGATGATACTTCTTGGCTAGTTGACGGTTTAGTTGGTATTGAAGAGTTCAAAGATTACTTTGACATCGATGAACTACCAGGCGAAGAAAAAGAGCTGTTTAAAACTGTAGGCGGCTTTGTGACATATTTCTTTGGCTATATACCAGCCGCCGCCGAACAGTTTAACTGGAACGTTTTTCAGTTTGAAATACTAGATATGGATCGCGTCCGCGTAGATAAAATATTAGTAACAAAAAAAGAAACAGATGCAAATGCTGATTTTTGGTAAGAAAAACTCCCGTACTTTTGTACGGGAGTTTTTCTTACCATTTTATCTTTTTACTTCTACTTTAGCCATTTTTTCATAATAGCGGATGAGACCGCCATGGTCAGCATCTCCCATTCCATCTACTCTTAATGCCTGCATCATTTCCATGACTGCAGCCGTCAATGGTAAAGGTACTCCCATTTCATGGGATGTCTCCAATACATTGTTTAAATCCTTAATATGCAGATTAATGCGGAAACCGGGATCGAATTTACGATCCATTACCAATGGCGCTTTAGCCTCCAGTACGGTACTGCCCGCTAAGCCACCCCGGATAGCCTTGTATACCAGCTCCGGCTCCACTCCTGCTTTACTAGCCAGTACTAGCGCCTCTGACATCGCGGCAATATTAATAGCCACAATAATTTGATTGGCTAGTTTGGTAACGTTACCTGCACCAATATCACCAGTAAGCACAACCGACCCGGCCATAGACTTCAATACAGGATAGCATTTGTCAAATATCTCCTGGTTTCCGCCTACCATAACCGATAGACTACCATCGATAGCTTTGGGCTCACCGCCGCTTACCGGTGCATCTAAAAAAGCAACTCCTTTTTCAGCTAACCTCGCACCCACTTCCCGGCTGACCAGCGGTGCAATAGAACTCATATCTATTACCACTGCGCCTTGCTTAGCACCTTCGATAATGCCATTCTCACCTAACACGACTTCTTTTACATGAGGAGAGTTGGGCAGCATTGTGATCACAATATCAGACTGAGCTGCAACGTCTTTGGGAGTAGCGGCGCTTATTGCACCGGCGGCAGCCACTTCACCTACCGCCTCCTGGTTCCGATCCATAACAATCAGCTCATAACCAGCCTTCAGCAAATTTTTGCTCATTGGTTTGCCCATAATTCCTAGTCCAATAAATCCTATTTTCATTTTTCTATACTCCTTGCTTTTTAGTGTTATTTATAGCATGTAACTGAATAACTAACGCACCAGGCAGGGCCGTTTGTTGTCAAACTTCCAGTTAGGAATTAAGTATTGCATGGCCGTGGCATCATTTCGGGCACCTAATCCCATTTTATGATAAACCTGATGGGCTTTCTCCACTTGGTCCATATCGATTTCCACGCCTAAACCAGGCTTGTCAGGAACAGTCACCATACCGCCGATAATTTTAAAAGGCTCTTTCGTCAGTCGTTCCTGGCCTTCCTGCCATATCCAATGGGTATCTAAGGCCGCAATTTTGCCTGGTGCTGCAGCCCCAACGTGAGTAAACATTGCCAAAGAAATATCAAAGTGATTGTTAGAATGCGATCCCCACGTCAAACCCCATTCGTGACACATTTGAGCAACACGTACCGAACCTTGCATTGTCCAGAAGTGAGGATCAGCCAATGGAATATCTACAGAATGGAGCTGAATGGTATGACCCATCTGGCGCCAGTCAGTAGCAATCATATTAGTAGCTGTAGGAAGGCCCGTTGCCCGTCTAAACTCAGCCATCACTTCTCTTCCTGAGTAGCCATTCTCTGCCCCGCAGGGATCTTCCGCATAAGCCAGCACATGATGCTGATTGCGGCAAAGACTGATAGCCTCTTCCAGAGACCACGCACCATTAGGATCAATGGTAATCCGGGCATCGGGAAAACGCTTGGCTAAAGCTGTAACTGCAGCTATTTCCGCCTCACCGCTTAACACGCCGCCTTTCAATTTAAAGTCATTAAAGCCGTAACGGTCATGAGCTGCTTCTGCAAGCCTCACAACTTCCTGAGGAGTTAGCGCCTCTTCGTGGCGAAGACGCAGCCAGCCATCCTTAGCATCAGGAGCGCTCAAATAAGGCAGATCTGTTTTCTTACGATCTCCCACATAAAACAGATATCCCAGCATTTCTACTTCTTTACGCTGCTGCCCTGTACCAAGTAATGCAGCTACTGGCACGCCTAGGAATTGTCCTAACAAATCCAGCAAAGCAGCTTCCAAAGCCGTTACAGCATGAATAGTGATGCGTAAATCGAAAGTTTGCAAGCCCCGCCCACCAGAGTCCCGGTCAGCAAAACGCTGCCTCACTGTATTAAGAATATTATTATACGTACCAATACTTTGGCCAATAACCAACATCTTTGCGTCTTCCAGCGTCTGGCGAATATTCTCGCCGCCAGGTACTTCGCCAACACCGGTATGACCGGAATTATCTTTCATAATCACAATATTTCTTGTAAAGAAGGGACTATGGGCACCACTGAGATTAAGCAGCATGCTATCATATCCTGCAACAGGAATGACAAGCATTTCTGTAATAATTGGTGTATTCGCTGAATTTGTCCGGCTCATTTACTCTCCTCCTCCTTAACGTACAAAGCACGGTGCTTTACTGTCATACTTCCATCCCGGAAGCAAGCACTGCATGGCCATGGCGTCATCACGTGCACCTGTTCCGACCTTATTATACAGTTGATGGGCCTTTTCAATTTGGTCCATATCAATTTCCACCCCAAGACCTGGTTTCTGAGGAACTTCTACCATACCGCCGACAATTTTAAAAGGCTCTTTTGTTAAATGTTCCTGCTCCTCCTGCCAAATCCAATGAGTATCAATAGCGGTGATATTGCCTGGAGCAGCAGCCGCTGCGTGCGTAAACATAGCGAGAGAGATGTCAAAATGATTATTAGAATGGGATCCCCAGGTTAATCCCCATTCGTGACACAGCTGAGCAACCCGTACCGATCCCTGCATCGTCCAGAAATGAGGATCAGCCAGAGGAATGTCTACCGAGTGAAGGTTTACTGAATGGCCCAATTGGCGCCAATCGGTTGCAATCATATTAGTTGCGGTAGGTATTCCTGTTGCCCGCCGGAATTCTGCCATAATTTCACGTCCTGAGTAGCCATTCTCCGGACCGCAGGGATCTTCTGCATAAGCCAATACATGCCCCTGATTGCGGCATAGCTTAATCGCTTCTTCTAATGACCAGGCACCATTAGGATCAATGGTAATACGGGCATCAGGAAAACGGTTGGCAAGTGCAGTAACCGCTTCCATTTCTTCAGTACCATTCATCACTCCTCCTTTCAGTTTGAAGTCCTTAAAACCGTATCGTTCACTTGCCGCCTCGGCAAGGCGGACAATGGCTGCAGGAGTAACGGCTTCTTCGTGACGCAGACGCAGCCAGTCATCTTTGGCAGTAAGGTTACGGAGATACGGTAGATCAGTTTTACGCTGGTCTCCAATATAGAATAGATACCCTAACATTCTAACAGCATCACGCTGCTGCCCGCTGCCCAGCAGAGCAGCAACAGGTACTCCCAGAAACTGGCCTAAGAGATCAAGCAGGGCTGCTTCAATTGCCGTAAGGACATTATCTGTACGCAGATTAATTTCATGGGGCTGTTTTAAGACTGCTGCTTCTGCTTCTGACGTTACTTTATGAACAGTGGCTTGGGGACCGTTTGTATTAGGGCTTAATAATTGCTTTCTAATGGTATTCAAGATGTTATTGTACAGACCTATCGATTGGCCGATAACTAAGGCTTGCGCTTTTACCAGCGTCTGCCTTATACCTTCACCTCCCGGCACCTCGCCAACACCGGTACGACCTGAATTATCTTTTAATATGACGATATTACGGGTGAAATAGGGAGCATGAGCTCCACACAGATTAAATAACATGCTGTCATGTCCCGCTACGGGAATGACTTGCATTTGGACAACAACCGGTGTCCCTGATGGTGTACTAACTTCTTGTTTACTCATATGCTGGAAACCTCCTTACCCTGTTATTATTTAAGCTCAACCCGTTTAATCTCTCCCACAATAAATAGATAACTCGCCATTGCCAAGAAAGCATGAATACCGACATAGATTAATGCTCCGTTGAAGGAGCCAGTTGTTCCAACAATATACCCAATGGCAATTGGTGTGGTAATGCTGGATAAATTGCCGCAAGTGTTTAATAAGCCGCCACTTAAGCCTGCAATTTGCTTCGGAGCCGTATCAGAGTTAACTGCCCAGCCCAGAGCACCAATTCCCTTTCCAAAGAAGGACATCGCCATAATTGCAACAATCATCCACTGCGTATCTACATAGTTACAAATGATCATGCTCATGGATAACAACATGCCCAGTACAATAGGTACCTTTCTGGCAACTGATAAGGAATAGCCTTTTTTTAGCAGATAATCAGAGATAATTCCACCTAAAACTCCACCGGCAAAGCCAAATATAGCCGGTACCGATGCAGCAAAACCGGCTTTGAGAATGGTCATACCTCTTGCTTGTACGAGATAAACAGGAAACCAGGTAATAAAAAAGTACGTAAGCGCATTGATGCAATATTGGGCAACATAAATACCTACCATCATGCGATTGCGAAGCAGCTCTTTTATATAGTGCAGGTTAGGTCCTTCCTGCTTGCTGCCTGCTTTGTTGTCCTGATCCATATTGACCAAAGCGCCGCCTTGCTCAATATACTGTACTTCAGCCTCATTAATCATAGGATGTTGTTTTGGGTTATGAATGTACTTCTGCCAAACCAGTACGAAAAGAATCCCCAGTACACCCATGACAGTAAAAACATGATGCCAGCCAAAATTATGGACAAGCCAGCCCATAATCGGTGCAAAAATTACTGTAGCCGCATATTGGGCAGAGTTGAAAATCGCTGATGCAGTACCGCGCTCTGAAGCAGGAAACCAGGCAGCAACAATCCTGCTATTAGCCGGGAAGGAAGGGGCCTCGGCAGCTCCGACCAAAAACCGTAAACAAAATAACGTTATAATAGCTGTAGCGCCCGTTAAAAATCCGACAAGCCCCTGGAATAATGTGAAAACTGACCATAGGAAAATACTGAGGGCATATACTTTTTTGGAACCGAACTTATCTAGTAACCAACCGCCCGGCAACTGGCAAATAACATAGGCCCAGCCGAAAGCAGAAAAAATATACCCCATTGCTATGGCGTCCATTTTCAATTCTTTCGCAATTGCCGGACCAGCAATGGAAATAGTGGCACGATCAGCGTAATTAATCACAGTAATAAAGAATAATACAGCTACGACGATCCAACGGACATTTGTCTTTTTTTCCAGGGGAATGGCAGAATTCGTGACGGCCAAATTTTTATTATCCATGTAAATCACCTTATGGAATGGTCAATAACCACTCCACTTTTATCCTTTCTTTATTCTTCTCTTGCCAACTCATCTCACTATGAAATTGTTATTTCAGTAATCCCATCTCCAGCAAAACCTGACGAACCTTATCGCGCTCCTCATTAGTCATTGGCCCTACCGGATCCATGCACGGTCCTGCTTCAATCCCTAATTGTTCAAGTGCCTCTTTAATAACAGCCGGGAAAGTACCTATTGTGAAAGCAAGACGCAAGGGCGCTAAAGTAAGCTGGGCTTCAAGAGCCCCCTTAAGATCACCAGCCATATATTTGTCATAAATATCAGCACACAGCCTGGGTGCCACATTACCACAAGATGCTATAGAGCCTGCTGCACCATAGCAAAGTGCTCCGTAGATAAGCGTATCCCGTCCAACAAGTACGGAAAAATCATCTCTCTCTTTGGTTAAACGAATATATTCAGCCGTTAATGTTAAATCTCCACTAGAGTCTTTAATACTGACGATATTCGAAATCTCAGCCAGTTTGGCTACTGTCGGCGCCGTCAGATTAACTCCGGTCTTGGGGGGATTATTATAAAGTACAATTGGCAAGGAAGTACTGGCAGCAATACTTTTAAAATGTCCAATCAGCTGATCCTGGTTTGGCGTGATAAACATCGGCGTCAGCACGGAGACGGCATCTACACCGCATGTTTCCGCCATTTGCGTAAGCAGGACACTTTCACGGGTTGTAATACCGTTTGTTCCTGCATAAACCGGTACCCTTCCTTTGGTTTCATCCATTGTAACCTGAAATATTTCCCGCTTTTCTTCAGCAGACAATCCATAAAACTCACCGGTAGTACCTACAACAAATAATCCATGACTACCACCATCAATTAAATAATTAATCAACTTTCTCATGGCTTTTTCATTGAACTTTCCCTCTCCGGTTAGAGGCGTAATTACTGCCGGAATTATGCCATAAGGCTTAAAACCGTTCTTTTTACCTGTAGCTGTTTTCAAAGCATCTTTCTCCTTTTTCATTTTTTATTATATTATTTCATATATTGAAATAATATTTTATATATTGCATGATATTCTTTAATATTTAAAATATTCCTTCATGTTTATATTTTTTATTTTATTATTCTGATAATTATTGAGCAAAACTAAAAAGGACTTGACCAAATTAAAAGGTCAAGTCCTTTTTAGTTTACATGTTATATTTTCTCTTTAAAAAGTACCATTACTTGAGCCTAACCGCGTTGATAGACGATTAGCACATTCCAATAAAAAAGGAATCATTTCCTTAAGCTCTTCTACACTATGATGACTTGTTGGCCCGGAAATACTAATACCAGCTACAATTTCCTCCGCCGGACCATATACAGGCACTGCAATGCAATTTACGCCATTTGCCCATTCTTCAAGATCCAGTGCATAGCCCTGCAGTCTGACATTCTCAAGCTCTTTATCATACTCGGCAGCGCTTGTAATCGTATTAAGAGTATAACGGCGGACACCACGTTTAAAAATATCCTGCACTTTTTCCGGCTGCCTGCTGATTAAAACCTTTCCTAATGCCGTACAATAAATAGGCCTTCTCATGCCAATATGAAAATACCCGTACATACAGTAAGGCGTCTCAGCACGAGCGACATACACTACTTCATTTTCATCAAGCACAGCAAGATTAACATTGACTTTTAAATTCGTTGATAATTCTTCAATAAACGGAAGGCAAACCTGCCTGATAGTCATAGAATTAATGACTATTCCCTGGTATTTAAGAAAAGCTCTGCCCAAAGAGTAAATACTGTCATTTTGCTCAATGAGATTAAATTCTTTCATTGTCGTAAGAAGACGATAAGCCGTAGGTTGGTTAATTCCCGTTAAACTACTGATATCTTTTAAACGCAGCCGGGGTTTTTCATTTGAAAAACAATTTATGATAGTTATTGCCTTAACAATACTATTATTCAATAGCTCTTTATTCATAAATTATCACCTTAATTTTACATAGTGAAATTTTATTTTTAATTATAGATTATTGCTATGTAAAATTCAACCTCTAATCCTGCTCTTCTTTTCCCTCTGTTCTGATAGGGTGTACTACCGACACTTCTTCCCTTATACCGTCAATTGCATCAGGATAGACGCTATACTCCCGAATACGATTGGAGGAGTAAGACTTTCTTAATTTACTACAAATTCGTCTTTTTATATGATTTATGCGTAATTTTACACGACGGCAGCTTCTTCCATCATTTTTTAGAAATGACATAGTTACTTATTTCCGCCTTTAACTGTTTCTTTTTCCTTGACTCTCATTCCCAAAGCGGTTATTACGCCGAAGCTTGCAAAGATCATGGCCAGAATATATACATCATGGAATGATTCAGTCATCACAATTTGCTGCATACCTGGCAAAGACAGATCACTTCCTACACTATGATAGCTGATTCTATTTTGCAGATATACACCAAAAATCGTCGATCCAACTACACCACCTAAAAAGCGCATCATATTAAAAATACCCGAAGCGACTCCTGTTTGCTCGCGGGATACCAGATTAATTACACTCGTCGACAGCGGAGTGCCCGATATACCAAGGCCGATGCCAGTCGTCACCAGAGCGGCTGCCAATATTAGATACCGGCTCTCAAACTTTAGTGTTGAAAATATACCTAAACCAACTACTAATACGATCATGCCTTTAAAGGCATAGTTTTGCCTCTTCTTTTCTGTCGATACATTTCCCATCAAAGGGGCCATAACCATCATCGCCAGTGACATTGGCAGAATAAGTATCCCCGAATAGGTAGGCGAAAAATCATGCACCTTTTGTAAATACATCGGAATAAGCAGCAAGCCGCCAAACATGGCCATACTCTGAATAAAGCTTGTCGTAATAGTAGCTGAAAAAGGGATATTGCGAAAAAGCTCAATTGACACAAGAGGATATTTTTGTTTTTTCTCCCACCATATGAAGAAAACTAAAAAACATAAGAATACCCCCAGAAGCAGCAAAATCTGACTAAAATAAAGACTAATTTCCTTCATCAATGTAATTGCCAGCATGAGGGATACCATAGATACAATTAAGAACACAGCGCCAAGTTTATCAAATTCCGGTTTTTCATCAACAGTTTTTATGACAGGAATGTATTTTATCCCTAGTAAAATTACAGCTACTGCAAACGGCACATTGACATAAAATATACTATGCCAGCCCACGTGTTCTGTCAGCACGCCGCCTAGCGTCGGCCCAATCAGCGAACCTGTTGATGATATCATTCCCCACCAGCCTAATACTTTGGCCCTCATCGTTACATCAAACGGGCTGGTAATCAGGACCATTGCATTTGGCATAATCGCCGCCGCACCAATTGCCTGAACGGCTCGAAAAGCTAGCAGTTGCCAAAAACCTGCTGCCAGCGAACACAGCAAGGAGCCAATTGAGAAGATTAATACACCAATTAGAAATATTCTTTTCTGCCCATATATATCTCCAAGCCGTCCAAAAACCGGCATTGCTACCGCATATGGCAGCATATAGCCCGAGTAAAGCCAGGTAGAATACTGAAAATCCACGCCAAATTCATTCATAATGGTCGGTAATGCTACATTGACCATGCCTGAGTTTAAAATGGAAAAAAAACTGGCCGTAAAAACAATCCCAATAATTAATTTCATTCTGATCTCCCAGTAACGTATTCACTTCTTCTATTAAGGTTTTGCTTTACCTCAAATTCTATACGTTAAGGGATTTATGTTTTGTTGGCTATGACGATCGTTTTAAAAGACCGCATAATAAAAGCATTTTGACTAAATTTTTTCCGAAAAATGGTATCCTAAGAATATCCTGCTCAGTTAGTTCTCCTACCAATAATAAAATCACACCGTAAATCAAAATAGCTATACTAATATCGGCGCAAATTGCCAGCAGAGCACTCATATGCTGAATCAAATATTCATTTGCTGCATAGAGCGTAATTCCCATTACAGCAGTCGCAGCAACAATTTTTACTAGGCTGGTGATTGTAATAGAAAATTGACTATACCGGTAAACGAAGTATAAATTAAGCATTGCTGCCACGCCAAAATCTGCATTTGTAGCCCAGCCTGCCCCTAAAATGCCGAGAGAAGGAATCGCTACCAGATTCCAATTTAATGCCACTTTCACAATTGCAGCAATTCCCATGTTAATAAGCGGCAATGCCGTATATCCCATTCCCTGTAATATACCGGTAGTTACTTGATGAAGTCCCAGCATATATACACCGACTGCTACAACCTCAATGACTGCACCTGCCTGCGGAGCATGGTAGACGGCAGTGGCAAGCGGCGTAGCTACAATTGCCAGGCCGGCTGCAGCCGGTATAGTTACTAAATTCGTCAACCGGATAGCAGAGCCTATTTTTTGTTTGATCATTTGTTTATTTTCGGACGTTCCTGCTGTTGCCATAGCAGGAACCAAAGCTGTTGCTAAAGCGGCCGTAATGAGAGTGGCAAGATTAACAAGAGGTACTGCCATACCGGTTAAATAACCAAAATGCTCTGTGGCTTCCTTTACCGTATATCCTGCCTCTTCCAGCCGAAGCGGTACAATAAAGAGATCCAGGTTAGAAACCAAAGGCAGCATAAGACTTGACAACGATACCGGCAATGCCAGATACACCATACGGCGAATCAGACTGGAATTACCCTCCAAAGGTTTCCTATTTTTGATTAGCTTATCAACAGGCACGCTGCGTTGCAGCCGGACATAATAATAAATCAGCACAAGCAGCCCTGCAGCAGCTCCAAATCCCGCTCCCAGACTTGCACCACCTGCCGCATATTCAATTCCTTTAGGCAGTAATAATGCAGCAAACAATACCATTGTTGCCACACGGAATATTTGTTCCACAATTTGTGATACCGCCGTCGGTGTCATCATCTGCCAGCCCTGTAAATACCCTCGGAAGCTTGATAATAATGTGACAAGGAAAATGGCCGGTGCAAGTGCAAGAATAGCCGGATAAGCCCTGGCGTCCCTTATAATTCCCTCTTCGATCAGCCAGCCAGCTCCGAAATAGACTGCTATACTTAGTACTAATCCTGATAATGTCAATAATGCCAGCGAAGCTGTAAATACACGGTTAGCTCCCCGGTAATCCTGCAAAGCAATTTTTTCAGCTGTAATAATAGAAATTGCCACCGGTATGCCGGCTGAAGATAAACTCAACGCAAGCAAATAAATGGGAAAGGCCATTTGATATAAGCCAATCCCTTCTCCTCCCAATACACGGGAAAGAATAATCCAATTCAAAGAACCAATTACTTTAACAACCATTCCGGCAATGGTTAATACCAGCGTTCCTTTTAGAAAGCTGCCCGTATTATTATTATTTCTTTGATTAACCATAAACCACCGCTACTCATCCCTTCACATAAATACTACATTACGGATTATCAGGAATTAGTCTGGTTATATCTTTTTCGATAGTAATAAAGAAAGACTCCTATAAGGCAGATAAGTACAATGAGTCCCGCTCTGTGACCAATTGTATTGACTAGCTGCCAATTCTCACCGAGTAATTGGCCGGCATAAAGTAAACCTATTGTCCAGGGTATGGACCCCAATACCGTATAAATAATAAACCGACTAAAGTTAACACCGGCAAAGCCTGCTGGTAAAGAAATAAATGTCCTCACTACCGGCAGCAGACGACTAAAAAAAACTGCTCTTAACCCATATTTGTCAAACCAATTTTGTGCAAGGCTTACATGGCTGGCAGATAATAATATATATTTCCCGTAAGCCGAAACAAAAGGCTGTCCACCCCAAAAACCAACCAAATAAGCAATAACAGAGCCAATTAACCCCCCGGCAACACCGGCAACAGCCGCTGTTGTAAAATCTAGCTTTCCAAGATAGACCATATAACCCGCAAAACCAAATATGATTTCACTTGGTACCGGAATACAGGCACTTTCTAAGGCCATACCAATACAAATAGCTAAATAGCCCCACTGCTCAATATAATCAACAATTATTTGAAAGAATTGCTCCAAGGTAGCAGCCTCCAAGAAATTCAATAGTTATCTTAGTACACCATGCATATATTTATCTATGCGAGGTGTACTATATGCGAATGATTTACATCGGAAGACGTTATTTTAGTTTCTTTTTAGTACCGGTTGTCCTCTTAGCAAACTTATTATTTGCAAATGAATCATCTCCACAGCTGGCAGATAAAGTTATTATTGTTGATGCCGGTCATGGTGGAGTTGATACAGGAGCAAACCGACCTGGTATTGTGGAAAAGGATATCAATCTTGCAGTAGCCTTACAACTAAAAACGATATTAAATCACAACGGCGCCAAGGTCATTCTATCACGCCAAACAGATATTGAGCTAAGCACAGAATGTGACGATGAAAAAGTAAAGGGACGCTACCATCGTGATTTGGCTGCCCGCGTTGAACTAGCGGAAGAATCGGATGCCGATATTTTTATCAGTATTCATGCGAATGCGGTTGGCAATGCCAAACGACACGGGGCTGAAGTATTCTATTATGCTAAATCGGAACAGGGAAAGCTCTTGGCAAATGCTATTCAAACCGAGCTTCATACTATCACACATACACCTGAGGCAGCTAATCCCGGTAATTACTTTGTATTGCGACGTAATAAAATACCGGCTGCACTGATTGAAATCGGCTATATTACTAATCCGGATGAGCGACGGTTATTACAGACCGAAGCTTATCAACATAAACTTGCAGAAACCATTGCCTTAGGTATTTGTAAATATTATCAGTAACAAAAATGATGGCACTACAAAAGTGCCACCATTTCTATATATAATTAAATATCCAAATTCCTGACTTCTTTAGCATGATCTTCAATAAAGCGGCGCCGCGGTTCTACTTTATCTCCCATGAGCGTAGAAAAGATTTTATCTGCTTCTACTGCTTCCTCTAATTCAACTCTAAGAATCGTACGGGCTTCCGGATTCATGGTAGTTTCCCATAATTGTTCAGGATTCATTTCACCCAGTCCTTTGTAACGCTGTACATTTACATTATCACGACCGATACGGGTGAGCAGCTGATCCAATTCGGTATCACTATACAAATACCAGCTTTCGCGGCCCTTTTTGACTAAATATAGTGGCGGTTGAGCAATATATACTCGACCTGCAGTGATAAGAGGCTGCATATAACGATAGAAAAAGGTCAGCAAAAGAGTACGGATATGAGCACCATCTACATCGGCATCAGTCATGATAATAATCTTCCAGTATCGACCTTTTTCCAAGTCAAAATCTTCACCGATGCCGCTGCCAAAAGCAGTGACCATTGATCTGATTTCTTCGTTATTCAAGATTTTATCAAGACGAGCCTTTTCAACATTTAAAATCTTACCACGCAGCGGTAAAATAGCCTGAAAGCGGCGATCACGGCCTTGCTTAGCACTGCCGCCAGCACTGTCACCTTCGACTAAATAGATTTCTGCCTGCTCTGGATCTTTTACTGAGCAGTCCGCTAATTTACCCGGCAGTGAGCTAATTTCAAGGGCATTTTTACGTCGGGTCAGCTCCCGTGCTTTGCGGGCTGCTTCACGGGCACGAGATGCCATAACCGCTTTTTCAATTATTTTTTTTGTAACAGCAGGATTTTCTTCAAAAAACTCATTAAGCCCCTCTGATACAATGGTATCAATAATTCCCCGGACTTCACTGTTACCTAATTTTGTTTTGGTCTGTCCTTCAAATTGCGGTTCTCTAAGTTTAACGCTGATAACGGCAGTCAAACCCTCCCGCACATCGTCACCACTTAAATTTTCGTCATTTTCCTTAATGACGTTATATTTACGTCCAAAATCATTAATTGCACGGGTTACTGCAGTTTTAAAACCGCTTAAGTGAGTACCGCCTTCCTGGGTATTAATATTGTTGACAAAAGAATAGACGTTTTCACTGTACCCATCGTTATATTGCAAAGCAACTTCAGCGACAGTCGTATCTTTTGAACCTTCCAGGTAGATAGGTTTAGCATGTACAGCCTCTTTTGTTTCATTTAAAAATTCAACAAAAGAGATAATACCACCTTCATAATGAAACTCTTCCCGCTCACTGTCACGTTCGTCAGTTAGACTGATAAATATTCCTTTATTTAAGAAAGCTAACTCTCTAATACGATTTTTCAAGGTTTCAAAATGATAAACAGTTTCTTCAAATATTTCAGCATCCGGTTTAAAAGTTATTTTAGTCCCGGTTTCATTGCTAGGTACTTGTCCTATTTCTTGCAGCTGTTTTACTGTTATTCCTCTTTCAAAACGCATATGATAAATTTTGCCATTGAGCTTTACTTCCGCTTCCAGCCACTCGCTAAGGGCATTTACAACTGATACGCCTACACCATGCAGACCGCCGGATACTTTATAGCCTTCGCCGCCAAACTTTCCTCCGGCATGAAGAATTGTCAATACAACTTCAAGCGCCGGTTTGCCTGTTTCATGCATCCCTACCGGAATGCCGCGTCCATTATCAATGACCGTGATACTATTATCTTGATGAATGATCACATCCACCTGGGTGCAATATCCGGCCAAAGCCTCGTCAATGCTGTTGTCGACGACTTCATAGACCAAATGGTGAAGCCCTCGGGCCGATGTGCTTCCAATATACATCCCAGGACGCTTGCGAACGGCCTCCAAACCTTCCAGAACTTGTATTTGCTGGGCACCATAATTGCCATTTACAGTAGTATCATTCTCGCTCATTCAGTAACCTCCAAAAAAAAATACAACAAAAAGTTTCAATCAAGCTTACTCTTCATCATCCAGTTCTGCTATATATCCTGATCTTTTCTTCAGTGTGGGTGATGATATGGCAGAAAGATAGACAATCTTGTCAGTAATCACAAAGCTTTTTGCATTACCTTCCGATACATCCACAATCATACTCTCTTCCTGCATCGTATGAATAAATTCATCGTTAATTTTAGAAGGGCTGCTTTTAAGATCAGTTATCGCAATAACATCTCTAAGGGGAATGACTTTATCAGCCCCGAGGTGTAGAAACATGGCTCTTCCTCCTGAATTTAGCAGTCTGGTTTTTAATCATATCATCAGTTAGATCAACTGGAGACAAACCGGTTGTTAGCATTGCTAACGCCGCTTCATCATTTTCATCTGCCTGTCCTAAGCGAATATCCTGGATCAGGTTATTCATTAAATATTGTTTAGCAGTTAAATAGTCGGAGAAAGAGCAGGGCAGACACTGATTAAACTCATTGTAATTCTGCCAGGGAGCTTGTCTGAGCATTTTGCGAACAGCCGAAAGGTTTTCTTTTTTCTGCTCAATTAAACAAGCTGCGCAATAAAGATCATCTGGTGGACAAAGTACCCCACAATGACGGCACTCCTGCCAGCCTTCGTTTTTTCTTAGCTTCTTCAATGCTGCATTTTTATACATCATTGTAAGTAGTTTTTTTTGCAATACCGGATCTGTAACATCTTCTACCAGCTTACGTGCTTCGGTTACTTCCGCCTTTTCCAGGCGAATTGCTCTTAGTTTCACGTATAGAGGTGGAGATTCAGCAGTACCAGTATTTTCTTCATTCGTTCCTCTATGTGAATTTCCTGCGACAAACCGAATATCTGTAATAACATTTTGCCCTATATATGTATTAATTTTACCAATTAAGTCCTGTTTTAGCAAAAATAAATGATGGGTCCATACGGAATTACTGACAGTTACGGTCAATACTCCTCTTTCAAGCCGCTGTGCCTTAGAATGACTGGCAATTTCATCACCAACAATCGTTCGCCAGAATAAGATGGCGCATTGTGCCTGATACTTTTTCATAAGCCCCAAACTGGCAATGGTTTGCGGTACAACCACTCCGACAGAGTTCATAGCTGTCACCTCATTACTTGACCCTGATTAATCCGGAAAAATGCTGCAAACTTAGGCTGATGAAACAACTCTTCATCAGTTGCTGTAATAAACGTTTGAATGCGATCTTTTATAAAATTGAGCAATTGATCTCTCCGGTGGCCATCAAGCTCACTCATTACATCGTCGAGCAGCAGGATTGGATACTCACCAGATTCGGATTTAATAAACNNAACTCAAGTTCAGCCAGCTTAAGTGCCAAGACACCGGTACGCTGCTGTCCTTGAGATCCATATGTCCTAAGATTAATTCCATTCACAGCTAAAACAAGATCATCCCGGTGAGGACCAATCGTAGTAATCCCCCGGGCAAAATCAATAGTCCTGGCCTGTTGAAGCTTCTGTAAATACCATTCCTCTGAAAAAATATCCTTTTCACTATCGGATTTTTCATTGAAATAAGGCTGGTAATAAACTATTGATAAGTTTTCCTGACTATCTGTTATTTTACGGTGCATCAAACTGGCTAGCATTGCCACTTTCTTTAGAGCAGCTTTGCGTTTTATGACGAGAGCAGCGGCTCCTGCTGCCAACTGCTTATCCCACGTTTCAAGCAAATCAGCTTGAGCCCTGCGTTCACGGATTTTTTTCAGTAAGTTGTTGCGCTGTTGTAAAATGCGGTTGTACTGAAGCAACTGCTGATAATAAGAGCGGCTGGTTTGCGATATCTCTATGTCAAGAAACCGACGCCTAAGCGCCGGAGCTCCTTTTACTAAAGTTAGATCTTCTGGTGAAAACAGAACAGCTGTTAAATTACCTATTAAGTCTCTTGTTTTAATAGGATGGCTGTTTAAGGATATAGACTTATTTTGGTTGCGTGTAAAGCGGATTGATACAGAATTTTCGACGTCCTTCCGTACAAAACCGATTCCTACATTAGCACCGTCCTGCTGCCAGTTAATTAATTCCGCATCTACTGAAGTACGGTGTGATCGCCCTACTGCAGCAATATAGATAGCTTCAAGCAAATTAGTTTTACCTTGGGCATTGTTACCGCTGAATATTGTAATGTTATTTTCAAAAGATAAATCCAAATGCTGATAATTTCGAAAGTGCCTGAGACTAATTGCGGTTACTCTCATGGAAACACCATCATTCGGCGACTATCTTCCATATCCCCACACCTTTAATTTCCACCGTATCGCCAGGGTGGATTTTTTTTCGCCGTTCCGTCGCAAGCTGTCCGTTTACTAAAATTAAACCGTCATCAAGCATAGGACGTACCTGTCCGCCAGTTTCAATTATCCCTTCCCATTTTAGTAGTTGGTCTAATTGAATGAGTTGTGTATTAATAATTATTTTTTGCATAATTATGCACCCCTTAACTTGTGCGTACAGGTGTTATTACATACGTATAGTTCTGATCATCAATTGGTTTTATGCAAGCTGGACTTAGGGGAGTATTTAACGAAAAAACCAATTTCTCACTGTTAATATTTTTTAGAATATCTGCAACATATTTTGCATTAAAGGCAATATCCAGCTCATTACCATCCATGTGGGAAGGAACTGTTTCAGTTGCCTTACCGATATCGGGATTATTCGACGTAATCGTTACTGAATCTTCTTTAAAGCTAAATTTAATGACATTGTAGTCCGAATCGCGAGCTAAAAGGGAAACACGTTCGACAGCATCCATAAATTCAGAGGATTTTACCGTTATGTTAGTAGCAAAGCTTGCCGGAATAACCTTATTATAGTCCGGAAACTGGCCTTCAATCAGCCTCGAAATGATATAAACATGTTCAAACTCAAAAGCTACTTGATTGCGATGCCAATAAATATTAACATCAACCGGTATTTCAGAGGTTAGCAGTCTGGCAAGCTCGGATAGTATTTTAGATGGAATGATCATACGGATATTCTTATCATTATTGTCCAAATTATCTCTTTTTAATGCCAGCCTGTGAGTATTTGTCGCTACCATACGGATTCCGTCCGTGTCAGCCTCTAGTAAGCCTCCTGTAAAAATAGGGCGGGCTTCATCAGCTGCGCAGGCAAAAACAGTTTTTTTGATGAGATCTTTTAAGACATTATCTTTTACAGTAAGAACATTTTCATCAGAGAGTGGCTTTAGAACAGGGAATTCTTCAGCTGGTAAGCTTAGTAGATTGAATTGAGCGAAGTTAGAGGTGATTTTGATTGTCCGGTCTTCCTGACTTGTAGCAATTTGTATATGATCGCCAGGCAGACGGCGTACCATTTCCTGAAAATAACGACCTGACAAAACAATTGAGCCTGGCTCTTCCACCTGTGCGTCAATCGTACATTTAATGCCTATTTCATAATCAGTTGCCTGTAGCTGCAATTGATTACCTTCGGCACAGAGAAAGATTCCAGTTAAGATGGGGGATGGAGTTTTAGTGGCAACAGCTTTTTGAACAATTTGAACTGCATGGTGTAATTGTTCTTTTGTGCAGGTTATTTTCATTTTTTTTCCTCCTAACGGTTATATGATTACGAGAAGTTGCATATAGTAATAAGATAGTCGTAATAGTAGTAGGGCCTGTCGATATGTGTAAAAGTGGATAAATCACTTGTCGAATGCTGGACGAGCCTGTTGATAACCTGTCAATAAGCATAGTAGTAGTTATACACATATTAACAGGATATTTTGGGTATAAAGTTATACACAATTGGTTGACAAGTTTCAAGGGTAGTTATTAACAGCTTTATGCACCGTTGTTTTCGATGCGCTTAATTAATTCCTTGATGGTATTGCTTAATTTGGCATCTTCATTTCGTTCTTTGGCAATTTTGTCATGAGCATGAATAACGGTGGTGTGATCACGGCCTCCAAAGACTTCACCGATGCGAGGGAGTGAGGATTCTGTCATCTCGCGGCATAAATACATGGCAATTTGTCGTGGATAGGCAACATTGCGGGTTCTCTTTTTTGCGAGAAGCTCGTCCATTTTTAATTTAAAGTAGGAGCATACAACTTCTTGAACCGTTTCAAGGGTAATTTGGCGGGGCTTACCATTGGGGAAAATGTCTTTTAATGCTTCTGTTGCTAAATTCATATCAATGGGCATGTTGTTAAGAGAGGCATAAGCCATAACTCTGATTAATGCGCCTTCTAATTCACGAATGTTATTATCGATACGGCTGGCAATATAAACCATCACATCATTGGGGACATTTAATTGCTCAACCATTGCTTTTTTTCGTAGAATTGCAATTCTTGTTTCCAGGTCAGGAGGTTTAACGTCGGTAATTAAGCCCCACTCAAAGCGGGAGCGCAGCCGGTCTTCTAATGTTTGAATTTCCTTCGGTGGACGGTCACTAGAAATAATAATTTGCTTATTTGCCTCATGGAGGGTATTGAAGGTATGGAAGAATTCTTCCTGAGTTCGTTCTTTTTTCGTTAAGAATTGGATGTCATCCACCAGTAATACATCAATATTACGGTATTTTTGACGGAAACTTTCTGGATTTCCATCCCGGATGGCATTAATAAGGTCGTTTGTAAATTTCTCACTGGAAATATATAAAACTTTTAAATGAGGATGAGTCTGCACAATCCGGTGACCAATGGCATGCATAAGATGGGTTTTACCAAGACCAACGCCGCCATACAAAAAGAAGGGATTATAAACTTTGGCTGGTACTTCGGCTACCGCCAAGGAAGCTGCGTGAGCAAAGCGGTTAGAGTTGCCGATAACAAAGCTTTCAAAGGTATATTTGGGGTTAAGAATTGTGGAGAACTCTTCATTATTGGTGACTGGCTTTAAGTGATTGGCCGTATTTGGGGTAATGATGGCGGAAGAGTCATTAATAATGTCTGATTCGGTGTCATAAGGAGCAGGTTCCGCTTTAACGGGCATAGGAGCAGGCGGAATAAACTCCTGCTTAATGTCAGGAGCATTATCAACAGCATCAGGGATATTCAAATTGACTACTACAACTACAACCTGTTTGTTCAAAATGGAGAAAAGAGCATTCTGAATAAGCGGGGCATAGGTTTTTTCAATCCATGTTTTTACAAACTCTTTAGGAACACCAATTTCCATTGTCGTTTCCGTCAGCGACAATGGCATAATAGAAGACTTGATCCAAGTCTCCCATAAGCTATGGTTGATTTCTTTTTGTGTTAAATGTAAAACCTGTTCCCAAACGGCTGCTAAATGAGAAGTTTTCATCCGTCATCCCTTTCCATAGAGGTCATTATTTATAAAAAGTTGCAATAACAAGAAAACATAAGTTATCCACATTGTTATTAACAGGTGTGCATAACTTTGATCTTAATTGAGGTGTTTAGGCGAAAAAAAAATACAACAGTGAGGCGGAAGTACCGCACACTTGTATTCTCCAGACCTCTTAATTATGTAGAATTGTGGATAAGTCTGTGTATAACAATTGATTTTTGTGGATATCCTTTGCATTACCTGTAAATAACATTGAGGTTATTATCGTATCTGTGGATATGTCGGTACTTTTTATATTAACAAATGTACTCCAAGTTATCAACAGATATTTTCGAAATGTGACAGATTACCAACAGGAACAGACAAAATTATCCACAAGGGCAAGCCTCAATTTTCTTGACACTCTACGGCATCTCGTCTATAATTTTAGTAGTTAAAATGAAAATCTCATTAAGATGGGAAAATACGCGTTTTACCCGCAAGGAGGTGTAAATAGATGAAACGTACTTATCAACCGAATAACCTTTGGAAAAAAAGAACCCATGGTTTCCGTGAACGCATGAAAACTATAGGTGGCCGCCTGGTCCTTAAAAAAAGACGTGCCAGAGGCAGAAAAAAACTGTCCGCATAGTAGGCCGCCCGGTGTGGCCTATTTTTTCCATTTGGCGCAAGAAGTTCTTGCTATCTTATAGGGCAGGATGATTGTTGCATGTACAAATTTTCGAAACAAAGTGTGTTACGAAAGAATAGAAATTTTCAAACTGTCTACCGGTCTGGTAAATCGTATGCTAATCGGCTGGCAGTACTTTATGTGCTGTCGCAGCCTAAAAATACTGCTGGCCGTCGGCGTGCAGGTTTCGTTGCCGGTAAGAAGCTCGGAGGCGCAGTTGTGCGCAACCGGGTTAAGCGACTAATGAAAGAAGTTTATCGTCATAATCAGGATCAGCTTGCTGAAGGAGTTGATCTGGTTTTTGTTGGCCGGCAGGGAATGGTAGCCGCCAATTACCAGGCGGCGCATAAAGCGTTGCTTGATTTGTTTGGCAAGGCGCGTGTACTCAGTAAGTAGAGGAAGACATATGATTAAAAAGTGTATTCTACTAATGATCGTTTTTTATCGTAAGTTTATTTCTCCTCTCAAACCACCGTCCTGCCGCTTTGTTCCTACTTGTTCCGAGTATGCATTATTGGCAGTGGAAAAGCACGGGGCCGCCAGGGGAACTGTACTGGCAATCAAGAGGATTCTCCGTTGCCATCCTTTTCATCCCGGAGGTTATGACCCTGTTTAATATAGTAAGTTGTCTCTACCTTTAAGAGGAGTGATATTTTTGGATTTTTTAAGCGGAATAATGCAGTCGGCCTTGACCTTTTTTTATGGGTTAACTAAATCGGTCGGTGTGCCAAGCTACGGTATTGCCATAATTCTTTTGACTATTGCGATAAAGATGATTCTCTATCCGCTAACAGTAAAACAAGTTAAGTCTATGAAGGCGATGCAGGATCTGCAGCCTAAAATGAAAGAGATGCAGGAGAAATACAAAGGTAATCCTGAAAAGCTGCAGAAAGAAATGGCTGCACTTTATAAGGATGCTGGCGTTAATCCACTCTCAGGCTGTTTGCCGCTTATCGTTCAAATGCCTTTCTTAATTGCTATATTTTTTGCTATTCGTGACTTTCATTATGAAGAACAGTTTCAAAGCTTCTTGTGGATGTCAAATTTAGCTCAACCTGATCCGACGTACATATTACCTGTCCTGTCTGCTGCAACTACCTATGTGCAACAGAAACAAACTATGACCGATAACTCGCAGCAGAATAAAATGATGATGATTTTTATGCCGATGTTTATTGGCTATATTAGTTTGACTTTCCCAGGTGGATTAGTATTGTACTGGGTTATTTCAAACTTATTCCAAATTGCCCAACAGTGGTGGATGTACCGTAAACCGGCTGAAACTGTAGGGGAGGCTCGCTAAATCCATGAATGTCGTGGAAAAATCAGCAAAATCGATTGATGAAGCGGTAGAGCAGGCATTAAAGGAATTAGGATTAAAACCGGAACAGGTTGATGTAGAAGTTTTAGAACAGCCTGCTAAAGCATTATTTGGTTTTATCGGTGGCCGTCAGGCTAAGGTGCGTGTTACTGCCAGAAAAATTGATCCGGTAGAAGTAGCCAATGATTTTTTAAAGCAAATTTTTACTACCATGAAGATTTCTGTCTCAGTAGAAAAAATAACTACTGACGATCATGTGCTGTTCAATTTGCGCGGTAATGATTTGGGCGTGCTGATTGGCAAACATGGACAGACGCTGGACGCTCTTCAGTATTTGGTTAATTTAGCAGCAAACCGGGACTCTATGGAACGGGTTCGCGTTTTGCTTGATGTTGAGGATTATCGCAAACGTCGTGCTGATACATTAACTCAATTGGCTCTCCGTTTAGCTGATAAGGTAAAACGGCGGGGCGAAAAAGTAATTCTTGAGCCCATGAGCTCTCATGAGCGTAAGATCATTCACATGGCTTTGCAAAATGATCAACGTATCGCTACTTTTAGTGAAGGGGAAGATCCTTTCCGTAAAGTTGTTATTGCGTTAAAAAGATGATTTTTTGCGCATGCTAAAGACTAGAATAGTCTGATAGTAAAACCCAGTAATGAAAATTACTGGGTTTTTGATCTTACCAAATAAAAGTCTGTGGGAATGTATAAATGAGGTGGTCAAATGTTTCAGGATGATACGATCAGTGCAGTAGCAACTGCTATCGGTGAAGGTGGTATCGGGATTATTCGCTTAAGTGGCCCTGAGTCAGTAGCTATTGCGGATAAATTGTTTCTTGGCAGTAATGGTTTAAAAGCCACCATGGTAGACAGCCACCGTATTTATTATGGATCTATTATCGATCCTGATGCAGGGTTTACAGTTGATGAAGTACTATTGCTTGTCATGAAAGCTCCCCGGTCATATACAAGAGAAGATGTTGTGGAAATTCACTGTCATGGTGGACCGGTACCGCTTAGAAAAATACTGGAACTTACTCTTAAGCTTGGGGCTCGCCTGGCTGAGCCGGGTGAATTTACCAAAAGAGCGTTTTTAAATGGCCGCCTCGATTTGACACAAGCGGAAGCTGTTATTGATATCATCAGGGCAAAAACAGATGCTTCCTTAAAGTTGGCAGTGAATCATTTATCAGGTCAGTTATCAGAGGTAATTCACATTATTCGTGATTCTGCCTTGGAAATGATTGCTCATCTGGAAGCGGCAATTGATTTTCCGGAAGATGATATTGAAGAGGTTACTTCACAGCAGGTAGATGATCAGATTATTCCGCTGTTAGCTAAGCTTGACCATTTGCTGGCGACAGCTCAAACAGGACGAATCTTAAGAGAAGGCCTGCAAACAGTTATTATCGGCAAACCTAATGTGGGCAAGTCTAGTCTGTTAAATGCACTGCTTCGTGAGAAAAGAGCGATCGTCACTGATATCCCTGGTACTACCCGTGATATTATTGAAGAATATGTGAATATACGGGGCATCCCGCTCAAAATTGTTGATACTGCCGGTATCCGCGAAACAGAAGATATCGTAGAGCAGCTGGGAGTTCAGCGAGCCCGTGAGTTTGTTGATAAAGCAGATCTTATTTTGCTGCTGCTCGATAGCTCGTCTCCTTTGTCGGAAGAGGATAAACAGGTATTGGAACTGCTTGCCGGCCGTCAAGCACTGGTATTAATCAATAAAACTGATTTACCACAAAAACTGGATATGTCTGCAATTTTGCAGTATAGTAAGGAATATCAGTTGTTACGTATATCTGTTCAGGACGGCTCAGGTATGGATGCGCTGGAAGAGGCTATTGTTGAGCGTGTATACAGTGGACAAGTAACCCAGAGTGAAGGGGCTTATGTCACGAATGTCCGGCACGTCGCTTTATTGAGGCAAGCATATCAGCACCTGGAAGAAGCAAGAAGTACAATTGCTATGAATATGCCGCCAGATTGTATCGTGGTTGATTTACGGGCTGCATGGGAAAAACTCGGTGAAATTACTGGTGATACGGCAGGGGAAGATTTGCTTGATCAAATATTTTCCCGCTTTTGTATTGGCAAGTAACTGAATATGTTCATGAATGTAGGTGGATGTCATGTTTACTGTAGATACGTATGATGTTATTGTTGTGGGCGCTGGTCATTCCGGCTGTGAGGCTGCATTGGCACCAGCACGCATGGGTTGTAAGACACTCTTGATTACGCTGAATATGGACAATATTGCTTTAATGCCATGCAATCCTGCTGTCGGAGGACCGGCTAAAGGTCATTTGGTACGTGAGATTGATGCATTAGGCGGGCAGATGGGGATTAACACCGATCAGACCTGTATACAAGTACGGATGCTGAATACGGGTAAGGGACCGGCTGTTCATGCCTTACGGGCACAGGCAGATAAATGGTTCTATCAGCATTTAATGAAAGAAACGCTGGAAAACCAGGATAATTTGGATGTTAAGCAATTAATGGTCGAGAAAATTCTGGTTGAGGATAATTGTGTTACCGGGATTGCAACAGAACTGGGAGAAATATATCGCTGCAAGAGTGTTATTTTGGCAACAGGAACTTATTTACGGGGCAAAATTATTATCGGTGAGGCTGTATATACCGGAGGCCCTAATGGACAAAGGGCAGCTGAGAAATTATCAGAGTCACTCAAAGAGCTGGGGATAACCTTAATGCGGTTTAAGACAGGTACTCCTGCCCGCGTTGACCAGCGTACAGTTGATTTTACCAAAATGAGTATTCAACCAGGTGATAAGGAAGTTCACAATTTTTCTTTTATGTCTGAAATTGCTACAAGGGAACAGATTCCCTGCTGGCTTACTTATACGAATGAAGACACTCATGAGATTATCAGGGCTAATTTGCATAGGGCGCCAATGTATACTGGAATTATTGAAGGTACCGGTCCTCGCTATTGCCCGTCAATCGAAGATAAAGTCGTTCGTTTTGCCGATAAAAAGAATCATCAGCTCTTTATTGAGCCTGAAGGTCGGCATACAAATGAAATGTACGTACAAGGCATGTCTACCAGCCTTCCTATTGATGTACAATATGCGTTTCTCAGAACCATACCAGGGCTGGAGAATGTAAAAATTATGCGACCTGGTTATGCGATTGAATATGATTGCATTGATCCGACTCAATTGAAGTCAACACTGGAATTTAAGGCTGTTAAGGGATTGTTTTCTGCAGGCCAGGCCAACGGGACTTCCGGGTATGAAGAAGCAGCTGCTCAGGGACTGGTAGCTGGTATTAATGCTGCTTTAGTTGTAGCTGATAGAGAGCCGTTTGTATTATCACGTGCAGATGCGTATATTGGCGTGCTAATTGATGACCTTGTTACGAAGGGCACGACTGAACCTTATCNNGCTGAATACAGGTTAATTCTCAGGCAGGATAATGCTGACCTGCGTCTTACGGAAATGGGCCGCAATGTTGGGCTGGTCAATGATGAAAGATATCAGTGTTTTAGTGACAAGAAGAAAGCTATTGATGAAACTCTTGTTTATTTAAAAGAAAAAATGATTACACCCACAGTTGAGAATCAGAGCAAATTATCGGAACTGGGTTCGTCTGAACTCAGGACTGGAATGAATTTATATGATTTACTGCGACGTACCGAGCTATCTTATGACTTGCTGCAGAGTAAGTTTGAAATGCCCGATTTACCGGCAGCTGTAAAAGAACAGATTGAAATTGTTATTAAGTATGAAGGTTATATAAAAAAACAAATTGATCAAGTAGACCGGGCGCAAAAACTGGAGACGAAGCTGCTGCCTGAAGATATTGATTATATGCAGATTCAGGGACTTGCACTGGAAGCACGTCAAAAGCTCACTAAGATTAAGCCCCGTTCTATCGGTCAGGCCGGTCGTATTTCAGGTGTATCACCGGCAGACGTATCGATACTAATGATTTTTCTTGAGCAGCACCGGCGAAAGGAGAACAGCTAGTGTTCACTCCATATTTACGTCAGGCAGCCATTGATTATGGCATCGAATTGAGTGAAGAGCAATTGAGTGCTTTTAACCGGTATTACCAGCTTTTAGTCGAGTGGAATGAAAAAATGAATTTAACAGCTATTACTGAACCTCAGGAAGTTGCGGTTAAGCATATGATTGATTCTTTATCTTGCTATGACACCGCTTTTTTTGCTCAGAATGCTAAGATGGTGGATGTAGGTACAGGTGCCGGATTCCCAGGCATCCCGCTGAAGATTTTTCGCCCTGATTTGCAGCTTACCCTAGTTGACTCTTTAAATAAACGGTTAACGTTTTTGCAGTGTGTGATAGCAGAGTTAGGCTTAACTGATGTAACTGTTGTACATGCACGGGCAGAAGAGGGAGCTCGTAAAAGAGAACTGCGTGATAAGTTTGATGTGGCTTTGTCACGTGCTGTAGCAAGACTAAACGTATTGAGTGAGTTATGTTTGCCTTTTGTTGCTCCTGGCGGCTGCTTTATTGCTTTAAAAGGGGCGCAATATGAAGAAGAAGTAAAAGAAGCTCAACAGGCAATTCGTGTATTAGGCGGCAAATTAATCAAGACCCAGCCGGTCAAACTGCCTGGTCTTGATGATAAAAGGGCAGTGATTTATATTCGTAAAGAGAAACCTACACCTGGCGTATATCCCCGTAAGCCGGGAACTCCAGAAAAAAAGCCGCTTTAATTAGAGGAAATTCCCAATTTTATGCCGAATAGGAAGATAGATTGTGGTAAGGCGGTGTTCTCATGAAAAAATTAGCCCGGTTTCTGGGTTTGGGGAATGAGAAAATGGAACAGGACAAGCCGGTGTTAACGCATTTAGAACATATAGCCGAGACAGCTGCTGTTATTGAGAGTTGCGTAGAAAATGCGGTAGAAATTCAAACTGTTGCCATCGAAACAATTGTTCCTAATCCATTTCAGCCTCGAAAGATATTTAATGATGAAGCGTTGCAAGAACTATCCAGTTCAATACGGGAGTATGGAATTATTCAGCCTTTGCTTGTCCGGCGTACTGATGCTGGATTTGAGCTGATTGCCGGAGAACGTCGTTTGCGGGCTTCTAAGCTTGCCGGATTAACGGAAGTACCGGTTATTATTCGCGTTTTGGATGATAAGGAAATGGCTGAACTAGCCATGATCGAGAATCTTCAGCGCGAAGATTTGCATTTTTTAGAGGAAGCATTGGGTTATCAAACCTTAT
Source organism: Sporomusaceae bacterium UBA1887 (assembly GCA_002337925.1). Lineage (GTDB taxonomy): Bacteria > Bacillota > Negativicutes > Sporomusales > DSM-15969 > Anaerospora. The sequence goes on from DDHB01000014.1 coordinate 36,871, forward strand.
TGTTTAATTTTGGCTTAACGCAGGATGAATTAGCTCGCCGGCTGGGAAAAAGTCAGTCTACTATAGCGAATAAGCTTCGTCTATTGAAACTTCCCGGTGATGTACAAACGATTCTCGTTGATGATAATCTGACTGAGCGTCATGCCCGTTCATTGCTTAAAATTGAAGATCCTGCTATGCAAATGGAGATTTTAAACAGCGTCCGGCAAAAAGGAATGAATGTAAGGGAAACGGAGAATTACATTGAGGAAGTTCTTGAAGACATTTCCCGGGAAATGGCAAAAAAGAATGCTCCTAAGCAAAATGTTATTAAAATTATCCGTGATGCTCGCATTTTTATTAATACAATTAATAAAGTGGTAACTGATATAAAGAAAACAGGTTTAAATGTAATGGTTAAACAAGATCAGGATGATGATTATGTTACCATTAATCTCAGGATACCAAAACGAAAATGATCATAAATAAGAGGCACGCTGCATAAAAGCAACGTGCCTCTTTACTGTATCAGAGCTTATAAGTTTTAAGAGGATAGGAAGCATGAAGCTTTATAGTTGGTCAGTCAGTGCCACTACTGTTTGAATATCATTCAATGGCATGATATNNACCATGAGCTATATTTTTGGTGCCTCTGACCAGCTCGGCTGCTATCTCAAGTCCGGCTGCTTTTCCACCTGCTGCCATACGGTCCATAATTGTCTGAGGAATAGTAATTCCTGGGACCTTTTCGTGGAGATAAAGCGCCATTTTGTGGCTCTTAAGCGGTAAAATGCCCATCAAAACGTAAATTGGCAGGTCTTTTACTTTCTCCATAAATCGCTTGGCTATTTCCAGGTCATATACTGGCTGTGTTTGAACGAAGCGGGCACCTGCAGCTATTTTTGCTGATAACTTTTCCAGTTCTTTATCTAAATCATCGGCTCCGGGATTGACTGCGGTGCCGATAAAGAAAGAAGTACCTTTCCCTAGTTCATTTCCCATAGTATCGCGCCCGTTATTTAGCTTTGCCGATAATTCAATTAATCCCGTTGAATCAGTTTCAAAAACAGCTTTTGCCTGGGGATGATCTCCTTGCTGAGGATGATCTCCTGTGAGCGCTAGTATATTATGAACCCCAAGAGCGGCAGCTCCCAGTAATTCAGCTTGCAATCCAATGATATTGCGGTCACGGCAGGTAAGATGAAAGATTGTCTCTAAACCCACATCAGCCTGAATCACATGGGATAGGGCAATGGGACTCATACGCAGATTAGCCATAGGGCAGTCTGCAATATTGACAGCATCGATACGGCTCTTGAGCTGCTGTGCTTCTGAAATAGTTTTTGACGCATCAGCACTTTTAGGAGGATCTAACTCTACCGTTAAGATAAATTGGCCATTAGCGAGCTTGGTTTGTAATGTACTCATATGGTCGTTTCCTCCATTAATTGTTTGGCAATATTGACTGCAGCGACTCCGTCAGATGCATAGGTATCGGCACCGGCTCTGTCTGCATATTCCTGTGTGAGGACAGCACCGCCAACGATTGTTTTTACTGAGAGTCCGGCATTCTTTAATGCTATTATTGTTGCATCAATTTGTGGCATCGTTGTCGTCATTAATGCACAAAGGCCTACAATATGAGCTTGATGGCTGTAAACCGCTTCAACAATTGTCGCTGTATCTACGTCTTTGCCAAGATCAATAACGGTAAAACCATTATTCTCTAACAGAGCGGCAACGATATTTTTACCAAGATCATGAATATCACCCTTGACTGTTGCCAGTACTACTTTTCCGCGGCTGGTGGTACTGTGAGAGGGAAGGATTTCTTTAATGGTGAGAAACGCTGACCGCATTGTTTCGGCAGCCAACATAACCTGCGGCAGGTAGCAGCGGCCTGCTCCATAGGCAGCGCCAATGTTGTTCATCGCTGCAGTTAAGGCGTTATCAGTAATATCAAGTGCTGTATGACCATCATTCAGAGCTTGGCGTACCAGCGGAATGACAGCTTCTTTCTCGCCGTCTTCAACAGCAATGCGTATTTGGTCAAGCAGACTGCCTGTTCGGTCTGCGGCTCTAGCTGGAGCACTCGGCGGTGCTGCCCCATAAACGGTACTATAGTATTTGCCGTTTTTATCATGACCTAAGAGGGGCTGTGAAGATGCTATTATATCCTGCATTAATGGGTCATAGGGATTTAAAATCGGTGCATCAAGACCTGCAGCCAGGCTCATAGCGCAGAAGGTGGCATTCATCAGATCACGGCGGGGCAGGCCGAAGGAGATATTGCTTAAGCCCATTACGGCCGGATAACCAAAGTGCTGACGATATTGCCGGAGGGTGTCCAGTGTTTCCAGAGCTGCTTGTTTCTCTGCTGCCACAGTGAGAACTAATGCATCCAGCAGCAGGTCAGTGGGCCGTAATCCGGCGGCAAAGGCAGCGTCTACGATCGTGTGAATGACATCAACCCTCTCCTGGGCAGTTTGTGGTACTCCTCCGGGGGCTATCGGCAAGCATAGTACGGCTGCACCGTATTTTTTCGCTAAGGGTAAAAAGCTTTCCAGTCTTTCCGGTTCTGCACTTACTGAATTGATTAAGGCTCTTCCGGGATAAGCTTTTAAACCTGCTTCTAATGCCTCCGGATCAGTCGTATCGATTGCTAATGGTACATCTACCAGCATAGATAATTCCCGTATAGCCTGAGTCATAGCAGCTGCCTGGTCAATACCGGGGACACCCATATTTACGTCAAGTATTTTCGCGCCTGCCCGAACCTGGCCGAGAGCTTCTTTCTTTACTGCGATAAACTGGCCTTCCTTTATATCTGCAGCCAATGCTTTTCGCCCGGTAGGATTAATCCTTTCGCCAATGATGGCAGTAGGAAAGGAGGGTCCGAGAAAGACTGTTTTGCTGCGGCTGGTTAAAGCTGTATATGCCGGTACTTGACGATGCGGCACCAGATTTTGGTCGAAATGATCTACTACGTTTCGAATCTCCTTAATATGATCAGGTGTTGTACCGCAACAACCACCAATGTAAGAAACACCTGCAGAAAGCAATTTAGGTATCCACTCGGCCATTTGCGCAGCACTCATCGGAAATACAGTCTGACCATTGATTAGTTCCGGCATACCGGCGTTGGCCTGAATACTGATAGGCAAGCTGGTTGCTTTGGCGAGGCTTTCTGCAATTGGCAGCAGTTGAGCCGGACCAAGCGAGCAATTAGCGCCGATAACAGAGGCACCCATTGCCTCAAGAATGATAGCTGCCGTCTGTGGGTCTGTTCCTGTGACTGTCCGGCCATCTGCTCCGTAGGAGAGCTGACAAATAACAGGCTTATTTGTGGCTGCTTTAGCAGCTAATAAAGCTGCACGCATCTCCTGGATATCAATTACTGTTTCTATCAGGATATAATCAACACCCGCTTCAGCGAGAGCACAAATTTGCTCATAGAAAACATCGTAGGCTTCATCAAAGCCTAAATTGCCGATTGGTGTAATAAATTTACCTGTTGGTCCTACAGAGCCGGCAATCTTAGTTTGTGGGCCGCAAGCCTGGCGTGCAGCATTAACAGCGCATTTATTGAGCTCTGCCACTTTATTGCTCAAACCATAGTGCTGAAGTTTGATACGGTTGGCACCGAATGTATTTGTTTCAATGATCGTAGCACCGCTGGCAATGTACTGCTGATGGATTGCGGTAATGATATGAGGCTGTTCAATATTATACAATTCCGGACAATAGCCAAGTGGTAACCCTGCTTGCTGCAGCATGGTACCCATAGCACCGTCAAATACATGAATCATAGTAGGTTAGGCTCCTTTCTTTATAAAAAGGGATTGTTTTTATTTGTGTGTAAGAGACTGTTATTTTGTTTTCTTGCTGTGGCAATCGACTTGGCTACAATTTGCACATGTGTTCTTGATCTCTGAATCTGCAGCTGTAACCATAGTAGATGAGCGGGGAATAAAACCAATGACGGCGGATACTGATTTTCTAGGTGACATCATAGACGTTTCAGTTACTGTAATACCGATTTGTTCGGCTCCGGCAAGTTTAATGATTGCGGTCTGAGCTGTGATGTCCCAGTTGCCATAGCCAGGGCTGAAGCGCCAGGTGGTTTTATACCCAAGACGGGCTGCCTGCTGGTCAATTAACTCATTCAGTTGATCAGCTACCATTTCGACAGCAGTAGTAGCTGCTGCATCCAGTAGTAATGCCGAGGTGTATTCACCTTTTTCAAAATGACCGGTTATTGCTTGCTCTAATTGCTTGCCGATTGTTACAGCTAATATAGCTACTTTTTTAGCACCGGCAAGATGTTTTTTGATAACTTCACCGGTGAGTTTTAATGGTTCAAGGGCTGCAATGAGTGCCTGCTCTGATTGGTAGGGGTATATCTCATAAATCCCCGCAGGTTTTGCCAGGCTTTGTACCTCTAAGCAAGCTTCACTTATTAGTTTAGTCGGGAAATCCTCACTTCGTGCCAGTCCGGCATAACGGCGAGTTTCCTTTTCATCAACTTTTTGTAATGTGGCATTATAAACCGGCACTGATTTCCCTCCTTATAATACATAAGCCCCCAATCCGTAAGGAAAGGGGGCAATACCTTTCCTCTCATCTTTCAGGAATACTTTCCTGCTGGATTTGGCACCACTGCATTGCTGCCGGTTGCCGGGTGTCATCGGGCCAGTCCCTCGACCTCTCTGGATAAGAGATATTAGTATGTAGTTATCGTAATGGAATTACTATATCGTATTAGACGAGAAGTTGTCAACTAAAGGTTAATATTTATCGTTATGTTAACCATAATGATAAATATTAACCTGTTTCATTTTATTATTATTATGTTAATAAGAATAAAGTTTTGTCGGGCAATGGCTTTTCTGGTATTAAGATGTACTTTTTGCAGGAGAAAGATGGTTTTATGTGGAAGTTCAGCAAGACTTACATTAGATGAGGTGAATTATTTTGGTTAAAGTGATCGCCATTGCCAATCAGAAGGGAGGCGTTGGTAAAACAACAACTTCTGTTAATCTGAGCGCCTGTTTGGCCGCGCTTGGCAAAAAGGTACTGCTTGTTGATATAGATCCGCAAGGAAATTCTACGAGTGGCCTGGGAGTAAACAAATCAACTATTAAGCGGTGTGTATATGATGCTTTGGTTAATGATGTGCCAATCGAGTCGCTAACGCTGCAAACCGAAGTCCCCAATTTATCATTATTGCCTGCTACTATTCAGCTAGCAGGTGCAGAAATCGAATTAGTATCCATTATGTCCCGTGAAACAAAAGTAAAGCGTGCACTAGATAAAATTAAGTACAATTATGATTTTGTGATTATTGATTGCCCTCCTTCATTAGGTCTTTTAACGATTAACTCTTTAACTGCTGCCAATTCTGTTCTTGTCCCTATTCAGTGCGAGTTCTATGCGCTGGAAGGATTAACACAATTGATGAATACCATACAGCTCGTTCAAAAAAACTTAAATCCTTCTCTTACCTTGGAAGGGGTAGTTCTTACAATGTTTGATGCCAGAACAAACCTCTCTATTCAGGTTGTAGATGAAGTGAAAAATCATTTTCGTAATAAGGTATATCAAACAATTATTCCCCGTAATGTCCGCTTAAGTGAAGCGCCCAGCCATGGTCAGCCTGTTATGATTTATGATCCAAAATCCAAAGGGGCAGAAGTTTATTTTGATTTAGCTAGAGAGGTGATTGGTGATGAGTAAACGTGGATTAGGTCGTGGCTTAGACGCTCTTATACAAACCGCGTCAACAACCAATAGCGAACAACTTGGACCAACTACAGATATTCCTGTAACGATTATTACACCTAATAAATTTCAGCCTAGACGAGTATTTGATTCAGAGGCTTTAGCGGATTTAGCACAATCAATTAAGCAATATGGTGTTGTTCAACCAATAGTTGTGCGTAAGACGCTCAATGGTTATGAGTTGGTTGCAGGCGAGCGGCGCTGGCGGGCATCACAGTTAGCAGGTTTAAAAACCATTCCCGCTGTTATTAGAGAGTATACTGATGCAGAAATGACGGAAATTGCATTAATTGAGAATCTGCAGCGGGAAGATTTAAATCCGATTGAGGAAGCTTTTGCTTATAAAAAGCTGATGGAAGAATTCGGACTTACGCAAGAAGAAGTAGCTCGTAAGATTGGTCGTAGTCGATCTCACATCGCGAATATGGTCCGATTGCTTAATTTAACGCTTGTTGTACAAGAACATGTTTCACGTGGAACATTATCGATGGGACAAGCAAGACCAATTTTATCATTAGAAAGTGAAGAATTACAGATTGAAGCTGCAGATATTATTATCGAAGAAGATCTGTCTGCACGTGATGCAGAGGAGTTAGTGAAACGTTTAGCTACAACACCGCGAGTAAGAAAACAGGTGCAACCTGAGAAAAGAGAATTTTTTCTAGTTGAAGCTGAGGATCGTCTCAAAATGATTCTCGGGACGCAGGTGAAAATTAAACCAGGCAAAATTAAAAGCAAAATAGAAATTGAATTTTATTCTGGAGATGATTTAGAACGAATCATTGAGACTCTTGGCGCGCCACAGGCGGAAGCGGCAGCTAGTAAGCTTCAAGGACCTTTAGTTGTGTAATGTTTCACGTGAAACAAAAAAACATAGCAATAGGTGATTGCAATGAATAATGCTTTTCGTGTAGAAAAAGACCTCATCGGTGAACGGAACGTTCCAGCTGAAGCCTACTATGGCATACACACAGTGAGAGCAGTAGAAAATTTCTCGATGAGCGGATTTCCGGTAGACTTAACACTTATCAAGGCTATTGCATTAATTAAAAAAGCCGCTGCTATGACGAATAGTGAATTAGGATGGTTAGAACCTGCAATTGGCAATGCAATTATCAAAGCAGCTGAAGAAGTAATAGATGGACGGTGGAATGAACAATTTGTCGTGGATGCCTTACAAGGGGGAGCAGGAACTTCGACTAATATGAATGTCAATGAAGTACTCGCTAACCGGGCAATCGAGTTATTAGGCGGCAATCGCGGTGAATATGGCCTGGTACATCCGCTTAATCATGTTAACCTTCATCAGTCAACAAACGATGTTTATCCGACAGCACTTAGAATAGCAGCAATATGGCTGTTGCAACCGTTAAGTGAAGCCTGTGCAGCTTTACAGCAGCAATTACAAGAAAAAGAGGCGCAGTTTGCTGCGGTTGTTAAGGTTGGTCGAACCCAGCTGCAAGATGCAGTTCCTATATTGCTCGGTCAGGAGTTTAGTGCTTTTGCTCAGGCAATTTCTCGTGACCGGTGGCGGCTATATAAAGTGGAAGAGCGACTCCGCCAGACCAATTTAGGTGGTACTGCAGTGGGGACAGGATTAAATGCGGATCGAAAATACATTTATATGGTCAATGAACGGGTACGCGGTTTAGCGAAACTTGGCCTAGCCAGAGCAGAGAATATGGTCGACATAACGCAAAATGCCGATGTTTTTGTTGAAGTATCGGGATTAATAAAAACTCTTGCAGTTAATTTAAATAAAATAGCAAATGATTTGCGCTTATTATCATCCGGACCGATAGCGGGTTTAGGAGAAATATGCCTGCCTGAAAGACAGGCTGGTTCTTCCTTAATGCCGGGAAAAGTAAATCCGGTTATTCCAGAAGCGGTGAATCAAATTGCTTATCATGTAATTGCTGGTGATGCTGCGATTACAATGGCAGCGCAGGGTGGCCAGTTAGAATTAAATGCTTTTTTACCGCTGATAGCTCACCATTTGTTAGGCAATATTCAAATGCTGAATCGCTGCGTCATAGCGTTTGGGGATCTGTGTATCTGTGGTATAGAAGCTAATGAAGAGCGGTGTAAGCAGCTGCTGGATAAAAGCTTAGCAGCTGCAGCAGCCCTGGTTCCTTATGTCGGGTATGACCGGGCAACACAAGCTGCCCGTTATGCTCATCATAAAAAAATGGCGATTGATCAGGCAGCTATGGAATTAGGGATAGTCACAAGTGAAGAATGCAAAGTGATTTTTGATATACAAAGAATGACTCAGCCTCTTCAGCGTGCAAAAATATAAGATTAGATCGATAATGGAGAAGTGAGGAATATAGCATGCAAGATACACCGAAAGGATCGAGACTGCATATTGCTATTTTTGGCCGCCGTAATGCCGGAAAGTCCAGTCTAATTAATGCTTTAACGAATCAGGATATTGCACTTGTATCAGATGTACCGGGGACTACGACTGATCCTGTATATAAGGCAATGGAGATCTTACCACTGGGACCGGTTATGATGATTGATACAGCCGGTATTGATGATGTTGGTGATTTGGGAGCACTTAGGGTCGAACGAACAATGCAGGTATTGAATAAGGCTGATCTGGCGGTTATTGTGCTTGACCCTGGCGAGGGAGTAACTGAGTTTGAAATTAGCCTGAAGGAAAATATTGATAAGCGTAATATTCCAGCCTTAGCAGTAGTGAATAAAATCGATATACTGAAGCCTGATAAAGAGGTTGTGGCAGTTTGGGAAAAAGAATTAGACCTAAGAATTCATCTGTTGAGCGCTCAAACTAAGCTAGGAATAGAGGAATTAAAACGGCTGCTAATAGAAAAGGCTCCTGCTGACTGGGAAGGAACGCCGGTTATTGGAGACCTGCTGAATGGCGGAGATACGGTTGTTCTTGTTGTTCCTATTGATACAGCTGCACCAAAAGGCAGGCTGATCCTGCCTCAAGTTCAAACGATTCGCGATATATTAGATCATGATGCCTCATGTATTGTGGTAAAAGAAAGAGAATTAAAAGATGCCTTGGCGAATTTGCGCCAGCCTCCCCGGATGGTGGTGACGGATTCGCAAGAATTTCTAAAGGTAGCTGCCGATACGCCTGATGACGTATTGTTAACCTCCTTCTCTATTCTTATGGCACGCCATAAGGGTGACTTAGAAACACTCGTAGCAGGTGCAAAGGCTATTGATACGCTGCAGCCGGGTGATAAAGTGCTAATAGCAGAGGGCTGTACGCATCACCGGCAGGCTGATGATATTGGCAAAGTGAAAATCCCTCGCTGGCTCAGGCAGGCAGTAGGTGGAGATCTACAGTTTGACTGGGTCTCAGGTATGCAGTTTCCACAAGATATCAGTCAATACAGTCTGATTGTTCATTGCGGATCATGTATGCTTAACCGGCGGGAAATGCTGTATCGCCTGGCAGTTGCCAGGGAACAGCAAGTGCCAATTGTTAATTATGGAGTATTAATTGCTAAAATCCATGGTATTTTATATCGAACCCTCGGACCTTTTCCGCTAGCGCAAATGATATTGGATGAGTAGTACTGGTTGGAGAAAGATGATAGTGATATGTAGCATAGGCAGCAAATGAACTTGTTAGCAGCCAGAGGAGGGTTGAATGAAAGGGACGATAGCAAATGTAGTATCAATTTTGGCTGGTTCAGTCGTGGGATTATTAATAAAAAGCGGTATCCCGGAAAAAAGTCAAAATACGATTATGCAGGGCCTAGGAATGGCAACTTTTATTATTGGAGTACAAATGGCAATAAAATCGCAAAATATCTTGATTGTCATTTTGAGTATTGTAAGTGGGGCCCTTGTAGGAGAAACCCTGAAAATTGATGAAAGATTACAGTGCCTTGGTGACTGGATGACAAAAAAAGTTGGCAGTCGCTATGGAAATGTAGGTGAAGGTTTTATTACAGCTAGTCTGATTTATTGCGTCGGTGCAATGGCTATTGTTGGTGCCATCCAGGATGGTCTTACTGGTGATGCTTCCACTTTATATGCTAAATCGATACTGGATGGGGTTTTGTCAATTGTTCTTACATCCAGTATGGGAATTGGCGTTGCGCTTTCCAGCTTCTCCATTTTAGTCTATCAGGGTGGGATTACATTGTTGGCGGGACAAATCAGCAGTGTATTTTCTGAAGCTGTTGTTAGAGAGATGACGGCAGTAGGCGGAGTACTGATTTTAGGAATTGCAATGATTATAATGGACGTAAAAAAAATCAATGTTGCTAATTTACTACCTGCTATTCCCTTAGCAGCAGTTATTACAATATTATGGGCATAAGTTTAGCTCGCTAGGAAGGATGTTTTGAAGCGTGGATTTTACACAAATAAATAATTTTATTATGGTTAACTTGCAATATGTACTGCTTGGAATGACCGCTATTATATTTGCAGCATTATTGATTTTTATTAACATAAACTTGAAACTGTCTCGAATGAACCGCCGTTATCAAAAACTCATGGNNAGGGAGTTGAAGGTGCAAACCTTGAGCGTTTACTGCATGCTCACATTGAAGAAGTAAGGGAGGTTGTAACAAAAGTCAACAACTTATCCCATCAATGCAAAGAACTTGACATAATATGTAATAATTCAATTCAAAAAGTTGGTGTTGTCCGCTTTAATGCTTTTGAAGATACAGGCAGTGATCTAAGTTTTGCTATTGCTCTCCTTGATGGACACCGAAATGGACTGGTTCTCTCAAGCTTATTTGGAAGAAGTGAATCACGCATATATACAAAACCGATAGTGAATGGACAATCTACCTATTTACTGACAACAGAGGAAAAGGAAGCAATTGCTAAAGCCATTAGTACACAAGACAGCAAATAAAAAAACAATACAAGCAGGCAGGAAAATCATACCATAGGGCGAATCTATAACTAGATATATATGAGCGTCGCATTTTGTAATATGGTGGTGGTTCGGTGACTGTAACAGGATCAAAAGCGAAAAAACCTGAACGTCGTGAATATACGCTAATGGTAGTTCCTCATCGGGGACAGGCAGTATACAGTATACGTGTACCCATGCTCTTGCTGAAATATGCTGGGATAGCACTGGCAATAGTGATTGTTTGTCTTTCCGGAGTATTTTTGCATTATCGGTATGAAGTTCATGTGGCACAGAGTGATAAAGTTGAATTGGATAAGCTGCGGCAGGTAAACGGAGTACAAGTACAGCAGATAGAGCAACTGGCAAAAGCAACAGCCGCATTACAGGAAGATATGAACCGCTTAAATACCTTAGATGGAGAGCTGAGACGCATGGTTAACAGTGATGATGCTGCTCAAACCTCCCGTTCCGGTGTGGTCCGGCCATCTTCCGGCCAAGGCGGTAAAGGCGGACCAGTGGTAAAGCCACAGCCTGACCAATTGCTTTTGCTCGTGAAAGAGTTACAGGAAAGCGCTAAAGTACGTGAACAAAGCCTGTTGAATTTGAAAGATGCAATTAATGATAAAAATTCCCGGTTGGCAGCGACACCTTCTATTTGGCCGGCGAGTGGTGAAGTAACTTCCCGGTTTGGCTGGAGAGGTTCTCCCTGGGGGGGCGGAAGTGACTGGCATCCTGGTATTGATATTGCTGATGACTATGGTACTCCGATTTACGCAACTGCTGATGGAATAGTAGTTTTCAGCGGCTGGTATGCGGGCTATGGAAAACTGGTGCAAATTGACCATGGTAATGGGATTCACACCTTGTATGGACATAATTCGGAAAACTTGGTTGAGGTTGGACAGTCTATTAAAAAAGGAACGCATATTGCCAGAATGGGAAGCACAGGTTACAGTACTGGTACCCATGTCCACTATGAAGTTCGGGTTAATGATAATGCTGTAAATCCAGCCAATTTTTTGTAGCAAGGAAGGGGAAGTTTACATGTTTGGTACAAAAAGAGTCACAGTAAATTCCGGCGATCATGTAGGTACGTTAATTGGGCAGGGTACGCAGCTTAAAGGAAGTATTACCGCTACTGGTGCGCTGAGAATAGATGGAGAAGTGGAAGGGGATATTGTAACTTCCAGTGAAATTGTTATCGGAGAAACGGGTAATGTAAAAGCCCAAATAAAGGCCAAAAACGCCACAATCGGCGGAACTGTTACCGGTAATATGGAAATAAGCGAAAGACTGGAATTGCTTGCTTCTGCTAAACTGATAGGGGATATTAAAGCAGGTACGCTTATTATCGGTGAAGGGGCAATCTTTAAAGGCGCATGTGAAATGCGCTCCGTTGACGAAAAGAAAGGTAAAGAAAGTAAAAATTAGGCTGAGCAAAAACTTAACAGTTATGAAAATTAGCACCGATGTAAACACTACAATGTAGATGAATACAGGAGGTGCTTTTATTATGCGTCTAGTTTCCATTGAAACTGGTCTCGATGATATCAAAGCACATTTAAACACTTGCGGCTGCGAAGTAATTGATATGGCCGACTGTGTCCGTCCTGTACAGGCAGTAATTTTTTCCGGCCTGGTTGCATCGTCTGCGACAAGCAGCCGTTTAGCAGGGAGCACCGTTCTGGTGAATGCTGCCGGCAAAACTCCGCAGCAAGTGGCAGATACCTTAAATGAGCAGTTTTGCTAAACAGATGAGAAGGTGAGGTGCAAAGATGAATGGTTTGATTGCTGTAGAAAAGAATTTATCCCGGTTAGCTGATTTTCTGGAGAATGAGGGATATGAAGTCATTGATCTGGATGAGAGTAGTCTGGATACGGTAGATGCTGTAGTAGTTAGTGGTGCAGATAATAATTTAATGAATATCGAGACAGCATTGACAGATGTACCGGTAATTGATGCGACAGGTAAAAGTGCTGCTGATATTTTAGCTGAACTGCAGAAACTGTAACAGCAAAGAAAAGAGGGGGATTCCGGCTAACACCGGAATCCCCCTCTTTTAGTAATAAGATTGACAAGAGTACAAAGTAATTAATGGCGAACTGAGCTTAATCCAAAAGACAGGCCGTGTGCAATGGTATCAGCCATTTTAACAACTAGATTAAGGCGAGTACTTTGCAGTACCATATGCTCCATAAAACCGCCGACATTTACAATACCCGTAATATACGCATCACCGACCGATGGAAGATCCTTATTGACGGCAGCTCCGGGCTTTACTGGTCCATAACCCAACGAGACATAGCCGACGCTTTCGAGTTTTCCGAGGCAGGCATCAACAGCAATTATAAAAGGGCTATTATAGTTTAACTGAATATAATTAATCATAGTAGTCAAGTTAGTGGCATGAACAGGATCATCAAGAGTCCCAAAAATGTGAGGATGCTGGTTGAGCGTTTTTAACTTGCTGCCGGTTAACGGACCTAAAGAATCACCTGTTGAACGATCGGTACCAATGCAAAGAATAACAATATCTTTGCTTTCAGCAGCAGCCTGGCGGGCAATGTCCCGAACGGAATTAGCAATATCATACATGGTGGTAGGCTGGTGAACGCTAAACTTTTGCTCGTTTTTCACAGGCGAAGTTTTAGGGAAATTAAATATAGTAGTGAGCATTAGTGAAACTCCTTGCTGTATTTTATTACCAGTATTAACGGTTTACCCTGTTGCTATACAAAGTCCACAAATAAGATCAAATAAATTGCAGGAATGGAATAAATTTTTTTACAGTCATTCACTCCTTACGGACAAAGATATTTTGTATACAGAAAAACAATTCAAAACATTGTTAACAGTATGCAATGTCAACATGTAGACAAATTATTACCCTTAACAGCCGAATTATTTGAGAAAGTTAACACATTTGATTAGCAAAATCAGCTGATTTTGCAAGCAACTAAATGCATAAATATTCACATGTAAAATAGTAATGCAGGTATCCAATGCTGTATTTGAAGGATTTATCAGAATAAACTTAATAAATAAATGCATATTGACACATTGGATCAACCTTCTTATAATGAAGTAAGCAGTTACATATTTACGTAGAAATGTTGCGTAGGTATACCGTAAAAAAACAAATATCCAGTGGGAGTGTGCCTAGGGTTCCGCGCAAAGGCGGGCTGGACCGAGCGGCACTAGACGTGCCAGCACGTTACACCGTGGGAAGAAAAAGCCCTAGCGGAAAGTCCCGGATTTGTCCGGAGCTTCCCCCTAGGGCTTTTATTATTTTAAAAATTAAGTAGGCAGGAGAGGTGAGAACTGTGTGCAGGATAGGTGCGATTAAAAGCAAACACTACTTTCATCCGTCGCAGGCCCTAAAGCTGATGATTCCGCAGCAGGAGGGACATGACAATTCGGGTTTCGCCATGGTAATTCAGGATTTAGGTGGCGTTTTTGCCGATTATAAGGATAAACCGTTAATGTCACTGGCTTGTACGCAAAAAGGCGCAAATCTGGTAGAGAACTATATGGAAACTCGCGGCTTTATTGCAATATACGAGTGGGTACCTAACATGAACAAGGTACCGGGCCTAGATATTCAGGCTATGCCACATTATATTTTTAAGGTATATGATTACCCTGAATATTTTAAGAAAGCAAGCAAAGAAGCAAAAGAAGATTTGCTGACCGAAACCCGTTTAGCTGTAAGAGCATTGCTGGAAAAGGATGATCAAGGATATGTTTATTCATTTTGGCCTGATGTTCTTACATTAAAAGAGATTGGTGATCCTCGCGATATTGCCACTTATTTCCGGTTGTGGGATGATTCGGGAGATATGGTTGCCAAGAATATCGTCGTACAGTGCCGTCAGAATACAAACTATGATATTGTCAGATATGCGGCGCATCCATTCTTTATTCAAGGATACACACTGTGTGCGAATGGCGAAAATACGTTTTACACTAAAAATAAAGAATATCAGCGATCTTTGAATAAAGGATATATTGGTTTTGAATCCGATTCCCAAAATTTCCTTTATACATTGCATTATGTACTTAGGACACTGAAGTGGCCTATTAAATACTATAAGCATGTTATTACGCCCTTATCCTTTCAGGAAATTGACAGTCGCCCTGATAAAGCAGTATTGCATTTAATTCGTCAGACTTTGGGCCATTTGGAGATCAATGGACCTAATACGATTATTGGCATGCTGCCTGATGGGAGTATGATCTCGTGTTGCGATTCTAAGAAACTGCGCCCCGTTATTATTGGGGGCGACGGAGATACGATGGCGATCTCTTCGGAAGTATGCGGGCTTAATACGATTCTACCGCATCGCAACCGTGATTTGGATATCTATCCAAACGAACGGGAAGTCGTTATGATTACGCCTGAAATGGAGGTGCAACGATGGAAACAGTAAAAATACAAGACATAACATGCAATGATTTGCCTTGGAAAATTGAGTATCGTCCTGAACGCTGTACGATGTGCGGCAGCTGCGTTGCTGCCTGTACCTTTCAGGCAATTGAAGCTGTTATGGAGAGACGCTCTGTTACTGTTTCAACCGGTCATCAGCCTGAACCCTCGCAGCGGCACACGGCAAGTCCGGTGATTAAACAAAAGAAATCATTAGCTAATGCTTGTGTTGGTTGTGGAATGTGTGAGAAAGTATGCCCTAATCAGGCTATTAATCCTGTTAGAAACCAGGACACACGCTTTAATCTGCTTGCCCGCAGCGGTGGTTCGCCGATTAAACGCGGTGGCCGTACCAATGTCATGGCGGACAGAGTACTGGATAAAATTGTTGTTGGCCGCATTTCCCAAATGACTGACCCTTCTTTGGATGCGGAGCGGCACAGCTTTGATATTTTAGCTCCCTTTGGGCGTGTTCTACTGCCGCAGGAGCTGCCGTTCTCAATTCAGGACGGGAACTTGGAGATTAATGCTAAAACACCACCGGTAAGCTGGATTTATCCGCTGATTTTTAGTGATATGTCAGTTGGGGCTTTGTCAACCCGCGCGTGGGAAGCAGTATGTCTGGCAACTGCTTATTTAAATGAAAAGCATAATTTACCGGTGAGGATGTCCTCCGGTGAAGGCGGCATGCCTGTTAAATTATTAAAATCAAAGTATTTGAAGTACACCATTATCCAAATCGCATCGGGACATTTTGGCTGGAACCGGATTATAAAGGCAATGCCCCATATGGTTACCGATCCTGCAGGTATCCTAATTAAAATCGGGCAGGGAGCAAAACCGGGGGATGGCGGCTTGCTGCCTGCTGCAAAAGTAGCAGAACATATTCAGGCTATCAGAGGTGTTCCGAAAGCCGATCTGCTGTCACCTCCTAATCATCAGGGGCTTTATTCAATTGAAGAATCAGTACAAAAGATGCACATGTCACTCAATGCGGCATTCAAATTTCGTGTGCCTGTAGCGATAAAATGTGCTGCTTCAGCAACGTCTGTCTCGGTTTACAATAATCTACTGAGGGATCCCTACTATATTTGCGGTGGATTTTTTATCGATGGAATTCAAGGGGGAACAGGCGCAGCAAACGAAGTCTCCCTTGATCATACTGGTCATCCGATCGTATCCAAGACCCGTGAATGCTATCTGGCAGCTGTTAAGCAAGGTCGTCAGGGCCAAATTCCTTTGTGGGCAGGCGGCGGTGTAGGACTGACCGGCAATGCTGCTGCCGATGCTTTTAAATTGATCTGTTTAGGAGCAAACGGCGTATTCATTGGAAAAATTCTTGCGCAGCTCATGGGTTGCATTGCGAATGAACAGGGACGCTGCAATGCGTGTAATACCGGCCTTTGCCCGACAGGTATCTGTACACAGGATCCGCGGCTGGTTAAACGGCTGGATATTGATAAGGCCGCTCAGAGCATCGTAGAATATACGCTGGCCTTTGATCAGGAATTACGTAAATTAATGGCCCCTATCGGCAACAGTTCACTTCCGGTAGGCCGGTCAGATGCCTTAGTAAGTACGGATAAGGCAGTGGCAGATAAGTTGGCTATTCAATATTCATGTTAGGAGGGAAGCGTTATGTTTAAAATAAACACTACGAATGGTAATGAACGTATGTCAACGCAGGATCTCCTGCAAGCAATTAATGAAGCGCTGGCTGCTGGCGAAACAGATTATTATATAGAAGCTTCCGGACAGCATGATATTGGTGGCCCGTTATGGCATCCGGAAGGCAAGACGCTGCGATTCTATGTGTCCAATCCAGGGCAACGTGTAGGGTCGATGTGTCTTGCAGGAACGGAAATTATTGTCGAGGGATCTGCTTCCGCCGATGTTGGCTGGCTGAATGCAGGCGGCAAGATTGTCGTTCGCGGTGATGGCGGTGATACGACGGGGCATTGCGCTGCTTCGGGTAAAATATATGTAGGCGGTCGTGCCGGTACTCGTACAGGTTCACTCATGAAGCACGATCCCAGCGATACTCCACCGGAAATGTGGATTCTAAAAAACTGCGGCAGCTTTTCTTTTGAATTTATGTCAGGCGGTATTGTCGTAGTATGCGGCTATGACAGTGAACAATTTGAATCGGTTTTAGGAGACCGGTCCTGCATGGGAATGGTAGGGGGTAAGCTGTACGTCCGCGGTACCATGAAGGGGTTGTCGGCTAAAGATGTCAAGGTTGAGTCATTGGCAGCTGCCGATATCGAATATCTCTCTAATAATATGGAGGACTTTCTAACGTCAATAGAACAGCTAGCGCTGAAGGAGCAGTTGACCAATTGGCAGGAATGGAAGAAAGTAACCGCTCTGTCCTATGATGAGCGTCCTAAAAAAGCAAATACCGATATGAAAGCGTTCCGCACCGGCAATTGGGTAGAAGGCGGTATATTCAGTGATGTCTGCAATGATGATTTTGTTACTGTAGGACTGGTAAATACCGGATTGTATCGCCAGCGGATTCCGCTTTGGGAAAACGCCAGGTATAATGCGCCCTGTCAGTTTCACTGCACGGCGTCTATTCCTTCTCAGCAGCGTTTTAATTTGCTGAGGGAGGGAAAGGTGGAGGAAGCCTACCGGCTAGTACTTGAATATACACCATTTCCCGGATCAGTTTGCGGAGCTGTATGCCCTAATCCCTGTATGGAAGGCTGCTCCCGTACCGATATTGATGTGTCAGCTCAAATCAGCGCACTTGGCAATTATTCTATTGAGGTAAACCTTTCTGCACCGACTGTTTCAACCGGTAAAAAGGTTGCCGTTATTGGTGGTGGTGTTGCTGGTCTGACAGCGGCTTGGCAATTGAGAAGACAGGGGCATGATGTAACCGTGTATGATGCAGGTGAGGTAATGGGCGGCAAGCTGGAACAAGCGATACCGCGCAGCAGGCTGGCCCATGAAACATTGCTTAGAGAATTAAAACGAATAGAAGATATAGGTATACGTTTTGAAAACAGTATCAATGTAGATAAGGTGAAATTTACAAGCATTTCAGAGGAGCATGATGCTGTAGTAGTAGCAACCGGTGCCCATATTCCCCGCGTATTTCCCTGGCCTGGCCATGAACGGATTGTCAAAGGTCTAGATTTCCTGAAGGCAATCAATCGCGGTGAGAAACCTGCAGTTGGCAGAAGAGTCATTGTAATCGGCTGTGGCAATTCGGGTATGGATGCGGCTGTCGGTGCTTATCAGATGGGCGCTGAGCAAGTAATCTGTATTGATGTGCAGAAACCGGCTGCTTTTGAAAAGGAAATAGATCACGTTGAGGCGCTAGGTGGTCAATTAATGTGGCCGGTAGCCACGCAAGAGGTTACAAATGAAGGAATTATTACAACTACAGGAGAGTTGATACCGGGCGATACGGTCATTATAACCGTCGGTGAAAGTCCGGATCTGGCGTTTCTTCCTGAAGGAATCCCGATGGAGCGGGGGTGTTTGAAACCTGATAAAGAGTACCGTATTGCCGATAAAATATTTACAGCAGGCGATACGATCCGCCCCGGCAGGCTGGTTGATGCTATAGGGGCAGGCCGGGAAGCTGCTTTGTCGGTGGATGCTTACCTATCGGGAGTCGATTTTGTGCCGACAGCAAAAACGGTAATACCGGCTGGAAAATTAAGTACGGCCNNTGGCCTACTTTAAAAAGTGCAGTGCAAGCGATGTCCCTGCAGCAAATGAGGATTATTTGCGGTGCATCAGCTGTGGAACGTGCCGTGATTGTCATATGTGTCAAAAATCCTGTCCAGAAAATGCAATTAGCAGAGTTGCCAAAGATGGGATATTTGAATACGTGTCAGATGAAAAAAAATGTATTGGGTGCGGTATTTGTGCTGGCATATGCCCGTGCGGTATTTGGACGATGACTAATAATGCGCAGCCGATAAATATGTACAAAACTGAAAAAGCACATTAAAATACTCCGGATACTTTTGCTAAAAGTATCCGGAGTATTTAATTTTCAGACTCATTGACACAGGATGTAAACAAATGTCTCCAAATAAAGAACATAGGATAAAATTAGGGCATAAACTTTACAAAAATTCTATTGACACTTCATTAAGTGTCCTCGTATAATGTGTATATAAACACAAATATCTCTGAGTGACGCACCAAAGATGTTGAAAAGATGTAAACTTTACGAGATTTAAGGATCGTTTCAGGGTAGTGGAGGCATGTCCGAGGGTGAAACGACCCCGGCGGAATAAACCGNNTTTTTATGTTAGAACTCGGACACAAACTGAAGGGGGGAGGGTAAACCGTTATCCCGATAAGCATAAAAGGTATTATTATTGTTTTTTAAACAGGGTAGAGGGGGACTTGTAATGATAAAAAAGAAATGGTGGTCTTTAACTAGTCTGGCACTTGGTGTTACCATGGTAGCCGGTCTGGTAGCCGGGTGCGGCGGCTCTCCATCAGCAACTGAATCCAAGGATATTAAAATAGGCGGAAATTTTGAGTTAACCGGCGGGGTAGCTACTTTCGGCCAGTCAGCTGCTAATGGCATTAAGCTGGCATTTAAAGAAATCAATGCTGGTGGTGGAGTGTTAGGCAAGCAGCTGGTTTTCGTTGCTGCTGATAATAAGTCGGAACCGTCGGAGTCCACGAATGCAACAACAAAACTAATTACCCAGGATAAAGTAGTGGCCATTCTAGGGGCAGTTGCAAGTACCAATACACTGGCAGCAGTACAAGTCGCTTCCGATAATAAAATCCCACTGATTNNATTGATCCTTTCCAAGGTACTGTAATGGCATCGTTTGCCAGCAAGAGCCTCAAGGCAAAAACAGCAGCTATCCTGACCGATAATAGCTCCGACTACTCCAAAGGGCTTACACAGGTTTTTGAAGATAGCTTTGCGAAGGCAGGCGGAAAGGTAGTATCTAAAGAGGCCTTCCTTCAAAAAGATCAAGATTTCAAAGCCACGTTAACAAAGATTAAAGCAGCTAACCCGGATGTAATATTTATCCCTGCTTACTATGAAGAAGTAGGCCGTATCGTAAAGCAAGCCCGTGAATTGGGGATTACCACTCCTTTGATTGGCACCGATGGCTGGGATTCACCTAAACTGGTAGAAATTGCTGGTGCTCAGCCGCTGGAGAATACCTACTTTAGCAATCACTATTCCCCCGAAGATAAAGATCCTAAAGTCGTTAAGTTTGTAGAAACCTATAAAAAAGAATACGGCCAAACTCCTGATGCCCTTGCCGCTCTTGGTTACGATGCAGCTCTAATGGTAGCTGACGCAATTAAACGCGCTGGTGCAGCTGATCCGGCTAAAATTAAAGATGCTCTTGCTCAAACAAAGAACCTTCAGTTAGTTAGCGGCATTATCACTCTAGATGCAGATCATAATCCCATCAAGAGTGCAGCGATCATTGAAATGAAAGACGGTAAACAAGTATTCAAGGAAA
This sequence comes from Sporomusaceae bacterium UBA1887, assembly GCA_002337925.1. Classification (GTDB taxonomy): domain Bacteria; phylum Bacillota; class Negativicutes; order Sporomusales; family DSM-15969; genus Anaerospora. The sequence continues at coordinate 57,390 of DDHB01000014.1, forward strand.
AAGTAAATCCCTAGGCAATGTAGCCTATATAATGTACACAAGAGGGATAAAGCGTAAGCGTTATCCCTCTTGTGGATTTTATTCTGCGACAAAACCTCTTGAATGTACTTGTGGAAAGGACACTGACTGTTCATGTCTCCCCTGAAAACATTGACAGTCACCAAAAGTCCATCTATAATATACACCATGACTATGCGATATGGCAGGCTGAAACTTTCTTCCCTGAGGGACAGCTTCAAGAAATGTTCCTGCCAAGTCAGCAAGTATCGGGAGGAAGAAAACATGAAACTAAGACAATGGAAAAAAGCTGCCAGTTTAGTAATTGCTTCTGTAATGGCTACGGCGATGCTGGCGGGATGCGGCTCCGGGCAAAGCGGATCTGACACGATTCGCCTGGGCGCAAATCTGGAAATGACAGGCGGAAATGCCACATTTGGCGGATCAGCTGCCAACGGAGCTAAGTTAGCGATTAAAGAAGTTAACAGCAAGGGCGGAGTTTTGGGTAAGCAATTGTCACTGGTTATTGCAGATAACCGCAGCGAAGCTTCAGAAGCCGCTAATGCCATGCAAAAGCTGGCAACCCAAGATAAGGTCAGCGCAATAATTGCTCCGATTGCTTCATCTAGTGTCATAGCAGGTGCACAGGTAAATCAGGATAACAAAATCCTGGCTATCAGCCCGACAGCTTCTAATCCAAAGGTAACTGTTGATCCAGCAACCGGAAAAGTAAGGGACTTTATCTTCCGTGCAGCATTTATTGATCCATTTCAAGGATCGGTAATGGCAAACTTTGCTGCCAAATCTCTTCAGGCAAAGACTGCAGCACTTTACATTGACAATTCCAGTGATTATGCTAAAGGACTGGGCCTGTTTTTCAAAGAAACTTTTGTGAAAAATGGCGGCGTCATTGTAAGTGAAGAAGGCTATTTGCAAAAGGATACAGACTTTAAAGCTACTTTAACCAAAATAAAATCGAAGAACCCTGATGTAATTTTTGCGCCTGGTTATTATCAAGAAGTGGGCATGATTATTAAGCAATCCCGTGAATTGGGAATTACTGTACCATTTCTGGGCGGAGACGGCTGGGATTCAGCTAAACTGCCTGAGATTGCCGGTGCCCAGGCATTGAACAATAGTTTCTTCAGCAATCATTATTCACCTGATGATAACAGTGCAGCTGTAAAAAGCTTTGTAGAGGCCTATAAAAAAGAATACGGCCAAACTCCGGATGCCTTTGCCGCACTCAGCTATGATGCCACTATGATGATCATTGAAGCAATGAAGCGTGCTAACTCAGCAGACCCGGTGAAAGTAAAAGACGAATTGTCTAAGACTAAGGATTATGCTGCAGTTTCCGGACAAATCACGTTAAATGCTACTCATGATGCTGTAAAAAGTGCCGTTATTGTTGAAATGAAAGACGGCAAACAGACATTCCGCGAAAAAGTTAATCCTTAAACGATGATTTCCCGGCTGCATACAATTAATTTATTACTTTGAAGAGGAGGGATCTCCCATGGATTTTGCATCGTTTGGCTCGCAGTTTGTGCAACAATTGGTTAATGGTGTATCTCTCGGCAGTATTTATGCATTAATTGCCCTTGGTTACACCATGGTATATGGTATTATCCGACTAATTAATTTTGCACATGGCGATATTTATATGTTAGGCGCCTATGTCGGCTTTTATGCCACCACCATGGGAAAACTTCCCTTTTTACCAGCACTAATTATTGCCATGGTTGTCGCAGCCATAGTAGGTGTTGTTATTGAACGGCTGGCCTATCGGCCGCTGCGTAATCATCCCAAGATAGCCGTATTAATTACTGCGATTGGCGTATCATTATTGTTGGAATATGGCGGTATGCTGCTTGTATCGCCTCAGCCTCGTACATTCCCACCTGTTTTCGGTAATGAAATCTATAATGTTGCCGGTATTATTGTCAACCTTCAACAAATCATTATTCTTGTTATTTCAGTAGCATTAATGATCATATTAACGTATGTCGTTAACCATACAAAAGTAGGTAAAGCAATGCGGGCAGTTTCCTTTGATACGGATGCTGCTAAACTGATGGGAATTGATGTCGATCGCATTATTTCGTATACCTTTGCTATAGGCTCGGGACTGGCCGCTGCCGCTGGTGTACTAGTCGGTATTTACTATAATTCCATTGATCCCTTAATGGGCATCATGCCGGGCTTGAAGGCATTTGTTGCTGCTGTTTTAGGCGGTATCGGAATTATTCCTGGTGCCATGTTGGGCGGAGTGCTTTTGGGAGTAGTTGAGTCTATGGTCAGTGGTTTTATTTCTTCTACCTTCCGCGATGCAGCAGCCTTTGGCATATTAATCATCATCTTGCTTTTCAAGCCCTCGGGCTTGTTAGGTAAGAATGTGCGCGAGAAAGTGTAGGTGACGAACATGAACGGAATAATTAAGAAAGATCTGCTAGTGTTTGGCGCCTGTCTGCTGATATATGCCGTTATTCAAGGCTTAATTGAGGTCGATGTTATTGGTCCCTTCTGGGTTCTTAATATTATCCTCATCTGTATTAATATTATTTTGGTAACGAGCCTGAATTTAATTAATGGATTTACCGGACAGTTCTCTATCGGGCATGCGGGTTTTATGGCTGTTGGAGCCTATTTGGCTGCTGTTTGCACAGTTAAATTGCAGCTGCCGTTTATTGTCGCCATATTGGCGGGTGCCGTGGCAGCAGGTATTCTTGGCTTTGTCATTGGTCTGCCGACACTGCGTCTAAGCGGTGACTATCTGGCTATTGCAACGCTGGGGCTAGGTGAAATCATCCGCATCACTATTTTGAACATCCCTTATGTAGGTGGAGCATCAGGTCTTATGGGTATTCCACGGTTTACTAATTTTACCTGGGTGTTTTTTGCTACAGTTTTTACCGTATTTTTTATTAAGAATCTAATAAACTCTACTCATGGGCGGGCTTGCATTTCCATTCGTGAGAATGAAATTGCCGCTGAAGCCATGGGTATTGATACCACTCGTTATAAAGTGCTTGCCTTTACAATTGGGGCCGCTTTCGCCGGTGTCGCAGGAGCATTGTTCTCCCATTATTTCTATATTGCCCATCCTGCTTCATTTACTTTTATGAAGTCTTTTGATATATTGACGATGGTAGTATTAGGCGGCTTAGGCAGTCTAACCGGCTCGATTACAGCATCAATTCTGCTTACATTCGTATCGGCTGCACTAGCCAGCTATCCCGAATGGCGGATGGTTATTTACTCGCTAATGCTGATTATTCTCATGCTTTACCGGCCACAAGGCTTGTTCGGCAATAAGGAATTAAGCCTCAAAATGTTTGGCCGGCTGATGGGAGGTGGCAAAAATGGCTCTGCTAACGGCAACTAAACTATCTAAAGTCTTCGGCGGCCTGCGGGCGGTGTCGAATTTTTCCATCGATATTAATCAAGGCGAGCTAATTGGTCTTATTGGCCCTAATGGTGCCGGTAAAACAACAGCTTTCAATTTGCTTACCGGAGTATATGAACCAACAGATGGGCAGATTGATTTTGACGGCAAAAGCCTGATTGGGATGAAGCCATATCAGATCACGCAACGCGGGATAGCCCGGACGTTTCAAAATATCCGTCTTTTTTCTAATTTAACTGTACTGGATAATGTTAAAATTGCTTATCACTTTCATGTGAAATATGGCTTGGTTGAGTCAGTACTACGCTTTGGCCGCTATTTCCGGGAAGAAGAAGAATTGGAACAAAAAGCGATTCGCTTTTTAGAAATTTTTCAACTGGATCATAAAAAGGATGAGATTGCCCGCAATCTGCCTTATGGTGAGCAACGTCGATTGGAGATTGCCCGTGCGCTGGCTGCTCAGCCGCAGCTGCTGCTGCTTGATGAACCAGCTGCCGGTATGAATCCGCAGGAAACTCAGCAGTTAATGGAGATGATCCGCTGGATTCGTAAAGAATTCAATTTGACGATCCTCTTGATTGAACATGATATGAGCCTGGTTATGGGTGTATGCGAGCGTATTTACGTACTTGAGTACGGCAGTATTATTGCTCATGGCACTCCGAATGAAATTAAAAATAATCCGAGAGTCATCGAGGCCTACCTCGGCGAGGAGGTACACTGATGCTAATAATTAAAGATATTAATGTATATTACGGTGCTATTCATGCTCTGAAAGGTATCAGCGTAGAAGTAAAAGAAGGGCAGATTGTTACTCTCATTGGTGCCAATGGTGCTGGTAAAAGTACTACACTAAGGACAATATCGGGATTATTAAGGCCTAAAAGCGGTGAGATATCATTTGAAGGTAAGAATATTGCCGCTATGCCTGCACAAGATATTGTTAAACAAGGTTTGTCGCAAGTGCCGGAAGGCCGGCGTGTTTTTGCTAATATGACGGTATTGGAAAACTTGGAGCTGGGTGCCTACACTCGTTCTGACTCCACTGGAATTGCTGAAGATATGGAGACCGTTTTTAAGCGGTTTCCCCGCTTGCGTGAGCGCAAGTCTCAGCTGGCAGGTACTTTGTCCGGTGGCGAGCAGCAAATGCTGGCGATGGGACGTGCATTGATGAGCCGGCCGCGGTTGTTGTTGTTAGATGAGCCATCCATGGGCTTGGCGCCACTCTTGGTAAAAGAAATTTTTTCTATTATCAAAGAGATTAATCTAACAGGAACTACCATCCTGTTGGTCGAACAGAATGCACATATGGCTTTATCTATTGCAAACTATGCTTATGTACTGGAAACCGGTCGTATTACCATTGAGGGATCAGCGGCTGAACTTGCACAAAGCGAGGAAATCCGCAAGGCATATCTTGGTGGATAATGCTGGTCTGGCTTAAGCATCGATTTGCTATTGCAAAATGCCTGTGAGTAGGAGCGAGCAATTTTAAGGAGGAGACTTACCATGTTTGTTAGCAATCGCATGACGGCCAACCCTTTTACGCTTACTGCCAATGCCACAGTAGCCGATGCTTCGGAAACGATGCGGACTCACAAATTCCGCAGGCTGCCAATTGTAGAGAATGGTAAATTGGTAGGAATCATTACAGACCGTGATTTACGGGAAGTATCTCCATCGCCGGCCACC
>DDHB01000040.1 GCA_002337925.1 Sporomusaceae bacterium UBA1887
ATGGTGCCTTATCGGCGGCCGTTATACATGGAGGGTGAAACTAGTGTTGTTAGAAGATTTGCGCCGGGACATTGAGGCGCTTGAGGAAAAACTGAGTGAAGTGAGGGTTTCTCTTTGACTTAGCTGTCAAAAAAGAACAAATCGCTGATTTAGAACGCAAAATGAGTGCTCCGGATTTTTGGGATGATCCGGCGGTGGCACAGAAGGTAGCCCAGGAAGTAACGGGCTTAAAGGAAAGTGTCGCTGCTTATCACGATATGAATGAGCGCTGGCTGGATATGTCTACTCTGTGGCAGTTAGGCTCGGAAGAAGGGGACGAATCGGTTTACCCTGAGGTTGTCCAGATGATGAAGAGCCTGCAGCAGGAAATCGAGCATCAGGAACTGACGCTGATGCTTTCCGGTGAGTATGACGGCAATAATGCCATACTGACGCTCCATGCCGGTGCCGGAGGTACTGAAGCGCAGGACTGGGCACAGATGCTGCTTCGTATGTATGTCCGGTATGCCGAGAAAAGCGGCTTTAAGGTAGAGACTATGGACTTTTTAGCCGGTGATGAAGCTGGTGTAAAAAGCGCTACGCTGATGATTTCTGGTCGCAATGCCTATGGGTATCTGAAAGCGGAGAAGGGGGTTCACCGTCTGGTGCGCNNATGCCTCCGGTCGCCGCCATACCTCGTTTGCAGCTGTAGATGTAATGCCTGAGATTGACGACAATGTGGAAATTATTATCAATCCTGTTGATCTTCGTGTGGATACTTTCCGGGCTAGCGGTGCAGGCGGGCAGCATATCAATAAGACTGACTCGGCTGTGCGGATGACTCATATTCCTACCGGTGTTGTTGTCCAGTGTCAAAGTGAACGCTCGCAGATTCAAAACCGGGAACAGTGTATGAAACTGCTGAGAGCCAAATTGTTTGAGCTGGAGCGGCAGAAGCAGCAAGATAAGAAAAGCGAAATTGGTGGCGACTATCAGGCTATTGAATGGGGTAGTCAGATCCGTTCCTATGTATTCCATCCTTATAATCTTGTGAAGGATCACCGTACCAGCAGGGAAGTAGGGAATGTTCATGCTGTTATGGATGGTGAATTAGAGCCTTTTATTGAAGCTTATCTAAAAAGCGGCTTAGGAAAGTAAGGGAAGACAGTAATGGTTAGGAGGCGTGCGCTCATGTTCAAGCGCCTGGTGCTTATCCTGTTTATATTGGTCGTGATTGCCGGTGTTGCGGCAGAAGTTATCCTGCCAAAGATTGCTTCTGATGCGGTTGCACAGGGGATGTCCGAACTAACCGGCGCAGCCCAGGTTAAGGCTGTGGTACAGGAGCGGCCTGCTGTTGGCATGCTGACCGGTAGTTTTGATCAAATATCGATTGAAGCTGATAATGCCAAAATGGATAAATTGACTTTTAGCCACTTGGCAGCAGTGTTGACTGATGTTCAATTAGATCGGGAACGGTTGTATTTCCGCCGGTCCGTTGCAATTGAAAAAGTAAAGGATATTGACTTAACTGCTACCATCAGCCAGGATGAAATGGCCCGCTATATTAACCAGAATGTGAAGGGTGTAAAAAACGCTGCAGTTACCATTGATAAAGGGAAGATGCAGGCTTCCAGTTCCTTTGCCTTCGGCGGTATTGCTACCGTGGCCATTTCTTTGGAAGGCCGCATTATTGCCGATGGGCAGCGTATTAAGTTTGTAACGGAACGCTTTTTGCTTAACAATACGCCGGTAGGCAATATCGGTGGTGCCATGCTGGCAGAAATTCCGCTGGTAGATTTAAAAAAGCTTCCTTTTGGTGTAACCGTCCGGGAAATTGTGCTGGATCAGGGAAAGGTCACATTGTTCACGGATAATCGCCCCAAATCAGCAAAAAAAGATTGATTTATCACCAGGAGGTAGCTACGTGCTTGGTATTTTAGCTTGTTTTGTGGCTGGATCGGCAATTATTGCCCTCGGTGTTTCCTGGCAGGTCAAGCATGTCAGTAATGACTGGTGGGCGCTGGCGAAATACAATCTGACAATTTCACCGCTGCTTTTTCTTGCCAATATATTGCTCAGCATGGGTTTTGGACTTGGCCACAGCGCTATTAAGAATGTACCTGCCGTAGTAGCCATGCAAACCGTTATTTATTATGCTTTCTTAATACTTTTTTCTTATTATCTCGTAGGCGATAAAGTATCTCTTGTTAAAGCAGCCGCTGGCGTTAGTCTGCTGGCTGCCGGCATTTGGGTGCTAAAAAGCTGAATGAATGTATCCGTAAGAGAGAATAGACCGTACTTTTCAAAATGCAAGGTGGAGAGAGTTTTGGCTGATTTCAAATACAACAAAGGTTTGCTGGCGCTTATGCTGATCGGCCTGGTTGCTGCTCTGATGATTAACTGGCAGCGGCATACGGTAGAGGAGAATAGCAGCCGCGTTGAGCTGGTCATGGATTACGAAGACATTATGGAACTTGCCCATACTGAAGGTGAGTCTGCCAATACATTGTTCCAGCAATTTAAAGATGCCGGGATTACAACACTGGCGGTGTATGACACTACGCTGGAAAAGCTGCACAGTGACGGTAAGCTGACCGTATTGTCCGGCGTAGATGTGCTGGAGAAAAACAGAGTCCTGCAAAAGGCGGTTTCTTCGTCAAAAATTTATATTTTCGGTAATTCCCCGGCTGTTGCAGATGACACTTATACGGAAGTGAAAAGCGATTTACTACGCCGTCTGGGAGCAGAGCGGGTAAGAGAAATACCTGACCCCAATTACCGTGTCATGGAAGTAGACGGTAATGTTGAAAAAATGGTCAAATGGAATTTGGGCCTGTCGCGGCAAGAAATTCGGGAAGCTGCCGGCAAAGGCTTTTTTGTCATGCTGCGGCCTACGAATTATACCAAGGTTAAGCCTGATGACGTGAATTCGGTTTTTGAGCGCAGTGAAGGCGTAGACAATGTTTCGGGCCTGATGTTTGTCGGGGACGAAGTGCTAGGCTTTCCCGATCTGCTGCCATTGACCGCTGAAATTATGAAAAAGCGCGACATGACACTCGGGCTTATCGAGCATCCGCTGCAGCTGCAGTTTCTCCGTCAGGAAGGACTGACTCAGCTGGCCGTACTGCTCAATTACCAGGCTGCCCGTGTATATGTAATACCCAAGGATGAGCAGCCTAAGCTGAAGATCAACGAAGCGATTCAACGCTGGGTAGTTACTGATCAGGAACGCAATATCCGCATTAATTTGCTGCGTAAATATGACAAGGCTGAAGGTAATCGCACGGTCATTGAAACAAATCTGGACTATGTGAAAGGTATCAAGGAAGGCTTGCTGGAGAAGGGCTTTGTACTAGGGAAAGCCAGTACGTTTCCTGCCTATTTCCCAAACCCAATGCTATTGGCGCTGGTTATATTGGCGGCAACCGCTGCCGGAGTATTATACCTAACTCTCGTATTTCCTTTCCCGGCACGGGTTCAGTATATTTTGCTGGTCTGCCTGGGAGCGGTACTGATCTTCCCTGTTTTCAAAGGCAGCGGTACGCTGGTTAGGCAAATGGCAGCGCTGGCAAGTGCTATCATTGTACCTTCACTTGCTATGACGTGGCAGCTGGACCGGTGGCGCAAGCGTGACATGGCTAAGTCGGTTTCGCTTGGCCGCGTGATACTGGACGGTGCGGTCAGCCTGACCTTGATCCTGCTGCTATCCTTGGTAGNNGGCGGCATGTATGTAGCCAGTCTGCTGGGAGATGTGCGGTTCTTGCTGGAAATGGAAATTTTCCGCGGTGTAAAAGCAACGTTTGTTATGCCGCTGGTATTAATTACGTTAACTTATCTGACCCGTTTTCCCCTTGTTGGGGCGCCGGTTCGTTCTTCCCGTGATATCTGGGATCAGGCGATCTGCTTCTTAAATTATCCCGTGCAGATTAAGACACTCCTGGCCGCTGGTGCAGCCGCTGTCGTTGCGTGGGTCTTTATCGGTCGCTCCGGGCATACTGCTGGTGTTCCTGTACCGGCAATCGAGTTAAAACTGCGGGCTTTTCTGGAACAAACCATGTATGCCCGCCCCAGAGAAAAGGAATTTCTAATCGGCCACCCTGCCTTTATGATAGCTGTTATGGCTGTATACCGGCGGTGGCCGCAGGGACTTCATTACGTACTTGTTCTGTTAGCTACTATTGCCCAGGGCTCGCTTGTAGAAACGTTTGCCCATTTGCGCACACCCGTTTTTATGTCGTTTGTGCGGGCCCTTGACGGCTTGGCAGTAGGCGTTGTATTTGGTGCATTAGCAGTTATTGGTCTCTGGTTGCTGCAGTACCTATCCGGAGCAGTGGGAAGGAGACCGTCAGCCCATGAGTGAAGTTGTCATCTCGGGGTACTACGGTTTTGGTAATGCCGGTGATGAAGCAATGCTGGCAGCTATGATCGAAGCACTCACTGATTTAGATCCCCAACTCGGTATCACAGTATTATCAGGTAATCCTGAAGACACCAGGCGCCGGCATGGCGTTTCAGCGGTATATCGGCTTAATTATCCGGAAATTACCCGCGTTCTGGCGAAAAGCAGCCTCTTGATCAGCGGCGGCGGCAGTTTGCTGCAGGATGTTACAAGCGACCGCAGTCTTTATTATTACCTGAGTATTATGATGCTGGCCAAAAAGCTCGGCAAGCCGGTTATGCTCTACGGTCAGGGTATCGGACCGGTGCGGGGCAGTATGGCTAAAGGTGCGATGCGCTATATTGGTAATATGGTGGATTTAATCACCGTAAGGGATGAAGGATCGCGCGAGGAATTGCGTTATTTGGGAATTACCAAGCCGCCGGTTTATGTAACGGCAGATTCCGTTTTAGCCATGCATCCTGTTGATAAGGAATTTGGCCGTTCCATCCTGCGTAAAAATGGCTTGGAAGGCGCTGCGCCGCTGATTGGACTCTCGGTTCGCGAGTGGAAAGACTGGCGTCACTATAAAGATATTTTGGCTCAGGCAGCAGATGCTATGGTCGATGAATTTGGTGCCCGTATTGTTTTTCTACCGATGCAGTGGCCCGATGACCTGGCTGTAGCCCGGAAGATTGTAGCCCGTATGAAACGGCCGGCAGTGGCTCTGACGGAAGAATATACGACCGGTGAGTTATTATCTCTGACCGGCAACCTGGAGCTTCTCATTGGTATCCGGCTTCATGCCTTGATATTTGCGGCAGTCATGCAGGTTCCGATGATCGGTATCTCTTATGATCCGAAAGTAGATCGCTTCTTAGAGACTATTGGTGACTGTCATGTAGGAACGCTGCAGTCTATTACCGTTCCTCAACTGCTAGCCAAAGTCCGCACCGTTTTGCAGCGGGAGGACCAGCAGCAGCAGGGCCATGAACGCATCAGCTTTCTCAGAGATAAAGCTTTTCATAATGCAGAACTGGCACTGGAGCTTATTCGGGATCGTTAGGAGGTAAAGGTATGGTGAACAGTTTGCGTAGCTATGGGGGAATTATTTTAGGCGCGCTGATTACAGCGGTTGCCCTGAATATGTTCTTAATCCCCAATAAGGTAGCTGCCGGAGGAGTAAGCGGGCTGGCAACGGTACTGCATCACCTCTTAGGCTTTCCTGTAGGACTGACCATGCTGTGTTTTGATATCCCGCTGTTATTACTCAGTGTCCGCGTTCTCGGTTCCCGTTTCGGTGTAAATACCCTGTTCGGAGCGGCAACACTTTCTTTATCTATCGACATATTAGCGCCTTATATTCCGGTGTTAACAGGTGATTTGCTGCTTGCATCCATCTATGGCGGGATCATGTCGGGAATTGGACTGGGTATTGTTTTCCGCTTTGAAGGTTCGACGGCAGGCACTGACCTGGTGGCGGCTATGTTCAATAAGCTATTTGGTTTTAGTGTTGGTCAGTCCCTGCTAGGCATAGATTTTTTTGTTATCACTATAGCAGGCCTGGCTTTTAGCAGCGTCGAATTATCGCTTTATGCACTTATTTCTTTGTTTTTGACAACTCAAATTATTGATTTGGTCCAGGAAGGTCCTACCTCAGCCAAGGCTTTCTTTATTATGACAGGCAAAGGAGAGCAGGTAGCCCGTGAGATTATGGATAAGTTAGACCGCGGTGTCACCTATTTACAGGCTCGCGGCGCTTATACCGGTGAAGCACGGGAAATGCTCTTTTGTGTAGTTGGCAAGCGCGAGATTACAAAAATCAAAGACATTGTTTATCACATTGATAAGCAGGCGTTTGTTATTGTAGCCGATGCGCATGAAGTCTTAGGCGAAGGATTTAAAGCATACAAAAAATAGCAGCCTGTCAGCTTAGCAGTAGAACATTTTGCTTGTAAGCTGGCGGCAGAAGATGAAGGATGAAAGAGGAGGTACATCGATGGCAAAACTTACTTCTGAACAGTTGACCTGTGTTACCAGCCGGGCAAAGGCTATCCGGCGTCACATTGTATCTATGGTGACCGGAGCTAAGTCGGGTCATCCCGGCGGCTCCTTATCGGCAACAGATATCTTGGCTACCCTTTATTTTGCAGAAATGAAGGTTGATCCCAAGCGACCTAATGATCCTGACCGCGACCGGTTTATTCTCTCCAAAGGGCATGCTGCGCCTGTGTTGTATGCAACTTTGGCTGAGAAAGGCTTTTTCTCCAGTGAAGAATTTAGTGGTCTGCGCAAAATTGACAGCATGCTTCAGGGGCACCCTGATATGAAGGGGACACCGGGCGTCGATATGTCTACCGGCTCTTTAGGACAGGGAATTAGTGCCGCCTGTGGTATGGCACTGGCTGCCAAAGTCGACGGCAAACAGCATCGTATTTTTGCCCTGCTCGGTGATGGCGAGCTGGAAGAAGGACAAGTGTGGGAAGCGGCTATGTTTGCGGCTCACTACAAGTTGGACAACCTGACAGCTTTTGTCGATTTTAATGGCTTACAGATTGACGGACGGATAACTGATGTACTGTCACCGCTGCCTATTCCTGAGAAGTGGCAGGCGTTCGGCTGGAATGTTCTGCAAATTGACGGACATGATGTTCCGGCAATTTATGAGGCCATTCAACAAGCCAAGGCCTTTAAAGGCAAGCCTACCGTAATTGTTGCCACAACGGTCAAGGGAAAAGGTGTATGTCAGATGGAAAACGTAGCCGACTGGCATGGCAAGGCACCGTCCCAGGAAGAGTGCGATCTCTTTCTCAGCGAAATGGCAATAGAAGATTAGGAGGTGTGATATATGGGAAAAGCAACTCGTGAAGCATACGGCGACGCGCTCAAAGAAGCGGGCAGCCTTTATCAGGATATCATTGTACTTGATGCTGACTTATCAAAATCAACAAAAACTAACGTATTTCAAAAAGCCTATCCGGAGCGTCATTTTAATGCCGGGATAGCAGAACAAAATCTCATGGGAGTTGCCGCCGGTCTGGCGGCAGCAGGCAAAATTCCGTTTGCCTCCACCTTTGCCATGTTCGCAACTGGTCGGGCTTATGAGCAGGTACGCAATTCTATTTGCTATCCGAAACTGAATGTTAAAATTGCCGCTACTCATGCGGGACTTACCGTAGGTGAAGACGGTGCCACCCATCAGGCAAATGAAGATATTGCACTGATGCGCGCCATTCCTAACATGACGGTAATTGTACCGGCTGATGCGGCAGAGACCCGGCAGGCTGTATTGTGGGCTGCCCAGTATCAAGGACCGGTTTATCTAAGACTTGGCCGTGCCGGTGTAGATGATATCTTTGATGAAGATTATACCTTCGAACACGGTAAAGCTGTTCAGATCGCCGAAGGCTCTGATTTAACCATTATTGCCACCGGCATTATGGTCGGACCTGCCGTAAAGGCAGCTCAAGAGTTGAAGCAATTGGGACTAAGTGGNNGGGTGCTGAATATTCATACCATTAAGCCGATTGATAAAGCAGCTATTGTAAAAGCGGCGCAGGATACGGGCGCGATTGTCACCTGCGAGGAACACAACATCATTGGCGGCCTGGGCAGTGCAGTTGCCGAGGTTCTGGTAGAAAACCATCCTGCCCTGATGGAACGGGTAGGTGTAATGGATACATTTGGTGAGTCGGGAACACCAAATGCGCTTGTTGCGAAATACCATTTAACGGCTGCTGATATAGTAAAAGCGGCGCAGAAGGTAGTGGCACGGAAAAAATAATTATCTTATCAAGAGACGACCTCGCTATGCATACACATGTATAGCGAGGTTTTTACTTTTAGTACGGGAGAGATGATATGGCGCTATGGAGAGTAATCCGTGTCGGCAGCCAAGTGGCGCGCCGTATCGTCCTGTTTATCATGGGACTGGTGGCAATGCTCAATTTGGGTCCTACTGCAACTATGGCCCTGTCGATGCTGGTATCGCTGGTGTTTTATGCTGCTGCTTTTGGCTTTCAGTTTGCGGTAGGGTTTATTATTTTGCTTTTTTTGCATGAACTGGGTCATCTTATTGCTACCAGAGTAGTGGGCATTGCTGCTACCGGGCCGTTATTTGTGCCCTTTGTAGGGGCAGTGATCAATTTGCGCAGGGCACCTGTTAATGCCAAGATGGAGGCGAATATTGCCATAGGCGGACCGGCAATGGGAACACTGAGTGCCTTAGGCTGCCTGGCTCTGTATTTCTGGACCGACAGCATGCTGATGCTAGTGCTGGCCTATACCGCCTGCCTGCTGAATTTGTTTAATCTCATACCCTGCTCCCCGCTTGACGGCGGACGGATTGCGGTAGCTATTTCTCCACATCTGTGGTGGGTTGGCTCGATTTCGCTTGCTGCCATGTTTTACTGGACCCATAATATTTTAATTTTGGTGATTTTCTTTTTTTCTTTAGCCCGCCTATGGCAAGGTGATAAAAAGGATGGCAACGAGAAATATTTTCAGTTGACTCTTGGTCAGCGTTTGACGGTTGCCTGGTGGTATTTTGGATTATTAGCCGTTTTGGGCCTTTTAGCGTTGTATCTTGTCGAATTGCTGCACTGAATAAAGGCAGTGCAGCAGGGGAGATAAATTGGATAAAAAGAAGGTTTTTTGGGTTTGGCGTCGAAAAACATTGTACTTATGAGCATTTTGTCACTCAATCCTAGAAAGGTCGGTACAACATGATACATATGACCAATGTATCCAAAATTTACAGCAATGGTTCAGCTGCCCTTGCCGATGTTACCGTTACTATTGAAAAAGGTGATTTTGTCTTTGTCGTAGGTCCCAGCGGTGCCGGTAAGTCGACTTTTATAAAAGTGTTGTTTCGCGAAGAGCAGCCTACGAATGGCCAGATTCTTGTTAACGGCCGCAATGTAGCTGAAATTAAACCAGCTGACGTACCTTATCTCAGACGCAGTCTGGGGATTGTTTTTCAGGATTTTCGTTTATTGCCGAATAAGAATGTTTACGAGAATGTTGCTTTTGCTATGGAAGTAATTGAGGCTCCCCGCCGGGAAGTTGTCAAGCGTGTAAACTATGTGCTTGATTTGGTAGGACTTAGGGATAAAGCCAAAACGCTTCCCACACAGTTAAGCGGCGGTGAACAGCAGCGGGTTGCAATTGCCCGTGCGATCGTTAACAATCCCGTACTGGTAATTGCCGACGAACCAACAGGCAATCTTGACCCAGACACTTCCTGGGAGATTATGCAGATATTTAACCGGATTAATAAGTCTGGCACTACGATTGTTATGGTCACTCATGACAAACAGATGGTAGATGCCATGAAAAAGCGCGTTATCGCGATTGAAAAGGGCCGTATCGTTCGTGACCAGGTCAAGGGGGTTTACGGCTATGAAGATTAGGACTATCGAATATTTTATTCGTGAGGCACTTGCTTCCCTGCGTAATAATGGTTTGATGAGCATTGCTTCAGTAACGACAGTGGCACTGTCACTCTTAATCTTAGGGATGTTCCTTATTCTGGTGCTTAATTTGAATAATATGGCTTCAGCACTGGAATCACAGGTACAGATCACTGTTTATCTGCAGGATAATTTAAATGAGCGCCAGATGCGCGAAGTAGGCACCCAAATTACCAAGCTGCCGGGCGTCACACAAGTTCATTTNNCTGGGTGAACAGCAGGGGTTACTGACCGCGCTTGGTGACACCAACCCGTTGCCGAATTCTTTTGAAGTAAAAGTAGACAGGCCCGAGCAGGTTAAGCCGGTAGCTCAGGCAATCGGCCAGTTTAAGGGGGTTGAGAATACCCGCTTTGGCCAAGAGGTTATTGAGCATCTCTTTACGCTGACGAAAATGGTACGCGTTGCCGGACTGATCCTTATCGTGTTTTTGGCATTGGCCGCTTTGTTTATTATTTCTAATACCATTCGCATTACCGTATTTGCCCGGAGAAAAGAAATCGGGATCATGAAATATGTAGGAGCCACTGATTGGTTTATCCGCTGGCCCTTTCTTATTGAAGGGATGACACTGGGATTTGGCGGTGCACTGATTGCCGTACTGCTTTTATCCGAAAGCTATAGCCTGCTGATTGAACAGGTACACCAGTCACTGGCATTTTTGCCGCTAATTCCGAAATATCCTTTTCTCAATCACATCAGTATTGTTCTACTTATTGTAGGGACAATCATCGGAGCAATGGGAAGTACAATCTCACTGAAGCGCTTTATGAAAGTATGAGGTATCCTTATCGTCTCGGGAGGGAATTTGCTTGAAAGATGTGAAAAAATGGGCCAGGTGGATTGCGATTACTTTGGCTGCTTTGTTTCTTCTTACTTCCGTGCTGCCTGTTCTGGCGAATGAACAGGAGCTGCAAGATGTGCAGCGCCGGATGCAGCAGCAGCAGAACAAAGCTGCTCAGGCCCAACAGCAAATCAACAGTGTTTCCGAACAATTGCGGACCATCCAGGGTGATTTGGATGGGGCTCTTGCCGAGTACAACGCAATACAGGCTAAATTATCCCGTACGGAAGAGCAAATTGAAGTTAATACGGAAATTATGAAAAAAGCCGAGAAGAATTTGGCTGAACGTAGCGGGGTTCTCAATAAACGCATGCGTGATATTTATAAAAACGGTCAGGTCAGTTACCTGGACGTTTTGTTTGGCGCAAATGATTTCGGTGATTTTACTACCCGGATGGAGCTTTTAAAACGGGTGCTGAATCAGGATGTCGTGCTCATTTCCAAGGTGAAAGCAGAGCGTGAGCTGATCCTGCAAAAGAAAGCGGAGCTGGAACAGGATAAGGCTTCTATCCTTGAACTCAAACAGTCTGCAGCACAAAAGAAAAAACTGATTGAAACACGTAAGGATGAACGAGAAGCTGTGCTTGACTCTGCTATAAACGAAAAAGACACGGCAGACCGCGCATATAAAGAGTTGATGGAAACATCACGGCGCATTGAGCAGATGATTCGCAACAGCAAGCCGGGCAGCAAAGGTGCAGAGGCAACAGGCGCTCTTGTATGGCCTTATGATGGTCCGATTACTTCGCCCTTTGGCTGGAGAACACATCCTATATTTGGTACACAGACGTTTCATACCGGTATTGACATCGGCGCCGATCATGGTGATCCCGTCGTAGCGGCTGATGGCGGTGTTGTTATTTATGCCGATTGGATGGGCGGCTATGGGAAGGCGGTTATCATTGACCATGGCGGCGGGATCTCGACGTTGTATGCCCATAATTCCCAGTTGATGGTGAGTGAAGGTCAGCGTGTGCAGAAGGGTCAGACAATTTCACTTATCGGAACGACCGGTTATTCAACCGGACCGCATCTGCATTTTGAAGTCCGTCAGAATGGTTCGCCAACAAATCCATTGAGCTACCTGCCATAAATAAGGAGAGATTATCACGCTCCGTCTGCAATTTTGCAGCGACGTGGTGATCTCCTTTTGTGTATTGGTGCATAGGTCATGCTCTTTTTACATATGCTTAGTTGCAATGTGTTTTCGTTTAGTGTCTAAAAATACCATAGGTGGTGTGTCGATTGAGTCGTCGTAAAATAATTTTCGGTGCCATAGCAATCGTAGTGGCAACCGTTCTGCTCATGTCCAGTTTGTTTGTTTATTTGCTGCAAAGTACATTAGGTGATGCAGCTGGCGCAATACGTCTGTTTAGAGCCATGCAAATCATCAAAGCCCGTTATGTGGAAGACGTACCAGTTGATACGCTGATGACCGGGGCAATAAAAGGGATGGTCAATTCCCTTGGAGATCCTCATTCCATTTATATGGATGCCAAAATGTATAAAGAGTTTATGATTGAGACGGAAGGCTCTTTTGGCGGTGTTGGCATCGTTTTAGGGGCAAAAGAAAAAGTCCTGACTGTTATTTCACCGATCGAGGGTACACCGGGTGAAAAAGCAGGTATTAAAAGCGGCGATGAAATTGTGAAGATCGACGGGCAGGATACCAAAGGACTGGCTCTTGATGAGGCGGTAAGTAAAATCCGTGGTCCCGAAGGAACGCAGGTGACACTGACCATCCGTCGCGGCCAGGAGGTCAAAGATTATACCTTAACCCGTTCTAACATTCAGATTAAGACTGTTTCCGGCAAAATGCTGCCTGATCACATTGGGTATATCCGTTTGTCCATGTTTAATGAAAACACGGGCAGCGACTTGATGAAAAAGTATCAGGAGCTGGAAAAAGAAGGCATGAAGGCTATTGTGCTGGATTTACGCGATAATCCCGGCGGCCTGCTTGATGAAAGCGTAAAAGTTGCTAATAAATTTGTGCCGAAGGGGCCCGTTGTGTCGGTTATTACCCGTGATGGACGGCGTGATACCAGTACCTCGAATCTGGAAGCAGTGAAATATCCTTGTGTGGTATTAGTCAATGGCGGCAGTGCCAGTGCTTCGGAAATTGTTGCCGGTGCTATTCAAGATACCGGATCAGGAACTTTGGTAGGCACCAAGACGTACGGCAAAGGCTCTGTGCAGACCTTGATGCGACTTGATGGCGGTGCGGCGATTAAATTGACAATTGCCAAGTACTACACGCCGAATGATCGCTCTATTAACGGCATTGGTATTGAACCGGATGTAAAAGTCGAGCTGCCGGAACACGCGCAGCCAGGACAGGAAATAAAGGATATTCAGTTGGATAAAGCGGTGGAAATTGTAAAAAGTAAAATACAATAACTGAATGATAGCGGCGGGCCAAGAGCTCGCCGCCTTTTGCTATTAAGTTTGTCACTTGAGAGTTAATGGAGGTGCAACTATTCGTGTTTCCTGTTGATCAGATTATATTTTTACTGATTCGTGGCTCTATTTCCGCTTTATTTGAACCGATGTTCTGGATGATTCTGGCTTTGGTCGGCTACCAGTACTGGCAATTGCAGCGCAATCAAATTCGTATGTTCGGTGTTTATGGATATACACTCAGGCGCCAGGTTACGCTGGCTGCCATATATGGACTGATCGGAGGGCTGGTTGGCAGTTTTCTACTCGTCTCTGTAGGGCTGACGGTCAATCAACTGGGACTTGCCTATATTTGGCCTGTAGCCCTTGTTCTGATGGCAATACATATGCGGTTTTTATGTTTTGCATATGCAGGGGGCCTTGTTGCACTGTCAAGCGTGCTTTTTGGCTGGCCTGAAGTAAACGTGCCTCAGGTATTGTCCTTAGTTGCTATTCTTCATATAACGGAAAGTATCCTGATTTTTATCAGCGGCCGCTATAGTGCGGTACCGCTGATTATGCGACGCGAAGACGGAAAAATGGTAGGCGCTTTTAGTCTGCAGAATTTCTGGCCGCTGCCGTTGGTGATGCTCGGAGCTGTATCCATGCCGGAGGCGTCCATACCGGCCGGCGGCGTGATCGATATGCCTGACTGGTGGCCCTTGCTGCCGCTTAATCTCGAAGTGACAGAAGGCTATAAATGGATTTATGCGATGACTTCCGTTATTGCAGCACTAGGGTATTCAGATGTAGCCATTGCCAGCCTGCCGGGAGAGCGGCGCCGCCAGTCAGCCTATCATTTGGCGATTTACAGTATTGTACTGCTGATTCTTGCTGTGCTTTCGGCCCGCTATCATTGGCTGCAAGCTGTGGCGGCCCTTGTTTCGCCGCTGGGGCATGAACTGCTCATTCAGTGGGATAACCGGCGCGAATTAAACGGCGCTCCCCGTTACATACCGCCTGATGAAGGGATTATGATTCTGGACACGGTTGTTGATTCGCCTGCACGCAAAATCGGACTGCAGCCAGGTGATATTATTTATTATCTGGCAGGAATTCCAATAAACAATGGTTATGATTTATCGCATGCCCTCAGCTATGCGCCGCCGGAGTTTTCTGTCCAGATTAAGCGGGACAATAAGGAGCATCACTTCCAGGCCAAGTTTGCTAATGGTGAACGCCGTCTGGGGATCATACTCGTCCCTCAGGGAAATGAAGAGCATTTCGTGGAGATGAGGGATGAGAGGTTCTGGCTCTGGGAATGGCTGAAGAGAGCCGGCCGCCGATAAAGGTCCATCTGCGTTGTTGCGGGCCTTGCCGGAATCCTCACCGTACGCCCCTGTACGCCTCCGGTTCCGGCAAGGCCCACGCCTAGCATCTGAACCTTTCTCGACGGCCTAAGCTGGGAGGCAGAGAGAGACGAGAGAACGAGGCACGCCGGGGACTTGCATTGCTTCGCTCGCAAGACGGGGCTGTGGTTCCAGGCTTGTTGTCATTGCGAGAAGCGTAGCGACATGGCAATCTCTCTTTAGCTTCTCAGTCATCTGGAGCCTTCTCAATGGCCTAAGCTGAGTGACAGGAGATACTGGGACTACGGGGACTTGCCTTGCTTCGCTCGTAAGACGGGACTGTGGTTCCAGGCTTGTTGTCATTGCGAGGAGCGCAGCNNGTGGCAATCTCATCTTTAGCTTATTGGCTAACTGCGAATAATTGCCAGCTTGAGCTTACGGCGCAATTGAATAAGATTATGGTATAATTACTAATGGATAATTATCATTATAATGATAAATTACTTAAATTCCTCTTTTCTTACGAACGAATGTTTGATACAATAAAAACAAACACTCGTTCTATAGGAATGATACTTTTAGATAAAGACAGGTGATCTGGTAATGGTTGTAGTGCCTAGTTTAAGTACTGTTCATAAAGAAGGGATCGTTCCTTTTGCTGTTGAGGCTCCTTTTCAGCCTACGGGTGATCAGCCTGTGGCGATAGAGAAACTGGCTAATGGTGTGTTTCAGGGAGACTGGGCACAGGTTTTGCTAGGGGCAACGGGGACCGGCAAGACGTATACGATTGCCAAGGTTATTGAAAAGGTACAGAAGCCTACGCTGGTGATTGCTCATAATAAGACGCTGGCCGC
>DDHB01000104.1 GCA_002337925.1 Sporomusaceae bacterium UBA1887
ACGAGATTCGAACTCGCGACCCTCGCCTTGGCAAGGCGATGCTCTACCGCTGAGCTACTTCCGCAATTGGCGACCCTGAACGGATTTGAACCGTCGATCTCCGCCGTGACAGGGCGGCATGTTAGACCGCTACACCACAGGGCCGCAATAATCCCGGCAAAGTTACAATACCTTACCGGGATTTAATAATATCATGAGTTTAGAAAAAAATCAACTGGCTTTTTCCTAGTTAACAATAAATAATTATAATTTTCTCAGCATTTCTCAGCCATGAACTGTTTCTCATAATCCTGCATTGCCAAAATAGTCGGCATCGTATTGTTCCGAATATCTCTGGCAATACTGATCACTTCACGTGCCGTATCCATAGATGTCAAGCAGGGAATTCCGTATTCCACCGTCGCACGCCGTAATTTAAAGCCTTCTCTTTCCGGATGCTTACCCCTGGTGATTGTGTTAATTACCATATTGATATTTCCCGACCGGATTGCAGCCTGCAGGTTAGTGGAGCCTGCCGTTTTTGTATCAATCGTTTGTACAATAAGACCGAGTGATTGCAAATACTCTGCGGTACCGTTTGTAGCTGCCAAATCATATCCCAATGCCTGATAACCAGCTGCAATTTTACCGGCTTCCAGCTTATCTCTATCAGCGATTGCAAATAGTACCGTTCCTTTATGCGGAATACTCATACCTGCAGCAATTAAGGCTAAATACAGCGCCTGTTCATACTGCGGCGCAATCCCCATTACCTCACCCGTTGATTTCATTTCAGGGCCTAAGCCAATATCCACTTGTTGCATTTTTGCAAAGGAAAATACCGGCGCTTTTACTGCCCAATATCCAGCTGGAGCCAATAGTCCGGACTGAAAGCCCATTTCTTCCAGAGTTGCTCCCAACGCAATCCGCGTGGCAATGTCAACCATAGGGACATGCGTTACTTTGCTTAAAAACGGCACACTGCGGCTAGAGCGAGGATTTACTTCCAGTACGTACACAGTTTCCTCCACAATCACATACTGGATATTAATCAGTCCCTTTACATGCAGTCCGAGGGCCAACCGTTCCGTATAGTCCACAATCTTCTCAATTACAGCGGTTGAAAGATTGCGCGGAGGATACACTGCAATGCTGTCACCCGAGTGGACTCCCGCCCTTTCGATGTGTTCCATAATGCCCGGTATAAATACCCGGTGTCCATCAGCAATTGCGTCGACCTCAACCTCCGTTCCCTGCATATAATGATCAATTAAAATAGGATGCTCCGGCGAGGCCTTAACAGCTTTCGTCATATAATCTTCCAGCTCACGTGCGTTATATACAATTTCCATGGCTCTGCCGCCTAATACATAAGAAGGTCTAACCACCACGGGAAAACCGATTTGCTCAGCATTGCTAAGAGCATCCTGAAAATTAGTTACGCTCGCACCAACAGGCCGCCGTATATCCAGCTTTTCCAGCAAATCGTCAAACTTTTCCCGGTTTTCAGCACGATCAATATCAGCTACTGAAGTCCCTAGAATGGCAACACCTGCTTCGGCCAGCGGACCGGCCAGGTTAATTGCAGTCTGACCGCCGAACTGTACGATTACACCTTCAGGCCGTTCTTTCTCTATAATATTCAGCACATCTTCTGGTGTAAGCGGTTCAAAATACAACCGATCAGAAACATCAAAATCAGTACTAACTGTTTCCGGATTATTATTAACAATAATCGTTTCCAGTCCCATTTTTCTTAGCGACCATACCGAATGGACCGAGCAATAGTCAAACTCTACGCCCTGGCCAATTCGAATCGGACCCGATCCCAGTACCATAACCTTTTGCCGGTCTGTGACATTCACTTCATCTTCCTGCGCATACGTAGAGTAAAAATAAGGAGTAACAGCTTCAAATTCAGCGGCACAGGTATCGACCATTTTATAATTCGGCCTGATTTGCCATTGCTGACGATCCCTGCGGATTTCTTGCTGGGTATTACGACTGAGCTCAGCAATTGTTTTGTCAGCGAATCCCATTTTTTTCGCTGCAGCCAGCAGCTCTTTAGTAAGAATTTCACGGCACAACCGCTGCTCCATAGCAATAATATTGTGTATTTTCTCTAAGAAGAACCGGTCAACTCCAGTCCTTTCATGAATTTCCTCAATACTTATTCCCCACCGCATACCTTCAGCTATCACAAACAACCGTTCATCATTGGCAATACGTAATTTATGGCGAATCTCCTGTGGCGATAATTCAGTTGTCGTAGCTAACTGCAAGCTGTGCACACCAATTTCCAGAGAACGTACCGCTTTTAATAGTGCACTTTCGAAAGAACGGTCAATTGCCATTACTTCGCCGGTTGCTTTCATCTGTGTTCCCAATATGCGATCAGCATGGGCAAATTTATCAAAAGGCCATCGGGGGAATTTAACAACAAGATAATCCAATGCCGGTTCAAAGCAAGCCATTGTCTTCTGTGTAACGGCATTTTTAATTTCATCCAAATGATAGCCAATCGCAATTTTAGTCGCTACTTTTGCAATAGGATAACCGGTAGCTTTGGAAGCTAGTGCACTGGAGCGACTGACCCGTGGATTGACCTCAATAACATAATAGCGGCGGCTATAGGGATCAAGTGCATACTGTACATTACAGCCACCCTCAATTCCAAGGGACCGGATAATGGTTAAAGAAGCCGTCCTGAGCATTTGATATTCGTGATCGGTAAGCGTTTGCGAAGGAGCCACAACAATACTATCACCGGTATGAATCCCTACAGGATCAAAGTTCTCCATATTACACACGGTAATGCAATTATTGGCCCGGTCACGCATAACTTCGTATTCGATTTCTTTCCAGCCCGCTACACTGCGCTCCAACAACACTTGATGAATCAAACTGTGTTTTAAGCCCTTGGCAACAATCTCTTCGAGTTCAACATCATCTGTAACAATACCGCCGCCAGTCCCCCCCAAAGTATAGGCCGGTCTGACAATCAGCGGGTAACCAATTCTATGCGCAAATTCAAGCGCCTCATCAAAATGTTCAATAATTGCACTTTCTGGTACCGGCTGACCAATTTGCTCCATCGTAGCCTTAAACAGTTCCCGGTCCTCAGCCTTCTTAATTGCTTCCAGCGGAGTTCCCAAAAGCTCTACCTGATATTTAGCCAATATCCCCAGTTCCGCCACCTTAACCGCAAGATTAAGCCCTACCTGGCCTCCTAGTGTTGGGAGTAAGCCGTCAGGCCTTTCTTTTGCAATTATTTCTTCTACAACTTCCGGCGTAAGCGGTTGAATATACACACGATCTGCAATATTAGCATCAGTCATAATCGTTGCCGGATTGCTGTTAACAAGAATGACTTCCAGCCCTTCTTCCTTCAGAGCCTGGCAAGCCTGAGTACCGGCATAATCAAATTCAGCGGCCTGACCAATGATAATCGGCCCCGACCCTATAACCATTACTTTATGTAAATGTTGTTTTCTCGGCATGTCAGTCCTCCTTCGCCATCAGCGAAATGAATTCAGTAAATAAATACGCACTATCATCTGGTCCCGGTGCTGCTTCCGGATGATATTGGACAGAAAATACGGGCAAACTGTTATGCTTGAATCCTTCTATTGTGCCGTCATTAACGGCCCGGTGAGTAACAGTAACATCCAAATTACTGATCGAAGCCTCATCGACAGCATAGCCATGATTTTGAGAGGTAATATACACACGTCCTGATTCCAAATCTTTCACCGGATGATTCGAGCCACGATGGCCAAATTTGAGTTTATAGGTTTGCGCTCCCATCGCCAACGCTAACAGCTGATGACCAAGACAAATTCCAAAAATAGGCTTTTGTGTAATTAATTTTGTTATTGTTTCAATTGCATATTGGGCATCCTGAGGATCGCCAGGGCCATTTGATAAGAAAATTCCATCCGGCTCATAAGACAGTATCGCAGCTGCATCTGTTTGTGCCGGAACCACAATACATTCACAACCTGTTTTATGCAAAGAATCCAGGATATTCTGCTTAATACCGAAATCCATAACGACAACCTTGTATCCCGTATTCGGCATTTTGTATACACGTTCTGTAGTAACTTCTTTAACCTGCTGATTATCCAATGGGACTTCCATTACCTGTTTCATCGCCAGCTCATCAATATCTTCAGGAACAATCCAGCCACGCATCGTACCGGCTGAACGAATTCGTTTGGCAATAGCACGGGTATCTACATCATAAAGGCAGGAGATTTTATTCTTTTTCAAGTAGTTAACTAACGAATCTTCTGACTGCCAGTTACTTGGTTTATCACACAGTTCGCTCACAATATAACCTTTTACAAAAGGCTTTCGCGATTGATCAAAGCTTGCGTTAACACCATAATTGCCAATTAACGGATATGTCATTGTAACAATCTGCCCGCAATAAGACGGATCAGTAAGTATCTCTTGATAACCAGTCATCCCTGTATTAAAAACGACTTCACCAGTGGTAAACTCACCGGCAATCATTTGTCCGTAAAAGCAGCTTCCATCTTCCAGGACCAATTTCCCCTTCATAGCAACTCCACCTTTGAATAATTATTAATAAAATACATTAGAAGAAATAATAAACTCCTTGCCAAATAGCAAGGAATCTTTTTATAAACCACCATTCGTCAATAAAGAGTTCTGCATATCTGGTGAAATTATTTAATTTTTATGCATGTTTTATTTATATATATACTATCAAATTAAGTCTGCCTTTGTCAAGCAAAAAGCTAGTACCTTCTCAGCTTTAAAACGGTAGGATAGTGGTGAGGCTATTTTTCGCAAACCGAGGCGGAGGAAGGAGGCATACCGGATGTATGTTGACTGACGACAACGAAGGGTTGCGGAAAATTGGCCGCCAGCATTCACCGGATTAGAGCTGACAAGGTACTGGACGTTACTCTCATTTGCAAAATAAAAAAAGCTTACAAACACTTTGTTTGTAAGCTTTACTTTCATTTTTGGTGCGGTTGGTGAGATTTGAACTCACACGGATCTCTCCGCCACCCCCTCAAGATGGTGCGTCTGCCGTTCCGCCACAACCGCATGGTGAGGGGTATAAAGGATATGGTGCGGTCGAGTGGATTTGAACCACCACGAGATTGCTCCCACTAGTTCCTGAGACTAGCGCGTCTGCCGTTCCGCCACGACCGCATTACACATTATCGCCATCAGCGACATTGTTATATTACCATAACACTTTTATTGCGTCAAGACCTTTTTACATAAAATGATTAGTTATCTATTTTATAAATCCCCATTGCCAAGCATTCCAGAAGTTTCCTGCCGGCGTAGGATTCGGTCGATAATTGGCGATATTGTTTTTCACAACATCAATTGTCGCCCGGTAATAAAGCGGGATAACGGGAACTTCCTGGACGATTACTTCTTGCATACGGTAATAAATCTGCTTGCGTTGTTCCATATCCACCGTCATTCTACCCTGTTCCGTCAATTTATCCATCTCAGGATTACGCCAGCCGCTGTAATTTTGTCCGTCAAAGCCATTTGCCCGCCCGGGAATATATTTCGAATGCCATAACCGGCTATTTTCAGGGTCAATGCCTGCCACCCAGGCATACATAGCTGCTTCAAAACGGCGATTTTTAAGCACATCGGCAAAGAAACCGGGAACATCTACATATTGCACCTGCAGCAATATCCCGATATCCTTCAATTGCTGTGCAAGCTGCTGTGCCACTGCTTCACGCATTTTATTGCCATTTGTTGTAACAAGTGTAAACGTTAATTTGCGTCCGTCTTTTGCGCAAATGCCATCAATACCAGGCAGCCATCCGGCTTGTGATAAGAGTTCTTTGGCGGCATTTACATCACGGCCGATCGATTTTACATTCCCGTTATACGCCCAGGAAAACGGCGGTTGATCGGTTAAAGCCACACTTGCTACATTGCGAAGTGATGCAGCTACCAGCGCCTGCCTGTCAATGCCCAGCTGAATGGCCTGTCGCACCCGAACGTCTTGAAACAGAGTATTATCCAAGTTAAAATCCAAATGCTCCCAAACCATACTGGGAGTAATCATGGTTTTCACATTGGCAATCGCCTTAAATTGCTCCAACTGAGCAGGAACGATATTTGTAACAAGATCAATATCGCCGGATTTTAATTGAGTAAGCAAAATATTCGTATCCGGAATGATCTTATAAAGAATCGTATCAAGAGCAGGTCGACCTAGAAAATAAGCACCATTTGCTTCAAAGGTTATACTCTCAGCAATTCTCCACTCTTTGAATTTAAAAGGCCCCGTCCCTATAGGCATACGATTAAAAGAATCCTTATTAAGGTCCGGGGTTCCTTCTAATTTATGCTTGGGAAGAATAGTCGAAAATAGCGTCAAATAAGGTGCATAGTATTCCTTGAAACGCACAATAACAGTTTGACTGTCCGGTATCTCTATTGCTGTAATAAAGTTATATCCCTCCTGAGATACAACCTTATTCTGGCCATTCATAATTACATTCCAGGTAAATCTTACATCCTCTGCCGAAAACGGTATCCCATCATGCCAGGTAACCCCTGACCGCAGCTTATAAGTAACCGTCAGGCCGTCAGCACTAACGCCCCCATTCTGAAGTGTAGGCACTTCTGCAGCAAGATCAGGCATCCATTGTCCTTTGTCATCGCTGGTAATTAAACCACTGAATACAAGTCTGCCAACCTCCGCTGTTGCCATCAAGTCAGATAATAAAGGATTGAGTGTATTGGGCTCCTGTAAGGTTCCATAAGTCAACTGGCCTCCCCGCTGCAATTGTTTAGCCGGCTGAGTTTGCGAAGGATCACTCTTTTTACTACACCCGGTAACAATAGCAGCAGTAAGCACTAAACAAATCAATAAAAGAACCGCTTTCTTCTGCAAAAAATCAACCCCTTTACTTAGCGGCCATATAACTCTTCATAGCGCTGCTTATTGTGCAGCACCTTACCTACGTACTCACGCGTCTCCCGAAACGGAATTTGCTGAATTTCGTCAAATTGCATCGTCCAGCCATATTTATTCATCCATTGTTTTACGTTGCCCCTGCCTCCATTATAGGCAGCCAGCATCAGCACTTCATTACTGGAAAACTCTTTTCTAAGAGAAGTCAAGTACCAAGTTCCTAATTGAATATTAGTTTCTGGATCTGTTAAATCGCCGACTTGCTCATATTCATTCTCTATTTGGCTGACAATCCATTGGCCTGTTTCAGGCATAATTTGCATGAGACCGGTAGCTCCCTTAGGAGATTTTGCTTTAGGGTTAAATTTGCTTTCTGCAAGAATAACTCCTGCAACAAGATAGGGGCTAATATTATTTTCTAATGCATATTGATACACCAAATCCTGATAGGGCAAAGGATATACAAATTTTTTCTGAAACCAGTCAGTCCAATAAACTGCGTAACTGCCAACCGCCAAAAGTATCATAACAACGAGCCAAACTTTCAGCCAGGCTTTTCTGCGCAATATGATCACTCCATCTATGTACTGTACTCTTTTACAGCCTATGTATAATCTCAAAAAATATGATGTTCTTTCATTGATTCGCTGCAAGGCACTGCCAGGCGGCAAATACCTGCTTTTGGGTCGCCTCCAAATTACCGCTGTTATCAATAACAACGGTAGCAAAGAGAAGCTTTTCACGCAAACTCATTTGAGAATGAATACGGGCCAAGGCCTGACTTCGATCTAAGCGATCCCGTCTCATTAGCCGCTCAATCTGCGTTTCTTCATCAACATACACAACCCAAACCGCTTGCACCATGTGCTGCCAGCCAACTTCAATCAGCAGTGGTGCATCAAGAACCGCTGTTTTTATCCCCTGTTGAGCTGCAGCTTGCAAAGCTTGCCTAGCAGTATTTTGAATATGGGGGTGAGTGATTTTATCTAAAACCCGCCGTTTATGATCATCGGTAAAAATAATTTCACCAAGCAGCTTTCGGTTAATATGACCATCCGGGAAAAGACAGCTTTTTCCGAAGGCGGCAACAATCTCCTGCCATGCAGGCTGTCCGGGTTCAACAATCTTGCGTGCTATTATATCTGTATCAATAATAGCTGCTCCCAATTGTTCAAGCATAGCACTAACTGTGCTTTTTCCACTGGAAATACCTCCAGTTAACCCAATTGTATACACATTAACCTCCGTTAACGCTGACAATTCGGGCAATAATGCGTACCTCTGCCAGCTACTTCTTTGCGTTCAATAGGTGTCCCACACAGCTTGCATGGTTGTCCTTTGCGACCATAAACAGCTAAATAATTCTGATGACTGCCACTTTTACCGGTACCATCACGGTAATCCCGAAAAGTAGTGCCGCCATGATTAATACCGTCTTCAATGACCTGATTAATCGCTTCATATAACCGGCCAGCCTCTTGATCATTTAAGGAGCAGGCTAGACGGTCCGGATCAATCCTCGCGATAGCCATCGCTTCATCAACATAGATATTGCCTAAACCGCCAATCAGCTTTTGGTTAAGCAGCAGCGCCTTAATTCTCCCTTTTCTGGCATGAACTAATCCTCTGAAATAAGCCAGGCTGAACTCGGCAGTAAGAGGTTCCGGTCCCATACCCGCTAATCCGGCAATGCGCCATAATTCACTTGCAGGCATTGCATACAACGTCCCTAATGTTCGTGTATCTGCATAAAGCAGCTTACAGCCCTCGCCCAAATCAAAAATGATGTGTGTAAACCGATCGGTCTTTTCTTCATTATCAACAAAATATAACCGGCCGGTCATACGCAGATGAATAACCAGCATCATGCTGTCATCCAACTGCAGAATCAAATATTTGCCTTTTCTTTCAAGCTTTTGAATGGTTTTACCTGTCACCAAAGCTTGAAATTCATAAGCTGATGGCCATTTAATCAGGCGGGGCAACAAGATCTCTACACCATGAATTCGACGCCCTTCCAATTTGTCAACTAACGAACGCCTAATAATCTCTACTTCCGGCAATTCAGGCATAGCTTCCTCCCTTATTTTGCTTTGGCCCAGTTAGGTCCAGTCTTAATATCAGCGATCAAAGGCACATTAAGCGAAACAGCCTTCTCCATTGCTTGTTTAATCATATTTCCCACCACTTCCACTTCTTCCGCCTTTACTTCAAGGACCAATTCATCATGAACCTGAAGCAAAAGCCTGCTGGATAGCTGTTTCTCCTGAAGAGCCTGGGAAACATCAATCATGGCTTTCTTTATCACGTCTGCAGCAGTTCCTTGAATAGGCGTATTCATGGCTGTCCGTTCGGCAAAAGAGCGTAGGTTAAAATTTCTGCTGTTAATATCGGGTAAAAACCGCCGCCTGCCAAACAGTGTTGTAACGTAACCGGTAGTCCGGGCACTGGCGATTACCTCATCCATAAAAGTCTTTACGCCTTTATAGCGGTCAAAATAATTATCAATATACTGCCCTGCTTCTTTGCGGGTAACACCAATATCACGTGACAGACCATAATCACTAATACCATAGACAATTCCAAAATTCACAGCCTTCGCCCGGGAACGCATTTCTCCGGTTACTTCAGCAAGCGGTATACCAAAGACTTCTGAAGCGGTACGAGTATGAATATCCTGGCCAGTGACAAATGCGTCCTGCAAACCAGGATCACCAGAGATATGAGCCAAAATGCGCAATTCAATTTGCGAATAGTCGGCTGACATAATACAATCATAGCCTTCACCGGGAACGAATAGCTCACGGATGCGTCTGCCAATATCCGTGCGAATCGGTATATTCTGCAGATTAGGGTCAGAGCTGCTAAGTCGGCCCGTTGCGGTAACCGTCTGATTAAAGGTTGTGTAAATACGGTCTGTCTTATTATTGATAAGTACATCCATACCATCAAGATACGTAGATTTGAGTTTTGTAAGCACACGGTATTCCAGCAGCTTATCGATAATTTCATGCTGCCCTGCCAAACCTTCCAATACTTCCGCATCTGTCGAATACCCTGTTTTTGTCTTTTTAGCAGCCGGCAGCTTGAGCTTTTCAAAGAGAATACTACCTAATTGCTTCGTTGAATTTACATTAAATTCTTCTTCCGCCAAACGGTAAATCTCGGTGAGC
>DDHB01000068.1 GCA_002337925.1 Sporomusaceae bacterium UBA1887
AGTAAGCATGATGACCGGAATAGCGGATTTTTTTCGTATTTCCCTGCATACTGTCCAGCCATCATGTTCAGGCATCATGACATCAAGAATGACCAAATCTACCTTTTCTCTGGCGAGAATATCCAAAGCGGCCCGTCCATCCGCTGCTTCCAGGATTGCATAGCCCTCCCGTAGGAGAAAGTCTGCAACCAGTTTTCGCATACGCAATTCGTCATCGACGATTAATACCGTTTTATTCATTAGTGGGTCACCTCCTGCCAGTTTTCGTTCTGGCTATTTTAGTGAAGCTGGGAAGTCAAGGACTTGGCGATATTTCAGAAGTAAAGTCACAAAAAATCGCAGGATTTTTTTAATATGAGGGGAATTGTAAAGGCAACAGTAAATAGCAATAGGATATACGAGGTGAATACGATGCCTGACATACTAACGCTAGGTGAAAGTATGGTTATGATGGTTGCCGATCAAAGTGATTCGCTGCAGTTTGTAACTAACTATAGCCGAAAAATTGCGGGTGCCGAGTCTAATGTAGCAATTGGGCTTGCCAGAATCGGCCACAGTGTAGGCTGGTTGAGCGCACTTGGTCAAGATCCGTTCGGAACTTATATTCGTAATACCATCAGAGGAGAGGGTGTTGATACTTCGCAGGTTTCTTTTTCAGTTGAATATCCTACGGGGTTATTAGTTAAGGAGTTAAATGAAATTGGCGATCCGTTGGTGTTATATTACCGGCGCGGCTCAGCGGCCAGTAAAATGACACCGGAAGTATTAAAAGCCGATTACTTTGCTGATGCCAAGCTGCTCCATGTTACCGGTATTTTTCCGGCGCTTAGCTCTTCTTGCCAGGATACTCTGTTTGCGGCAATTACCATTGCAAAAGAAAAAGGCTTATTAATTTCATTTGACCCTAATATTCGTCTGCAGCTATGGTCAAAAGATGCTGCCCGGGAAACGCTTCTTAAGATTGCTGGAATGAGTGATCTCATTTTACCGGGAATTGCAGAGGCTGAACTGCTGTTAGGTACGGCAGAATGGGACAAGGTGGCTGATTCTTTTCATAAGCTGGGGAATAAATACGTAATTATGAAGAATGGACCTGATGGGGCCTATTATTCGACAGATAATCAGGATGAAACCTGTGAAAGAGGCTACCAAAAGGGGTTTCGGGTTAATCGTGTTATTGATACAGTCGGTGCCGGTGACGGA
This sequence comes from Sporomusaceae bacterium UBA1887, assembly GCA_002337925.1. Taxonomy (GTDB): domain Bacteria; phylum Bacillota; class Negativicutes; order Sporomusales; family DSM-15969; genus Anaerospora. The sequence goes on from DDHB01000068.1 coordinate 1,204, forward strand.
TTTGCCGTTGGCGTTCTTTCCGGCTTGCTAGAGGGGTTGCCGCTGGCTGATGCCGTTGTTAGGGGAAATGCTATTGGTTCGCTGGCAATCACTGTAAGAGGCGATGTGGAAGGGTATCCTACACGGAACCAGCTTGATGCCTATATTGCTCATCACGCCAGAAATATCTAAGTAAATATAGGAATAAGAGGAGAATGCACAGTAATGTACTTTTGTCTTGATACAANNAAATCAAGACCTGTACAGAAATGGCCTTGAAAACAGGCCTTCCTTGCTGAAATTCCGAAACTCGCTGCGCTCAAACAGTCGGAATTTCTTTACGCAAGAAAGGCCTGTTTTCACCCTGCGGGACGGCAATTTCAGTAACGGTCGACGGGACTAAAACAAGGAACGGAGAGGATACGGGACTTACGTTCTTTCGTAACTATTTCTCTCCTCTTTTGGCCCTTCTGGAAATAGCCGGTCCGAAGGATGGAAAATTGCCGGATTACGTTAAGAAATTCGTACTGTTTGAGCGAAAACGAGTTTACGAATTTTAGTAATCCGGCAATTTTCTAAGGCTATTGGAAGATTAGGCCTAGACTTTTTGGTCCTTTTGTGGCAATGACAAAAGGACGGAACCGGGCTTTCCCCTCCTGCTATGAGAGGGCTGTCGCACTATATTTGATAGTGCGACAGCCCTCTTATTTTGTTGTTACATCAAACAAAAGCCTCCCTGACACATGGCCAGGTCAATATCCGGATCGTGCTCCATTGGCAAGTTAACGCGGGTTGTTAATTGGCAATCAGGGCGCATATAGCGAATTTCATGTACGACCAGACGGTAAATCACTAAGCTGTTTTCGTCTTTGTCGGCAAAGTAATGCTTCATATCCGGTATTTCAGCTACCATCAGGTCCCGCAGAGCTCTGAAAACCGGTGATCCTGGCTTGGTATCATCTTTGAGACGTCCATAGATACTCAATACTTCCTGATCTTTTCCCATCAAACACAATTCAACTCTTGGATTGGATTGTAAGGCCGATATTTTTTGGGAGTCATAGCGGCTGAACAGCCAAATATGTCCGTCTCCATCAATATAAGGCTTCATGGGCCGCACCCGAGGGCGGTTATCATCAACACTGCCCATGAATGCTACTCCTGAGCGCACCAAATCAATGACTTCTTTTTCGTACATAATGCTACCTCCTAATTTGAATACCTTTTGTTCTACTTATTTTGTTAGACGACAGTAGTCGTTTTCCTGCAGGCTTTGTGTTTATTACATGAATAGTTCCCGGATTTCAGCTTCCGTTAATTTTGTTACAAGAGTTTCTCCCGGTTCTATGAGTGTATCAATTAATTCTTTCTTTTTTTGCTGCAGCAGGTAAATCTTTTCTTCAATGGTATCCTTGGTGATTAACTTGTAAACTTGAACGGAATTATTCTGACCAATACGGTAGGCCCGGTCAGTTGCCTGTTCCTCAACAGCCGGATTCCACCAAGGGTCATAATGAATAACCATGTCAGCACCTGTCAGGTTTAGGCCTGTTCCACCTGCTTTGAGGGAGATGAGGAAAACGTTTTTGTCACCTGCATTAAAGGCATGGACTAAACGAATACGCTCTTCTGCTTTTGTAGCACCATCCAAATAATGAAAAGATATACCAATCTCAGTTAATACTTGTCTAATTAGATGGAGCATACCGGTGAATTGAGAAAACAATAGAATACGGTGGCCGCCGCTAATGGCATCTTTAATAATTTCCTGCAGTGCTTCCAGCTTGCCGCTGCCGCCTTGATAGTTTTCAATAAATAAGGAAGGATGACAGCAAATTTGGCGCAGTCTGGTAAGTAAGGAGAGGATTTTTATCTGGCTTTTTTCAAAGCCGCTTGTGTTCAGTTCAGTTTCTAATTCGCTGCGAGCTTGTAATAGCCAGGCCTCATAGAGTTTAGCTTGCTCACCGGTCATTTCGCTGACCATTTTACTTTCAATTTTTTCGGGTAATTCTCTAAGAACAGTCTTTTTCATGCGCCGTAAAATAAAGGGCCTTATATGGCGGGCTAACTCCTGACGAGCAATAGTATCGTCATTTTTCACGATAGGGATTTCAAAGCGGCTGGTAAATGCTTTGTGGCTGCGTAAATAGCCAGGCATAACAAAGTCAAATATGGACCACAATTCGGTTAAGGTATTTTCAATGGGAGTACCGGTTAAGGCAAAGTAACTTAACGCCTTGATCCTTTTTACCGCTTTTGCATTCAGGGTATTAGGATTTTTAACATGCTGTGCTTCATCAAGAAAACAATACTTGAATTTTTTTTGTTCGTATAGAGATATATCCCGCTTTATCAAGCCATAGGAAGTTACAATCAGATCAGCCTGCTCAAGTCCCTGCAATTGCTCTACCCGATTACTTTGCTGGCCTGCCACCACGATGATTTTGAGATCAGGAGCGAATTTAGACACTTCATCCTGCCAATTGTAAACTAAAGAGGTTGGTGCAATTACAATGGATGGTCCAGGAGCAGTTTCTTTCTCAGACAAAAGGAAGGTAAGCACCTGTAACGTTTTGCCCAGCCCCATATCATCGGCCAAAATTCCGCCCAGACCATAGCTGGCAAGTGATTTTAACCATTTAAAGCCGGTTTTCTGGTAATCACGCAGTTTTCCCTGAATACCTTGGGGCAAGTTGTATTCAACATCCTGGGGTTCGCGAATATCTTGAACCATTTTTTTGAAGGACCGGTTGCGTTCAATTTGAAAGTCTTCGCTTTCCCGTGCGAGGCTGTCCAAGTAAAGCGCCCGGTACTTGGGTAATTCAACGGTTTGTTTTTCAAGGTCTGAAGAACGCAGGCCAAGTTGATCAATTAATTTGGCGGCTGTCTGAAAATCCGGTGCGTCAAGCGAGATGAACGAGCCATCCTGCAGGCGGTGATAGCGCTTCTTTAACTTGTATGAAGCCAAGAGGGCAAGCAGTTCTTTCGGAGAAGTACCTTCATGATGAAGGGAGAACTCCAGCATAGTGCTATCAGCGTTTAACCGGATACCGGCGGTGATTTTGCCGGTGCTGGATAATTTCATATGCTTAAAGTCATCGGCATAGAAGATTTCAGCAGTACTGCGCAGCTCCGGGAGAGCTTGCTGCAAAAAGGTATAAATGGCATCTTCATCAGACTGAACCAGTTTCCCCGCTGCGTCAGTAAATCCATACCGTTTAAACAGGCTGAGCAAGCGACTTTCTTCCAGAGTGGACCTTACAACCCATTTACCATTGGCATCTGGCTGCTGCAGCACAGGTGCAGCTAAAGGGTTAATAACAATATCGCCATAGCGGAATTCAATTCGGGCACTCATGCCGTCCCCGAATCGATCAAAATAAATCAGCTTTTCCAGAGGTTCGTGATAAAACTGTTCTTGAACTGCGGCATCTACCTGTACAGGGATAAGGGATTCAAGCGCAGGCAGTACGGTAGTAACAAAATCGGATACCGCAGCAGAGGGGATGCGAATTTCCGGTTTTTTGACCTCCTGGAAGCAATTAATCAGTGGTTTCATATGACTGGCAAATAAAGAATCGACGTGATATAGCTTTTGCTCGTGAAAAAGATAAGAGAAATCGCCGTCAAGTCCATAGATGGCTGATCCAGCTAAGTCGGCAGATACCAGCAAACCACCGTCGATTGCCTGTACTGCCATGGTAAGCGATGGCCGTCCATCGTGAATACAGATAGCGGGAAAGCTTGTATTATTGAATTGAGCGGCAAATGGCTGTTTCCCTACAGCATCAAAAAAACGCAGCAGGTTAGTGTTAGTAAGTCGAAACCGGCGTGCTTCAGCGAATGCGGAAGTGGCAGCACCGTATTGATAGCCCCAGGAAGAGCGTTGTTTTTCCTCTTGGTAAGCATGTTGTAAAATAGCAAGTAAGGACTGTGAAAAAGGGTCAAACGATGCCTCTTGCGGGCGTAACGTAAAACTTTTTCCATAAATTAATTCCTGACCGCTGTCAAGTGCGGCCATAAGTTGAGGAATATCTCGCACAACATACATTCGTTCTGTGCCAATCATAAATTCGAGCCAGCTTATTTTTTGATAGGATGTGACGCTGAAGCCATAGGTGGGCCGAAGTGTTACTTGCTGCGAAGCAGTAGGTTCAAGCGTGGCTAATGCGTTGCGCTGAAAAAATGTTAGCATTTCTTCTGTAGCCCGGGTTAAGGGAAGCTGCTTTTCTAAGCCGAAATATATCGACCAGTCCCGCTGGAGCGTTTTCAAAGCGGCAATGATATGTTTGCAGGCGCCATTGTCGCTATAAAATGCCGGGCAGTCACATTTGAATTGCTGAACTTCCTGATCGTCATTAAAATTTATGTAAGCGGTGTAAAGCTCCCGGCCAAGCACTCTGGCCTCAAAGGTATAATCACTGAGCAGGCGTAATTTACGGACATGCCTATCGAGGTAATACTGGCATCCCTTAGTATAAGCAGAACTTGTAGCTGCTTGGAGACGAATAAGCTCATCAGTTAACATAGGTATTCGTTCCTTTCTCCAAGAGTGACTTATTATTTCAGTATAACACATTTTCGGCAAAGACCGATGCTTCTCAAAGGAGTTCGTCAGTGTGTACAGAATAGATAACGTAACGATTTATCCTTTAGCTTGTTCAACTATGATGTATTTCATTTATGGAATAAAGGAAGGATAATGCAATGAAATACATACAATATGGCGGGTAGTACGCGACTACTGTGAGGCGTGAAATTGTACCAGCCAGGGTCTATTAAGGGAGGGAAAACTATGTTTTTTAGCCGGATCGCTAATAAAGAGGCAGATAAGGCGATACTAACTGAAAATTTACATGCAGGGCTGGAGTATATTTGTCATTCTGACTGGACAAACATTCCTGATGGCCGGCATGAAATTGATGAGCATAACTATGTAATAGTATCGACGTATACAGTAGAGCCTCCGCAAGACAGAAGGCCTGAAGCTCATAAAGAATATATTGATATTCAATTCATTATTGAAGGGGAAGAACTGATCGGGTACGCTGACCACAGTCAGGCTGGCAAGCTGCAGGAGCAAATTCCCGAAAGGGATTTGTATTTTTATGAGTCAGTGACAAATGAAACATATCTAAAAGTGACTGCAGGCAGTTATGCAGTATTTTACCCGTGGGATATTCACCGACCTAATTGTCAGAGTGTAGCAGGCTCAAAAGTGAGAAAAGCGGTTATAAAAGTTTTATATAAAAGATAAACATGAAGGTTAATTACAGAATGCAGCTTGAGTGGATGTGGACTCAAGCTGCATTTCTTTTGCGGCAATTATATAAAACGGTAACATGAAAAAGGATTTCTTTTTTTGATACGGGAATACATTGCTATATAAATTTGGTGAAAGAAGGAAAAGGAGTGAAGTAGAGTGAAATATCGTGCTTTAGGTAAGACCGGCTTAATCATTTCGGAGGTCGGTTTCGGCTGTATTCCTATTATTCGTTTGCCGGCAGATGAAGCAGTGAGGGTATTGCAGCACGCTTACGGTCAAGGCATAACATTTTATGATACAGCCAATGCATACCGGGACAGCGAAGCCAAGATTGGAATGGCTTTTCAAGGCATTCGCGATAAGGTGATATTAGCAACAAAAACAATGAAGCGCGATGCGGCGGGGGCAAGAGAACATTTAGAGACCAGTCTGCGGATGCTCAAGACCGATTATATTGATTTATTTCAATTGCATCAAGTTGCTCAAGAGAAAGACTGGCAGTCAATTACAGCTTCCGGAGGTGCCCTGGAGGCGGCAATAAAAGCGAAAGAAGAGGGAAAAGTACGCCATATCGGCATTACCTCTCATAATTTATCTATGGCCATCAAACTAATGAAAACAGGAATTTTTGAGACAATCATGTTTCCTTTTAATTTCATAGAAGATGCCGCTAAAGAGGAAATGATCAGCCTGGCTCAGGAAAGCAAAATGGCCTTCATTGCGATGAAACCTTTTGCCGGTGGCGCAATTGACAATGCAGCTTTAGCATTTAAATTCTTACGTCAATACCCGGAAGCTATTGTTATTCCCGGTTTTGACTCGGTTTCTTCTGTGGATGAAGTACTGTCCTTTTATGAGAAAAATAATACGTTCAGCGAACAGGACAACGCTGCGATAGAACAGGTTCGGCAAAAATTAGGTAAGCAGTTTTGCCGTCGCTGTGAGTATTGCCAGCCCTGTCCCCAGGGAGTGGCAATCACACCGGCAATGGGATACCCTATTGTAGCTGCCCGGATGTCGCCGGCGGTATCTGTTGAGTTTTCCAAAGGGCCGATGGAAAGCGTTCCCAAGTGTGTAGAATGTGGAGTATGTATCAACCGCTGTCCGTATGAGCTGCCTATACCTGAAATTCTGAAAAGAAACTATGCTTTATATGAACAACACAAACAGGCTTAAAAAGGGGGAGCAGCTGACGGATGATTACAAAGGAAATTAAAGAACAAATTAAAAAAATAGTCGGGCCGGAAAATGTGCTCGACTCCGATCTTGATCGCTTCGGGTACTCGTATGACTCGTCCTTCGTTCCCCTGGTGCCTGCCAATAAACCTGAAATCGTAGTGCGTCCATTAACTGCAGAGCAAGTAGCAGCTGTCATGAGAATTGCCTGTGCAAGCAGGATTGCCGTAACACCCCGGGGGGCATCCAGCGGTCGTACCGGCGGCAGTATACCGTTAGCAGGAGGAATATCACTTTCGCTTGACCGGATGAAAACGATCATTGAGCTAGACCAGGAGAATATGATGATAACGGTAGAGGCGGGTGTTCTAACGGGTGACTTGTATAATTACTGCGCAGCGAAGGGGCTTTTTTATCCGCCTGATCCGGCCAGTTATAAATACTCGACCATAGGGGGCAATGTTGCCGAGAATGCCGGCGGTATGCGGGCCGTAAAATATGGTGTCACGAACAATTACGTGATGGGTCTGGAAGTGGTGTTGGCTGACGGTTCTATTATCAATACCGGTGGTAAAGCAATAAAAAATGTAACTGGTTATAATCTCACTCAGCTTTTTACTGGCTCAGAAGGTACGCTGGGGATTATAACGAAAGTATTGCTCAGGCTGATTCCCATGCCCAAGGTTCGCAATACACTGCAGCTGATGTTTGGCTCTCTTGATGAAGCCTGTGCAACTATCCACAAAATGCTGCAATCCGGTATCGTACCTGCAGCAGCGGAACTAATGGATAAAATCAGCCTGCAAGCGGTTGCGCGCCATCGTAAGCTGGAGATTGATCCTGCTACTGAAGCCTGCGTTATTACCGAAATAGATGCCGATAATCAGCAAGGACTGGCAATGCAGGCAGAGCAAATTGAGGCAATTGCCAAAAACTTTGGGGCGCTAGCTGTACGAATTGCGCAATCAGCACAAGAAGCGGAAGATATATGGGCAATTCGTCGTGGATTAAGCTCGGCAGTAGGCGCAATGGCTCCAGATCGGCTGGGTGAAGATATCTCTGTACCTCGCAGCGCTTTTCCTGAAATGGTTCGCCGTATTCGTGCCATCGGAGAAAAATATGATCTGACTATTGCCGTTTATGGACATGCAGGTGACGGTAATCTTCACCCTTCTATACTCTGTGATTTAGCCGATAGCGAGCAGGCTGACCGCGTACACAAAGCAGTGCATGAAATTTTTGCAGAAGCACTTGCTGTTGGCGGCACATTATCAGGCGAACACGGTATTGGCATTACCAAAAGACCCTACATTTCCAGTGCGTTGGGTGAGGCCGGTGTTACTACCTTAAAGCTGATTAAGCAGGCGCTTGACCCGCAAGGTATTTTAAATCCGGGGAAAATCTGGTGATTATCAGGGTAGTGGAGGTAAGACCGTGAAGCATAATGTGCAAGAAGCTTTACTAAAGGAAGCTAATCAAATTGCCAGTCAATGTGATCGCTGTGGCAGCTGCCGGCTGGTATGTCCTTTATTTGGAGTTAACGATATCGAGTCAGCCAGTGCCAGAGGGAAAAATAATATTGCCCGTGCTTTGGCGATGGGCGGACTTGAGCCTACGCCAGAAGTAACCGCAGCTGTTAACTTTTGCCTGCTTTGCCGGGCTTGTGTGGAGAACTGTCCCAGCAAAGTAAAAACTGATGAGGCAATGATTGCTGTTCGGCAGCATTTAGCTGATTACCAGGGAGGTACCAGTGTAAAATACAAATTTCTTGGTACAATGCTCAAGACGCGGGTGCTTGTAAAAATAGCTGCCGGGGCTATGGGGGCAATGCGCAAGACCGGGATTCACCGTATCATTCCGAGGGGAATGGTACCGGCAGCGTTTACGCGGCAGCAATTTCTTTCCGCTTTTGCCGGTCCGGCCACACTGGGGGAAGCTGCCGCTGTTTCAGCCAAGCCGGTGCCAACTCAGGCTAAAGTTGCCTATTTTTACGGCTGTGGTATGCGAATGATGTTTCCCGAAGCTGCCGCCGATACCTTGGCTATTTTGCGCAGTCTTACTCAGCCACAGTTAGTCGATAATGTTTGCTGTGGCCTGCCTCATCTTGCCCATGGTCTGAGAAAGGATTTTCTTGCACTTGCCAAAGAGAATATCCGTTTATATGAAGATTGTGATGTAGTGGTGAGTGACTGTGCAAGCTGCAGCAGTACGCTTAAGCACATTGCCGGCTACTTTGCTGATGATCATGAATGGCGGGAGCGGGCACTAAAGTTCAGCCAAAAAGTAATGGATCTTACGGAATATCTGGTGAAAGCCGGCTATCAGCCTCGTCAGCGGATCACTGCAAAAATGACGTTTCATGAACCCTGTCATTTAGGCCGGGGCCAGGGGATTAAAAAACAGCCACGGGAATTACTGCAGGCTGCAGGTGATTATATCGAGATGGCCGGAGCTGATACATGCTGCGGAGGCGCAGGGTCCTTTCATATGGATTTTCCCGCTGTATCAGATCAGGTTCTTGCTAAGAAACAGGCTGCTATCGAAGAAACTGCCGCACAAATTGTTGTCACCGAGTGCCCTGTCTGCTTAAGCCAAATGGCTAAGGCTGCTGAGCAGAGCGGAGGAAAGTTTCGTGCTATGCATATTAGCCAGGTCATATAGAATTGTTGCCTAGTGTATCATCCGGCGGGAAGCTGAAGTAGAGCGTCGAGGATTTTTGTCGCCAGGCGAGGCGGAGGAAACGCGCATATCGGCAATATGTAAGTCGACGACAACGAAGCCTGACGGCAAAAAGACCGGCGGTATACTATAGATTCTCGCCGGGTGATACACTGTCATACTTAACAGAATAAAAAGATTATTCTTGTGAAAACGCCTATTGAGTTGCCTGATTCTTGTGATATAATGATTTTGAACGGCCAACCAACCAGAACGAACTTCCTGGTGAGACTAGCAGGACTGTGTTTTCCGATAAAAAGGGGAGCTGCAAGGAATGTTAGTGACAGAAAATCTGCTCCAAGAAGTTCTCATCTAACCGGATGTCCGCCTGCATATTATATGGAGGTGCATTCGAGTGAACGGACAGGAAATCGTGCTTCTCGTTTTGGTAGGAATCGGTTGGTGCTCAGCATTGTACTATCAGTCTTGCAAGATCCTGAGCTTAGAAACCCAGAACAAATAGTACCCTTTTCTACACAGCAAACCCCACTAGCAGCAGCTAGTGGGGTTTGCTGTGTATTAGTGACTCCAAAATATTTGCTGAATCTCAGCCGGATCAGTAGTCTTAGTTAGGGCCAGCATTAATAATATCCTCGCTTTTTGCGGGCTGAGGGTATCAGCGACTACAAAACCGCATTGATCATCATCAATAGCTCCATTTCGTGTTACGACCCCATTGCTGACACGCGTACTGCGTACCACAATAATTCCTGTTTTCTGGATATGACTGAGCGTTGTTCGAAGCTGCTGTGACATATTGCCATTGCCCAGTCCCGCATAAATAATCCCTTTTGCACCGCCGGTTACGGCTGCCTGAGCCAGTGTACCGCTATCGTTGACATGGCCATAGAGAATTTCCACTTGTGGGAAGTCGGTAAGGTTATCAATGGGAAAATCGGTTAGATGTGTATGCCTGCGTGTCGGCATGCGATAGAAATGCGGCTGCCCATCTATGATATATCCCAAATATCCCAGCTCCGGAGCTTTAAAGGTATCCTGCAGAGAAGTGTTAGTTTTCGTAACATCGCGGCTGGAGTTAATCGTATCATTTAATGCTACGAGGACTCCTTTGCCGTAGGCGGCAGGGCTGGCTGCCAGAAGGATAGCATTATACAAATTCATCGGACCATCTGAGCTGATTGCTGTGGAGGGGCGCATGGCACCTACCAGAATCACTGGTTTGGCGGATTGAATCACCAGATTTAAAAAATAGGCTGTTTCTTCCAGGGTATCTGTTCCGTGAGTAATGACAATACCATCGACGGCTGGATCTTGTAGCAGACCGTTAGCTCGTTTGGCTAGCCCCAGCCATAGGTCGTGATTCATATCTGCACTATCGATTTGCGCAATTTGTTCGCTGTAGACATTGGCAATCGTATGCAGAGAATCGATTTCAGCCAGTAATTCTTTAATGGGAAGAATGGCAGATTGATAGCTGGTTGTGTCAGTGGAGGAGTGGGAAACTCCGGCAATTGTACCACCGGTTGCTAAAATAACGATATTTTTCATCAGTAATCTCCCTCTATATCCTAATAATGATTAGATTACAGCAGAACCATATATACCGGAATCGCCACCATAGAAGCGAGCGTAGTGATGGAAGTCATGACGGCGGCATATTCTGTGTCTGCCTCATAAATTTTGGCTAGTATCGCTGTTTGAGTCATAGCGGGCATGGCCGCCTGGATAACAAATACTTTTAACATCAGTTCAGGGATAGGGAAGTAATGAGCAACAAGTAAAACCATCAGCGGGGAAATAATAAACCGGCCAAGCAGTAAGACAAGCATATCTTTCGTAACCTTGACTTGCTTTAGATTAACAGAATAGATGATCATTCCGATAAAGAGCATCGAGAGGGGAGTGGTCATAGAACCTAAATTCTTGAAAGTAGCGGCCAAAAAGTCTGGTAAAGGAATTCCCAGGAATATTAAAGCTGTGGCAATGGTAAACGCAGTAAGGGGCGGGGAGAAGATATTTTTGACAGTTGCTAAACTAAAGTCAGGCTTGACAAAGTTTTTTCCATCAGAGCTGATACAATATACCCCAAGTGTCCAGAATAAGACGGCATTAGCCAAAAAGAAAAGTAATACTGAAGGAACACCCGCATCGCCGAAGAGTGCTAAGTTTACCGGCAGGCCAACAAAAATAGCGCTGGAAACAAAGAACATAGAGCGGAAGAGGCCGCGCCGCCCAGTTGGTAATTGCAGCATATTGGCAGCTGCATGGCCGATACAATAAGTTAATAGCATGGCAATAAACGGCACTAGTGTGCCAGGCAGTATTGCCAGCAGCTTGTCATGAGTAAAGGTAGTCATGAGATTCCATGTCATATAAGTGGGCAGCGCCACGTAATTTACCAATCGCGGCAGCAGTGTTTTTGCCTCGGCAGTAAGCCAGCCTTTATGAGTGAGCAGATAGCCGACCATTACCATAAGCAAGATGGTTACTACGCCCTGGAGGGCTTGAATAAAAGGCAAAGTTTATCACCTGCTTGTTTAGACACTTTGTGAAAAGGGGACAGTCCCCTTTTTTAAGCTTACAGGATAGAAGCATAAGCAGCCGCAATCATAATTATATTCAAAATAAAGACGGGCCGCAGAGTTTTAAGAAAATCAGCATGAAAATAATCCAGGGTAACGAGTAAACACATGTGAGCGGGAGAAAGCATTTGTCCGGCAGTGCCCATAACAAAAGAAATCATCGCCAAGGTTAAGTCGCCAGGTGCCATGACGGCAATAAAGGGGAAGGCAATAGCGACAAACCCCTGGGAAGTACCTGTTAAGAGTCCTGCAACAAAGGCAATAATCCCAATAACAACCGTAGGCGGGATGGCAACTGCATTGAGCAGCAGGGCAATTTCATTGATGGCGCCGGATTGTTGTAAAACCTGTTGAAAAAAGAGAATACCGACAATGCCCCAGAGGAGTTTACTGTCCAGTGCATGAAGCAGCATAGCGCGGATGTCGGTTAAGCTTTGCCGTAAGACAAGAATCATTGCACCCACAACGAGTGCCATAGAAATAGAAGCAGGCATTTTCAAGAAAACCACCAGAACAAAGTTAGCTATAATGGGGGCGGTTGCGAGCAGTAGAAAATGATAGCTGGTGCTGCCTGAGTCAGAAATAATGGCAGTATTGCCCGATGGCTGGCTTTTTTTGAGCGGTGATACAAACAACAGCCATCCGATGACGGCAGATAAGACTGTTAGCCAAGCCATATGAGAAATTAGGGCGTTTAGTGAAAGCCCGGAAATCTGGCTGGCAAGCAGCATGCCGGTAAAAATAGGGTTCGTGTATTCCCAGATGTGACGGAACCAGTAGTTAATAGCAGTTTTAGTTTCAGCTGAAAGGCTGTAAGGCTTACTGGCGCTTTCCACTAACGGGGCCGAGAAGATCGCTCCACCCAAAGAAGGAAGGAACCCTAAAAATGCCGGCATCATTGCCAGCAGGACGCGGTCACTTCGCAGCAGACTACGGGCTGTAGCCATCAATCCGTCAATAATTCCGCCAGTGCGGAACTGGTATTCAAGACACATGACAAAGTACAGGGCAAAAAGAATTTCCCAGGTGCTGTGACTGGTGGCAGTACGAAGGGCGGCATTTGCCAGTTTAGCTAATGTTGGCTCAGACAGGATAAATAGAATAGCCGACCCGGCTAGCATGGCATTACCCATCTTTACTTTTCGGTTAAGAGCGATAACAATAACAGCCAGCGTGGCAAGAACTTTTAGTACAGCGAACATCTGCGATTGCACTCCTATGTGAAGAATTGAGAGCATTTTTAAAAAGGTATTCCCTATAAATATAGGGTATACCTGCAACAAAAAAGAGACTGAGGTGGAATTTCTCAGTCCCTGTAGTGCTAGCTTACATTAATTATGACGAATTCGTTTAAGAAAGGCTTTTGTCCGGTCCTGCTCGGTGTTTTCAAATAGCTTCTGCGGTGGACCTTCTTCTACGATAACACCCTGATCCATAAAGATAACCCGGTCTGCAACCTCACGGGCGAAAGCCATTTCATGTGTCACCACAACCATTGTCATGCCTTCTATGGCTAGTTCCCGCATAGTAAGCAAAACTTCACCCACTAATTCGGGGTCAAGAGCAGAAGTAGGTTCATCAAAGAGCATGATTTTAGGCTTCATGGCTAATGCCCGGGCGATAGCNNAATATTTTCCAAAACTGTTTTATGCGGAAAAAGGTTGAAACGTTGAAAAACCATACCAATTTGCATGCGAAGGGCACAAAGATCGGATTTTGCATTGATTTCATGACCCTCGAAGGAAATATGGCCGGACTGAATGCTCTCAAGCTGATTAAGACATCTCAGAACGGTGCTTTTTCCTGAACCGCTCGGTCCAATGATGACAACTTTTTCTCCTTCGCTGAGGCTGAGGGTAAAGCCTTTTAGTACTTGAACCGCACCGAATGACTTGTGAATGTCCTTCATTTCAACGATATAACTCATTGTCTGGCCATCCTTTTCTCCAGTTTGTCTGCAATGATCATAAAGACGGAATTCATAATCAGATACAGTACAGCAATTGTCGTATAGACCTCAAATGTTCGAAAAGTAGTATAAATAAGTTGTTCGCCAGTACGGAGCAGTTCGGTAATCGTCACAAGAGAAGCGATTGATGAATTTTTGAGTGTCATGATAAATTGATTAACAAGAGGTGGGATACAAATCTTAGTTGCCTGTGGTCCGATGATCCGCATCATTGCCTGACGGTAATTCATGCCAAGCGACATGGCGGCTTCCATCTGCCCTTTGTCGACAGCTTGAATGCCTGCCCGGATAATTTCGGTAACATATGCTCCTGTATTAATTGCTAATCCCAGTATGCCTGCCGTCATGCTGGATAGTTTAATGCCAAGCTGGGGCAGACCGAAATAGAGGATAAAGAGCTGAACCATTACAGGCGTGCCGCGAATAATCCAAACATAGAGAAAAGCGAGTGTGTTCAGCAGCCGGTTGGAGGATGTCCGGCACAGTGCGCCGCTGATGCCAAATACCATGCCTAACAGCAGAGAAAAAAAGGAGATTTCCAGAGTTGCCAGACAGCCTTCTAATAAAATAGGAAACTTAGCTAGAATGATAGAATAATCAAGGTTCATAAAGATGTCCTTTCTTATCAGTTAGTTAGGTGAAGTTACCCATTTTTTATAAAGCTTATCAGCCTCACCATTTTGTTTCATTTCAGTGAGAACGCTATTAATAACGGCCAGCAGTTCCTGATCCCCTTTTTTGACTGCAATCCCTAAAGACGATTTGGTAAAGGTGTCGCCAACTACTTTAACACCAGGATGAGCCTTGTTATACTCCAACTGATTCAGCAGGTCATTAACGGCAGCATCTAAGCGGCCATTTTCTAAATCAAGCAAATAGTCAACCGTTTCTTTATAGCTTTTGATTGTGATAGCTGCTCCCTTTTCTTTCAATTCATTGGCGACTTTTTCGCTGGTAGCACCTGTTTTGACGCCAACAACTTTTCCGTTAAGATCATTGGTAGATTTAATATCGTTGTTTTCCGAGCGCACAACCAGTACCATTCCGGTATCCATGTAGGGATCGGCAAAATCAACTACTTCTTTGCGGGCATCCGTTATGTACATGGCAGCGATGACTAAATCAGCCTGCCCGTTTTGAACAGAGGGAATCAAACTGGTAAATTGCATTTCCCGTACTTCTAAAGGAACACCAATCTTTTTGGCGATAGCCTCGGCCACATCAATATCATAGCCTACGACTTTATTGGTCTTCTCATCGTGATATTCAAAGGGGCGGTAATTGCCTGTAGCCAAAACCAGCTTTCCGGCTTTTTTAATTTCATCGATACGGCTTGTTTTTTTTGCGGTGTCACTGGTAGCGGCCGGTGCCTGACCGCAACCGGAGAGCAAGGTCGCAACGAACACCAGTATTGCCAGCAGGCCAAGGGCTTTTCTAAATGTTTTCATATTCTATCCCTCTTTCTTAAATGAATTATAGTAAGGCCTTTGCCTTATTACCAAATAAAGAGACGGAGTCTGTGTTTGGTTAACACAAGGCTCCGTTGCCATAAAAAAACAGAAAAGCCCCGGAATATATTTCCGAGGCTTCATTGCCGAATCATCTATAGAATTTATTTAAGCATAACAAATTAAATGAGCATTGACAAGACGTTTATTTAAGAAAAGGACTGAACTTTTCTAGAAGCTTTCAGTGGATAATGTGAGTAGTTGATATAATATTCGAATTATAGTAAAATATAATGGAATATTCTATATTATATGGAGGAAAGTGGAATGAGAAAACAGATTGCTTTTTTGCTGGCTGCATTATTAATTGTAACTATGGTAGTCGCTGGCTGCGGCGGTTCGCAGACGGCCAAAAAAGAGGAAGTAAAATATCCTACTAAACCGATTGAGCTTATTGTACCCTTCGCTGCAGGCGGTGGTACAGATGCAGTGGGCCGCGCTTTTGCCGAAGCGCTTAAAGGCAATTTAAAACAAGAGGTTGTTGTAGTAAATAAAACGGGTGGCGGCGGTGCTGTCGGTATGGCAGAAGGCTTGAAAGCCAAAGCAGATGGCTATACGCTGACCATGGTTACCCGCGAGGTGGTTTCGCTGCCGCTTCAAGGGCAAGCACCTTTTAAGACTGCAGATTTTCGTCTCATTGCCAATGTTAATACTGACCCTACTGTTATTGTTGTATCTACAGATTCAAAGTATAAGACCATTGAGGATCTGCTCGCTGATCTGAAGGCTAATCCAGATAAACTTAATTTTGCTGCTTCTGTAACACCTAACTTTTATGCTATCCAGTTTTCGCAGGCCGCAGGTGTCAAATTTGTCACGGTGCCTTTCCAGGGCGCAGCTCCGGCCATGACGGAGATCCTCGGGGGAAGAGCAGATTTTGGTATTTACGGACCGGGAGAAGTAAAAGCACAAATTGACGCAGGAAAATTACGTCCTTTGGCAGTTATGGCTGATAAACGTTTTGACGGCTTAAAGGATATACCGACGCTGAAAGAAAAAGGAATCGATGCCTCGACAGGTACCTATCGCGGAATTGCTGTTCCTCCTGGAACACCGGATGCGGTTGTGAAAGTGCTGGAGGAGGCAGTAGCCGCTGCTGTTAAGGATGCTAAGTTTGTTGAATTTATGAATAAATCCTTTTTAGGAATCGACTATAAAAATGCCGCAGACTATAAGACATTCCTGGAGAAGGACACTAAAATACTTGAACCGATTATAGAGGCTGGCAAAAAGAAGTAAACTGTAAGCAAGTGGCGGAGCGAAGACTGATAAGCTATCAATCTTCGCTCTGATGTTTTTGAAAGGATGTGTTACGGCGTGAGCAACGCTGGAATATGGGCTGGCAGTATTATATTACTGTATGCAATCATTATATTTTATCAATCTTTCTCACTGGACTATTCAACCCGCCTTGGGCCTGGACCTGGCTTTTTCCCAAGATGGCTGAGTGGTGGATTAATTCTTTTGACTCTTATGTATATATGGGATTGCGCGAAAAACAACAAGGTTTCAACTAGTGAGCTATGGCCTAAAGGAAGAGCTTTGGGAACTATCCTGTCTATGCTGGGCGGGCTGGTTGTTTTTACCGTTATAGTAAATACTACCGGCTTTGTGATAGCAGGCAGCATCTTGCTGTTTGCCATGTTTATCCGCGATTACAAGTGGTATTACGCACTTAGTGCCTCTGTTGCTATAGCGGTGCTATTACTGTTTGTGTTTCAATCGCTGCTGGGAGTTTCACTCCCCGTTAATGAGTATGGATGGTAGGGGGAGAGTAGGAAATGGATTCATTTATACCGTTGCTTGACGGTTTTGCAACAGCGTTAGCAGGCTGGAATTTGTTATATTGTCTTATTGGTGTAACAATCGGCATGCTTGTGGGAATATTGCCCGGCCTGGGGCCAACAACCGGCACGGCTCTGCTGCTGCCAATAACATTTTCCATGGAGCCTGTACCGGCCATTATTATGCTGGCAGGTATTTACTATGGTTCACTTTATGGTGGAACGATTACGTCCGTGCTGATCAATACACCTGGGGAAGCAGCCTCGGTGGCAACTTGTTTTGATGGTTACCCAATGGCCAGGCAGGGGCGGGCAGGAACCGCTCTAGGAGTTGCTGCCATTGGCTCTTTTATTGGTGGAACCTTTGCGGTTATCAGCTTAGTATTTATTGGGCCTCCGTTAGCGGAATTCGCCTTGAAATTTGGTCCTCCCGAGTTTTTTGCGTTAATGGTGCTTGGTTTGGTTATGGTTGTCGGGTTAATGGGAAAGTCGATTATTCGCGGTATTATTTCAGCAGTTATCGGCTTGACACTATCCTTAGTCGGTATGGATCCAATTTCTGGCGCTCTCAGATTTACTTTTGGTGAACTTCACTTAATGGAAGGCTTTGATTTTGTAACAATCGCCATGGGTTTATTTGGTATTTCCGAAGTACTGCAAGGTATGGAGTCCTCTCACCATGCCGGAAAGCCTCCTAAAGTGGGCTCCCTGTTTCCGCGCCGCGAAGAATGGAAACCTACGCTGATGGCTATTGCCAGAGGAACAGGTATCGGCTGCCTCACCGGCTTAATTCCCGGCTCTAATGCCGTTATTCCTACAATATTATCGTACACGGTGGAAAAGAAAGTAGCTAAAGATCCTTCCCGGTTTGGCAAAGGCGCCATTGAGGGAGTTGCCGGTCCTGAAACGGCTAATAATGCGTATTGCGGCGCGGCACTTATTCCTCTATTTACGTTGGGAATTCCCAGCTCTCCAACGATTGCGGTACTGTTCGGAGCTTTTATTATGCATGGTCTGACGCCTGGACCGGCTTTGTTTCAAAGCAATGCCAATTTCGTCTGGTCAGTTATTGCCAGTATGTTCATCGGCAATGCAATCCTGCTTGTTATGAACCTGCCCTTAGCCCGGATGTGGGGAAAGATTGCTACCATTCCGCCCAAAATGCTCTATCCGGCAATTGTTATTGTGTCCGTTCTGGGAGCATATAGTGTGAGCGGCAGTGTGTGGGATATTTGGGTAATGATCGTATTTGGAGTGCTCGGTTATATCATGAAGAAACTCGATATTCCCATGGCACCTGTTGTGCTGACTTTTGTGCTGGGCAAAATGATAGAAAGTTCATTGCTGCAATCCTTGATGTATTTCAAAGGGAGCTTTCTAGGGTTCTTCAACCGGCCTATTGCAGGATCGCTACTGGCTTTAGCAATGTTGTTATTGATTTTGGCGATAGTGGCCAGTGTGAAAAACAAACGGGGTATATTGGCTGATGATGCTGAGGTGTAATCGTAAGTATGTAAAAACCGGAACACTCATGTTCCGGTTTTTACATTCACTGTCAGGCCTCTTCTTTTTGTTCTTTGCTTTGCTCTTCTTCCGGCACACTGACTTCTTCAGGCCGTTCTAAGGATTGGGTGCCATTCAGACGGATTTTTTCCAGTAATTCGACCATCTGTTTGTTTTGTACGATGATAATTTCCTGGTTCTTTATCATGGCCTGCAAGGGTGTTAATGCCGTTTCAAATCTGTCCGTCACATATTTAACCACTTTTTCGTAGGAAGCCAACTAAAATCCCCTCCTTAAACTATTGCGGTACTTCATCATATTGCAGGACGAGTAAAAAAGTGACTAGTTAAGGAAAGGTTTGCATATTTAGTTATTATATATTAGTATTACAGTAATGGAATATGGGCGAGGGGTGCCGGAGAGACCGGCTGAGATACAGAACGTGTTCTTCTGTGACCCTTAATTCACCTGATCTGGGTAATGCCAGCGTAGGAATAGCCAATAAGGTATTGTATGTGTCTTTGATGCGCATCCCTTATGGGATGCGCTATTTAATTTTAAAAGAAGGTGAAGGAATGAATAGTACAGGCTCTGCCATGGAGTTTAAGCATTTTCTATTTTTGTGGTTTGGTGCAGCAGTATCCATTGCCGAAATTTTTGCCGGTGGTATTCTCGCTCCACTCGGATTTGCCAGTGGTATTAGCGCGATCCTGTTAGGGCACCTCATAGGGATTGTGCTGTTAGTATTATGCGGTATCATTGGCTCCCGCGAGCGTATTTCCGCTATTGAATCAACCCGCATATCTTTTGGCAGTTATGGAGTGTACTTATTTTCTATATTAAACGTGCTGCAGTTGGTTGGCTGGACAGCCATTATGATTATATCAGCGGCAAAGTCTGCCAATGAAGTCACAAAAATGCTGTGGCAAGGGGACTATCTCGTTGTTTGGCAGCTGGCGATCGGTGGACTTATTATGCTATGGATTGCTTTGGGGCGTGAAGGCGGCTGGAAGAAGGCTAACATGGCAGCAGTTGTTATGTTATTTGTACTTACTCTGGTTCTGAGTGGCCTGGTTTTTAATAATATCAGCGGTCTCTCTCAAATTCCAGCAGTCGGTGGAATGCCGTTTAGTGCCGGATTAGAGCTTAGTGTAGCGATGCCTCTCTCGTGGCTGCCGCTTATTGCCGATTATACCCGGTATGCAAAATCGGCGAAAAGCTCGGCTTGGGGCAGCGGCCTGGGATATTTTATTGGCAGTTGCTGGATGTATATCATCGGCTTAGGGGTTGCACTTACCGCCGGAACTGCCGATCCCGCTTCCATTATGGTGGCAGCAAATCTGGGATTAGCGGCTCTGGGGATTATTATCCTGGCTACTGTGACTACGACATTTATGGATGCTTACTCGGCGGGGGTCAGTTTTTCCAGTCTTTGCCCCGGATTGAATGAGAAATATATTGCCTTTTTTATGGCTGTAATTGGCACAGTGCTGGCCCTTATCGTGAATATGGAGCAATATGAAAGCTTTTTGCTTGCAATCGGCTCCGTTTTTGCTCCCTTGTTTGCTATTGTACTTACTGATTATTTTTGGCTTAAAAATCGCCGTATCAGGCCGGAATTAAAAGCAAACTTTCTAGCCCTGGCAGTATGGGGACTGGGTGTAGCGCTGTATTACAAGTTTCTTGCATGGGAGCTTGCAATCGGAGCAACAATTCCAGTGCTTGTATTGGTTAGTCTGCTATATGCAATTGTAGGGAGGGTGGCCAATCCATGGATGTATTGCAAGCTGTCTGCCAAACACTCGAGCAAGTAAAAGCAAAAAAACCGCTTGTACACCAGTTAACCAATTTTGTTACAGCTAATGACTGTGCGAATGTAACACTGGCGTTGGGAGCTTCGCCTGTAATGACAAATGATCCCGGCGAGGTTGAAGAAATGGTGAGCTTTGCCTCAGCATTGGTTTTAAATATTGGTACATTGAACGGTCAATTGGTTGATTCCATGATTCTTGCCGGCCGAGCAGCAGCGGTAAAGGGAATTCCAGTAATCTTTGATCCCGTAGGAGTTGGCGCCACTAAACTGCGCACTCAGGCAGCCGAGCGGATTATTCGGGAAATTCCACTGGCAGTGATCAGGGGGAACATGTCGGAGATTAAGACACTTGCCGGAATAAATGAGGGAATCCGTGGCGTTGACTCTACAGCAGGTCACGAACAGGGCCAAATGGTTGCAGCAAACCTTTCTAAACGGCTGGGGTGCGTTGTGGCAATAACGGGAGCGGTCGATATTATTGCTAGAGAAGATGAAGTGTATCATATTACCAATGGTCATCCGCTGTTAGCGGATGTTACCGGAACCGGCTGCATGTCTACTGCTTTGACAGGCTGCTGCTGTGGTGTTGCTGATCCTGTTATTGGCGCTATTGCCGGTATTGCCGTCATGGGCATCGCCGGTGAAATTGCCCAAAAGTCTTTGGCAGAGAAGGAAGGACTGGGAACTTTCCGTGTCCGGCTGATTGATGCCATATCTGCTATGAACGGTGATACGTTTAAGACCTATGCTAAGATAAAAGGAGCGTAAGCAGATGGATATAAGAAGAATGAGCTTTGCGGCTTTGTTTATAGCAGTGGGAGTTTTTTCCGCTCATTTAATCTATATTCCAGTGGGAATTGCCAAGTGTTTTCCCGTTCAACATGCCATTAATGTACTGTTGGCGGTGCTCTTAGGAACGCGTTATGCCGTGAGTGCTGCTTTTGGGATTTCAGTGCTGCGGGTACTGCTCGGTACCGGTTCGCTGCTGGCTTTTCCCGGCAGCTTGTTTGGGGCAGCGCTGGCTGGAATCCTTTATAAACGGACGCGGCATATCGGTGGAGCGGTGCTGGGAGAAATAATTGGCACAGGAATCATCGGTTCACTGGCAGCGTATCCTGTAGCTGCATATATTATTGGATCAAAGGTTGGAGCTTTGTTTTTCGTTGTTCCTTTTCTTGTCAGTACTGCAGGCGGCAGTCTTATTGCCTGCATACTATACTATACGCCTATTACTGCCTATTGCCGTGATCACCTGGATCATAAATCTGCTTAAGCAGGAATGGTCTATCCTTGGTCGAACTACTTTGTTGTAAAGCAGTACAAGGAGATGGTAACTATGGCCAGAACAGCTTATTCGGCTGAGGGCGCTGTTGCGGTAGGTCCTTATTCACATGCAGTTGATGCAGGGCAAACCATATTTTTTTCGGGGCAGACTCCGATTGATCCGGCAACAGGTGAATTAGTTAAAGGTAATATTGCTAAGCAAACAGAACAGTGCTTCTGTAATTTATTTCAGGTTTTGCAAGCTGCGGGCTTAACATCGGATGACATCGTAAAAGTAACGGTGTTTTTAACCGATATGGCTGATTTTAAGGCAATGAATGAAGTTTATGCTAAGCAATTTCAAGTTCCATATCCTGCAAGAACCACTATCGGAGTAGCTGCTTTGCCGCTGGGAGCGAATGTAGAAATTGAAATGATTGCCCGCAAGGCAACAAAATCCGGGGAGTGAGTGCAATTATTACGTATAAGACAAAAGGGGTATGTGCTACCGAAATCCGTTTTGAAGTAGAAAACGGTGTTGTCACCGATTTGGTATTCGTCGGGGGATGTCCTGGGAATTTAAGTGCAATGACCACGTTAATTAAAGGGATGCCTGTTGGTGATGTGATTAAGAAACTGCGCGGAACAATCTGCAGGAATGCAACTTCCTGTGCTGACCAGCTGGCTCAGGCTTTGGAGCAGCATGCAGCGACAACAGAATAATAGGTTGTAAAATGATAAAGACCATTGCTCTAGTGGAGCAGTGGTCTTTTTTGTTAAAATATGTGTATACAGTTGCGATATAAAAGTATATCAAAATGCGAATTAAAATGATATACTTACTATGACTAATCAGTCATGTTTTTAAAATACTGCTGCTAACTAGGAAGGGTGAAGGTAAGTGCCTTTAACGAATAAGAAGAAGATGGCTATTGTTCTTGCTATTGTTATTACCCTTACAGGGGTAGTGGGGTACCGAATTTATCAAAATATAGCTGCGAGCAAAGCACGTGCTGGCAATATGCAGGCAAAGGCTGCCACTGTTCAAGTCGCCCAGGTTGGCAGGCAGGATATTATTCCCAAGGTCGAGTACTCAGGCAGTCTGGAACCTGTCTGGAGTGCTGACGTATCTGCAAAAGTTGACGGCCGTGTAAATACGCTGACCGTATCTGAAGGAGATCTTGTAAAAAAGGGAACTGTAATCGCGACTCTAGATACGAGCGAACTGTCGGCACAAGTGTTGCAGGCACAGGGAAATCTGATAGCAGCCCAATCTGGCTTGGAACAAGCAGAGTTAGATTACAATCGTTATACAGTACTAGCCGAAAAGGGAGCAATTGCCGCCCAAATGCTGGACGGCGCACGCACGAAGAGAGATTTGTCACTCGGTCAAGTCCGGGCTGCTGAGGGGAGTCTGGCTTTAGTACAGGAAAAATTAAATAATGCTAACGTTCTAGCTCCACGGGAGGGAGTCGTGACTAAGCGATATTTACAGGCTGGAGCCTATACCAGAGCTGGTTCGGCAATTGTAACGGTGGCCGATGTATCGAGCTTACTAGCTAAAGCCACTGTTGGTGAGGCACAAGTTACTGATCTGGCAGTAGGTACGCCAGTTAAAGTTACAATTAACGCCCTAAACGGACAGGAATTTACCGGGACAGTTGCCCGTGTATCACCGGTAGCTGCTTTACCTGCCCGAACTTTTACAGCTGAAATTATTGTGCCGAATGAAAGCGGAATGTTAAAAGCAGGGATGTTTGCCAAAGTGGAACTGGCAACCCGCATCCATCCCAAAGTAATCACCGTCCCCGAAAGCGCCTTGGTAATGAGGGAAGATCAGAAGACGGTATTTGTTGTTAGTGCGGATAATAAAATCCAGCAGCGCTTAATTAAGCCAGGCTATATCGGGGATGGTCTTGTTGAGGTGCTGGAAGGTCTGACTGACGGCGAAACCATCGTTGTTGACGGCCAAAACAAGGTAAAGGATGGAGCGGCCGTTTCACCAGTGAAAGATGGTGGTAACTAATGGGAGGAATTGCAACATTTATCAAACGACCTGTATTTACTACTATGCTGGTCATGCTGCTGGTCGTTTTTGGGCTGGGAGCATATCCGGGGCTCGGAATTGATTTGAATCCGGATGTGGACTTTCCGCTCGTCATGGTATCAGTAAGTTTCGCCGGCACTTCACCGGAGGAAATGGAGAGTTTGGTAACAAAGCCAATTGAGGATGCGGTTAGTTCTCTGTCCGGTATCAAAAATCTCTCATCGGTAACGCGGGAAGGAAGTTCCCAAATTACCATTGAATTTGAATTTGGTACTGACCCGAAGCTCGCGGCAAATGAAGTTCGCGAGAAAGTATCGGTTGCCCGTAAGCGGCTGCCTGATCAAGCGGACGAACCTGTAATTCAGCGCTTTGACATGGGAGCTCAGGCTATTGTCTACTACAGCCTGTCATCGGACACTCGGAGTCCCGGCGATATCCGCAAATTAGCTACTGATATTGTGAAGGATGAGCTGCAGCGCGTCGATGGCGTAGCTGATGTGACCGTGTCAGGTGGTTCTGAGCGGGAGATCAGAGTGGCAGTTGACTCCAAAAAACTCGCTGCCTATAATATTTCAATGACCCAGATTTTAGACGCTGTTAACAGCCAAAATCTAAATGCTCCTGGCGGCCGGGTCAGTGATAAAGGTACTGAGCTGACAGTGCGCACGATCGGTAAATATAAAAATGTCACCGACATTGAAAATGTGATTGTCGCCAACAAAGAAGGACTATTGATCCGTCTGAGCGATGTTGCAGTTGTTGCCGATACCTGGGCAGAAGAACGTATGCTGGCTAGGGCCAACGGTCAGCCGAGTGTGCTGATTGCCGTTCAAAAGCAATCAGGCACCAATACAGTTGCGATTGCCGATAAGGTGAAGACAACGATGGCCAATGTGCAAGTGTTGCTGCCGCCTGATGTAAAAGTGGCAATCACCCGCGACAGCTCACAGTATATCCGCAGCAGTGTAAATGATGTTATGGAATCGATGATTTTTGGCGGCCTCCTGGCAGTAGCGATAACATTTCTTTTTCTGCAGAATACAAGAGCAACTGTGATTGGAGCTATTGCGATTCCTACGTCAGTAGTGGCTACCTTCTTCCTATTAAAGATGATGAATTTTACGCTGAACAATATGTCGCTTATGGGGCTTAGTTTGGCTGTTGGTATTCTCATTGATGATGCCATAGTCGTTATAGAAAATATTTACCGCCATATGGAACTGGGGAAAACGCCAATGGAAGCTGCCCGTGACGGTACTTCTGAAATTTCGCTGGCAGTTATGGCAACTACCTTGTCCATATTAGCGGTGTTCGTTCCTGTCGGCTCTATGAATGGCATTGTGGGGCAGTTTTTTAAACAGTTTGGTTTAACAGTTGCCTTTGCAGTTGCTTTTTCGTTATTTGTTGCTTTGACTCTGACACCGATGCTTTCCGCTTATTGGCTTAAAGCGGGACACGGTCAAGCTGCCGCACCGACCGAGAAAAAAGGCTGGCTGCGGTTGTTATTGGACCGTTTTGAAGCAGGTTTTCAAGAGTTTCAGGAGTTTTATCGCCGCGTACTGACCTGGGCGCTGTCACATCCTAAAAAGCTGGTAGCCATTGCAGTGCTATCCCTGTTTGCCAATGGGCTCTTACTACCTTTTCTCGGTTCTGAGTTTCAGCCCACGTATGACTCAGGTGAGTTCAATATTACGATGAATGCTCCGGCTGGAACATCACTGGAGAAAATGCGGGAATTGGTAAAACCTGTGGAAGCTCAGGTACTCGCCATTCAGGAACGAGAATCATCGTACCTGATTATTGGTTCCGGAGGCCAGGCCGGCAAGGCTACTATGGGTGTTAAGCTGATACCGTCAGGAGAACGATCCCGCTCAATGGATAAAATCATGGATGAACTGCGCCTGCATTTCCGTGATATCGGACGCCTAAAGGTTACTGTAACCAATAATCAGGGGATGGGCCGGGGTGACTCCCGTCCGGTACAAATTGCCCTCAGGGGACCGGAACTGGATAAACTCAATCAAATGGCTCAGCAACTGGTGGAAAAGATCCGGCAGATTCCCGGCACAACAGATGTAGATGTATCGGCGGAGCAATCGTCTCCTGAAATTCAGGTAGCGGTTGATGCTGTACGGGTGAGTGATGCCGGACTTGACACAACTACAGTTGCCACGACTATTCAAATGGCGTTTCTGGGAGCTACGACTCGCAATGAGTTTAATCCCAGTGATAAAGACTATCAAATTCGGGTTCAATTGGAAGAACAGGGACGCAGCAGTTTAGATGATGTAGCCAACTTGCTGATTGCGTCCAAAACAGGAAACTTTGTACGGTTAGGTGATATTGCCAACGTAACGTTGTCATCAGGGCCGACTCAAATTGACCGCGAATCACGGCAGCGCCAGGTCATTGTCTATGCTAACGTAGTAGGGGTATCTGCCGGTGATATTACGACTAAAGTCAAGGAACTGATACCAGGCATGAATCTGCCGCTTGGATATTCGTATAAGTTCGTGGGACAGGCTCAGACTATGCAGGATTCGTTTATGGAAATCGGCAAAGCGCTGCTGCTGGCAGTAGTGCTGATTTATATGGTGCTTGCCGCACAGTTTGAAAGCTTTATTCATCCCTTCACTATTATGCTTTCTTTACCGTTTTCCTTAACGGGAGCAATCCTGGGGCTGTTGATTGCCGGTCAGACGATGAATATCATATCGCTGATCGGGGTCATCATGCTGATGGGGCTTGTAACCAAAAATGCCATTCTGCTTGTTGATTATGCAAATCAGCTGCGGCAGCAAGGGATGCCTATTATTAATGCTTTGATTGAAGCAGGAGTAGTCCGCCTCAGGCCGATTTTGATGACAACAGCAGCAATGATTTTTGGCATGATGCCGATCGCTTTAGGTATTGGCTCAGGTGCTGAAATGCGCCAGTCAATGGGGGTAGTGCTTATTGGTGGTTTAATTACGTCTACCATGCTGACTTTAGTTGTTGTTCCAGCAGTGTATCTGTTAATTGAACGAGTAATAGAGCGCTTTAAAAAAGCGTAAATGCTTCGGATGGATAGGAAAAAGAGAGAACCCCGCTGCGCAGGGTTCTCTCTTTCGCGTGTAGACAAACGTACCTGGAAAGACATTGCCGCGTCGTTTTACTCCTCGCAATGACAGTAAAGTCGGGTGTCATCGCGAACGTAGCGCGGCAATCTCCTTTGCTTATTTTTCTTAGCTATTCAGTAAATAGTCGATAAGCAGCCAAATATTTAACCCGCTTACAATAGCGCCGATAATCAGTAAGGTGATTTTTAGCCGGAGATTATTAGCGTATTTGCCCATTATTTTGGGCGAAGAGGTTAAATAAATTTGCAAAAAAATCGTAATAGGCAATTGAATGCTAAGCAGCAGCTGGGAAAAAATCAGTCCTCCAAAGGGGTCGCTGATGAAAAAGATAATTAATACGGCACACACATAGGTGAGCAGAACGCCTATACGGGAGTGGGGATCTTTAATATTGTAAGACTCGCCAAAAATACCGGCAAAGATACTGCCACCTGCCATTCCGGCAGTACTTGTAGAGGCAAAACCGGCAAAAAGAAGAGCTACTGCAAAAATGAGAGAGGCAGAATCACCAAGCAGCGGACGGAGCATGGCTTCCGCTTGCTCCATGGTTTCCACGTGAATGCCTGCCTGGAAAAACGTGGCCGCTGCTACTAAAATCATAGCACTGTTGATTGCCCAGCCAATGATCATTGAGAAAAGCGTATCCAAAAATTCATAGCGCAGCTGACGGCGAATCAGCACATCGTCCTCTAAATTCCATTGGCGGCTTTGAATGACTTCAGAGTGTAGAAATAAATTATGGGGCATAACAACCGCCCCT
Source organism: Sporomusaceae bacterium UBA1887 (assembly GCA_002337925.1). Taxonomy (GTDB): domain Bacteria; phylum Bacillota; class Negativicutes; order Sporomusales; family DSM-15969; genus Anaerospora. The sequence goes on from DDHB01000068.1 coordinate 28,653, forward strand.
AAGACGCTCATGATAATCGGCAGTGATCCTGTTGGTACTTCGGGCACCACCCAGCCGCGTGCAGCCTGTATCCAGTCAATGTTGGCCATATTTAATTCCAGTAAAAATGAAAAGCCAATTAATGAAACAAAACCAATAATCCATCTTTCCAAGCGGTTATAGGAGTTGGTCCACAAAAGACCCGCCGAGGTTATGCCTGCAAGGACGGCACCAATGTTGAGCGGAAGTCCGAATAAAATGCGCAAAGCAATGGCCATACCGAGGATTTCCGCTACCGCAGTGGCAATGGCAGCGCCTACAGCCGAGCCTAGAACGAATCGGGACAGCCATTTGGGTAAATAGGCGGCAGCTGCTTCGGACAGGCAGTAGCCGGTAGCAATGCCGAGATGAGCAGCATTATGCTGGAGGATAATTAACATGATGGTTGAAAGGGTTACCATCCACAAGAGAGTATAACCGTAATCCGAACCGGCAGCAATATTGGCCGCCCAATTTCCCGGATCAATAAATCCTACGGTAACAAGTATGCCAGGTCCCAGATAACGAAGCAGTTCTCTGGCTTTAATATCAGGCAGATGAACTTCTTTCGGTAGTAAATTATGCCAGTTCATAGTAACTCCTTCAAGTAAATTTTACTAAATACTAATTCGCACAAGAGAAGAGCGAATCCTTTTGTTTAATAGGTATTTTGTCTTTTTAAAAACTATACGTACCAATCATTGACATCCGGATAAGGGTCTGATAGCATAAGAACATGGTACCCAAAAAACTGTTTCGGTTTCCACAGTAATATTAAGTTAGGAGGTGTAGCGTTGCACCATAGAATTATGGATGCTGCTGTAGAAGAAATAAGCCTGAGAGGAATCAAATTTACCATGCATGATCTGGCGATCAGGCTAGGTATCAGTAAGCGGACCTTATATCAGTGCTTTTCTTCAAAAGAGGAATTGGTTGCGTCAATTATTGTTGCGAAGCTGGATGATGTAAAGCAGCAGCGTGATGAAGTCATTAGCGACGATCAACTTCCTTTTGATAAGAAGCTTTATAAGGTACTTACACTTTGTCCGCGTATATACTCCTCGGTAAACGGCAGTCACCTGGAGGAGATACGGCGTTATCTCCCGGGTGTTTGGAATAAAATAGAGCAGTTTATTGATGCTGACTGGAGTACGGTCGAAACCATTCTTCAGCAGGCAATTGAAGCAAAGTGTTTTCGTCCTATTTACATTCCCCTTGTCATAAATATTCTCAAGGGATCTACGAAACAGATTCTTAGTTACGATTTTGCTGCCTGTGGCGATATTTCTAAGCCGGATATGTTTAATTTACTGGCAGAAGTGGTTTTATATGGGGTTGTTAATCCTAACAATGAACAGGGCATTAAGCCTTGATCTATATAATCTCCCGGGGTAGCCAGGGAGAACTAATTTAGAGGAGGAATAACGGTGAACAGAAAAAGCATCATTTGGCTAGCTGTACTTCTTTTACTTGTTACTACAGGCTGCAGCAAACAGCAAGCTGCCCGTCCACCGCAAGAGGTCGCGGTTAAGGCGATGCAAGTTATACAGAAGGATACGCCGGTTACATATGAATATGTCGGTGAAATAGTACCGAAAGATGAGGTCCAAATTCAGACGCGGGTTTCCGGCAATATTTCCCGTAAGCTGGTGAAGGGCGGCGATACCGTTCGTGCCGGTCAGCCTTTGTTTGAAATAGACAACCGCCAGTATACATCATCCGTAGCTGATGCCCAGGCACAGGTAGCACAGGCTCAAGCATCGCTCAGTAATATCCGCCGTGATGTAGCCCGTTATCAAAGTTTGGCAGCTCAAGGTGGCATTGCAGCACAAACGCTGGATACGTCCCTTGCACAGGCCGAACAGGCGCAGGCTCAGGTGGAAGCGTATCAGGCCAAACTGATTCAGGCTAATAACGATTTGACTGATACAGTGATTGTTTCTCCTGTTAATGGACGAATTGGTGTTGGTGAATTAAGTACCGGCCGTTATGTCCAGGCAGGGAGTACTGTGTTGGCAACCGTTTCAACTGTTGATCCGGTGCAAGTCCGTTTCAGCATGAGTGAAAATGAATATTTGAAATTTGCCCGCATGGGTAACTCACCGGATGCCTGGGGACAAAATCTCAAGCTGCTCTTAAGTGACGGCAGCGCCTATCCGCTTGCCGGTCATTTGGAGCAAATAGACCGTGGTATGGCTAATCAAACAGGAACATTGACGATGAAAGCTGCCTTTGACAATCCTCAGCAGCTGCTAATTCCCGGAATGTTTGCCCGCATCGTGGCTGTTGGTGAAAACAGGACAGGAGCAATGCTTATTCCGCAGCGTGCTGTCCAGGAAATGTTAGGCAAAACGTTTGTCACTGTTGCAGGTGCCGATAATAAAGCGGAGACCCGGGCTGTCAAATTGGGAGCAAAAATCGGCAGTCTGCAAATCGTAGAAGAGGGCCTTACTGGACAAGAAGTGATTGTTGTCGAAGGATTTGCTAAAGCGCAGCCCGGTTCGCCGCTCAAAATTACTATGATCGGGCCGGATGATCTGAATATTCCGGTCGCGAAGTAAGGGGGCGGGTTTATGGCAAGGTTTTTTATCAACCGACCGATTTTCGCAATCGTTATCGCAATTCTCATTACGTTGGCTGGAGGCATTGCCGCATTTAACCTGCCGATTGCTCAGTATCCGCAAATTACTCCGCCCCAGGTTAGTGTTAGTGCGATATATACCGGTGCTAATGCGGATGTTGTAGAAAAAACAGTTGCTCAGGTTATTGAGCAGCAGGTTAACGGCGTAGGTGCCGTTGCCATGAGTTCAACTAGTGCCGATTCCGGCCGATATTCGCTGAATGTTAAGTTTGAACTGGGCGAAGACCCGGATATGGTAACGATGTATACGCAGAACCGGGTAGTTCAGGCTAATGCCGGTCTGCCGCAGGATGTACAGTTGACCGGCGTAACAACCCGTAAAGTTTCCCCTGATACGGCTTTGTACTTTAGCCTTGTATCGCCGAAGGGTGATTATGACAGTGTTTTTCTCAAGAATTATGGCAGTATTAATATTATCGATGACATTCGCCGCGTTAAAGGTGTAGGTGATGTTGGCGAATATGGTACCGACTTCGGGATGCGTATCTGGTTGAAGCCCGATAAGCTGGCGCAAATGAAGATCACCGCTGCCGATATTGCCAGTGCTATTAAAGAGCAGAATGTGCAGGCTCCGGCTGGCACAATCGGCCAGTTGCCTTCCGTTGCGCAGCAGGAGTTTCAGTACACTGCCAGCGTGCAAGGCCGCCTAGTTACGGAAGAAGACTTCCGAAAAGTAATTATCCGGTCTCAGCCCGATGGTTCAGCAATTCATCTGGGTGATGTTGCTACCGTTGAGCTAAGTGGTAAAGATAATACCTTTAAAAGCAGCTTCGACGGTCAGGATTCGGTTGTTTTTGCCGTTCAGCTGACAACAGAAGCGAATGCCCTTGAAACGATTGCCGGTGTCCGCCAGGTTATTGAAGATGCGGCAAAACGTTTTCCTCCCGGGATGGAATACAGTATCCTTACTGATAATACAAAATATATCCGTGAGTCGCTGGAAAAAGTATTCCATACCTTTATTGAAGCATTAGCGTTGGTGCTTATTATTGTATACTTATTCCTGCAAAGCTGGCGGGCTACGCTGATCCCAATGCTGGCAGTACCGGTTTCGCTAATTGGGACATTTGGTGCGTTTGTTTTGCTCGGCTTCTCTATCAATACGCTTACATTATTCGCGATGGTTTTAGCCATTGGGCTGGTCGTCGATGATGCTATCATAGTTGTGGAAGCAGTAGAACATCATATGAGGCACTCGGGCTTAGGTCCCAAAGAAGCAACAATTCGTGCCATGGACGAAGTGTCCGGTCCGGTTGTCGCCATTGCGTTTGTACTGGCATCTGTTTTCATTCCAGTAGCATTTTTTGGTGGTACTACTGGTGTTCTCTACAAACAGTTTGCCCTGACAATTGCTGTATCGATGGCATTGTCGGCCATTGTTGCATTAACACTGACACCAGCATTATGCACCTTGCTGCTCAAGCCCTATACAGGTGAAAAGAGCACAGGAATGCTGGGGAAATTCTTTGACTGGTTTAACAATTGGTTTGACCGTATGACAGAGAGTTATTCCAACGGTGTTAAACGCTCGATTCGCCGGGCTGGCCTGTGGGGTGTGGGATTGGTAGTAATCTGCATATTGTGTGTGGGTATGCTGAAGATTATTCCCTCGACTTTCGTACCAAGTGAAGACCAGGGATTTATGATGTCTGTTGTCAGCCTGCCTGAGGCAGCCAATATGAACCGTACCCGTGCGGTTGCTCAACAGGTAGGTGAGATTTACCGTTCGCTGCCAGGTGTTGAAAATACTGTAGAAATAGCTGGCTACGACATCCTGGCAGGCGGTCAGAAATCGAATGGCGCAATGGTCATTGCCAGTACGAAACCTTGGGCAGAACGAACCGAAGCGAATATGCAGTTAAATTCGATTATTGGTCAGGCAATGGGTAAGGTGAAAGATATACCGGAAGCTACTGTTTTTGCTTTTAACCCACCTGCATTGCCGGGAATCGGCGCTGTTGGCGGTCTGACATTTATGATCCAGGACCGGGGCGGATCCTCCCTGGAAGAGATGAATACAGTATCACAGCAATTCACGGCTGCTGCCCGACAGCGTCCGGAATTTGCAATGGTCCAATCCAGTTTCCGGGCAGACACTCCAGCCTACCGGTATGACATCGACCGGGAAAAAGCGAAAGCACTGGGAGTTCCTGTTCAGGATATATTTACGGCCCTGCAAACTTTCCTTGGCGGTGTGCAGGTTAATGATTTTAACCGCTTTGGACGAACCTATAAAGTTATGCTGCAGGCTGAGCCCCAGTTCCGGTCTGATGCAGAAGCCACCCGGTTCTTCTTTGTCCGTAATTCAGCTGGTGATATGGTGCCCCTTAATACACTGGTTAAACCTGTTGTAACCAGCGGTCAAACATTAATCAAACGCTTTAACGGTTATCCGGCTATGCAAATTAATGCAACAACCGCTGCCGGATATAGCTCGGGCCAGGCCATGCAGGCTCTGGAAGAAGTAGCGGCTCAGACACTGCCTAATACCTTTACCTACGAATGGGCAGACTTAAGCCGTGAAGAAAAACTTTCCAGCGGTCATACACCGGTTATATTCGGCTTTGCCCTGCTGTTTGTATTCTTGTGTCTGGCAGCTTTATACGAAAGCTGGAATATTCCTTTTGCCGTATTGCTTTCCGTTCCCACAGGGGTATTAGGTTCCGTATTGTTCCAATATGCCCGTGGACTTGAGAATAGTGTATATATGCAAATAGGTCTGGTTATGCTGATCGGTCTGTCTGCTAAAAATGCCATACTGATTGTCGAGTGGGCCAAAGTCAGAACCGACAATGGTATGGAACCGGTACAGGCTGCTATTGAAGCAGCGAGACTCAGGCTGCGCCCCATTTTAATGACTTCTTTTGCCTTTATTTTGGGCTGCATACCGTTAGCATTATCAACTGGAGCAGGTGCTGCAGCGCGGGCTGCTCTAGGGACAACCGTTGTTGGTGGTATGCTGATGGCCACCTGCCTGGGAATTTTTCTGGTTCCTGTATTGTTTGTTGCTATTGAGTATGGAACTGCTAAGTTCAAAGCTTTTCGCGCAGGACACGCCAGTAAGCAAGCTTAGAAAGATAAAACAAACCTTCTGTTGCAGCATATTTGCTGTAACAGAAGGTTTTGTTATTTCCTTATTTATTACTTATAAAGACCGCATCATGAAAAATAATGAGCTGTGGAAGGATATGTGGAAACCTATCTTGTAGTAATTAGGATGTATTTTTATGAGGAGATGATCTTATGATTTTGGCAAAAGAAAATGCGATGATTAAACAGTTGAATGAAAAATGCAGCCGGAGTATACTCGTCTACAGTGATGCAATTATGCTAGTTGAATTCCGCTTCAAAAAAGGCGGTGTAGGTGAAGCTCACAAGCATGCCGATCATGAACAGGTCGGATATATCGCGAAAGGATCGTTTGAACTGACTGTAGGAGATGAAAAACGGATTGTTTGTGCAGGTGACAGCTATTATGCAGCCCGTGATGTACTGCATGGCGTAGTTGCATTAGAAGATGATTCAGTAATTATCGACACCTTTACACCAAAACGGGATGATTTTTTGCTGTAATTAAGCTATGCTGTTCTAACAAGGCCTTTCCTGCGGACTGGTCGCTTGCAGCAATTATAGTCATAATTAGCGGGATGATTTTGCACAGCATTAGAGCATAAGATGCACAGCATATAACGATACGGCAGGTGATCGATCTTGGAAACTAAAAAAGACAGACCAATTTTTTTACTGTTGCTGTTTGTGTCGATGCTCTGGGGTGCAAACGTAGTATTGATTAAATATCTTACTCAATATTATCCGCCTTTAGCATTGGCACCGATCCGTCTTACATTGGCTACCTTTCTGCTAGTGCCTCTTGTTTTGTACAAGCATGGTTTACAGATACCAACACGACAGGCCTGGCTGCCTATAACGGGAGTAGCGACCTTTACTATTTTTCTCCATCAGATCACACTAAACCTGGGAGCGGCAACTACCAGCGGCACACATGCCGTGCTTATCCTTGGCTTGAATCCGCTGCTGACTACAGTATTGGCAAGCTTTCTTGTGAAGGAGTCATTTTCATTGGCGAAAGGACTGGGAATTATTCTCGGTTTCAGCGGCGTTTTGCTTGTTGTATATGGCAAAACAGAGACATCGACGCTGTACGGTGATAGTATCATGGTCGGCGCTATGGTTACATTTGTGATTGGTTCACTTTTTGTGAAGAAAAGTACGGCCTTATTGTCACCGCTGCTGGTTACTGCCTACAGTCATATCCTGGCCTCTGCCGGATTGGTGATTGTGGGGTTGTTTGCCAATACAGTCTGGTACTATGAGGGCGCCTTTGATTTCTGGCCGCTGTCCTTAGTGTTATTCTCAAGTTTTGTTTGTACTGCGCTTGGTGCAGTTTGGTGGAATACGGGAATACAGCGGGTAGGTGCTTCAACCGCCTCTGTATTTCAGAATGGTATTCCGATATTTGGTGTTTTTGCTGCCGCTTTGTTCTTAGGGGAGACCATTAACTGGAATCATGTGGCTGCGTTAGCACTTGTATTAGCGGGTGTGAGTCTCGCAACCGGAATATGCCGTCCTGATTGCCTGCTGAGAAAATCTCGGGCTGCAGAAGGTGATGAACAATAAAAAGGATGACGCCTGGTGTAGCAGGCGTCATCCTTTTTATTATATTTACTCAAGCAAATCGATGGCGGTCATCGCCATCGCCTTTGCCCCGACCAAGATTCTCTGCTGTGCGTAGTCTGATGCTGCCGCTTCAGCAAATTGGGGTGTGTGGGCAGTAATGCCGCTGCCGATAGTAATATCGGGATGAATGGTGGGAATGCAATGGCTGACATTACCTACATCCGTAGAACCGTCGGCATCGTCTTCTTCCAGGAGCGTTATTTCTTCTCCTAATAAAGACATATTATGCTTATAAAAAGTTAATAGGGCAGGATCATTTTTAAGCTCTTTAAACAGAGGCTCATAATGAACTGTTTCCACTGTAGTGCCGGTGGCAAGCGCAATTCCCTCTGCTAAGCGCCGCATACCAGGAAGGACAGTGCCCTCTAAATAGTCAGAGGATAAAGCCCGAACCGTAAATTTTGCTGCCGCCTGGTCAGGAACTACATTAGGGGCTGTGCCGCCGTTAGTAATAATACCTGCTAAAATAGTTTCTTTTGTGAAGGTTTGACGGAGTGTTTTTAATCCCTGATAAAAGAGAATGAGTGCATCAAGTGCATTGACACCTTTCTCGGTTTTGCTTGCTACATGAGCGGGTCGGCCATAAAATGTTACTTGCAAGGGATGAGTAGCATAAGAAGTTCCGCCCATATAATTTCCGTCTGCAGGATGAATGATCAGCGCTGCCCTGAGACCTGAGAAAACACCGTCAGCCGACAGCTGTACTTTGGAACCGGTTGTTTCCTCGGCAGGGCACCCGATTAGATAAGAAGTAGCCTGATTACCGGCAACAGCTGCAAAGGCTGCAGCCGCTCCGAAGCTCATAGCTGCAATTAAATTATGGCCACAAGCATGGCCTAAGCCAGGCAGTGCATCGTATTCGGCTAGAAAGGCAATTTTGGGATTCCCCTTACCTTTTGTGGCAATAAAGGCTGTTTTGTAGCCGCTGATACCACTTTGTACGGAGAAGCCTTTTTGTTTTGCCAAGGAAACAAGGCAATTAGCAGCCTCATATTCCTGACTGCCCAATTCAGGGTTCTTGTGTAGAAATAAACTAAGTTCCCTCAATTCAGGAGCCATGGAATCTACTGTAGTAATGATTTGTCTTTTTAAAAAATCTTTATTCACTGTTTACCTCCTAGGGTGCATACAGCCTTTAGTCAATTGTCGCTGCTTCCGTTATAGTGAGGCCTCCCCGTTCACTGCACAGCGTTGCAGTAACACCCAGCGGGAGGGTTGCTTTATCAGGAGTATGCCCAAAATGCAGATAATAGAGAACCGGCTTGCCAAGAGTACCCAAGCGATCCTCAAGTACTTGAGCAACTGTAAAGTCAGCAGATTCTTCATCGGGAGTGCAGCCCGGGCAGACATCCACAACAATTCCAGCCGCTTGCTGCAGTTTACCAGCCAGCAGGAGTTGAGTCAGCATCCGGTCGAGCCGGTAGGGAGCCTCGCCAACCTCTTCCAGACAAAGAAGCTTACCCCTGGTATCTATTTCATATGGAGTTCCGAGCGTAGCTGCAATCAGGCTTAAGTTGCCACCGGTGAGTATTCCGTGAGCGGTTCCGGAAGCAATGAATATGGGGGGGGGAGTAAGCGGCGGGTTAATGATAGCTCCAATCGGGGAAGCAGCAGTGACTGCTTTGAAGAAATAATCCTGTGTATAAAGCGGGATATCCCGTCCCATATCAGAAGCAACCATCGGCCCGTGGAAGGTTACAAGACCTGTCCGCTGACCTATACTAAGATGGAGAGCCGTAATATCGCTGTAGCCGACAAACACTTTCGGATGGTCTCGGATAAGAGCGTAGTCTACTAGGTCCAGTAGCCGCATTGTACCATAACCACCGCGAAGGCAAATAATGCCGTTGACGGCAGAGTCAGCAAACATAGCATTAATGTGTGCAGCTCTCAGATCATCAGATCCTGCCAGATAGCCCCATGTTTGATCGAGGGTTGCTCCTGTTCTAACATGAAATCCCTGGGCTTCTAACCAGCTTATTCCTGCTTGAGCCGACTGCATATCTCCTGGGCTGGCCGGGGCAATAACGCCAATTGTGTCTCCGGGGGAAATTTTCTTGGGCTTAAGCGAATGCAAGCTACCGCCTCCTCATAGGTAATTTCACTAAGCAAGGGATATGCGCAAAGTTTGCAGCATATCCCTTATTTAATGTGTTAGATTATTTATTTTTCGATATAGGCAGTTTTAAAATCTGCCAGGCCGAGGACTGACCAAAAGTAGCCTTTGACAGATGGCTTGACTACAAAAGGCTGAGTCGTATAGTAGATGGGAATAATGACTGCGTCATCAAAAAGCAGTTTTTCAGCTTCATGCATAGCTGTGAGGCGCACAGGCTGATCTAGTGTTGACTGAGCTTTTTCAATTAATTTGTTATAAGAAGAGTTATGATATTTGGCATCATTGCCGGGATCCGTAAAGACATCCATGAAGGCCATTGGATCAGCGTAATCTCCGATCCAAGAGGCCCTGGCAATTTGAAATGCTCCCTGCGAGCGGGATTCTAAGAAAACTTTTGATTCCTGATTGGATAAAGCAACAGTTACGCCCAAGTTTTGCTTCCACATTTCCTGAATGGCCTCAGCAATTGATTTGTGCATTTCACCAGTGTTAAATAAAAGCGTAACAGGTGGTAAGCCCTGGCCGGCAGGATAGCCAGCTTCTGCTAGCAGCTTTTGAGCCTGCGCTTTATCCTCTGTAGCATAATTATTGCTTTCATCCCGGAAATCCTTGCCGTCAAAGGACAGACCGGGAGCTACCCAGGCATAGGCAGGTTTTTTGCCGCCTTTGACCACATTTTTAACAAGTGCTTCCCGGTTGATCGACTGGGAAAATGCCTGCCGGACTTTCACATTATCAAAAGGGGCTTGCTGCGTATTAAATACATAGTAATAAATACCCAGATAAGGTGAAATTTTGAGTAAGCCGGCTTGTGTAAGGCGGTCATGTTCAACAACAGGCGGTTCTACCATCATGTCAGCCTGATTGTTTTCGACCAGAGAAAGGCGCGTGCTTTGAGAGTCGCTGATAGGCCACTCCATTTTTGCTAGTTTCACAGCTGCGGCATCCCAATAGTGGTCATTCTTAGCAAATTCAATTTTGCTGCTGTGAACCCATCCGGTGATTTTAAAAGGTCCATTGCCGACCAAAGTGGCTACTTCAGCAGACCACTTATCGGGGCTGGCGGTTACAACTTTCTTGTTGACGGGATAGAATGCATGGAAGGCTGTTAAGCTTAAAAAGTAGGCTGTTGGCTTATCAAGCGTTACTTCCAGTGTATGGTCATTAATTGCTTTTATGCCTACCTGATCAGCGGTAACTTTTTTTTCATTGTAGGCTTGAGCATTTTTTACAGGAAATAACATGTATGCATTTTCTGAAGCTAATTCGGGGCTCAATGCCCTTTTCCAGGCAAACTCAAAATCATAAGCAGTGACCGGGTCGCCGTTGGTCCATTTGGCGGCATTTCGCAAATAGAATACATATTTAAGACCGTCAGGTGAAACATCCCATTTTTCAGCTACTCCTGGTACAGGCTGATCCTGTGTGTTCAGACGCGTTAAGCCTTCGAATAGCTGAAGCTCAACCAAGGATTCAGGAATTGCTGTAGATTTTGCGGGATCTAAGGTAGCTGGTTCAGCTTCCAACACATAGCGGAGAGTCTGTCCAGTATCACTTGATTTGCCGCATCCTGCTAATAAAGTTGGTAGCATTGTAAATATTGTTATAACGGTTAATACAGTAATTACTTTTTTAACACCCATGTTAGTGCTCCTTATGCAGATATTCATAGATTACCTTGCCGATTAAGGCAACTAACTGCAGGCCTTCATAATTAGCCGCATGGCCATCTGTTAATACACAAATTATGTAAGGCGCATGAGGTAAATATAATATTCCGCCATCATGCTCTACACCAGGTAATGTGCCGGTCTTATGGGCAATTACTATTTCTTCAGGTAGATAAAAGGGCAGCTTATCACGAACCTGTTGTCGTTTTAAAATATCCAGCATTAGCGTACCATATTCGCAGGGTACTATTTGCGAAGCATAAATATGGGAGAAGAGGAGTGCCAAATCGCCAGCAGACGTAGTATTCTCCAGACCACGTGATGCAGCTCCAAAATCCATCATTCGCCGTCTGAGCGTAGTAGATGTTAGGCCAAGCGTGGCCATGGTTTTGTTGACACTGTCCATGCCAATCCGGTCAATTAGTAAATTAGTAGCAGTATTGTCGCTAAGAATAATCATTAATGTTACCAGCTCCCGGATTGTCAGGTTTAACCCGGGTTGCAATTCGGTAAGAATGCCTGCGCCACCGGTTTGAACATCGCTGGTAACCGGCAGACGCTCGTCTAATGAAATTGTTCCTGCGGCTGCCTGACGCATGACTTCAACCATAATAGGCAGTTTGATCATGCTGGCGGCAGCAAAGCTTGTCCTGTGACAGTATTCCCACTTTTCACCTGTGGGCAGATTGGCTATGACTATTCCGCAGCGTCCTGGAAATGCTGCTAATAGTTCCTGTATTTTAAGCTGTAATTTATCCATATGAAGAGGCTCCTTTGCAGCTAAGCTAAATAAAAAATGCTATTGTTTCCCTATTAGATGGCAAGCAGTCATATGCCCTGCTCCATTGTCAATAAGCTCAGGCTGCTGTTCGGCGCAAAGGGGCACAGCTTCTTTGCAGCGGGAACGGAATTTGCAGCCAGCCAGGGAATCAAGCGGCTGTTGAATGTCACCAGTCAGGAAAATTCGTTTGCGGTTAGCTTCTACTGCCGGATCGGGAATAGGGATAGCGGATAATAATGCCCGGGTGTAAGGATGTTGAGGCTCTCTGTACAGCTCCGCACTGTCGGCTATTTCCACAATTTTACCAAGATACATAACCGCTACCCTGTCGCTGATATGCTTTACCATTGCTAAGTCATGGGCTATGAATAAGTAGGTTAATCCCAGCTCAGCCTGAAGCCTTTCCAATAGGTTGACAATCTGGGCCTGAATGGAAACGTCTAAGGCGGAAATGGGCTCATCACAAATAATAAAGCTGGGGTTTACAGCTAGAGCACGGGCTATGCCAATTCGCTGCCGCTGGCCGCCGCTGAATTCGTGAGGAAACCGATTGGCCTGCTCGTGGTTTAGACCCACCAAATGCAGCAACTGCGCAATTTTTTCGGTTCGGTCCCGGCCGCTGGCAAGATTATGAATAGCTAGTGGTTCACCTATAATATCGCCGGCAGTCATGCGCGGATTCAACGAAGCGTAAGGATCTTGAAAGATCATTTGCATGGAACTGCGCAGAAGTTGCTGCTGCTGCTGAGTTTTGATCTTCTGCCCATTAAATAAGATCTCTCCGTCAGTTGGTTTATAAAGGTGAATAATTGTCCGGCCAAGAGTAGATTTGCCGCAGCCGCTTTCGCCAACAAGACCCAGAGTTTCACCCTGACGAATAAAGAAGCTCACATCATCTACCGCTTTTAAGTAGGCAGTAGGACGTCCAAAAAAATCGGTATTAACAATAAAATACTTCTTTAGATTATGTACTTGCAGAATGCACGGTTTTTCCATTTACTTGTTAGCCTCCCGGTGAATCTTTGGTGCACCCGGATGCTGGAGCCAGCAATTTACACTGTGCTTATCAGTGATTACGCTGGTTTCGGGATAATAGTCAGCGCAGATATTCATGGCATAGGTGCAGCGGGGATGGAACGGACAGCCGCTAGGCATTTGCAGAAGATCGGGTGGCTGTCCTTTAATGACGGATAATTTCTGTTTCTGTGGTGCATCCATGCGTGGAACGGATTGCAGCAGGCCCCACGTATAAGGATGCTGGGGATGATGAAAAATATTTTCTGCTGGGCCTGATTCAATAATTTTACCTGCATACATAACAAGGACACGGCTGCACAAGCCGGCAATTACGCCAAGATCATGAGAAATGAGAATTATAGCCGTATTCAGCTTAGTCTGCAAGTCCTTCAGTAAATCGAGAATCTGCGCCTGAATCGTAACATCAAGGGCTGTTGTAGGTTCGTCGGCAATTAACAAACGGGGATTACAGGAGAGTGCCATTGCAATCATTGCACGCTGCCTCATACCACCACTGAACTGATGCGGGTAAGTATAAATGCGTTCTTCCGGTGAGGGGATTTCTACCATGCGGAGCAGCTCTATTGCCCGGGCATAGGCTGCTTTTTTGTCCAGCGCCAGGTGCAGCTGTAATGATTCGGCAATTTGCAGGCCAATGGTGAGCACAGGGTTAAGTGCGGTCATGGCATCTTGAAAGACCATACTAATAGCATGACCGCGCAGCTTCTCCAATTGCTGTTCAGACTGTTCAAGTAAGTTGTTGCCTTCAAAAAAGATTTTTCCACTTGTATACTGGCCGGGCGGTGTTGAGATTAACTGCATGATTGCATGAGCGGTTACGCTCTTACCGCAGCCTGACTCACCAACTATGCCTACAGCTTCCCCCGGATAAACATCAAAATGTATTCGATTTACTGCCTGTACAGTACCGGCATACGTTTCGAAAGCTACAGATAAATCTTCTATTGTTAACAGTGGGTACATTTATGACTGCCTCCTTACCGCCGTACACGGGGATCTAATGCATCCCGCAGGCCATCACCAAGAAAATTAANNAGGCGAGCATAGTAATACTGATAGCCAAGGCAGGAAAAAGCAGCTGAAAGGGATAGGAGCGTAAGCTGGTAACGCCTTCTGATGCCAAAACTCCCCAGCTTGCCATGGGAGCAGCAACTCCCAGGCCAATGAAGCTTAAGAATGCTTCAGTAAAAATAGCTTCCGGAATGGCTAGTGTCATGGTAATGATAATAGGGCCAAGGCTATTGGGGATTAGATGAGAAAATAAAATGCGCCACTTGCTTGCGCCAATTGTCCGGGCGGCGAGAACGTACTCTTGCTCTTTTAAGCTTAAGATTTGACCGCGAACAATTCTGGCCATACCCAGCCAGTAAGAAATTCCAAGAGCAATGAAGATATTAGTGAGCCCTGGAGTAAGAAGTACCATTAACAGTATGACATATAAGAGTACAGGTATACCGTACAAAATATCTACAATGTTCATCATAACCCGGTCAACCCGACCGCCGAAGTAACCGGCGATGCCTCCATACACTACGCCAATTGTAAGATTAATCAGGCTTGCCACAATCCCAATTGACAATGAGATCCGGGCGCCGTAGAGAACGCGGATAAACAAGTCACGGCCAAGGTTATCGGTACCAAACAAATGCTCTGCGCTTGGCGGGCGATTGGTTGCATTGAGATTTTGATCGGAATAAGAAAGTGAAGACAGCCAGGGACCAATGACGGCAATGAGAACAATAAACAAAATGATATATAGGCCAAGCATGGCAAGCTTGTTTTTTTTCAGGCGGCGCCATGCATCTTGATGATAGGAAGTAGTAGTCAGGGGCGCACCTGCAGCTGGCCCGTGCTGCTGAAGCGGACAAAAAGAATCGCTTTTTAGCTGCATGACTTAACCCTCCTGATTATCATTTATTTTTATACGAGGGTTGAGTAAGGGATAAATAAGATCGACAACCAGATTTAACCCAATAACCAGCACGCTGTAAAATACGGTTATACCAAGAATAACCGTATAGTCACGGTTGTATATACTAGTCACAAAATGCCGTCCTAAGCCGGGTATAGCAAAAATTGTTTCAATGACAAAGCTCCCGGTCAATACGGCGGCAGACATGGGACCAATATAAGTAACTACCGGCAGTAATGCATTCTTAAGAGCATGCCGGTATAAAATTACCGTTGGCGAAAGCCCTTTAGCCCGGGCTGTTTTAATGTAATCCTGAGCAAGCACCTCCAGCATACTTGAACGGGTCAGTCGGGCAATAAAAGCCATTGGATGCCCGGCAAGCGATAAGGCAGGCAGCAAGATGTATTCCGGGCCTCCCCACATGGCTGCCGGCAGCAGACTTAACTTTACTGCGAAGATATAGATCAGCAGGGTAGCCAGTACAAAACTGGGAACTGATACCCCCATAGTTGCCAAGAGCATGGTGCTGTAATCCTGCCAGCGATTTTGCCTGAGAGCCGCGAGTGCACCAGCCGGTATTCCCACCAGCACTGCTAATCCAATACTTACCATTCCTAATTGAAACGATACGGGAAAACTCTCCTTGATAATATCGTTGACAGTCCGGCCCTCATATTTAAAGGATGGTCCCAAATCAAACCGTATTAAATTGGTTAAGTAATCAATGTACTGCTGCCAAAGCGGATCATTGAGACGATAGCGCTCTTCAATGTTTTTTAATACAGCCGCCGGAATGTTTTTTTCGCCGGTAAAAGGCCCGCCTGGAATCGCATGCATCAGCAGGAAAGTAATGGTGATAATGGCTAGCAGAACAAAAATAGAATTGAGTGTGCGGCTTACTATATAACGCAGCAAATAAAACACCTCTATTAATAAGAGTTATAACAGGTACATTCGGTACCTCAACTCACAGATAAGCTCCAATATTTGCATATTCAGGCCTGCGGGGAGTAATTATTCGCTAAAAAACAGCCAAAGTCCTGCATTATCAAAGTGACTCCCATTCTCACGGTGCCTCTAAACGCTTGTTGCTAGTCGCTGCTTGCTATAAGCCACAGTTTAATCTCAACCTGTAAATAGTATTTTATTTAGTCTGCCGTTCCTTACGATTATTAATGTAACCTTTCATAACAACAAGAATATTATACATTAGGCAGATAGCCCAACATGGAAAGGAGCGATAGAATATGGGTATTCCGAAATGTTTCAATTTCCTTGGTTGTTTAGAAGTAACGCTGGTCCTCCGTGATTATAAAACAGTTACAGGTAGAATCGTGGGAGACGTCGACAACGATCGCAAAAAAATTGGCGATCATAAGAAGGAATGGGATAACAAGAAGGAATGGGATCACAAAGAAGAAGATAAATGCTGCAACGAAGTGGATGTAAAAGTGAATGTAGAAGATAAAGCTGATTTTATTTTGATTGAGCTGACAAGAGCAGCTGAATCGGTAAGTCTTCAATCAATTGTTGTAGATGGTGGTTTTGAAATTACTTGGGTAAACGTATTATTTCCAATCGGCTCGTGTATAGCTGTTAATGTAAGCGATATTATTTACGTTGGTGTGAATGCTACTATTGATACAGAATCATTTGGAACTCTTATCGCTACAACAACGCCATAACTTTTATTTCTCTATCAATACCATTTACATGCCTGGCAGATATGTCATAAGTCAGGTCGTTATTTGAGCTGCGGCACATAGTTGTTGAAAGGCCCTATAGAAAATAGTCCGTTTAAACCGCCTAAAACGCTAAGTTTTAGGCGGTTTGCTTGTTTTTTGAAATAACAATGGCATAAGCTGTGCCTGTGTCCTAAAGGACTTGGTGTAGGCAAGTTTTTCGAATAAATAATCTGCAGATTTGCAGGGGATAACCATTAAAAGCGGAAATAAAAATAAAGAAAGATGTTAGGAGGGAATCATTGATGGGAAAAATTAATGTAGGGATTTTATTTGGCGGCAGATCTGCTGAACATGAAGTTTCTCTTCAATCAGCTAAAAATGTTATTGATGCAATTGATAGAGAAAAATACGATATTACGTTAATCGGCATTGATAAAGGGGGGCAATGGTATTTAAATGACAGTTCCCGCTTTTTGCTAAACAGCCATGATCCTAAGAAAATTACTCTTGATAAGACAGAAAAAAAAGTTGTATTAGTTCCTGGTGAAGAGAGTAAGGAGCTTGTTACTATTGCGAGCGGTGGCAAATCGAGCAATATTGATGTTATATTTCCCATATTGCATGGACCTTATGGCGAAGACGGGACGGTACAGGGGCTGCTAAAACTGACGAACATTCCTTTTGTTGGTGCCGGAGTACTTGGATCGTCAATCGGAATGGATAAAGATGTAGCAAAAAGACTGCTGCGCGACGCAGGTATCCCGATTGCTAAATTTCTGGTTTTTCACAAATGGCAGCGCTCTGACATTACCTTTACTGAGGCGCAAGAGCGGCTCGGGCTTCCGTTGTTTGTTAAGCCGGCCAATGCAGGTTCATCAGTGGGGGTGAGCAAGGTAAGAACAGAAGAGGAATTCAAAAGAGCTTTAAATGAAGCCTTTGCTTTTGACTCAAAGATATTAATAGAAGAATTTATCGAAGGCCGTGAAGTGGAATGTGCTATTTTAGGCAATCAACAACCCATGGCATCGCGCGTTGGTGAAATTATTGCTCAACAAGATTTTTATTCGTATGAGGCCAAATACATAGATGAGAATGGGGCAATCCTGAACATTCCTGCGAAAATATCAGAGGATACGGAAAAGCAGATCCAAAAATTAGCTCTTGAGGCTTTCCAGGTGCTTTGCTGTGAAGGCCTAGCCCGGGTTGACTTTTTCCTTACTAAAGAAAATCGGATCATTATTAATGAGATCAATACGATCCCTGGTTTTACTAAAATCAGTATGTATCCAAAGCTTTGGGAAATCAGCGGAGTTCCGTATCGTGATTTAATTGATAAGCTTATCCAGCTTGCCCTGGAAAAACACGCTGCTGAACAGCAATTAAAAACATCCTATAATAGTTAGTACCTAGTTAAAATTCCAAAGGTCCATCGTTTCCTTGCCGGAAGCGATGGACCTTTGCTGTCTATAAGCTATTGAACTGTCACCCATAGGTCGGTAGCCCGATTTGATTCACTAGTATTGGGGATGACTTGGAGCTTTCCTTTTCCAGGACTTTTAGCGATAAATACAATCTTGCCAGTTGGCTGCTGTTCCTGCTGCTGCAAATAATCACCAAAGAAATTTGGCCCGCCGGAAGAGGAAAAACGGGTGTTTTTGGTAAGACCCTTTGCGGGCTGAAGGATTAAGCGCTGGCCGACCTTTAAGGTAATATTATTGGCAGAGAGCTGTACTTTATCACTTTCTCCATAATTATAGGTTATCACAACATCGCTCATTTCTGCTGGTTTGCCGGGATTTGACGGGACTGTTGGTTTTTGCGGGTCAATCGGGTTTAGGTTGTTGCCTGAGCAGCCTCCTAACACTATGGCGAGTAATAATAAACCGGTAGCGAGATAAATAAACCGTTTGCTGCGAATCATGTTCATCAAATAACCTCCATTTCTTGCTGGATAGTTTATTTATTCAATTAGACGGGCTGTCACTTGTAACCAATAAGATCCATTTCATACCAAAGCCAATAACAGCTCCAATCAACATTCCTAGTATACCCAGCCAAATGGGACCGAATGTAATGGCAAAAAGTGTGAAAACTGGCGAAAGTATAACACCTATTGTTCCAAAGTAAGCACTGCAGACAGAAGGTAAAAAAGAGTAGCGAAAAGTAGTTGCTCCTGCGTCGCGGTAAGCATCCCAGATCGCAAAAATATAGACGCAGGGATAAAATAACATCCATTGGTAGTTGGCAATTTCAATTGCTTGCCTTGTTTCACCCAGGAAGCTATAAAGAATAGCCTGATTAATGTTACCGTTCACATTAATTAGAAACTCTAGCCCTAAAAACACGAATCCTTTAACGATTCGGCCATTTAAAATTTGGCCAAAGCCAGGAAAAGCAATACTCCAGAAAACCATTTCAAGGGGTGATTTCATTTGTATGCTCATTCCTTTCGTTAGCGGATTTTGTTTTCCATTAGAAATAACAGCGGCTTAAGCGAGCTAGTCAACTCACAATAAGCCGAATCCTAAGTAGGGAGTCGCTATTTAGTTAGTCATTTTTTATCGAATAATAACCCTTGAAAATACTGTCGATTGTACGCAATTTTAGGATCATCAGGAATATACTTGGCCGCAGCTTCGTTATGGGTATAGGCTTCTTGATGCTTGCCAAGCCGGTCATAACAGACACAAAGCTGCAGATGAGGCAGCCAGGTCCAGCAGGCATGATTAATGGTTCCCCAGTTCTCAGACGGTTTTTCTAGTTGTGTAGCCAGCTCATACCAAAACGCCGCCTGTTTATACTTAGCATCCAGCATGTGATGAAAGCCCAGGCGGCAGCAGAATTCTGCCCGCGGTGTATCATATGCAAAGGACTCAAGCATATAGCGGAAAGAATTTGTTCTGTCATTAATCCCAGCATAACAGTCTGCCAGTTTGCCGCAGGACGCAATATTGTCTTCTACCCAGCCTTGCTTGGTCGCTAAAAACCGTTGATAGTATTCGATCGCTTCAGCAGTACGCTGATGATCGCGCAGTTCATTCGCATAGTAGTACAAATCCCGCGGAGAAAAGTCCTCGCCGGCAGCCAGCCTTTTGTCATAAATTTCAATATTTCTATTCGCATCATGGCTAAGCGGCTGATGAGTAACTGCAATTTCACCATTAATAATATGACCATGTACGGCCAGATATTCATGGACCGCCCCAATCCATGTGAAATTTTTAACACGCTTTACCAGCCGGTTACGACGCAGACTGGAGTTCACTTGCCCGTTCTGATCAACGCTTAAATTATAATGCATCGTTACAGAATCTACAGCAGGATCGAGTGTTTCTTTCAGCTGGAGAAAACGCTTACGATCTTCTTCCAAAATAACATCATCGGCATCAAGCCACAGAATATAATCCATAGTCGCCAGACTGAAAGCAAAATTGCGGGCGGCAGCAAAGTCCTGTACCCAGGTAAAGTGATGGATTTTAGAAGTAAAAGTACTGCATATTTCTTTGGTTTTGTCAGTAGATCCCGTGTCTACAATGATAATCTCATCAGCGATGTTTTTTACAGATGTCAGACACCTTCCAATAACGTCCTCTTCATTCTTGACAATCATGCAAAGGCTAATCGTAATCAATCCTGTCACCTCTTAATTAATCGTTTGTTATCATATATATTCACAAAGCTGCAATATGATAAAAAAAAGCCTTCTATTTTTCATAGAAGGCTGAAAATATCAGGTTTTACTTAACATTAACTGATGGCAAGCCCTGCACTGGCATAGCCAGCCACTACGGTTGCCACATCAAGACCTGCTGTTACGTCTGCCGAGAAGACTAGCAACAAGCGAGTCTGTGGCGTAACCGGTATTGCAAGGCCTGTTGTAATGCCGTTGCTGATAGTTCCGAGTGCAAGAATACCGGTTAAAGCAGGCGCCAAGGTTACAAGAGCACCAGGCACTGCCGTAAACGTGTTATCCGGCGTAGTTGAACTGAACAACTGGGCAGTAATTGTGACTGTTGAACCAACAAGAGTCAAAGCAGCGGTTGTAGTGAAATAGGCTGCTATTGACGTAATGGTGCCTGCCCGGGGAATAGAAAATGCTTCATTAAGGAGAATTCCGGGGCCGCCTGTAAGATCAATTGTTCCCCCCGTAACTGTAACACCGTCTGCGTTAGTACCAAAACCAACAAGACTGCTGGTATTTAGCAGACCGCCTAAAACAGTTGTCAATGCAGCAGGAGTACCGGATGCAAACGGAATAATGGCACCTGCCCCAGTAGCGCCAGTATCACCAGTCGCGCCAGTATCACCAGTAGCCCCAGTAGCCCCAGTAGCGCCAGTAGCCCCAGTAGCCCCAGTAGCACCGGTAGCCCCAATATCGCCTGTAGCGCCGGTAGCTCCGGTAGCCCCAGTAGCGCCAGTAGCCCCAG
>DDHB01000050.1 GCA_002337925.1 Sporomusaceae bacterium UBA1887
CAACGGCCAGGTTGCGGGCATCATTAGTGATAACCCAACGGCTCAGGTGCTGGAACGAGCTGAGAAACAGCAAATTCCCGCCTGCTGCATCGAACGGTCTGCTTTTAGCGATAAGCGACGGTTTGAGGAAGCCTTAGCTGCAGAACTAGAGCGGCATGGTGTACAATTGGTCGTGCTTGCGGGGTTCATGAGACTCTTAAGCCCTCATTTTATCAGCCGTTTCCCCCGGAAAATTATGAACATTCATCCCTCGCTGCTGCCGGCTTTCCCCGGGCTAGATGCACAGGGCCAGGCCATCCGGTATGGTGCTAAGGTATCAGGCTGCACTGTTCACTTTGTTGACGAAGGAATGGATACGGGACCAGTCATTCTGCAGCAGGCGGTAGCTGTTGCTAGTGATGATACTCCCCAAAATCTGTCGGAACGCATTCTGCAGGTTGAACATGAACTTTATCCCCGGGCGGTTCAGTTATTTTGTCAGGGACGCCTGCATTGCGAGAGCCGCATTGTGCGAATTGATGCTGCCAAGGAGGAAGAAAAATGAAAATCAAACGGGCACTGCTTAGTGTTTCCGATAAAACAGGACTGATTGAATTCGCCCGTGAACTCCATGAAATGGGTGTTGAAATTATCTCAACCGGCGGTACGATGAAAGCACTGCGTGACGCTGGTATTCCTGTTATCTATGTGAGTGATGTTACTGGCTTTCCGGAAATTATGGACGGCCGGGTCAAAACGCTTAACCCTTTCATTCATGGCGGCATTCTGGCAATTCGCGATAACGGCGACCATGTAGCAGCAATGGAGAAGCATGGTATTACCGGGATTGATATGGTAGTTGTAAATCTATATCCGTTTCGCCAGACTATTGCCAACCCTGAGGCAACGCTCAGCGATGCAATCGAGAACATTGATATTGGCGGACCGGCAATGATCCGGGCCGCTGCTAAGAACTTCAACTATGTAACGGTTGTTGTTAATCCTGCCCGTTATGAGACAGTACTTGCTGCGCTCAGACAAGAGGGTACTGTAGCAGCTGAGCTGCGCATGGCTCTGGCGCAGGAAGCTTATGGACATACAGCCGAATATGACGCCTGCATCAGCCGCTATTTGGCAGCACAGGCCGGGGAGAACTTATTTCCTGACAAGCTCCACCTGGTGTATGAGAAGGTGGAAAATCTGCGGTACGGTGAAAACCCTCATCAGCAGGCAGCCTTCTATAAAGAATGCGGTACTAAGGGCCAGGGAATTGCTCATGCCCGCCAATTGCACGGTAAGGAATTATCTTTTAATAATATTGTTGACCTGGAAGCTGCCTGGACAATTGTAAATGATTTCGATGAGCCGGCAGCAGCGATCATTAAACACACTAACCCTTGCGGCACCGGCATTGGGAGCACCATTGCCGAAGCTTACAATAAAGCATATACAGCAGATCCGGTTTCCGCTTTTGGCGGAATAGTCGCAGTGAACCGTTCCGTAGACAAAGCAGCTGCCGATGAGATGAGTACGCTGTTTCTGGAAGCAGTCATTGCACCGGCTTTCGCTCCGGAGGCGCTTGCTATTCTGACCACTAAAAAGAATTTGCGTCTTCTCGAAGCTCCGTCGCTTGCCAAAGGCGAAGAAGCAGATCTAAAAAAAGTATCGGGCGGCCTGCTGATGCAGCAAATGGACCGGTCTGTTGAACAGACCGGAGAGTACCGGGTAGTGACTAAACGTCAGCCAACCGAAACTGAGTGGCACCAATTGGTATTTGCCTGGAAAGTGGTAAAACACGTCAAATCCAATGCTATTGTAGTAGCAAACCAGAATAAGACGCTCGGTGTCGGAGCGGGTCAGATGAACCGGGTTGGCGCAGCAGCAATTGCGCTGGAGCAGGCAGGTGCTGCCGCGAATGGTGCGGTGTTATCTTCTGATGCTTTTTTCCCGTTCGGAGACACGGNNAACACGGTAGAAGCAGCGGCTAAAGCTGGTATAACGGCGATTATTCAGCCTGGCGGCTCGGTGCGGGACGAAGAATCCATTACTGCAGCGGACAAATATGGAATTGCGATGGTGTTTACCGGCATACGTCATTTTAAACATTAGGAGGATTGCCATGCGTGTACTGGTTATTGGCGGCGGCGGCCGCGAGCATGCTTTAGTATTCAAGCTGTCACAAAGTCCGCAAGTGGATGAGATCTATTGCATTCCCGGTAATCCCGGTATTGCAGCATTAGCCTGCTGTGTAGAAATGGATATAGCTGACAATGCTGCGCTGGCGCAGTTTGCCAGACAGCATGATATCGGCTTGACGGTAGTAGGACCTGAGATACCGCTGGTAAACGGCATATGTGACTACTTTGCCAATCAGGGGTTGGCTGTGTTTGGACCCTCTCGGGCGGCAGCCCAAATTGAAGGCTCCAAGACCTTTGCCAAGGATTTAATGCGTAAATACAATATACCCAGTGCCCGTTATGCAACCTTCACCTTAGCTGAAGAGGCCAAAGCATATATCCGGGAGCAGGGAGCACCCATTGTCGTTAAAGCCGATGGTTTGGCGGCAGGCAAAGGTGTGGTAGTGGCCCTGGACGTGGATGAGGCCTTGACTGCAGTCGATACGATGATGACAGAACGGATCTTCGGCGATGCCGGAACGGTCATTGTAGTCGAGGAGTTCATGGAGGGAGAAGAGGCATCTCTCTTGGCCTTTACTGACGGCTATACGGTAGTTCCCATGGTAGCTGCGCAGGATCACAAGCGCATCTTCGATAATGATGCCGGTCCTAACACAGGCGGTATGGGTACATATGCTCCTGCGCCGGTAGTAACGGAAGCTTTAAAAGAGCAAATTGTTCGCGAAGTTTTGCAGCCTGCCGTTGAGGCCATGCGCAAAGAAGGCTGTCTCTATAAGGGCTGCCTCTATGCAGGCTTAATGATTACAGCTGAAGGTCCCAAGGTAGTAGAATTCAATGCCCGCTTCGGCGATCCCGAAACCCAGGTTGTTTTGCCGCTGCTCAAAACCGATTTGATGGCCGTTTTAATGGCTTGCGTAAATGGTACGCTTGCGGATACTGCGATTGAATGGTCTGAAGAAGCGGCAGTATGCGTCGTTTTGGCTGCAGGCGGATATCCAGGCTGGTATCAGAAAGGGCATGTCATCAGCGGCATTGAAAACGCAGAACAGCAGGGAGCACTGGTATTCCAAGCCGGTACTGCCAGTGAGAAAGGCAGCGTTGTTACCGCCGGAGGCCGTGTGTTGGGCGTGACCGCTGTGAGCGGGAGTATTGCAGATGCTGTGGATAAAGTCTATGGTGCCATCCCGCAAATTCACTTTACGGATATGCAATATCGCCGCGATATTGCCCATCGTGCATTAAGACGGTAACAGGCAGGTGTCATAATGGATATCGGCGGCTGGATGTTAAATATTGTCATGCTTGTCATTTTGCTAGGCGGCTTTTTACTGACCGTAATTGGCCTGCCCGGTAACTGGCTGATTTTCTTTACTGCCTTAGGCTATGGCTTTTACTATGATTTTACCGGTTTTACGGTAAATTTGGTGCTGCTGTTACTGGGCTTGCTGCTTGTCGGCGAGATTGTGGAATTCATTGCCGGTGCTTTGGGAGCACGCAAACAAAAGGCTTCTACGCTGGCTACGGTGGCTGCTTTTATCGGTGGTATTACCGGAGCTGTGGCAGGTACGGCTGTGCTCCCGATCATCGGCTCTTTGCTTGGCGCCTTTGCCGGTGCTTTTGGAGCGAGTTATCTGGCGGAATACCTGATTACCGGCAATCGCGACCAGTCTCACCGGGTGGCAAAAAGCGTTTTAGCCGGGCAAGTGGCTGGTATGGTTGTCAAAATGGCGATAGCCATTGCAATGGCTATAACGATAGCGGTTAATCTCATATGGAATAAAATGTAACCTTATTCACCACCTTACCTTCATCCTGCTGCATAATAAATAGTAAGAGTGCGGTATCAGGGTAAGAATAAGAAAGAAGTCTTTTCTAACCGAAAAGGCTTCTTTCTTATTTATCCACTAGGTGGAAAAGGGAACAGTCCCCTTTTTTGAGCAGGAAACAAATCGAAAAAGCACGAAGATAAACTACACTACACTCTCAATGTAAAGGAGAAAAAGTTATGCAAGTTTTCCGTTC
This sequence comes from Sporomusaceae bacterium UBA1887, assembly GCA_002337925.1. GTDB lineage: Bacteria > Bacillota > Negativicutes > Sporomusales > DSM-15969 > Anaerospora. The sequence continues at coordinate 4,140 of DDHB01000050.1, forward strand.
CGCTTGTCCTTATGACTGTCCGGATACCTGTGGACTGCTCATTCATGTTGATGAAGGAAAGGCCGTAAATGTAGAAGGCGATCCGGAGCATCCCTTTACACGAGGCACGCTTTGTCCTAAGATGAATCACTATGAAAGAACGGTTCATTCTTCCCGGCGTATTGAAACACCCTTACTACGCACCGGTCCAAAGGGGAGCGGTGAATTTACTGCTATTTCCTGGGATGAGGCTATTGCACATATTCAGCAGCAATGGCAGGAAGTCATTGCCCAATACGGTGCTGAGGCTATTCTGCCATACTCCTATGCCGGTTCGATGGGCCAAATACAGCGCAATGCCGGGCATCCCTTTTTCTATAGTCTTGGTGCATCGCAGCTAGAGCGTACCATTTGCTCGCCTGCTAAGGGCGTTGGCTACAGTGCGGTCATGGGAAGTACGATGGCCCCTCATCCGTCAGAGGTACAGGACAGTGATTTTATCATTCTCTGGGGAATACATGCACTGGCAACCAGTATTCACAGTCTTCATGATATTAAAATCGCCAGAGAACGGGGAGCAAAGGTCTGGCTGATTGACACCTATCAAACAGGGACAGCCCAAGTTGCTGATGAAACCATAGTTATCCGGCCGGGAACCGATGGGGCTTTGGCATTAGGCATGATGCATATAATCGCCAGAGATAACCTGGTAGATCAGGATTTTATCGGCACCTCAGTCTTAGGCTATGAAGAACTGGCAGCGCAGATACTGCCTGACTATTCGCCGGAGGAGGTCAGCAAAATAACCGGCATAGCCGCATCCGTGATCGAAGAGTTGGCGAGACGATATGCGTCAGCGCGGGCGCCTTTTATTACACTGGGCAGCGGCATGTCACGGTATGGCAATGGAGCAATGACCATTCGGACCATCACCTGTCTCCCGGCACTGGTTGGTGCATGGGACAAAAAAGGCGGTGGTCTGTTAGCCAGTATTTCTACAGGAAGTGCCTTTGACAGCAGCCGTGTAACCCGTGAGGATTTTCAGGAAAGACCTACGCGGTCTATTAATATGAATCAAATCGGCGAGGCCTTAAATGAGCTTACCGATCCACCCATTAAGAGCCTCTATGTATATGTGTCCAATCCGGCGATTGTAGCACCTGATCAAAACCGGGTGCTCCAGGGGCTGGCACGGGAAGATCTGTTCACCGTTGTTCATGAACGGTTTATGACTGATACCGCCCTGTATGCCGATATTGTTCTGCCTGCCACTACCTCATTGGAACACAGCGATATCTACCGGGCATATGGCCACTATTGCATGCAGCGGGTTCGAGCCGTGATTGAGCCGGTAGGACAGGCAAAATCCAACTGGGAAGTCTTTTGCCTCCTTGCAGCAGCAATGGGAATTGATAAACCGTTCTTTAAGCAGTCGGCAGATGAACTCATAGACAGTATTTTAGCTAACCCGTCTTCCTGGCTGGCTGGTGCTCCTATCGATAAACTGCTCGCCGGGCTGCCGATGGAATTGCCATTACCTGAAGGCTATAAAACGAAATTTAATACGCCTTCCGGTAAGATTGAAATTCTCAATACCCGGAAAAAAGAGGCGCTGCCTCGCTATACCCAGCCTTATGGTGATCCAGCTGACTTTTGGCTGATTAACTCGCCGGATATNNGATATTCGTTTATTGAATTCCTCTTTTAATGAACGAGCAGATTTAACGCAAAACAACAAAATGCTTCTCCAAATGAATACTGCTGATGCCGCAAGACTTAGTTTACAAGATGGCCAGCTGGTAATTGCCTATAATGAGCGGGGTGAGGTAGCTTACCAATTGAAAGTTACTGATAAAGTTCCTGCCGGAGTGGTTGTTGCCGAAGGTGTGTGGTGGCTTGAGCACACGGTCAGCCGCCGTTCCTCCAATACTCTTACTGCGCAGCGTCTAACCGACAGTGGCAAAGGCAGCACATTTTATGATGTGAAAGTCAATATCCGGGCAAGTGAGGAGTTGGTAGATCAATGCTAGCCGGGGGCTTTGCAGAATCGGCCTGCCTGGTGGGAAAGATGAAGCTTGGCGGCAATGTATATGTTGCCCAAGGCTCGATCCTCCGCTCCCTTGAGGAAGGCATTACAGTTGAAAACAGCAGCTATGTTCTGGAAAACAGTGTGATTATCGGCAATGCTGCTTTCCCCACTCATATTAAAGCTAAAACGGTCTTTGGACATAAATCCATTGTTATCGGCGCAACAATCGGGAATCTCTGTGAGATCGGCAATAACGCGCTGATTATGCCGGGCGCTGTCCTCGGTGATATGTGTATCCTGGGAGAAGGGACCTTAATCCGCGAAGGAATGATTGTTCCAGACTGTAGCGTGGTGGTTGGCAGACCGGGGCGTATCATCCGTCAGCTTACTCAGCAGGACCGCGACATGGTCAAAAGGATGCGAGGTAATGACATAACCTTGCCTGTCTTCCAGGCAACTATAATAGAAAAACTGCCTGAAAAGGGGGATATGATGGGAAAGCTATATGCTTACGGCGACAAATTTCCGCAAGTTGATGAAAAGGCGGTACTATTTCCTTCAGCCGAAATCACCGGTGATGTTACAGTGGGGGCAAAAACAATGATTGGAGCCGGTGTCAAAATAATCGGTGATTCTCATGGTCCAATTCGCATTGGCAGTAATGTACAGATACTAGAAAACACAGTGCTCCATTTGCTGCCCGATAATGAGCTAATCATTGAAGATCATGTAATTATCGGGCCAGGCTGCGTTGTCCATGGCTGTCACATCGGCAAAGGAAGCGTTATTGAACCAGGGGCTATCATTTGTGATAACAGTAAGCTGGGCAGCAATACATTAGTAAAAGCAGGCAGCGTGGTGAAACAAAAAAGCCACTTCCCTGAGAAAGTGGTAGTAGAAGGATTTCCGGCAGTGATTATTGAGTCGCTGACCAAAGCGCTGCAGCAGCCTTTGTGGAAGCTGGATTATGAGAAGCTGGCGGAAGGATGAATATAGTTTAAATATACATAGGTTAATATAGCAAAACGCCC
>DDHB01000004.1:0-9601 GCA_002337925.1 Sporomusaceae bacterium UBA1887
TATAAATTAACTTCTATAGCCTTAATTCTTGTGCTCTTTAGTCTATAATCCGGTAACTACTGAAAATGTATGTCCGCACCATTCCTGCGTTTCACGAAATACTTCATATAGCAAATGGCGGTAGACACTATCACTGGCCCCTTTATGCCGCTCTTCGGCTTTCTCTCCATATAAATGCCATTGAGGTATTTCAAGCTGAGCTTCAATACGTGTTGCAATGAGATAGTTTATATCTTCTGCTCTCCATACATGTAATTGGTATATTTCTTTAAGCGGCTCTGTCAGTTCCAGACTATCATGACCAACACCGATAATCACTTTGGGCAGATAGTTTTGTATGTTTTCTATAAGTTTGTCATTCGTGATTGCCGGACCGCTGAGAATCACATCAGGCCGTTCGGGTAAACCTTGCTCAGCCGAATACAGGCTAAAGCCTGTATCCAGCCAAACATCTTGTATTTGAGGCATACCAATAGGATAAACAGTAAATCTTTTCATTTCTGCTCCACCTCTACTACCATTTGATTGTTGAGTTAAAATACAAAATTACCGTTTTTGAACACAGGTATTTTCTCACCTGTGGCAGTTGTTCCTATAATAGTAAGATCTGACGTGCCGATCATAAAATCCTCATGTACAAGCGAGTCATTCATGCCGAGTTCCAATAATTGTGCTTTACTCTTACTTTCACTATCTTTTATACAAACGGAATACGCTTTGCCTAAAGCTAGATGACAGGATGCATTTTCATCAAAAAGAGTATTGTAGAATAAGATATTAGACTGGGAAATGGGTGACTCATGCGGAACTAACGCTACCTCACCAAGGTAGCAGGAGCCTTCATCTGTAGCAATCAGCTTCTTTAAGATATCTTCGCCTTTTTTTGCATGGCAGTCTACAACCTTACCTTCTTTAAATACCAATGTAAACTCTTCAATTAGATTACCATTATAGTTAAGCGGTTTTGAGCTAACAGCCGTTCCGTTGACTCCCGTCCGCTTAGGCAATGTAAAGACTTCTTCTGTTGGCATGTTGGCAATAAACTCTACTCCCCCGGCAGAATACTCGGAACCCCCAAGCCAAATATGCTCGTCAGGCAGTTCAATAGTAAGATTCGTTCCCAGTGAGTTTTTATATTCTAGACTGCAAAACTTATGTGAGTTCATAAAATCCATGCTTTTCTTTAATCTTTGTATATGCATTTTCCAGGCAGCAACAGGGTCATCCTGATCCACTCTCACGGTCTTACAAATAGCTTCTCCTAACCTCTCAACGGCTTCTTCATCTGATAGTTTGGGAAAGACTTTTTTTGCCCAGGCTTTTGTTGGCATCGATGCAACNNAATTGACCAAACATTTTTATTGCTCATTAAATGTTCGCGATATTCTTGAAGCGCTGTACTGCTTGCTTTTTGTGCCTTCATCATTCTTTCGGGATTCACATCTTTCATTAATTCAGGATCTTCTGCAGCAATTCGTAGAAAGGCCGCCCCTTTATGCAGATAAGATAAATAAAACTCCTTCTGCCAATCAGGAAACTCATCAAAAATTTCTTCCGGTCCTTGCAGAAACCGAATTTTTGACAAAAGCTCATCCTTCCAGCTCACGACAACTTCCCTAGCTCCTTCCTGGTAAGCTATCTCTGTGATTATTCTAGTAAATTCAGCACACTCAATCGGGGAAGTAATAACTAGTGTCTGATTGGGCTGGATATTAATCCCTGTCTTAACAATCAGTCGAGCATATTTTTCCTGTAATTTTTTATCCATTATTTAGCTCCTTTTCCATTTTTTGAATATCAATATTTTATATGTTCATACTATATGTATGATTGATAAATGAGAGGTGCAAACATGTCGAAAACGGAAGAGAACTTAGCCGCCGCCTTTGAAGGAGAATCGCAGGCTAACCGTAAATATCTGGCTTATGCCAAACAAGCAACTGCTGATGGTTATGCGCAAATAGCCAAACTGTTTGAAGCAATTGCAGAGGCGGAAACGATTCATGCTCATACCCATTTCCGCAATAATGGCGGCATTCGTTCAACCGCGGAAAACCTTCAAGCTGCTATCAATGGTGAAACCTACGAGTTCACCAAGATGTATCCGCCTTTTATCGCCAAAGCCGAAGAAGAAGGAATGACAGCCGCTACACGTGGTTTCAAATTTGCAAATGAAAGCGAAAAAGTTCACGCCGAATTATTTAAAAAAGCGTTAGATAACATTGGCAGCAAAGAAGTCTATGACGTATATCTCTGCAGCGTATGCGGACATGTTGCCGAACATGATGCCCCTGACAAATGTCCCATCTGCGGCGCAAAATCAACTGCCTACAAAAAATATTAGTTTTTTCCCAACGCCCTGCACCTTGCAGGGCGTTTTTTGTATATAATAACAAGTGACTGTTAACGCTGATAGCAAGGAGAATTAACATGCAACAAAAACTACGCTTGTGGAATGACTGGCTGTCAAGCCATATGTTTCTAGTAGTCTTATTCGCTTTATTCACGGGTTTTTTTCTTCAAATACCAGATTCATCTGTAACACGATTTCTTGTTATTTTATTATTTGGTTATATGACTTTTATCACGTCTTTGTCAATAAGCTTTAAAAAATTCATAGAAGTGTTGCGACACCCCTGGGTCCCCTTATGGACACTTGCCTTAATTCATTTTATCACACCACTCGTAGCATGGCTGGCAGGAATACTATTTTATCCTAATGATTTTTTAATCCGTATTGGTTACTTGATTTGTGCATGTATACCGGTAGGAGTAACCTCGGTTATCTGGACGGAATTATCGCAAGGCAATACTGCCGTATCACTAGTAACTGTAACACTGGATACGTTACTTGTTCCACTCCTATTACCTCTTTATTTCAAACTAATTCTCGGGCAAAGCCTGCAAATTAATTATACTGCCATGGTACTGGAGCTCTTAGCAATGATTACTCTTCCCAGTCTGCTTGGTATGGCCGTTCATGACTGGACTAAAGGAAAAGCAGTTCATTTTGCCAAGCATATTGGTGGGCTCACTTCAAAAATTGGCTTTTTTAGTGTAATTCTCATTAGCGCCGGCCTTGTAGCTCCGGAAGTCCATTGGAGCAGTACCTTGCTTAAAACATTACTCGTTACGCTGTTCATTGTCATCGCCGGTTATAGTCTCGGCTATCTAGGCTCTTTCGCGGCAAAAGACCGGAGTTATGCTACAACTATTGCAATGATTTACAATGTAGGCTTACGCAATTTAAGCTTTGGCCTGGTATTAGCCCTTACTTATTTTCCTGCTGCGGCCGCCTTGCCCATCACATTAGGCATGCTGTACCAGCAGCCGATTGCAGCCATCATTCCCTATCTTTATAAGCAGTCCCCTTTAAAGAAATTGCCACCTAACCAAGCCAATGCCAACCTGTAAACCCTATTGTGCATAGTGACAAAAGGACCACATTAAGAATCATATAGCCATAAAAGCATAAGTCTGGTAGCCGCCCTATTCCCACATAAATAGGAAAGATGACTAAAATGAAGCGGGACATACTATAAAGCGGAAACCATGCCGTCGTAGAAAACATCGGAATGAGAAACCAAAACCAGCCCACAATTAAATACGATATGCGTATATCGAAACGGCGCATCAAAGACATTGACAGTAATGCTGCCAGACAGCCGGCAACAAGAAAACTATCAAGCAACACACCAGGCTGCACGTGCGGAAAGTTGGCTTCTACTAAGCGGATGTTATTCCACATATTAACCCATGGATATTCAAATTGCCTGCCCCATTCTCTTTGTCCGTTAATAAAAGCAACCGCACTGCCTACCCGCCAAAAATTGTAACTCATAAATGCAAGTAAGCCTAACGGCGGTAGCAAGAAAGCCAGCAGCGAAAAAGCAGGCCTGCGCTGCTGCCAGTATTCAGCAATATATTCGTATAGCATGAATAGCATTAGGAAAATCCCTAAATTTCGTGTCAAAGCTGCCAACGCCGCAAAAATTCCTGCAAGCCACCATTTCTTTTGTCTGGTAAAGTATATGCAAGTTAGGGACAATGTCAGAAAAATCGACTCTGTGTAAATACTGTTCAAAAAAAATGACGTAGGCATGACAGCATAAGCATNNCGGAAAAATCCCTGCGCAATACCAAATACAGCATAGCAAAGCTTGCCACAGCAAACAAATTACATATAATAAATCCACCTAGTCCGACATGAATACCAAGCTGCCCTGCCCCTCTCAGCAAGAGAATAATGACTGGAAAAAAGACAATACTCTGGCTGTCATATCCCTGTTGGGCAGCATACGTATACCAGTGTGCATCCCATTTTATGAATTTCTCCACAAACGGATAGGTCGGGCTCAGCAGAGGATTAACAAAACCGGCTGGAGCCTGTTCGGGTATGTACATGGACAGCACTGTGGCTGCAATTACAATGGCGCTATGCAATAAAATAGGTAAACCAATTACTTTTATCTGAGTAGAATACCCATTCATCTACACTCGCTCCTGCGTAACCGTTAACTTTTCTCTGCAAATATTCTCTGAGGGACGGCTCGACCAGGTCCATCTATTGTTAGCAGAAAAACTCCAGAACGTTGCAAGCAGAATTCCTAAAAGCTGGCCTAAATAGATGTTCCATTCGACCGTTTCGAAAAGCTGCGCAAAAAAAGCAGTAATGCCAATACTAAAGCAGCAAATCAGTACAAATTGGGGAAACTGCAATAACCGCCGCCAGAAGATAGGCTGCTGATGTTCTTTCCATGTCAGGTTATCGTTCCACCAAAAATTATGAACCATAGCAATAGCCGACGCAGCTAACGAGGCTACAACTCCCTCCAACTGGAAGACGTTTAGCAACAAACGTAACGCTAGCAGATTTACCAAAACCCCTAAACTTCCAACCATGCAGAACAAACAAAATCGGAGATCTTCAGGACTGTACCGAATTAGGCGCACAATATGTTTCATGTAATTCATTTGTTCTTTCAAGCTCATTTTGGATTGTCCCGCGTCTCTGGCCTCAAACGCATAGGGTACTTCGTGAACGGTTGAATACTGCCCCTTAACGAGAACTTCCATTAGAATTTTCCAGCCAATAGGTTCGAGTTTGACTTGCTCAACTACGGTACGGTTAATACCAAAATAGCCACTTGTGCAATCCGAAATAGCCCGTAGTCTTTTAATAGAAAAACGGCCAATTGCACGGGCACTCCAGGATATTAATTTACGTAACCAGTTTAGTCCGCCGTCTGATCCTCCACAAATAAACCTACTGGGAATAACAACATCCGATTCTTGCAGACGAGTTACCATTAACGGTATTAACTCTGGTGGATGCTGGAGATCAGCATCCATAACAATAATATATTTTCCTTTTGCCTGCTTAAAGCCTTCCACAACAGCAGAAGCCAACCCCCGCACTCCATGGCGATGGATATAACGTATTTCGGGAAACTGGCCTGCTAATTGTTCAAGTACTGCCGGTGTGGCATCGGAGCTATCATCTATAAACAGAATTTCATAACTATAACACTTGCCTTCTAAAACATTACGGATACGAGTGCTGATTAAGCAAACATTTTCCTGCTCATTATAGGTCGGTATCACGATTGTAACATGCATGGATTATGATCATCCTTCCAGATGTTTTTCTCATAACGATATGCTCTCTTAGATAGATTGGTTTAGATACCGGAAAAACATACACGCGCAAATGAAAACAGGACAAACCGAATGGTTTGTCCTGTCAGGTTTCTTATTTTATTCGTTAATGTCGTATTTTTCGGTAAGTGTAGTACCAGTGGTTTTGTTAGTTGCATTTTTGCTGCTATAGCTGCTGCTGACATCGCTGCTGTAGTCGTTATTAGCGTCCTGGGTAGCAGTCATAGTACCATATTGAGCTTTGCTGGCCTGCGTGCTGGAGCTGGTTCCTGCGCTAGCACCGGACATTGCACTGCTGCTATAGTCGTTATTGGCATCCTGGGTGGCAGTCATCGTGCCATATTGCGCTTTGCTGGCCTGTGTGCTGGAACTGGTTCCTGCACTGTAGTTAGATCCAGCGCTCATTCCGGAAGTTGCACTGCTGTTAAGATCATACTGGGAAGTAAGCGAACCTGTTTGCTTGCTGTTTTTTTGTTGTTTGTTTTCCATTGATGAATCCCCCTTTTATCGTTTATTGGAATCCATCTTTATTTTGCAATTTTAAGTGCTTAACCATACCCGGAACAATTTTGCAATAGCAAGTAAAGTTTTGTATTTTAATTGTAAATTGCTTCCTGTTGCCTGTTGCGCGGCAGAAAACCTGTATAATGTTGGATTTTAATTTTTTATTAATAATCTTTATAAACAACCTTGCCATCTATTAGCGTCCTTATCACCTTCCCCTTGACCGGGGTATTGTGATAGGGAGTATTACGGCTCTTGGATGCCAGCTGCCGTTTATCAATAATCCATTCCTTATTAGGATCAATCACACAAATATCCGCAGGATTTCCTACTAACAGACTGCCCCCCGGCAAAGAAAAGATCCGGGCAGGAATGGTACTCATCCGTTCAATTAACCACATTGGGGAAAAGCCCCGGCGATGGATCAATTCTGTCACCATTAGCGGGAACGCTGTCTCAAAGCCTATTATGCCGTTAGCTGCNNTTAGCTGCAAGATCAAAGACTGTGTTCTTATCATCTTCAGCATGAGGTGCATGATCGGTAGCTATCATGTCTAACGTACCATCATCCAGCCCTTTGATGAGTTCAGCTATATCCTCTTTCGTTCTAAGGGGAGGTGCCATCTTTGCATCCGTTCCCTGTGAATAGACAGCCTCAGCTGTCAGCGTGAGGTGATGGGGACATACCTCTGCAGTAATGTTGAGCTTTTCTTGCTTAGCCCGGCGAATTAGCTCTACCCCGCGGGATGTACTAATATGCTGAAAATGAACTTTTCCTCCGGTAACGCGCAGGATCTCCAAATCCCGTGCTATTGCAGCGATTTCATTTAAAGGCTCATAGGCTGTAGGCCAATACAGTTTTAACGACGTATCTTCTTCATGTAAGGCTAGTGTAACGTCCAGCTTAGCTGCCAGTTTTAGCGCCTGGTATAGAACAGCTGCCCGATCAATGAAATACCCATCGTCAGAAAAGATTTTCACTCCAGCTGCGGCCAGTGTCGCCATATCACAAAGATCTCGCCCCTTTAAATCTTTTGTCACACTGGCAGCCTGAATCACCCGTACAACTGCTGTTTGATCAATTAGTTTCTGGATTTTCTTATAGTCTTTCAAACTAGCCGGAACAGGATTAACATTAGCCATTGCTACAACAGTCGTAAATCCGCCCCGGGCAGCTGCCTGCGTTCCGGTAGCAATAGTCTCTTTATGCTCCGCTCCAGGTTCACGCAAATGGCAGTGCCCATCTACCAGCCCAGGCGTGATCCATAAGCCAGCACAATCAATTTGCTCACAATTACTATCATTTATATTAGCTGCTATTGCGGCTACCTTTCCGTCTTTAATCAATACGTCTGCGTTCCTGTCAATATTTTGGCTTGGATCAATCACTCTACCATTCTTAAGCAAAAGTGTAGACAAGCATCTCCCCCCTATCCAATATCAGCCTTTAGCTTTCTCCATATATTCATCCATACTATTTAATATATGTTTCACTTCGTCGCGCGGGCTTTCTGCCGATAAAACAGGCCTTCCAATCACCAAATAATGAGCCCCTGCCTTAAGAGCCTGTGCAGGTGTTGCTGTTCTCGTCTGATCACCATTTCGTTCGGGGTGCAGCCGGATTCCTGGAGTTACAATGAGAAAATCGGAACCGCATAATGCCCGGATTGCTGCCGCTTCCTGCGGAGCGGCAACTACTCCGTCCATACCCGCTTCTTTACACATCACTGCCATACGCAAAACCGATTCCCTGATAGGGCTTTGATAACCAATCTCCACCCAGTCCCGTTCCCCTAAACTGGTTAACACGGTAATTGCGAGCAATTTAGGGCGGGGCCGCTGCGTACGGGCCGCCCAGAGGTCAGCCTCCTCCATAGCAGCTTTCAGCATTTTTACTCCTCCTGCTGCATGAAGTGTAATAAACGCAGGGGAAAACTGGCAGAGGGCTTTGACTGTCTTGCTGACTGTTGTGGGTATATCATGCAACTTTAAATCAACAAATACTTTTTTATTCCGGCTTGCCAATTGGGCAAGTACTGTATGACCCAACCCATAAAAAGCTTCCATTCCTACTTTATAGCAATCCACTGCATCACCTACCGTATCGACAATTCGGGTCACATCCTCAATTGTCGGTACATCCAATGCAATAATCAAGCGATTACTTGTTTTATCCATTTACCGCACCTCTTTTTTCTTATGTATAACTTAACTATGCCTCATCTCATCAATCAGTACATTCTTTGAGCTCATGATATTGTTTATCTTACTGCTGTTTTATTACACCGTCTAGTTTTTTCCTTATATTTCCCCATGCTTTTATTTTTTTGCCTTTATCATATATACAAAAGTATTTTTTAAATGCTATTTTTGCTAAAATACGTATTCTTGTGCCGATAGTTGCAGGTAAATAGCAGCCTCCATCCGAATGATATCTTACTATCTATAAACAAGGAGTCTTGAATGAACACTGCTACTACACCGCAACAACAATTATGGACAAAAGATTTTCTGCTGATTTTCACAGCAAACCTTATGGTATTTGTCAGCTTTTATTGCTTATTACCCACCTTGCCACTTTTTGTTACCGATTACTTAGGCAGCGATGTAAGTGCTGTAGGCTATATCTTTGGCTTTTTTGCCCTGGCAGCTGTAATCGCCCGCCCGCTGGCAGGATTTGCAGTTGATACGCTAGGCCGTAAACGAGTACTATTTATCACCTTGTTCTTATTAGCAATTTCGATTGCGATCTACAATTTGGTCACTACTTTACTGCTTTTATTTATCATTAGAATGATCCATGGTCTTTGCTGGGGATTTGCCACAACAGCTGCCGGCACAGTAGCCACTGACCTTGTTCCGGCAGAGAGACGTGGTGAAGGCATTGGCTACTACGGCTTATCCAATACATTTGCAATGGCTGCAGGTCCAGCCTTGGGACTATTAATTCTCAATCATGCAGGTTTTATGGTTTTATTCTCCAGTAGTTCGCTTTTAGCAGCAGCCGCCCTTATCTGCGTACTTGCTATCACCTTTAAGGAAACTCACGCTGCACGCAAACCTGTTGAAATGCGTATAGACACTCTTTTTGAAAATAGGGTTTTGATCTATGCTGTTATTACTTTTTTTATTGCTCTACTGTACAGCAGCATCATTTCTTTCGTTATTTTACTAGGTAAAGAAATAGGAATTACAAACCCAGGCAGTTATTTTCTGGCATATGCCAGCACACTTATCCTCAGCCGCCCCTATGCAGGCAAAGCACTTGACGCCAGTGGGCCAAAAACCATTATGGCTATCGGATTTGCCGCACTGGCCCTATCTTTTGTCCTGCTGTTTTGTGCTGCTGATAATTTAGTATTTATCCTATCCGGATTGTTTCTGGGTATTGGGTTCGGTATTGTTCAACCTACAACGCTGGCCTTAGCTATCAACCGGG
>DDHB01000004.1:9626-9914 GCA_002337925.1 Sporomusaceae bacterium UBA1887
GCGCGGAGCTGCTAATGGAACAATTTTTACAGCCTTCGATCTAGGCGTAGGCCTGGGCTCCATATTACTGGGAATTCTTTCTGAACATGCCGGACTCTCCTACATGTATCTCACTTGTGCTTTTTTAGTTATCATTCCGCTTTTTTTGTTTTATGGGATGACTTCCCATTCCTCTCCCTGCACAGAACATATATAGTCCTTTCAATAAGAACAAGCTTCCCTTTTTGAACTAATGCAGGAAGCCTTTTTCCATCCTTCAAACTTATCAATATAAATAAAAAATTCCGG
>DDHB01000098.1 GCA_002337925.1 Sporomusaceae bacterium UBA1887
AAATAGCCGGTCCGAAGGATGGAAATTTGCCGGTTTACGTTAAGAAATTTGTACTGTTTGAGCGAAAGCGAGTTTACTAATTTTAGTAAACCGGCAAGTTTCCAAGGCTATTGGAAGATTAGGCCTAGACTTTTTGGTCCGTTTGTGGCAATGACAAAAGGACGAAACCGGGTTTTCTTAACGGAAAGAGGCAGCATTCATTTGAATGCTGCCTCTTATACTCTGACTTCAAAACTGCTCTTGGGTTTGGGAGCGGCATCTTGCGATGCTGTGGTTATATCCATTGCGGGTACAGGCTGTTGTGCCTTTGGGGGGGTAGCGGCAGTTGTAAGCGGTGCCGGTGATCGATTCGTTTTAAAAAAACGCAGGCCGACCAGTACGAGGGCGACAATGATAACGGCTGCAAAGCACCAGCCATACAAAGAACTGATGTTGGTATTTTTATCAGGAAGCTGGCTTTTGGCAGGAATGAGTGTTTGCGCTGCTGCCTGTTCTGTTTCTGCTGTGGCAGCTGCTGCAGGCAGTTTTTGTATCGTTTGACCGGTTTGGGTAGAAGAAGTTCCTGCAGGGGGAGTACTATTGGTGGCAGCCGATGGCTGCGCTGTCTGCCCCTGAAAGGCTTTGCCCATATCTTCAAACTTTTGCAAGCTTTCAGCAGCAGGAGACTTTGCCGCAGGTGCTGTCTGCGTTTGCTGAACTGGCTGGGAGTTTGAGCTGCCGGTGGTTGTGGTGCCGGGGACTACAGGTGGAGTAGGCGGTGTGGGTTTATAGGGAGGTACAGGTGCAGTTGCCATAAAGCTCAATTCTCCCTTTCCTAAACGTTGTTATTACGACCTATTATAGGGTCATAATCCGCCTGATGCAAGTCCGGTTTCAACTGCCGGGCAGTTTTCTTGTTATAAATACCCAATAAAGGTGTCAAGCAGGATTTTGTTATGGGTATGGTTATTGTGATCGAATTGCAGTTCTAACACCGGGAGAGAAATTTTTTCTTCGTGTGCTTTAGAAAGTATTTTTAAGATGGTAGCCGTATTTTCATACATGGGGCTTACATTGATAATACCGGCGGCTCTCTCTTTGGCATAAAAGAGTTTACTCATACGGTAGCGTCCTGCGCCGCCGGCATAGAGTCCCAAGGTATCGTCGGCAGTATGCAAAAGACTGGAAATATCCGCTTCAAAAGGACTGTCTTTGGCTAGAAGCAGCGCAAGATTTTTTAATAATGCTGCTAACTTTCTGGCGTTTTTTCGGGCAAGAGCGTCCTTTTTTTCTCCTTTAAGCTTATCAAGGGTCAGAAACAGTAAGCTTTCGGCTAACGGCTGGTAAATCAGTTTATGGTTCTTTTCCAGTGCAGCAAGCTGGGAGCCGTTTAAAAATGGATTATATATAACGGCAAAATCACCAAGGATGGAAAGCCGTTTGCGGGAAGAGTTTTTACTGTTTTTGGCAGCAATTGCTGCGGCAGTATCTAACAAGGCTGGTTCTGTGAGGCTGTCGTTAGTGATTCGTTGTAAAAATTCCTGCAGATAAAAGGCACGGTCTTCCTGGTCTGCAGCCATGATCAGATCTCCTGCTGTTACTAAAAGCGCTGCCTCGTAGCCATATGCGCTGTCTCCCAGACTGTTTTCAATCAGGGGGGCAATAATTCTGGCAGGATAACCCTGTTTCTGTAATTGCTTTTCGACGAATGTGCTGTATTGCCCGGACACTTCACTTCCTTCAGAGCTGGGAATAAATAAGGAGTAAGCAGCCTCGCTCTGCTTAGAACTGTTGTACAAGGCATCACCCGCGAGGGCAATCATGGGGAGATATTCTTTTGTCACCGATAATTTTTTGCCTAAGGCCATTGATTCCTGGCCGGTGGGGATCATTTCTAAGGCAGGGTTTCCTTGTTTAGTGAAAAAAGCGCTCAATAAGGTACTATAGGGATAAAGATAAGGAATAAGCATTTTCTGCGAAGGAGGCAGGACCTTTTTGACGGAAGGTTGATCGAGCGGCTGCTGGTTATGGCGGCAATAATTTTCTACACTGTTGACGAAAGCTTCCAGTCTGGTCATCACACCGACAGAAGAAAAATGTTCATCTACTTCGAGATGCAAGAAGGGCTTTGAGGCTGCTTCTTCTTTAAAAAAGTGGCTGATTACGGTATCCGGTCCGCAGCCGTGATTGGTGATATAGATAGGAAAAAGGAGAGGGTGCTTGTTGGTAATTCTAATGCCTGCAAGAGCATGCTGCCCGAAAGGCCAGTACATATTAGGATAATCCTCAGATATGTCCAAATCATGGGCAGGTATGTGAGCCAGCTCGATTACTTTATGTCCTTTCTCACGCAGCTTGGCTGCTATTTGCATGTTCAACCGGGGATCAGCAATGTTGTAGGTGCGGCTGATGAGGATAAATGCTTTTTCTGTTGGCGCTAGCCGGGCGAGATAGTCACGTCCGATTTCCTCTAATTCTTTACCATAGGCGGTAAAGCGTTTGATCCCTTTCATCAGGGCGAACATCATCTGCGGTTTGGATTTGTTAAGACTTTTTCCCAGCTGAAGCAGTTCTTTCAGCATATACAGCTTACCGAAATCAAAGGATAAAGCCGGTGCTAGTAGAGTAATGCCCTTACTTTTGAAGTCGATGGCCTGGTCTGCCAATTTTGCTACGCTTTGCATGTAAACGCAGGCATAATTGCAAGAATGAGAACCGGGATTCTTCATCGTATAAAGACTTGGCAGGAAGATATAGTCTACTTTCTGCTCAATAAGGGAAGCAACATGACCATTTACCAGTTTGATAGGGAAGCAAGTTTCATCAAGACTGTATTGTTGACTTAGCGCAATTATTTCTTCATCAGTAGGTTTCGACAGCAGTACATTGAAGCCCAGCGTGGTAAACACCTCATGAAACAGGGGGAACATTTTATTGAGAAACAGGACCCGGGGAATGCCAATGGTCTTTTTGGAAGGATCTTTTACTGGATTGTAACCGCGCAGGAATGCCGCCTGACTGAGTTGATCAATATCGAACGCATCTGAGCTGTCCTGTACGGGAGCCTGGTGCAATTTTTCTTTTGTCAGCAGGGCTGTTCCCAGTGCACCGGTAACACTAAAGAAAGTGGGAACGGTTACTTCTTTTTGCAGGGTAGCCCGGAATGCATTGATGATGGCCTGGTTAAAGGCAATTCCACCTTGGAGTAAAATCTTTTTCCCGATCGGTTTGCTGCCAACTACTCTGTTCAGATAGTTACTGACAATTGAAAAGGCCAGTCCGGCGGCGATATCTTCCTTCGTTTCACCGATAGCCAGTGCTTTGGTAATATTACCTTCAATAAATACGGTGCATCTGTCACCCAAATCGGAAGGATTGCTGCTTTTTAAGGCAATTGCTTCAAAATCAGCCAGAGGAATATCCAGTTTTTTAATTTGTTCTTCAATAAATGCACCTGTACCGGCAGCACAGATCTTGTTCATTTCAAAATCAGTCACAAGACCGTTTTTAACCTGAATATATTTTGAGTCCTGCCCGCCGATTTCAAGAATTGTGTCTACATCGCCTACACTATGCACTGCTCCGCGGGCTTGTGCTGTAATTTCATCAATCACCAAATCAGCAGAGAGTTTTTTGCCAATGAATACTCTGCCTGAGCCGGTGGTGCCAATACCCTTGATAGTAAAATCGTGTCCCAGCTTCTCTTTAAGATCGGCTAGTCCCTGTTCCACGGCTTCCAGCGGTTTGCCGGCAGTGCGCAGGTAGGTGCTGTATACCACTCTTGTGTCGTTATCGATTACGACAAGATTAGTGCTGGTTGAGCCAATATCAATGCCAAGATAACCTTCAGGCGTAACAACCGGATTAACTTTGTGCTTGTCGACGCTGTCGTTGCTGCCCCAGTCGGCGAGCGAGGTTTTGCCTGTCGTTACTGCCTTATCCCGGTCTTGACGGAGGTTTTCTTTGAGCCATGCGAGATTTGCGGGCAGCTTTTCTTCACTGGCTGACAGCGCTGCGCCGATAGCCGTAATATGCCTGAGTTGTTCTGGTCTGATAATATCTTCATCTTTTAAATCGAACAAAGCTTGCAGGGCTTTTACGACATGTGCTGAGCCTGTCACGCCGCCAGCGAGCAATACAGGCTTTTGGACAGGGTGTTTTTGTACTACATTGGATTTGTAATTGCGGACAAGAGCATACACCAGCCCCAGTAGAATATCTTCGAGCGGTACACCGGATTGCTGCTGGTGAATCATGTCGGTTTTGGAAAATACACTGCACCGTCCGGCTATGCCGGGAATTGATTTAGCCTTTCCTGCCATTTGATCAAATTGCTCAAAGGAAATTGACAGGCGCTGCAGCTGTTCTTCGATAAAAGCGCCAGTACCTGAAGCGCAGCTTCCGTTCATGGCAAAAGTAAAGCTGCTTGTTGTTTGCGCAGCGAAGCCGCTGATATATTTGGCTCGCTGCGCGCCAATTTCCATAATGGAGCGGGCGGCGGGATATGTTTTTTGCACTGCTTTGGTGATGGCAGAAGCTTCGTTGATATGAAAAGCGGAAAATGCCGGATAGCGCTCTGCCAACTCTCCGGTGATACCGAGCAGGAAGGAGCCGGACTGTACCGTGTCTTCCATTTCGTCCAGTGCAGCTAGCAGGGCGTTGTCCAGACTTCCCCGATGAACTTTAAGGCCCGATGCAATGAGTGCACCGGACGTATCTACAATTGCATATTTTAAGGCAGAACAGCCAATATCCAAACCGATTCTAAACATAAGATTTCCACCTCATTGATTTTAATAATCACTATCTTCTATAATAAAGATAATACGTGTATTTTTCTGTATCTCATAAGACACTTTTAAACTTTTGTAAAGGCGGTTAGCCGATGATTGAAGTTTTACAAAAGAATGCATTGTTTAGTGGAAAAACCAGTGCTGAAATTGAAACGATCGTAGCAGGTCTGCAAATTGTTGTGGGCGATTTTAAAAAAGGGGAACTAATATTTCGCAGTGATCAGCCGGCAGACCGCATTGGTATTTTGCTGCAAGGCAGTGTTGCTATTGAAAAAAATCTGGCAAATGGCAAAGCGACGCCTGTGTTTTTGCGGTATCCCGGAGAGATGTTCGGCGAAGCGGCAGTTTTTTCCCGGGCAGATACGTATCCGTGCAATGTGATTAGTCAGAGCATCAGCCAAATTTTATTCATTCCCAAGGCAGCAATGCTTACGGCAATTGCCCGCGATACGGCTCTTTTAAGTAATTTTTTGCAGTTGTTCGCGAATAAGATTCTCGAGCTTACAATTAAGACCGAGCTTTTGGCTTGTGATTCTATCCGGCAGAAAATAGGATTTTCCTTACTCTATGAGTTAAGTGAGCCTCAACCAGGCAAGGGGGTGGAGTTGCCTTCTTCCAAAAAATTCTGGGCAGAAAGCCTTGATGTGTCAAGGCCGTCTCTTTACCGTGAATTAGGAATGATGGAACGGGAAGGACTTATCCGGCTTGCAGGCAAAAAAATATATATTATCGACAGAGCGGGTCTGATGGAGATTCTGGCTAAATAACGGCAAGTATAACAAAAGGGCTGCAAGTAGTTGCGGCCCTCGTGTGTAGACAAACATACCTGGAAGGAGATTGCCGCGTCGTTTTACTCCTCGCAATGACAATAAAGTCGGGTGTCATCGTGAGTGCAGCGTGGCGATCTCCTTTTGTTGGCTTACTTTTGTCGACGGCTCTTACTGTAATAGTTTAATTTAACGCTGGAGGAATTCATGATGTCTTGGCAGATAAAAAAGTTCTCCGATCTTACTATTGATGAGTTATATGCGATTTTACAGGTGCGGTTTAATGTATTCGTTCTGGAGCAGCAGTGTTTGTATGCTGAAATTGACGGTAAAGATCAAACCGCCTACCATTTGTTTAAAGAGCAGGACGGTGAAGTGGTTGCTTATTTGAGAATCTACCGGACGGCCGCAGGACAAGCTGCTTTGGGCAGAGTGCTCGTCCAAAGGCAATGCCGTGGTAAGGGAATTGCTCAGGAGTTACTTACAAAAGCGATTTGCTTTGTAGAGGAAGAATTAAAGGAAGGTACAATCAAAATTCAGGCGCAGGAATATTTAATAGACTTTTACGGCGCTTTTGGCTTTGTACCGGTTTCGGCGGTTTACCTGGAAGATGGTATTCCCCATGTCGATATGCTGCGCATTCATTCGTCTTAAGACGGTTTTACTTTATAGTGTGCAACGGCTTTACTTTTTTGTTTCTGCTTTTTGGGGTAAAGGCTAATTTTACGCCTGTTACCTCTGCCGTATACGGATCAAGAGCAGCCAGGTCGTCAGGGCTGAGTTCTTTTAAAGACGCTTTACCAAGGGCAAGCATTGCTTCTTCCATTTCTAACGACATAGATGTCAGGGAATTAGCAACATAAGTGGCAGCTGTATCGATTGAAAGCTTCGTTTTAGAGGGGGACGGGTAGTAGAGTAATGTAGTAAGCGGTTCCCAGGGAAGAACCTTTTCGCCCTGATTGTGAGCTAAGGAAAAAAGCGGAATGGTGGCAAGATAGATGGCATCGGCACCAAGGGCCAGTGCCTTCAGACATTGGCCGGGAGTGAAATAGCCGCCCGCCACAATTAAGGTGATATCACGGTTTTGCAGATAGCGCTTTGCACGAATTAAAGCATAGAGACTTGGTATGCCGAAATCGTCCTGCTTAATAGGGGCTGTTGCGTGGGCGCCTCCCTGGGCGCCGTCAATGATAACGGCATCAAAACCAAGGTCCAGTGCAACAGCCAGATCATCCTCTAAGTGGTCTGTAGCCATAATTTTTAGGGCAATAGGAATGCCGTTAGCCCGTTTTCTTAGCTTGCTCATAAAGTCCGGCCAGTCTTCGGGAGTTTGTACACCGGGTGAGGCGGGAAAAGAAGCAGGCGATTCACCTGGGGCGATCTGGCCGAGCTGCTGGGCTCTGCCGGCCATTTCCTCAGCTTCGAAGCGTGCCGCTCCCATATCGGCACCCTGTCCCATCTGTACTTCGAGCATGGAAGCACCGGCGATTTGTTCATCTGTTCGTTCTCCCCAGGACCAGCGGCTGATTTGCAGTACATATTTCGCGGCGATGGCCTCCTCTTCCGGCAGTACGGGACCTTCGCCGGAGCAGGTTGTCGTCTGGAGAATATTTGCTGCTTTGGCTAAAGCAATTTTGGCTTCTTCGCTTAGGGCTAGCCCATATGCCATAGCTCCGATCATTAGTGGTATTTGAATCGTTAAGGGTTTTTCAGCTTTAGGGGCGATCACTACCGTCATATCAAGCTGCGTACTCACGGGAAGCGGGAATTTCGTCATTTGATGAGGCTGAAACATGAGATTTTCAAATCCGAGGAAATGCTTAGGGGTTCCCAACGGACGGGTAATCACCTTGCCCTCTTCTGCCCTGAGGCTCATTTCAATTGCATGTAAAACGGAGATGCGTTTTAGTGACGGCAAAAATTCGGCTAAGTTATCCGCATATTTCTCTGTGAGGATTTTATGAACAGCGTCATTTGCTATTTGCTTAATACAATAGCGAAGAACTGGCCTGGCTGTGATTGCGATTAACCCGAAAAGCGCGATTAGAAACAGCCCCAACTGATACAATGTTTCTCTGTTTAGCGTAATTTGCATGTCAGGTCATCCTTTTGGCGTGTAGTCTTTGTTAGAATACGATTAAGCGCCTGTTGTTATACAGCAATTGCGATAAAGTAATGGCCTTTTGGCGCAAAGAGAAGGTTTTTTGCTCCTGGTAAGGAATAACAACTGAATAAGAACTATTAGCGTAAGGGTTTGCAAATATGTAAGATAGAATAGGAGTGATAGAGATGGAAGAACAGGAAAAACAGACGTATTCAGAAAAACTACAGGAAAGATTACTGAAAAGCCGTACCATTATTATTTCCGGTGAAATTACGCAGGATGTAGCAGCACGGGTGGCTGCGCAGCTTTTAATACTGCAAGAACTTGGTGATGAGCCGATTAAAGTATTTATCAACAGCCAGGGCGGTCATGTGGAAGCGGGCGATACAATACATGATATGATCCGGTTCGTTAAACCGAAGGTGATTGTAATCGGTACCGGCTGGGTTGCCAGCGCTGGTATTACGATTTATCTTGCCGCTGAAAAACAGGATCGCTATTCACTTCCTAACACGCGCTACATGATTCATCAGCCCTTAGGTGGTGTTCGCGGACAGGCCACTGATATTCAGATTGAAGCAGAGGAAATTATTAAAATTCGCCGCAGAATCAATCGGTTAATCAGCGAACGTACCGGACAGACAATGGAAAAGGTGGAAAAGGATACGCTGCGTAATTACTGGCTGGATGCCGAAGAAGCAAAAGAGTATGGCATTGTTCAACAAATTATTAGTGATTACGATGAAGTGTCAGTAAAATAAATAGAAAGCCTTCTAGGGTTCCGCGGCTTAGCCGGACTGGTCCAAGAGAAGGCGCACAGCTGATTGAAGGCTGTGTACACGGAAGGATAAAAGCCTGGGAGTGCATATGATAATGTGCTGCCCAGGTTTTTTTATTTCTGTTTAGCAAAATATATACTGTTCACCAAAGTAACAATAAACAAGCAGGAGTTGTTATATAATGGACTTATTACTAATGGAAAACAAATGGATTATTCTGCTGGTGTTGGAATGTCTTGCCTGGTCGGCTACGGCATTTATGTTATATGCCCGGTATAACATGCAGTCCCGGTTTTGGTTTCGTGCGGCATCGATTATGCTGGTGGTTACAGGGGTTATCCCACAAGTACTGCTGGGGTTGCTGAATTTTTGGCTGACAAAAGAGGTGGACTTGTTTACCTTAGTTATTGTGGGTTTAATTTTATACGGTCTGACGATTGGTAAAAAACATATTCAGCAGCTTGATAGGTGGGCTCAGAAAAAGTTCTCCGGCAAATCCGGTAACAACTGACTGGAAGGGGAAACTGCAATGGTGAAAGAATTGTGTAAGTACAAATTTGGTGTCTGTGAAATCCAAATGGTATAGGAGAACTATATGGACTATAAGATTAGTTTTATTGCCCCTTTTCCCCATATGGCGCGTATTGCAGAAGCATTGGTCACTGAGCGGGCTGATGAGTGGAAAAGTAAGATTCAAATCAGTCATGGCGATTCGCGGGAAGGGGTGAAACAAGCCCGGGAGGCAGTGAGCAGAGATGCCGCTGAAGTGATTATCAGCCGCGGCGGCACGGCATTGGCGATTGCAGAAAATGTAGCGGTGCCGGTGGTGCAGATTCCGGTTACGGCCATTGATATTTTGCGGGCAATCAAACAGGTGGGAGTTAGTCCGGAGCTTATTGGCGTTGCCGGTTTTCGTAACGTTATCTATGAATGTGAAACACTGATAGAGCTGTTAGGGCTCTCCATTCGCATTATTATGCTGGAAAACGAGGCAGAAACGGCTGATAAGATTGCGTATGCGGCCAGCCAGGGGGTTCAGGTAGTGATCGGAGACGTAAATGCCGTTACGTGTGCCCGACAGATGGGGCTTGGCGGCTATANNCAATTTATAAGGCGATTAAAGAAGCGGAGCTGGTAGTGGAGGTGCGGCGCAGAGAGCAGGAGCGATCGGCGCTGCTGCAGACAATTATTAATTCTACGACTGATGGAATTGTAGCGGTAGATAAAGCGGGCTTGATTACATTTTTCAATCCTGCAGCCGGTGAGGTTTTTCATCTGTCACAGGCAGAGGTAATTGGCAGAAGAATCAATGAAGTGATTCCTAATACGCGCCTTTCTTTAACTTTGGCGAATGGGATGCCGGAAATCGGCGAAATTCAGCATATTGGCAGAAAGGTTATTGCTACCAAACGAATCCCTATTAAGCTGGAGGGGAGCGTTGTTGGAGCTATAGCTAATTTTCAGGATGTTACGCAGCTGCAGCATTTTGAGCAAACAATACGGCAAAAGCTGTATGCCAAGGGTTTGGTGGCTAAGGCGGGTCTGGATGATATTATTGGTAGTTCCCCTGTTCTCGAAGCCATTAAACAGCAAACCCGCCGCTTTGCCTCATCAAGGTCGACGGTGCTGATTACTGGTGAATCGGGAACCGGCAAGGAGATGTTCGCACAAAGTATTCATAAACTAAGCTCCCGTAATCAAGGTCCGTTTGTAGCGATTAACTGTGCGGCGTTACCGGAAAGCTTGCTGGAAAGTGAATTGTTAGGCTATGAGGAAGGCGCTTTTACCGGGGCGAAAAAGGGCGGAAAGCTCGGTCTTTTTGAATTGGCCCATGGTGGTACGCTGTTTCTTGATGAGGTGGGTGAGCTGCCGCTGACGCTGCAGGCGCGCCTACTGAGGGTGCTGCAGGAAAAAGAGGTTATGCGGCTTGGCGGACATCGGGTTATTCCAATAGATGTGCGGATTATCGCTGCAACAAATCAAAATTTAACTGATTTGGTTGGCAAGAAACAATTTCGTGCCGATTTATTTTACCGGCTGGTCATTTTACATCTTCACCTGCCGCCGCTTAGAGAGCGGACAGAGGACATTCCCCTGCTGGCGGAGCATTTTCTGCGTAGCTTGAGTGATGGAGCGCCGCAGGTTAAAAAGCTGAAGAAAGATGCTCTAGCCTATTTGCAGCGTTTATACTGGCAGGGCAACATCCGGGAATTGGCTATTATTCTCGAACGGGCCCTATTGCTGACTGATGCAGAAGCTATTGGTGTGGCAGATATTAAGAGCGTACTTATTTCAGAAGAACCCTTGGATTACTCAGTCTCGGCAGATGAAGAAACTGGTTTGGAAGAGTTGGAACGGGAGCGAATTAGGCAGGTTTTGCATGAGGAGAACTTTAACTATACCCGGGCGGCAAAGCGTTTGGGTATTGGCCGGACTACCCTGTGGAGAAAAAAGAAAAAAATCGATGAATCACCATAGCGCTGTTCCGAATTGAAACAATCATGTTTTGATTCGGAACAATTTTTTTGAAATGCTGAGCACAAGGCCTTTGTTTGGGCCATCCAAGTGCTGGCACAGATCTTGCAATATTTCAGAAACGATATAAGAGGTGCTATTGCCTGAAATAGAGTGATAAGAGAGGGGATTTATATGTCGCGTTTGGATAAGAACCTTTTAAACAGTGATTTCCGTTTTTCTGAGGGCCTTGTAGTGACAAAAGGTCTTGAAAAACTCCCGGAAAGAGTGCTTCAGTTCGGTGAGGGTAATTTTTTGCGGGCTTTTGTTGACTGGATGATTCATCAGCTAAACAAACAAGGTGAATTTAATGGCCGTGTTGTTGCCGTTCAGCCAATTCCTGAGGGACTGGTTGATGTCTTAAATGAACAAGATGGCTTGTATACGCTGCTGCTTAGAGGATTGCAGGACGGCAAGCCAGTTGAACAACAGGAAGTTATCAGTGCTGTCGGCAGAGGGATTAATCCTTATAGAGACTGGCAGGCGTATCTTGACTGTGCGGAAAACCCGGATATTGAGTTTGTTGTTTCTAATACAACCGAAGCTGGCATAACGTTTGATAAGAATGACAGACCCGATATGCAGCCCCCTCAATCCTTCCCCGGTAAGCTGGCTGTTTATCTTCACCATCGTTTTGAACATTTTAAAGGCGATCCGGCCAAAGGCATGGTTATCATACCCTGTGAGCTCATTGACCGCAATGGAGATAAATTAAAAGCAGCTATTTTGCAGCTTGCTGATGAATGGCAGTTATCCGATGCCTTTAAAAACTGGATTATCAGCCATAATCACTTTTTAAATTCCCTTGTTGACCGGGTGGTAACCGGTTATCCCCGGGATGAGGTGCAAAGCATTGAGGCTAAGCTTGGCTATCAGGATAAATTGATCAATGCAGGCGAGCTCTTTCATCTTTGGGTTATTGAAGGACCTGCCGAACTGGAAGAACGGCTGCCGTTTGCCAAAGCTGGTTTAAATGTGATTTGGACTAAGGATATGACGCCTTACCGGACTCGTAAGGTGAGAATCTTAAATGGCGCCCATACTGCGTCTGTGCCGGCGGCGTTCCTGTATGGACTAGATGCAGTCAAAGAGATGATGGATCACGCCGTTCTGGGCAAATATGTCAGAGACATTGTTAGTGAAGAAATCATTCCTTCAATTGATTTGGAAAAACAAATGCTAGTGGATTTTGCAGATGCTGTCATTGAACGCTTCCGGAATCCTTTTATTAAACACTACTTACTTAGCATTTTGCTGAACTCATCTTCCAAGTTTACCGCACGGGTACTGCCGTCGATTGTTGAATATCAGAAGCATACCGGCAAATTGCCGGAAAAACTGACTTTTTCCCTGGCTGCACTGCTGGCGGTATACAAGGATGGTGTAGTGGAAGGCTCCAATATGCTGGCTAGGAGAACAGCCGGAGAATTTATCATGAAAGATGATGTGCCGGTACTACAGTTCTTTGCAGAAAAATGGAGCACATGCGAGGGCACAAAAGAAAGTGTGGCAGTATTTACGCAAGAGGTACTTGCCAATGAAGCGATATGGGGACAAAACCTTAATCAGGTTAGCGGCTTAACGGAAAAAACAGCAGACTATCTTTATCAAATAATCAATGATGGCATGCGCTCTACTGTACAGAAGCTGGTCGGGGGTAAGCTGTAATGGCGTTGATACAAATTCATGAGGCTGACAATGTTGCCGTTATGTTAGAAGATGTTAAAGCAGGGGAAGCAATTATATCCGCGGGGATAACGCTGGTTGCTCTTGAGGATATCGATAAGGGCCATAAGATTGCGATTAGAGATGTGCAACAAGGTGAAGCTGTTATCAAATACGGCTTCCCAATCGGTCATGCTGTAGTGAATGTAAAAGCAGGGAGCTGGGTGCACACGCACAACTGTAAAACCAATCTTGGCGATGTGCTGGAATATGAGTATCAGCCTAACCTGCTGCAGGTTCCCGCTGCCTGTAACCATATGACCTTTCAAGGCTATAAGCGTGAAAATGGCCGTGTAGGCGTGCGTAATGAAATCTGGATCATTCCCACTGTCAGCTGTGTCAACCGTACGGCTCAGCTGCTTGCAAAATGGGCCAACGATGAGTTTGCCGGAGTGGATTCAGTTGATGGAGTTTTTGAATATACTCATCCGTATGGTTGTTCTCAGCTGGGAGACGATCATGAAACCACACAGCGCATTCTGGCGGCACTGGTAAATCATCCTAATGCCGGAGCGGTCTTGGTACTGGGGCTCGGCTGTGAGAATAACAATATCGCTGAATTTAAAAAAGTTCTTGGTGAGGTTGATGCTGAGCGTGTAAAATTTCTTATCGCTCAGGAGGTTGAAGACGAAGTTGTCTCCGGACAGGAAGTCCTCAAAGAGCTAGTTGCTTATGCGAGCAAATATGAACGGTCCGAATGTGCCGCTGCAGACTTAGTAGTAGGTTTGAAATGCGGTGGGTCCGACGGGTTTTCCGGAATTACCGGCAACCCGCTTGTTGGTGCTTTTTCTGATCAGCTCGTGGCCTGCGGTGGCAGCAGTATCCTGACAGAGGTACCGGAAATGTTTGGCGCCGAAACGATTTTAATGAATCGTGCGAAGGATAAAGCCGTTTTTGCTAAGATCGTAACATTAATCAATGATTTTAAAGACTATTTTAAGTCTTATAATCAACCGGTTTATGAAAATCCGTCACCCGGCAACAAGAAGGGTGGAATTTCAACGCTGGAAGAAAAATCATTGGGCTGTACGCAAAAAGGCGGGCGCAGCATAGTCTGTGATGTTTTACATTATGGACAGTCGGTAAGTGCTAAAGGCTTAAATCTGCTGAATGGTCCTGGTAATGATGCAGTGGCGACTACCGCATTAGCGGCAGCAGGCTGTCAGATTGTGCTTTTCACTACAGGGCGAGGCACACCGCTGGGGACAGCGGTTCCGACCATAAAAGTAGCAACGAATAGCGATTTGTTCCGGCACAAGGCTAATTGGATGGATTTTGATGCAGGTCAGATGCTTGCAGGAAAGTCTTTGGAAACGGTAAGGGAAGAATTTTTCCAATACGTTTTAGCGGTGGCTTCCGGTCAGCAAACAAAAGCTGAGATAATGGGCTTTCGAGAAATTGCTATTTTCAAAAATGGCGTGACTTTATAACGGAAGGAGAGGAATTGGTTTGAATATGAATGCTATTTATTTAGAAGCTCCCGGCAAGATTGCAGTTGCCGCCGTTGCACAGCCTGAGCGAAAAGAGCAGAATGTGTTGATTAAGGTGCGCAGCTTCGGTATATGTGGTTCCGATATTGGGGCATATTTAGGAACGAATCCGCTAGTGTCTTACCCCCGGATTATTGGGCATGAGGTGGCTGGAGAGGTTTTAGAGGTACCGGAAGATGAAACGGAACTGAAGATTGGTGACCGCGTTGTATTGGAGCCCTACGTTTATTGCGGTAATTGCTATCCTTGCAAGAATGGACATACGAATTGCTGCGAAAATTTAACGGTATTGGGAGTGCACATTAATGGGGCCATGTCGGAGTACTTCAGTCATCCCCGCCATCTGGTGCATAAGGTTCCTGCTGATATTCCCTGGAACCTGCTGGCGATGGTTGAGCCGCTTACCATATCCATGCACGCCGTTAAACGCTCTCGGGTAAAAAAAGGCGAACATGTAGTTATTACCGGATCAGGGCCGATTGGCTTGCTCGCAGCACAATATGCACTGGCGCTTGAGGCAATCCCGGTTGTAGTGGACCCTGTTGAAGAACGGCTGGAATTTGCCCGCAAGCTTGGTGTGAAATATACGATCAATCCTGTTAAACAGGATGCTGTTAGTGAGATTAAGGCAATTACGCAGGGAACTATGGCCGAGGCGGTTATTGAAGCATCAGGAAATGCTGCTGCTATTCGCAGCAGTATTGATTATGCGGCTTACTCAGGGCGTATTTCGCTGGTTGGCTGGCCCAAAAATGAGATTTCACTGCCTACCGCGTTATTTACCAAGAAAGAACTGGATATTGTCGGCTCACGCAACAGCTTCCGCAGTTTTCCCGAAAGCATTCAACTCATAGCGGAAAACAGGGTAGATGTAGCGGCTGTTATCACGAAGACCGTTGCCTTTGAGGAAATCCCTGAGCTGGTTCATGATATTTCCATTAATCCCGGCAATTATTTAAAAGTAGTTGCCCTGGTATAGCCAAAAAACCGAGCAATGAATAACTTAATTTAAGAGCCATAAATAAGGTGCCGTATGAGTAGTCTCGTATGGTACCTTTTTCTATTAAAGCAGGGATACAAAGAAGCTG
Source organism: Sporomusaceae bacterium UBA1887 (assembly GCA_002337925.1). Lineage (GTDB taxonomy): Bacteria > Bacillota > Negativicutes > Sporomusales > DSM-15969 > Anaerospora. Next base: position 15,240 of record DDHB01000098.1, read on the forward strand.
ATAAAAGCAGCGCTTGGTAGTATATTAAATATTCTCTATATTCTATTTACAATGGTATACTAGTATGGTAGTATGGAGGCGGTAGATTGTAAGGGGGAATGTTTGATGCTAATGTCTTTTCGGTGGTATGGGGAAAAGCTCGATAAGATACCACTCAGTTACATTAAGCAGATACCGGGAATGAAAAATATTGTCAGCGCCCTATATCATATACCGGTTGGTGAGGTGTGGCCGCTTCCCGATATCCTGGAGTTAAAGGAACAGATTGAAAAGGCCGGTCTGCTTTTTCAAACAGTTGAAAGTGTGAACGTTCATGAAGATATAAAACTTGGCTTACCATCGCGGGACCGTTACATAGAAAACTATTGTACCACGCTCCGTAATTTAGCCAAGGCAGGAGTTACGGTAGTCTGTTATAACTTTATGCCTGTATTTGACTGGACTCGTACGGAGCTTTCTAAAGTGCTGCCCGATGGATCAACTGCTCTGGCCTATAATGAGCAGCTTCTTAAGGGCTATAGTCCGGAATATTTGGCCGAGAAAATGGAAACCGGTGCAAATGGATTTGAACTGCCGGGCTGGGAAAAGGAAAGACTGGCGGAACTGAAAAAACTGTTTGAACTCTATAAAACTGTTGATGAGGAGCAGCTGTTTGCTAATCTCGGCTATTTTCTTCAAGGTGTTATTCCTACGGCTGAAGAGTGTGGCATTAAGCTTGCCATCCATCCTGATGATCCGCCTTGGTCGGTGTTTGGCCTGCCGCGTATAGTCATTTCCAAAGCGAATCTGGAGCGTATTATTGGTTTAGTAGACAGTCCTGCAAATGGGCTGACACTGTGCAGCGGCTCGCTGGGAGCGAATGAAGCAAATGATATGCCAGAGATATTCAGGCACTTTGGCAAGCTCGGGAGAATTCATTTTGCCCATGTAAGAAACATCAAGATTCATGAACCGGGAATTTTTGAAGAAACGGCTCATAAGTCGGATGATTCTTCGCTGGACATGTACGCCATTATGAAGGCCCTTCATGACACTGGCTTTGAAGGTGCGTTGCGACCGGATCATGGCAGGATGATCTGGGGGGAAGAAGGACGTCCGGGTTACGGCTTATATGACCGGTCACTGGGAGCTGTGTACTTAAGCGGATTGTGGGATTCCATCGCCAGAGAAAACTGCGGGAAGGAGAGGTAGACGGGAGCTATGGGATACTTGAGAAGAGCAGCACTGGTGCTGGATAGTTTCTTTGAGAATTTTGCCATTATCGCATTGCTAGGTGTTATTATCATCATGATTGTACAGGTGGCCACCCGGAAACTATTTAACTTTGTGTTCTTCTGGTCAGAGGAGGCAATCCTGCTGTCCCTGGTGTGGTTCTCCTTCATGGGNNATTGCTATTGGCTTTCGGGAAGGGGTTCACATGGGAGTAGAAGCTCTGACGGATCGTTTGCCGCCGGTAATCAATAAATGGATTGACAAGTGGATTGATGTAATGGGGCTGCTGTATGGCTTGTACTTTGTTGTTTATGGCTGGGAGTTTACCGTGCTAATGTTTGAATCTACACTGCCGGCGACAAAACTTCCCAACAGCATTGTTTATCTGGTTATGCCGGTAAGCGGAATTATGGTCTGTGCTTATTCCCTGCTGCATCTCGCAGGCATTGATACTAAGCGCCATAAAGGAGCAGATATTGAAATTGGCGGAGATACGGGGGTAGGACAATAATGGAGGCAAGTGATATTGCAGTTTGGCTGTTGGCAATCACATTTCTAATCTTTGTACTTTTACGGCTTCCGGTAGCGCAGGCACTATTTGCCTCATCTGTTTTGACTATGATGTACTTGGAGGTGCCTCTGCCGACAGTAGGTCAGCAAATGATTAACGGGGTTAGTACCTTTTCATTACTGGCTATTCCTTTTTTCATCCTCACTGGACAAATCATGGGGGAAGGTGGTCTTGCACAGCGGCTGGTTAATTTAGCAACCCTGCTGGTAGGGCGCATTCGTGGCGGACTAGCCCTGGTTAATTGTATTGCGTGCATGTTCTTTGGCAATATTTCCGGCTCTGCCGGTGCTGATGCGGCGTCAGTTGGCTCAGTCATGATTCCTGCCATGAAGAAAAAAGGCTATGATGCTGATTATGCAGTTGGTCTTACCATATCTTCTGCTATTCAGGGGGTTGTGGTTCCTCCCAGTCATAATCTGGTCTTGTATTCGATTGTTGCAGGCGGCTTATCCATTAAAAGCCTCTTCCTGGGAGGCGTTGTTCCAGGCTTTATGCTGCTAGGATCGCTAATGACTGTGGCATATTTAATGGCAATCAAGCGAGGCTACCCGGCAAGTGAGCCGATCGACAGACGGGAGGTTCCGGGAATCGTATTTCACGGGCTGCTTTCGTTATCACCGGCTTTTATTATTCTAGGCGGGATTATTTCCGGCATATTTACTGCAACTGAATCAGGAGCGCTGGCGGTCTTATATTCTTTTGTTTTAGCCTTTGGTGTGTATCGCGAAGTTCCATTGGACAGAATGTGGAACGTGCTGAAGCGTACCCTGCGCACTGTACTTATGGTGTATTTCTTAATTGCAGCATCTGCTGCATTCGGTTACGTAATGGCATATCTCAGCATACCAGACCTGATTACCGAATGGTTTTTGAGTGTTTCCGACAACAAGTATGTAATTTTATTCATGATTAATGTGTTGCTGCTGATTCTTGGCGGGCCAATGGATATGGCACCGATGATTCTGATTCTGACACCGGTACTACTGCCGGTTTGCACCGCGATGGGGATGGATCCCATTCATTTCGGATTAGTGCTGATCTTTAATGCGGGCATGGGATTACTGACACCACCGGTGGGAACGGTATTGTTTATCGGCTGTGCTATCGGCAGAGTGTCGATCTCACAGGGAACAAAAGCAATGATGCCCTTTTTCTATGCAATGATTGTTGTGTTACTGTTAATTACGTATATCCCCCAGACTGTGCTATGGCTTCCATCTCTGTTTAAGTAATGACAGGTGACAAATACAATGTGCTAAACAGAGATAGCAGCTTGGAAGCAAATAAATAAAATGTTGGAGGAGAAGAAGGTATGAAAGGGAAAAAGTGGTTGGTAGCAGGCTTAGTTCTAACACTGAGCGCCGGTCTGATGGTGGCCGGGTGCGGCAAGAAAGAGACTTCTACGGCAAGTGAGGCTCAGAAACCGAAGGTGACTTTCCGTCTGGCAGAAGCACATCCCTCCGATTACCCTACTACGCTTGGCGATAAGAAGTTCGCCGAATTGGTGAATGAACGTTCGCAAGGACGCATTCAAATTAAGGTTTTTGATTCGGCCCAGCTCGGAGATGAAAAGTCCGTTCTGCAGCAGATTCAAATGGGCTCAATTGAGTTCACCCGGATCAGCACCGGCACATTAGCAGAGTTCAATAAACAGTTCGGCGTATTCTCACTGCCCTTTATTTTTGATAATGATGATCATGAATGGCGCTTCCTAGAGAGCGATATGGGCAAACAAATGCTTACTAATTTGGATAAATCAAAAATGATGGGACTGGCTTATTACAGCTCCGGGTCCCGCAGCTTTTACACAAAGAACCCTGTTAAAGCTCCTGAAGATCTGAAGGGTATGAAGATCCGGGTTATCCAGAATGCAATTAATATCGAGCTGATGAATGCTCTTGGCGCCAGCGCCACTCCGATGCCTTATGGCGAAGTGTTCAGTGCGCTCCAGACCGGCGTTATTGACGGAGCAGAAAACAATCCCCCCAGCTATTTGACCGCAAATCATTTCCAGGCAGTTAAGCATTATATTCTTGACGGTCACCAAAGGGTACCGGAAGTATTGATGGCAAGCAAAATTACCTGGGATAAATTATCCGAAGACGATCGCAAACTGATTAAACAAGCGGCTCTTGACTCTGTGCAATATCAAAAAGATACTTGGAATAAATACGAAAAAGATGCGCTGGCTAAGTTAATCCAAAACGGGGTTATAGTGACGGAAGTGCCGGACGTAAAAGCCTGGAAAGAAGCAGTAAAACCGGTTATTCAGAAATACGGTACCGAATATAAAGCAGAACTAGAGGCAATCGAAAAAGTAGCTAAGTAAATAAAAAGGAAGCAAGANNTCTTGCTTCCTTTTTATTTACTAAATTTTATTTTAATAATAGCCGGTTATAATCAAAGTCAATAGTAAATGCAATTGGCAGGGGAGGTTATGCTTTGTCAGCATCCATCATTCCATTTCCTAAAAAAACCGATCAGAATTTAACGGAGCTGGAGAAAATCATGCGCCGCTGGCTGGCTGAGCTGTCGAATAACCCTGACCTCATAGAGACGGTAGTGACGCGCATGCTCAAATTTATCGAGCATTATGCCAGCAAGTCCTTTGAGCCGATATTTGATTTGCCTGTTCCCCGTGACTTATCTCAGGAGGAAACGCAGGCACTGCTGCTGTCGATTGAAAAGGGTACTGATTATACGGCGCAGCAGGTTCATCAAATGATAAATGAAATTATTGTAGAACGATTTTTCCTTGAAATTGAAATATATGAAGCACGGAATAAAGCTATAAATCAAAGTAATTTTAAATAGGATGGTGAGAATGGATGGCAGTTTCAGCAATTAGTGCAAACCAGGCAAGCTATTACACCAATATCGCTTACACGGGAAGTCAGAGTGCTTCAGCAGCATCGACGGCCTCGGGCGGCGACTCTTTTGAGGCAAGCGCTGCTTTCGGGGGCGGTGGAACTACTTCCAGCACCTGTCCGAGAAGCAACAGTACGTGCATCGGCTGTGGTTCCTGTGAAACCTCTTCAACTGAGGCGGCAGCAGGAGGAAGCGGTTCGACTCAAGCTGTTAGTTATGAAACGCTGCAGGCACTCAGTGCCTATGAAAGTGCAAGTAAGTATTTCTAGTTGAATCATATTGCAAATCAAATCATATAAGCAGTAAAGAAAGTGATAGTTGCATGATCTATGCAACTATCACTTTCTTTATTATTTAACTTAAAATTATGTAAAGTTAGAAAAATAATAATAATGAGAATTTTTTAACAAATACGATTGCCAGCAGTGAAGCTATCGTGTAAACTGAAACTATGATAAATAATTCACAAACTTTGGTCGGAGGAGGTCATGCAATGGAGGAAATGATTAATTTTGCAGAAATCGATGAAATTCTTGAAAAATATAGGTACGAGCCAAGCAGTATCATCGCAATACTTCAGGATACACAAGCAAAATATAGGTATCTGCCAAAACCTGCTTTTGGTTATCTTTCTGCAAAACTAGGGTTAAGTACTGCTAAAATCTATAGCGTTGCAACTTTTTATGAGAATTTCTCTCTCGAACCAAAGGGTAAGTATGTGATAAAAATATGCGATGGAACCGCCTGCCACGTACGAAAATCCATTCCTATTCTGGAAAAGTTAAGACATGAGCTTAACCTGTCAGAAAGCAAAGCGACAACGGACGATTTGCTGTTTACAGTGGAGACGGTATCCTGTCTTGGTGCATGCGGCCTTGCACCGGTGCTTACTGTAAATGACAAGGTATACCCTGCAATGACGCCAGATAAGGCAAGAGAGCTGCTTGCCAAGCTCAGGGAGGAAATGTAATATGCTTGCTAACCGGGAAGAGTTAAATCATGCAGGTGAAGTCTATAGAAATGCATTGCAGTCGCAAACCAAAAAAATACTCGTCTGTGCCGGAACAGGCTGTGTGGCGGGTGGTGCCTTAGAGATATATGATGAGCTTATCCGATTGATCGGGGAGCAGGGAATCACTTGTGCGGTAAGGCTTGAAAAAGAGCCGCACGGTGAATCGGTAGGCATTAAGAAAAGCGGCTGTCACGGGTTCTGTGAAATGGGACCGCTGATCCGGATAGAACCGCAGGGCTGGTTGTATATCAAGGTGAAGCCTGAGGACTGTGAACAGATTGTGGCTGAATCGATTGCTGATGAAAGGCCGATCGAAAGACTCGTCTATAAAAAGAACGGTCAAATTTACTCAACACAAGAAGAGATTCCTTTTTATAAAAAACAAACCCGCCTTGTACTGGATCATTGTGGACATATTGATGCCACCTCCATTAATGAGTACTTAGCGATTGGCGGCTATAAGGCTTTTGAAAAAGCACTTTTTGATTTGAGCCAGGATGACATTATCAAAGAGATTGATCAGGCTAATTTGCGCGGGCGCGGTGGTGCCGGTTATCCTACCGGACGTAAATGGACCCAGGTGCGGCGGCAGAAATCGCCAGTGAAATATATTGTCTGTAATGGAGATGAAGGCGATCCCGGCGCTTTTATGGACAGAAGCATCATGGAGGGCGATCCTCATCGCATGCTGGAAGGCATGATGATTGCCGGACTGGCATGCGGAGCCTCGGAAGGCTATATTTATGTCCGGGCCGAGTATCCTTTGGCAATAAGCCGCCTGGAGATGGCGATAGAGGAAGCGCGGAAATATGGCTTGCTGGGCAAGGCGATTCTTGGGACCGGATATGACTTTGATATTAAAATCAGTAAAGGGGCAGGTGCCTTTGTCTGCGGCGAGGGCAGTGCGCTCACGGCCTCCATCGAGGGGAAACGCGGTATGCCGCGGGTAAAACCGCCGCGGACGGTTGAACAAGGACTTTTTGCTAAACCGACCGTACTCAATAATGTAGAGACCTTTGCCAATGTGCCGCTGATTATTCAACACGGAGCCCAATGGTATAAAGCAATCGGTCCGGAAAAAAGTCCGGGAACCAAAGCCTTCGCTTTGACCGGCAATATCGAAAATACCGGTCTTATTGAAGTGCCAATGGGAACCACGCTGAAGGAAGTCATATTCGACATTGGCGGTGGTATGCGGGACGGCGCAGGGTTTAAAGCTGTTCAAATTGGGGGGCCTTCCGGTGGCTGCCTGACTGAGGAGCATCTTGAGCTGCCGCTGGATTTCGATTCTTTGAAAAAAGCCGGAGCGATGATAGGATCAGGCGGACTCGTCGTAATGGATGAACACACCTGTATGGTTGAGGTTGCACGATTTTTCATGAATTTTACGCAAAACGAATCTTGCGGCAAATGCGTTCCCTGCCGCGAAGGAACCAAACGGATGCGTGAAATACTGGAGGGTATTGTTTCCGGACAAGGTAAGCTGGAGGACATTGATATGCTGCTGGAGCTTGCCGACACGATTACCTCTACTGCTTTGTGCGGTCTTGGCAAGTCTGCGGCGTTCCCTGTAGTGAGTACAATCAAATATTTCCGTGATGAATATGAAGCGCATGCAGTGGATAAAAAGTGTCCCTCCAAGGTTTGCCAAAAATTAAAACGCATATATATTGACCCAGAATTATGCCGTGGCTGTTCGAAGTGTGCAAGGCTATGTCCGGTAAATGCCATTTCAGGCAAAATCAAAGAGCCTTATCTGATCAACTCCGGTACATGTATAAAATGTGGCGCCTGTATCGAATCATGCGCTTTTAAAGCGATAAAGGAGGACTGACAGAATGGGCACCGAGTTAATGATGATTGATAATATGCCTGTAGAAATAGCAGACGAGAAAAACCTTTTAACAGTAATCCGGAAAGCAGGGATTGAGCTTCCTACATTCTGCTATTACTCGGAGCTGTCTGTTTACGGAGCCTGCCGGATGTGCGTGGTAGAGGACCAATGGGGAGATATTCATGCTGCCTGCTCAACACCTCCTAAGGCCGGAATGGAAATACGCACAAATACACCTCGCTTGCGTAAATATAGAAAAATGATTCTTGAGCTGCTGCTCTCCAATCACTGCCGCGATTGCACAACCTGTGAGAAAAATGGCAAGTGCAAGCTCCAGGAGCTTGCCCAGCGTTTTGGCATTAAGCAGGTGCGATTTAGTAATACTTTCGATGAAGCAGGGATGGACACTTCGTCATTATCTATTGTCCGTGATAAAAGCAAGTGTATACTTTGCGGCGACTGTGTCCGTATGTGCGATGAAGTACAAAATATCGGCGCAATTGACTTTGCCTTCCGTGGTTCTAATATGTGTGTCAGTACAGCCTTTGATGAGCCAATCGCCAATACGAATTGTGTCGGCTGTGGTCAATGTGCGGCTGTATGTCCTACCGGAGCAATTGTTGTCCGCAATGATACGGCAAGGCTGTGGCAGGATATCAGCAATAAGGATACAAAAGTGCTTGTACAGATTGCTCCTGCAGTCAGAGTAGGGATTGGTAAAGAACTGGGCCACGGTGAAGGTGAGAATATGATGGGGCGGCTGGTGGCTGCTTTGCGGCGGATTGGTTTTGACGAGGTTTTTGATACCACTACCGGCGCCGATCTTACTGTCCTGGAGGAAACCGGCGAGTTCTTAGGCCGACTGGAAAAAGGGGAGAAACTGCCGTTATTTACTTCTTGCTGCCCGGCATGGGTCCGGTATGCGGAGCTTCATAAACCGGAGCTGGTAGCAAACATCTCTACTTGCCGTTCCCCCATGCAGATGTTTGCATCGGTGCTCAAGGAGCACTATCGACACTCTAATAAGCGGGTAGTAGTGGTTGCTGTTATGCCTTGTACAGCTAAAAAAATCGAAGCCGCACGGGATGAGTTTAAAAACGACGGTACTCCCTATGTGGATTATGTAATTACTACACAGGAATTAGTTCAGATGATCAAAGAGGCGGGTATTGTCTTCTCTGAAGTAGAGCCGGAAGGTGTGGATATGCCTTTTGGTTCCACAAGCGGAGCAGGCGTAATCTTCGGAGTTACCGGAGGAGTTACAGAAGCGGTAATACGAAGAATTTCTGATGATAAATCAGTCGCTGCTCTCAAATCGATTGCCTTTACAGGCGTCCGTGGTTTAGAGGGCGTAAAAGAAGCCGTTATACCGTTCAATGGCCGTAACGTCAACATTGCAATCGTCAGTGGTCTTAAAAATGCGGATGAATTGGTGAAAAAAATACAGAGTGGGGAAAAACAATACGACTTTGTTGAGGTAATGGCCTGCCCCGGCGGCTGCATCTGCGGAGCTGGTCAGCCAGTTACGGATAGTGAAGGGAAAAAGCGCAGAAGTGCCGGTCTGTATGAAGCAGATCGCATGAGTAATATTAAACGTTCCGAAGAGAATCCGGTCATTATGGCGCTCTACGGAGGGCTGCTTAAAGGAAAGATTCATAAGCTTTTGCACGTCGATTATCAAAAAGGGAGTGAGAAACATGATGACAATCAAGGTATGCATCGGTAGTGCCTGTCACTTGAAGGGTTCCTATAATGTCATCAACTCCTTACAACAAATGAGTGAAGAGTACGGCGTAACGGAAGAAGTTGAAATTGATGCGATCTTTTGCTTGGGCTGCTGTACGGAAGCCGTATCTGTAAAGATTGATAATGGCAGTGTCCAGGGAGTGTCTCCTGCAACGGTAAGGAATTTCTTTATCACCAAGGTTTTACCTAAGGTTAACATGTGCCATAAGGTTCCCTGATGGAGGCGGTTTTGATGGAAAAGTTACTTGTAGAAATTTGTTCTGGAACAGCTTGCCTGCTGCTGGGATCGCAGGACTTATTTGCAGCAATAGAAGAACTACCGGATCATATCCGACAGCAGATTGAGCTGTGCGAAGTGACTTGTCTGCAAAGCTGCCGCAAGGGCCCTAATGTGCGTATTGCAGGCAATGTACTATCGAACATGAAACCTGACCGGCTGTTAGAAATAATAGAAGATTATCTTGGGAATGATCAAACGGAGCTTTATCCGGCAGCCCGTTTTGTACCCTAAACATAAAATCCGCAGACATATATGTCTGCGGATTTTATGTTTAATATTGGTTTTAATGTAAGGATTTACAATAATTATCAAATAATGTTATCTGAAAAGAGGATTTTCGTAGATGTAAAGGAAATTTATGTAATATGATTCTCCTAATATTTGTTGGGAGGGATAGTAATTGGACTTTTTAACTACTTTTGCAATTGCTGCGATTGCCGGCACATTTTCGATGACGATAGTGTATTTGTATCTTTATATGATATATCGGGATCGGTTTATGAGTGTTTGGACAATTAGTTGGTTCATTCTTTTAATTAGGCTTGTTATTTTTGATTCAGGGATTATTAATTGGATGCAATCTGCCTGGGGATTTATCTTTTTTGCTATTCTTTTGTTGGCAAGTGCATCGTTATTTATCTGGGCTGCCCACCTTTTCATTAATAAACCGCTAAATAAAATGTGGATTGTTAGTGGTGTAGGGGTTTTTATAATAAGTGTTATTTCCGTAATTGCAGATTTCCCCTTTTTCTATAAACTTTTTCCTGTTGCTTGGTACTGCGGTCTGGTTTGTATTTGGGCAGGCATCGCTTTTATGAGCTATCTAAATGCAGAGACCATTAGTAAGAAGATCTTAGGATATTCCTATATTGCTTGGGGTATTCATACTTTGGATATGCCTTTCTTAATTTCTGTAGCTTGGTTTGCCCCATATGGATACATAATTGAAGGGCTCTTGAGGCTTTGTGTGGCTATAGCTAGCCTGTTGCTATATTTAGAGAAAGCTAGGTTAAATCTTGCTCAAAAAGAATCTCAATATCGATTACTAGCAGAAAATGCAGTTGATATAATATACTTGTACAAAGTTGTACCGAAAGCTAAAGTTGAATATATAAGTCCAGCTGTTGCTGTTGTTACGGGATATGTTCCAGAAGATTACTATAACAACGCCAATCTCTTAACCGGTTTGATTCATCCTGAAGATAAGCTGCTATTTGATAATTTTATCGAAAATCTTCCTGAATTAGGTGCTTTACCGCTTACGTTACGCATTATTCGTAAAGACCAAACGATAAGTTGGATAGAACAAAATATTGTGCCTGTTTATGATCAAGCTGGTAAGCTTGTAGCTTTGGAAGGAATTATTCGGGATGTCACAGCCCGGAAAAATCTGGAGCAGAGTATGTCTCGTTTAGATCGAATGAATATGATAGGTGAAATGGCAGCAAATGTTGCACATGAAATTCGTAATCCGTTGACAACTGTGCGTGGCTATTTGCAAATCATGGGAAATAAGCAAGAGTTTTTAGGTTATAAGGATCGTTTTGAGCTAATGATTGGCGAACTTGACAGAACGAATGCCATCATTCGTGAATATCTTTCTTTAGCTAAAAATAAAATGTTAGAATTAAAGCATCATGATTTAAACAATAGTATCACATCCTTATTGCCTTTATTGGAAGCGGATGCAATTGCAACAAAGGCGAGTGTAACACTATCGCTTGCGAGCATTCCTCAAATATTCTTAGATGAAAATGAAATTCGCCAATTATTATTAAATCTTGTTCGTAATGGTTTGGAAGCAATGCCGTCAGGCGGCAATCTTCATATTAGTACCTATGTAGATAACGAACAGGTAGTTTTATCAGTGGCGGATCAGGGAAGTGGAATACCTCTTCATATATTAGAGAATTTAGGAACCCCATTTTTGACGACTAAAGAAACTGGAACAGGTTTAGGATTACCTGTATGTTATCGCATTGCCGCACGGCACAGTGCTGTAATTGAGGTTGAAACAACAGAAACGGGCACTACATTTTTTGTTCGCTTTAATGTTTCAAAGCTTCGTATAGCTTAGAAGAAGCCGCTTTAAAAGCTCTCATTCCTTAAAGGATAAGGAATGAGAGCTTTTTATTTTTCGATTAATAAAGTTAGTCGAAAGAGGTGCAAATATCTTTTTCTTTTATCTGTCACATTGATACATTTTTCTACAAAAAGGTGTAGGATTTGAGCAAAATTTCCCGTATCCATTCTAAGAGGGGGGAGGGAGTTATTATGAACATAAGATAAATTTTTTAGACTGTTTTTTATTAAATATTTTTAAGGAGAGGTATTGTATGATAACAAATTTACCCGAAAAGATAATAGGTTTATCGTCTGATCAAGAATCCAGCATACAAATTGGAATTGCTGCAACTGATGCTGAGAAAGAAAAGATTTTTCACCTGCGATACGAGATATATGTTGAGGAAATGAAGCGGCAACCCAATTTAGCAGATCATCGAAGTAAACAGCTAGTAGATGAAATTGATAAGTGGGCGATTCTCCTTTATGCAAAAGTTGGAACCGAATATATCGGAACGATGAGAATAAATATTGGATCAATTGATGAATTTCCTTCGGATTTAGCTAATGTCCTTCTAATGAATAGATTCCGGCAATTTTGTAATACGAGTGGTAATCCACTAGTGGCCTTCAGTTCAAAGTTAATGGTTTCTAAACAATATAGAAATTCAGCGGCGTTACATTTACTCTCCGCGAAAGGGTATGAGCTTTATTGCAATCACCATGTACGTTTTAATTTTGGTGGTTGCAATTTTTATTTGCTGCGTCTTTACGAGCAAATCGGCTGCCGACGGTTTGGAAGGAGCTTTGAAGATCCCGGTTATGGCTTGCTTCACCCATTTATTCTATTAGTAGATGATATTAGCCACTTAAAGGCGGTGCGATCTCCCTTTTTTAGAAAAGCTCGTAAACGTGAAGGTTTAAACAGCGCTGCAACTGATTGGTTTTTTAATGAGTTTCCTGAAGCAGCGAGTATGATAAACAGCCAACTAGTGACAGAAGGAGAGCTTTGGAACATTGTAACTAATCACTTTAGTGCCAGCGGTTCGCCGGAAAGCGTTATTCCAGTGCTGCGGGGGTTATCCGAAACTGAAGCAAGCATATTTTTGTTTCGTTGTGGAGTTATTGTTCAATGCCACGCTAAAGACCGGATCATTACTCGAGGCTTAATTAGTGAAGAATTAAACATTTTACTGTCTGGTAGGCTAGTGGCCTCCAAACATCTGCTTCAGGAGAAACGTTTGATTTTGCCTGGACAGAGCTTTGGAGCTATTGGGTTATCAGGCCCAGCTATTCAGCAGATGGATTTCGAAGCGGCTACACCAGCTGAAATAATGGTAATATCGCGGCAATATTTCCGGAAATTCAGCGTGGCTTATCCGGATATTGCTAACGCAATACTGCAGAATTTGAAAATGTAGAAAAAGAAAATGCTATTAGGAGGAGATTATACATGAAGAAAACAGAGTTATTGCTTGTGAATAGCTATGCCCCACGTCAGAGAATTGCTTCAGATGCTGCATTAGAGAATGGCCTAGCAGTTCTCAGAACTTATTTAGAGGATAGAGGTCATACGGTTGATGTGGTTGACGACCAACGTGTTACTGCTATGACGAAAGGAGTACCGCAGTGGTGCTTGAAATTACTGCAGTTTATGGTTGGTTTGCAAATGAAAATCTACAATAAGAAGATAAAATCTTTATGGGTAATGGTTATGCTGCTTACCTGGCCATTACAGGCGCTATCCCTCTACTATCGCAGGGGATTTATGAACAAACGAATTAATGATATTATCCAGGAGATCAAAAAGAATAAGGTTAATTTTCTAGGAATCAAGGTATGGTATGGTGATGCATTCGTATGGAGTAAACTGCTAGCCACCAAAGTCAGAGACGCGTGCCCCGATACAATTATTATCGCTGGCGGCCCTCAGGTGAAAGTTTACGGCGAACATATTTTGTCGGAAGAATTTTTTGATATTGCAATTATGGGGCCGGGGGAAGATGCGTTGGAAAAAATGTTGATGCTGCGGCAAAGAAGTAAAGATAAAGGCGAGTTTTTAGAAGCTTTCCACACGGAAATTAGTGCATCTAAGCTTATAAAAATGGGAACTTATGGCACAGTGAGCAGCCTAACTAAGAATGTATTTCCGACGCCTAGATACCGAAGCGAAGATTTACAAGGGAAGATTTTTTTCCATACACTAGTTGACGGCTTTGGCTGCTCTTGGAACAAATGCAGTTTTTGCTCTCATACCAGGCAAAATAGTACGTATCAATCGCGGCCTATCGAAGAAATTGTCGACGAAATTGAAGAAATGGCCCGGCAAGGTATTTCCTTCTTTCGATTTAGCAGCTCCGAAACTCCAGTTGAGCATGGTAAAAAAATTGCTGAAGAAATACTCAAACGCAACTTAACTATCAACTTTTCCATGTTCGCCAGAGCTACTAAAGTGACCCCTGCGTTATACGACGCATATTACATAATGATTAAGGCAGGGTTGAGAGCGGTATTTATGGGGGGAGAAACGGGGCATGACCTTATTAATGAAAAGGTGATGAATAAGGGCGTCCGGAGTAAGGATATTGTGGATACCATTAATTGCATTAAGCTGGCATCCTCTGCGGCTAAGAATAACTGCCGTGTAGGTTTATCTTTGATTTATCCCTGCCCGGTGGTAGAAGGTGTAACACTGGAAGAGGTATTCCGGGAAGATATGCGCCTTATTCAAGAATCTAATCCTGATACGGTCATTGTTAATCCCCCCGGGATGTTTCCTGAGACCGAGTGGATGGAAAACGCAGCTAAGTATGGATTTAAGGCTGAAGAAAACTTTGTTGTTAATTTTATGAAATATGAGTACTCAATCTATAAGCCTGTCGAGCTATGGGAGGAGTTAGGTTACTCTTTGCAAGAAATGAGTGGGGCTGAGCTTTTAAAAGAAACAGGTCGGTTAAAACAAGAAATTGTGAAGCTCGGTATTCCTACCGACATCTCAGATGAATATCTTATGATGACTGAAGCAATCGGCTACAACACCAGATTAGATCTGTTGCAGTTTAAAAGTAAATCACTGCAGGATATTATGTCAGGAAGTACAACTTATATGGAGCAAATTATCGAAAAAATCAATCAGAAGAGCAGGCAGATGGCTCAGCAAACAAAAATTAAATAACCAATTAGCTCAGGGGGGATCAGCTATGCAGTAGCTGATCCCCTGATTAAATAGGTTGTCTGGCGAAATAACGCTGAAGTTCTATTGCTGTTTATTGTTAAATGGCGTATTATTTATCAAAGAAACATTCCTATTTTGGTTGCCCGATCTTATTCTACAGGCAGTGACCGGGATAATTATCACATGAGGTGACGACTTGAAAAAGAAGATGCTCTATTTTCTATTGCTATGTATTGCAGGTTTGCTTATAGCTGGCAGTTATTTTTACAATGCCCCCGATGATGTATCAGCGGGTATTCCGGTATTGAATTATCATCAGGTTGAAGATAATTCAAACAATCCGTTAGCGCTGAGCATTAAAAATTTCGACAGACAGATGGCATATTTAGCTGATAAAGGATATACGGCAATAACGGCCGATCAATTGTTTGCCTACCTTTACCAGAAGGGGAGTCTGCCACCCAAGCCTGTGTTGATTACCTTTGATGATGGTTATGCCGACAATTATACAAATGCTTATCCTATTATGAAAAAATACGGTTTTACTGCAATTATATTTTTAATTACGGATGTTGTTGGACACGACTCGTGGTATATGAACTGGGATCAGGTGAAGGAAATGCGGCAGGCTGGTTTTCAGTTTGGCTCACATACGCTTAGTCATGTGCCGCTTGCTGAAGTTTCGCCGGAAGAAGCGAAGCATCAGCTTGTAAAATCCAAGGAAGGCATTGAGTGGCGACTGGGTGATCCGGTGCATTATCTGGCGTATCCCGGAGGCTCTTACAATCAACAGGTAAAAGACGCTGTTACGGCAGCTGGATACAAGGCAGCATTCACTGTCGATTTTGG
>DDHB01000009.1 GCA_002337925.1 Sporomusaceae bacterium UBA1887
TATCGGTCGATGCTGCTGCTGACTCCAAAGCTTCTGCTGCTAGTGCTGCTACTTCAGAGGCTAATGCCAAAACTTCCGAAAATAACGCAGGTAACTCGGCTAATCAAGCTGCTTCCTCTGCAACCAGTGCTAAAGGCTCCTCTGATGAGGCTAAAAAATCCGAAGTTCTAGCCAAAAGTTATGCGGATCAATCCAAAATTGATTATAATAACCTTTCTTCAAGAGTTGATAAAGTTGGCGCTCTAGCTTCAGCGTTTTCTGCTCTAGCTCCTATGGACTATGATGCCAATGAACCTACCCAGCTTTCTGTTGGTATTGGTAACTATGGTGGTGAAACAGCTTTTGCTGCCGGTGTCTATCATTATGTAAAAAATGATGTTTTGTTGAATGCCGCCATCTCTATTTGTGGCAGTGAAACGGCAGGCCGTGTTGGCGCAACCTGGAAAATAGGACACAGCAGCTCCGCTAAAGCAAGCACAGCTAAAACCAGCAATACAGCAGCTATCACCAGCAATTCCAGTACTCCCCTATTAACAGCTCCCCAAAGCGATGTGAATCCGGCTGTCGCTGAAGCGGCTCCAGTCAGCAAAGAAATCACTTCCCCGGTAGCTTCAGTAGATGACAGTGCCGCATAAAAATTAAGCAGTTACAAAAAGGTAGTTTTTAAATAAAACGATAGGAAGAAGAATAGTTTTCTTCTTCCTATCGTTTTACATTTTTACCATAGAAATTTGAGTTCTACATAGAGCACCGGTTACACAGCATCTACAACAAGACCTGGCACTCGTTCGCTACCGTAAGAGCTGCATTTCCTGGTAAAACTCACCTGCGTGATACGAGCTGCGCACAAGCGGCCCTGCGGCTACGCTGGCAAAGCCCATTTGCTTTGCCTCCTGCGCTAATTGGTCAAATTCATCCGGTGTAACATACCGCTGTACAGGATAATGGCGCATAGTTGGTGCCAGATATTGGCCGATTGTCACCATTTCCACACCTGCCGCCCGCAAGTCACTCAGCAATTGCCTGATTTCCTGCTGCTCCTCACCTAATCCCACCATGAACCCCGTCTTTATCACCGTACCAGCACTAGCATGACTAGCCGCATAGTTGAGCACTGCCAGCGATCGGTTGTACTCGGCTCCTGGACGTACTGCAGCATACAGGCGAGGTACCATTTCCACATTGTGGGCAAAAATTTCCGGTTCTGCTGCCAGTACAGCAGCAACCGCCTGCACATTTCCCTGAAAATCAGAGGTAAGTACTTCTACTGCCGGCGGTTGAGGCAAAGTCCGCAGCTCAGCTATGACGGCTGCAAAGTGACCTGCACCTCCATCAGGTAAGTCATCACGGGTAACTGCTGTTACTACCACATGCTTCAAACCCATATTACCGGCGGCTGCTTTTACCCTGCAAGGCTCATCGGCATCTATCGCTGCAGGGATGCCATGGTCCACTGCACAAAATGCACAATTTCGCGTGCATGAATTACCAAGAATTAAAAAAGTAGCCGTTCCATGCGAAAAACAGCTGCCCTGATTAGGGCACCTGGCTCCTTGGCAAACCGTATGCAATTGATGATGCTCCACTTGTTCCGCTGTATGTCTGTGTAAGGAGCCATTGCCATGCTGCTTAGCCTGCCTTACCATTTGTCTTAGCCAAACCGGCACAGGCAGGCGCTTTTGTTGCGTCATAACTACCTCCAGCAAATACTGAACAGTGATTATCTTATCTCTATTATGCCAGCAAAGCCTACTAACTGGCAATGCAAAGAAAAAAGGGGACAGTCCCCTTTTTATAAAAATCAATTACGGCATGCTCCGTATTTATTAATCGTGTTTGTGATGGCCACCGCCACAGCAGCCTGAGCCATGCTTATGGCCAGCCTCGTTATGACCACAGGCTTGCTTGGAGCCGTCTTCTTCTATTCGCATCTTTTTCATGCTGCCACAAGCTGGACACGCCAATTCATAACCATGTTTACCGCCTTCGGTGCAAGGCGGCTCTTCCCACCGTTTGCCACAATCACGGCATTCAAAAGTCCGGTTTTTCATACGATAATTCCCCCCTTGAATTAAGATAGTGCGTCCATCTACCAGAGCGCTGGCAATCTTTAGGCGGGCGGAGCGTAAAATTCGCTGAAAAGTTGCCCGTGACACGGCCATGGCCGCCGCACAATCAACTTGCTCCATATCGCATTGATCTTTTAGACGAATAGCCTCCAGTTCTTCCAAACCAAGTACTACCGCTTCGCCTCTATGTCCGCCCTCAGGAATGAATCCCCGGCAGTCAGGCGCCTCTTCAATTAACCCGCAACAGCGTTGTCTGGGCATAAACCCACCCCTCATTTGAGCATATGCTCAAATCAAGTATAACAAACTGGCAGCAATTTGCAATAGCGCACAGTAAAATTCTTCAAATTTCTATGATCTTACCATCATCGGCATATTCACAGGAAATCCGATCTACATTAGCTAACATATTATCGCTCATATGTGTCAGTATTAAGCGCTTAACCTGTAGTTCGTCCAAATGCTCCATCAGCGTATGATAGTCGAGATGAAACCGCACNNACACTCGGAAATCAGTATATCAGCACCTCTGGCAGCGGTTATCAGGCTGTCCTGCCACTCAGTATCGCCGGTATAGGCAATCACTTTGCCTGCAGCCTCAACCCGTAAGGCTGTAGAAGGGCTGCCACTGGGATGAGATACCGGATAGGAAGTAATATGCAGACTATTAATATCATCAGACCCTCCGGCCTTTAACTCCCGGATAGTCACTGTGAATTTTTGTTCTGTCTTAGAAGAGCCGGGAAACAATACTTCCATCGCATTGAGAACACGCTGCTTTATTCCTATCGGCCCGACAATGGTAAGCGGTGCTGTCCGTTTGCTTATCATCTGCGCATCTAATATAAAAAACGGAATTCCACTGAAATGATCACCATGCAAATGTGAAATAAAAATAGTGCTAATTTCATTGGGTTTAATCTGATACTTACGCATAGCGATTTGGGATGATGCTCCACAGTCAAGCAAAAACTTGTCTTCTCCCTGATCAACCAGAATACAGGTCTGCAAGCGCCCACCGCTACCAAAAGCATCGCCACTTCCTAAGAATGTAATTTTTATTCCCATCTCCCCGTCCTCCTTCAGCTATGTTAAGTATACCCTTTTAGCATACAGCATTTTCCGTTTTTTTC
Organism: Sporomusaceae bacterium UBA1887; assembly: GCA_002337925.1. Classification (GTDB taxonomy): domain Bacteria; phylum Bacillota; class Negativicutes; order Sporomusales; family DSM-15969; genus Anaerospora. The sequence goes on from DDHB01000009.1 coordinate 3,203, forward strand.
AAACAGCATAACTAACACCTCGATCTTTCATCACTTTATTGACGGAAAAAAATATTTGTTTTATGCTGAGCTTAGCGATTGGAGTGAATTTCAATGGAAACAATTAAATCATTATTTTACTTTGTGACTGCCGGTATTCTGGAGATTGGCGGGGGGTATCTGATCTGGTTATGGCTGCGAGAAGGAAAAAGCTTATGGTACGCTCTCTTTGGAGCGGTAATTCTCGTTTTATACGGTATCATCCCCACTCTGCAGCCAGCGAATTTCGGACGTGTCTATGCTGCCTATGGGGGAATTTTTATTGTTTTATCCCTGCTCTGGGGCTGGAAAGTGGATCAGGTGCTGCCGGACCGGTTTGATATTATCGGTGGGGTGATCTCCTTGGCAGGAGTGCTGGTTATTATGTATTGGCCGCGGGGCTAACAGCAAAATAAGTCTGTCTTTTATTGGCAGGACGTGTAAAGGAAAAAGCACGGTTGTTACTTTTGTCATCGCCACAAAAGTAACCAAAAAGTCTAGGCCTAGTCTTCCAAAATACTTGGGAAACGGCCAGCTTACTAAAATCCGTGAAACTCGCTAACGCTCAAACAGAACGGATTTCTTAACGTAAGCTGGCCGTTTCCCACCTTCGGACCGTATTTTTCCAGAAAGGCCGAAGAAGAAAGAGAAACGTGTGGCACGGGGACGGTTCCAGTGACACAAAAATATCTACAGCTAAGATCCTTATTCTCCGTTCTTTTGTTCCTTGTTTTCGTCTCCTGCGACCCTACAAAAATTGCCGTCCCGCAGGGTGGCAGCAGATCGGCCTTGCGACCAGGAAGACCAACTGTTTGAGCGAAGCGAGTTTTGGTCTTTCCGCAAGGTCGGTCTGCTGCCAAGGCCATTTTTGTACAGGTTTTGATTTTTTGGTACTTTTGCATCAAGGCAAAAGTACATTATCGGATATAACCTGTTTTATGGAATGCATTCAATACTAAGCATAGCTTAAATTTCTTATCATGCAGAAAAGCGACCTACCTTAATTAGGCAGGTCGCTTACTCATTTTCTAATATCTCTTTCGCTTCGAAGAAGCCGCAATTCCCAGTTCTTCCCGGTATTTCGCAACTGTTCGCCGGGAGACGGTAACACCTCGCTCGGCAAAAATATCGGTCAGTGCCTGATCGCTGTAGGGCTGAGAGGGATCTTCTTTTGTTATCATTTCTTTGAGTTCCCGTTTAATCCGTCCTGCCGCCACGTCTGGCCCATCAGCATTTTGTACAGCAGCAGTGAAGAAGGTTCTGAGACTAAACAGGCCATGAGGCGTTTGTACATATTTATTGGCAGTGGCCCGGCTGACTGTTGATTCATGAATGCCAACCTGGTCCGCCACTTTTTTCATCGTAAGCGGTGCCAAGTAATTGGGACCGTTATCAAAAAAATCCTTTTGCATTAATACTATCGCTTCCATCACATTATACAATGTGCGGCGTCTTTGCTCGATACTTTTAATCAGCCAAACAGCAGCCTGAATACGTCCTTCGACGTATTTCTTTGCCTCTGTATCGGCTTCACGCACAACATGCCGGTAATAGGGATTAATCGTAAGATTCGGTGTATCATTATCATTAATAATAACGACATAGCTGCCGTTCACTTTTTCTACCGTTATGTCGGGTATGACATATTGGGACTGGCCACCGCCAAAAGAACAACCCGGTTTAGGATCAAAGGTCCGGATCATATCCATAGCCTGTTGAACAGCCCGCGGAGTACAGTCCAGCTTATCGGCAATATTTTTCAATTTGCCCGCAGCGATGTCATCCAAATAGTTTTCGATGACGGCATACACGATGGGATCAGTAACGCCCTGCTGTTTAGCCTGAATTAAGAGGCATTCACGAAGATTGCGTGCGCCTACTCCGGGAGGATCAAAGGTTTGAATAAGGTCTAGTACAGCTGCCACCATCTCTAGCGGCTCATCTAAAGCCTCGGCTGCCTCTTCCACCGTTACGCGTAAATACCCGTTAGCATCTATACAGCCCACAAGATACTCACCTGCCAGGCGAGGGATGCTGCTCAATACGGCCATATGCAGTTGAAATTCAAGATGCTCCTGCAAGGTTATCGAGTTGGAAACTAAAGCTTCAAAGGTAGTTTGTTCTGATCGTTCGACAGGGGTATACTCTTTATAATTAGGTCCATCAAAATACTCGGCCCAGTCCAGGTACCGATCCACTTCTTCTGCGGTTACAGCAGGTGTTTCACCTTGAGCTTCCGCTTCCGCCGGTTTGGCTTCAACTGGTTCCGACAGTTCCAGGACAGGATTATCAAGTAATTCTTTTTCAACCATCTCGGCTAACTCCATAGAGGAAAGCTGCAAGATGGCAATTGCCTGACATAGTTGGGGAGTCATAACCAGCTTCTGATGTAATTCCTGTTTAAGACCAAAATCCATGTGCATGCTGCTTTCCCTCCTTAGCCGAGTGGTAACCTAACATATACGGGGCAGTTGATCTCCTGCCAGCATATCCAGCAAGCGTATACCGCCGATAACCGTTTGCAAGCCGACTTGTCCGGCAGGCCGAGCGGCAACCGAACCGATTAACCGGCCATGGGCACCATAAGGGTGATTTGCCATAACTTCCACTATCTTTTCACGGTGACAGGAATCAGCAATCACGATCACTTTTCCCTCATTTGCCAAATACAACGGGTCAAAGCCTAATATATCGCAGACAGCCTGTACTTCCGGCCTCACGGGAAGAGCTGTTTCCTCTACCAGGATGCCGACGTTAGCCTGCAAAGCAATCTCGTTAAGTGTTGTTGCCACGCCACCCCGGGTTGGGTCCCGCAGCAGGGCAATATCCGGAATGGCCGTCAGCAGTTCCCGGACAAGACCCGTTAACGGTGCACAATCGCTAAGCACTTCGGCCGGCAAAGTCAAACCATGCCTTTGCCCCATAACAGCGATTGAGTGATCTCCGATATAGCCATTAATAAAAACATCCTGCCCTGGTTTAACCCGTCCGGGAGTGATATTGACTCCTTCCGGAATAAAGCCCACTCCTGAAGTATTGATATACAGGCCGTCAACTGCGCCTTTTTCCACAACTTTAGTGTCACCGGTTACAATTGTCACCCCTGCTTCTAGTGCTGCCTGCTGCATAGAAGCAACAACTTGCCGCAGTTCAGCAACCGGAAATCCTTCTTCTATGATAAAGCCGGCACTTAAGTACCGCGGTATTGCCCCATTCATCGCTACATCATTAACTGTGCCGCAGACAGCGAGTTTGCCAATGTCACCACCAGGAAAAAAACGTGGTTTAACAACATATGAATCGGTAGAAAACGCCATTCTTAAGCCATCAACCGGTACTTGGGCACCATCATGCAGCAAAGCCAGCGCAGGATTGTTAAAGGCAGGCAGCATAATGTGCTGTACTAGATCATGGCTCAGTTTCCCGCCACTTCCATGGGCCAGCTGGATATATTCACTCATCCTCATAACTGAAACCTCCCGGCTCCGTACTTATACCAGGCAGCACAAGTTCCTTCAATAGAAACCATACAAGCACCCACAGGATGTTCCGGTGTGCAAAACGTGCCGAACATGCCGCACTCACCAGGCTTGATACTCCCTTTTAACACTTCCCCANNATCGAAGTGCCGATAGCCGTCATTCACGGCAAGCCCTGAATGAGGAATCATACCAATTCCCCGCCAGTTACTGTCTACTATACAGTATACTTTGTCCAGTACCGTACGGGCAACACGATTACCATCCGGGCGGACAATGTGTCGGTACTGATTTTCCAGTTGTGAGGTCCCTTCATGAAGCTGCTTAACCAAATGATAAATTGCCTGCAAAATCTCAAGTGCCTCAAAACCGCCTATTACAGCAGGAGTCTGATAATCGCTAATGAGAAACTGATAAGGCTGCTCACCGATGACTGCACTTACATGACCGGGCAATAAAAAGCCGTCTATTCTTGTCGTCCCGTCCTCCAGCAGTGCCTGTAATGCCGGTGGAACCAGCTTATGCGAGGCTAATACAAAAAAATTATCGATCCGGGCCTGCTCAGCCGCCAGTATAGTGGCAGCTGCTGTCGGCGCGGTTGTTTCAAAGCCAACTGCCAGGAAAACGACGCGCTTATCGGCATTGGCTTTAGCCACTTCCAGGCTTTCCAGCGGAGAATAGACAATACGAATATCCGCTCCCCTGGCTTTCTCCAACTGTAAAGTGGATGTCGAACCGGGAACCCGCAGCATATCGCCAAAGGTGGTAATAATCACATCCTGCCTGCGGCTGTAGGCGACAGCCCGATCCAGGTAATCGTTGGGAGTAACACAGACAGGACAGCCGGGCCCACTGACCAACTCAACGTGTTCCGGCAGTAACTGCCGGATACCGGTTTTGAATATAGCTACCGTATGAGATCCGCAAACTTCCATAATCCGAATCGGACGAGTCGCGAGTCTTCCTATCTCATTACTAAAGAATCGAGCAGTCAGACGGAGTTCTTCAGCACTAAGCTTCCTCATACAGCTCCAGTTCCCTAAAAAGGTCCAAAGTCTTCTGTGCTTCCGCTTCATCAATCAGTTGGATGGCAAATCCGGCATGGACCAGCACCCATTCTCCCTGCACAGCATTAGGCAGCAGCATCAGGCTGACCTGCCGAGTCACACCGCTAAGTTCAATAGTGGCCAGCATATCTTGTTTATCAACTATTTTTGCTGGTACGGCTAAACACACGTTAACCACCTCATTTTACTTCTCCCAGCCCGCCGCCTTATGGGCAGCAATAACTGCCTGGCCAAGCGCTAAACCGCCGTCATTTGGTGGGACATTGCGGTGAACATACACAGAAAAGGAATCTTTTTCCAACATTCTGAAGATTTGTTTTAACAAAGTCATATTTTGAAAAACGCCGCCACTACATATTACTTTTGTAATGCCTGTATTGCGGCTGATCTGCTGCACCATTTTTACTGCCCCATCGGCCACCGTCAAATGGAAGGACGCAGCCAGGTATTCACGGGAGGCACCGTTGCGCAAACCTTGCGTTATAGCGTGGAAAGCAGGCATAAAATCAAGTATCGCCGGCCTTCCCTGAGAAAACTGGTAGGGCAGCAGTTCGCCAGTTATCCCTTGTGCAGCTAATTCCAGTTCAACAGCAGCCTGACCTTCATAATGAATAACCTGCCGGATTCCAAGTATGGCTGCTGCCGTATCAAACAAGCGTCCCATACTGGAGGCAAGCGGAGAATTCACTCCCTTGTCCGCGGCTTGCATGGCCAACTGCCAATTCACCGGCAATTGCTTGGTACAGGCAATACCAAGCTCCTTCATCTGTTCTCCGTAAAGCGACCTAAGCACCCAGGCAGCCATTCGCCATGGCTCAGTAATTGCTTTTTCTCCACCTGGCAGCGGCATGTACCGGCAATGTCCCTCGCGGCTAAATTGGCTTAAGTCGGCGACGAGAAACTCGCCTCCCCACAGATGACCATCCGTACCATACCCCGTACCATCAAATGCAACTCCAATTACCGGCTCGTTTAAACCATGTTCAGCCATTACGGCGGCAATGTGAGCGTGATGATGCTGTACACCGATGTGGGGCAGCGGCAATTGCAGTGCATACCGCGTTGCCATATAGTCCGGATGCAGATCGTAGGCCACTAACTGAGGCTCAATAGAAAAAAGTCGTTTAAAATGCTCAATTGATTCCTTATAATACGTAAAAGTTTGGCTATTCGCCAAATCACCAATATGAGGTCCAAGAAAAGCCTGCTTGCCTCTTGTCAGACAAAAGCTGTTTTTTAGTTCGCCTCCCACTGCCAGCAGCGGCGGCATTACCCAGGCAACTTCAAGCGGAGACGGAACATATCCGCGACTGCGTCGAAGCATATAGGCTGTATTGTCAAATACACGCAGTACAGAATCATCGGCCCGATTCGCAATTGGCCGGTTATGAACAAGAAAATAGTCGGCAATATCAGCCAGTCTCTCCAATGCATCGGCATCCATATAGACAATTGGTTCATCGCTGGTATTTCCGCTGGTCATAACCCAAACATCCGTGTCAGTAAGCAATACATGATGAATGGGAGCATAGGGCAGCATGACACCCAAGTAAAGATTGGCAGGCGATACGCCCTCCGCTATTAGATGGGAGGTTATTTTAGCTAGCAGTACGACCGGTCTGGCCTGGCTGGTTAGCAGTTCTTCTTCTGACAGTGATACATGACACAACTGACGAACAATTTGTAAACTTCCTGCCATTACAGCCAAAGGCTTATCTGCGCGAAATTTGCGCTCCCTTAGTGCTTGCACCGCCATTTCATTGCAGGCATCACAAGCTAAATGATAGCCGCCAATTCCTTTAATGGCCAAAATATTACCTGCACGAATAAGCTGCCGCGTCTCCTGCACAGCATCACCAGGCAATTCCTTCCCGCTCCTGTCAAGCAAACGGTAAACCGGTCCGCATACCGGACAAGCATTAGGCTGAGCATGAAAACGTCTGTCAGCAGGCTTATCATACTCTTGGCAGCAGAATTTACACATGGTAAAACCTGCCATGGTTGTCATTTCACGGTCATATGGTATGTCCCGGATAATAGTATAACGAGGGCCGCAATTGGTACAATTAGTAAAAGGATACCCATATCGCCGGTCAGCAGAATTTCTGATATCCCCTTCGCACTCGGTGCAAGTCGCTACATCAGGCGAAATCAATACAGTTTTAGCAACAGCGTCATCTGTACTTTGTCGAATAACAAAACAGTCGTCACCGGACACTGTACACCTGCGCAAAGTAATATCCTGAATAGCAGCAAGTGGCGGCACTTCCAGCCTCAAGGCCAGGATAAACGCCTCCAATGAGGCTTCTTTGCCTTCTACTTCCATTTCCACGCCATTGCTGTTATTCAACACCCAGCCTGTCAACTGAAAACGCCGAGCCAGCTTGTAAACAAACGGGCGAAACCCCACCCCTTGTACAATACCTGTAACCGTAATTCCTAATCGTCTCATACAGCCCTCTTATTTACTAGACAGCCTGCGGTCCATTCCCCGACTTCGCCAAAGCCAAGCTGGCCTGGATCATCAAAGCACATTCAAGACGTTTCTTTTGTAATTCACAACCAACTTCATAGGGCTTATCAATGCAGCCGTGAGTGGCTTCAGCATTGGCATGACAGCCGCCGCTGCAATAAAAACGAGCCCAGCAGGAACGGCATGCTTCTTTGTTCAGCACATGGGTTTGCCGGAATTGACGGGGGATTACAGTGTTTTTAACACCTTCCTCCACGTTGCCCAGCAAATACGCTTCCCGTCCGACAAACTGATGACAGGGATATAAATCCCCCTCAGGAGTTACTGCCAAATACTCATGTCCGGCACCGCAGCCACTTAGTCGTTTAGCCACACAGGGACCTTTATGAATGTCCATATTAAAGTGAAAGAATTCAAACCCATTCCCCGCTAATTTACGCTGGATGTATTCTTCAGCCAGCTTGTCATATTCGGCAAACAACGCCGGTAAATGGTGCTCTTTTATTTCATAATCCATGTCTTTGCCAACTACCGGTTCTACTGACAGCAGGTCAAATCCCGCATCAGCCATAGAGAGTACGTCGGCACAAAAATCAAGATTATGAGCAGTGAAAGTGCCTCTTAGGTAGTAGTTTTGTCCATTGCGGGAATCCACTGTTTTGCGGATATTGGCAAAAGCCTGATCATAACTTCCTTTGCCACCGGCATTAGGACGCATATGATCATGCACTTCCCGTCTGCCGTCCAGACTAAGTACCAGACTAATATTGTTGTCATTCAAAAATTCAATAATATCATCAGTAAGCAAAACGGCATTTGTCGTTAGCGTCAGCTTAAATACCTTGCCCGTTTTCTGTTCCTGCTGCCGTACATACGCTACCGTAGAACGGACAACATCCATGTTAAGCAGCGGCTCACCACCAAAAAAATCAATCTCACAGTGGCGGCGTGTTCCGCTTTGTTCAATGATAAAATCTACGGCCCGCTGCGCTACCTCGGCAGTCATCAAACCACGGCTGTGCCCAAAGTCACCTGTACCGGCGAAACAATAGCCGCAGCGCAGATTACAGTCATGCGCCACATGGAGACAAATGGACTTCACAATAGGCTTCTCGCTGAAAGATAAAGGTACGTCCAACTCAGGAGCAAACAAAAGCTCCTGGTCCATCAACTGCTTCAATTCCTCCAGCGACTCTAAAAGCTCAGCTTCACTATAGTTACAGGAAAGTGCAACAAGAACTTCCGCTTCATTATCACCGGTAAAGACGTCTAATATATCATACGTCAGTTTATCAATAATATGAATAGTTCCGCTGTTCACATCCAATAAAGTATACAAACCGTTTGAATAAAATTTATGTATTTTGTCGTTCATATTTTCCACCTTTTCTATTGCACCGTTTCTCTTGCAAAAACAGCAAATCAGTCTTCAATAAAGATTAGCAACTAAGAAAAACAAGCCATTCCAAAGATATGGTTCTTTCGTAACCTTTAAGCCTCATACTTGCGAGCGAAGCAATGCAACCCCTCGTCGTCCCCACTTGTCCTTACGCCACTAAGCTGTGGCTGGTGAGAAAGGCCCAGATGCTAGGCGCCGATGTTTCCGGAACCGGAGGCGTACTGGAAGTACGTTGAGGATTCCGTAAACATCGGCAACAACGCAGATGGGCCTTTATCGCCAGCCGTCCCTCCAGCAGATGGGGCCTTATCGGCGGCCGTTATATCATTTCGACGTGGTATCCGTCCCGCCTCAACCCCATTATAATTTCATCCGTATGCATTGCATCCCGTGTTTCCAGGCTGATTTCCACTACCGACTGCCCCAAGGGTACGTTGCGTTCTATACGATCATGATAAATATTTATAACATTAGCATTGAGCTTGGCAATCACCGCTAGTAGACGCTGCAGCGAGCCGGGGCGGTCTAAAACATGAGTGCTGATTTTAATTCTCCGGCCCGCTTTAACAAGCCCACGTTCAATAATTCGTGATATAAAATTAACATCAATATTACCGCCGGAAATAACACTTACCACTTTACCTCTGACAGGTACAAGGCTTTGCAGTACAGCAGCCAGGCTCACTGCCCCAGCCCCTTCAACCATCAGCTTTGCTCGCTCCAGCAGCATGAGGATCGTACTGGCTGTAACCTCGTCGTCTACAACGACAATATCATCAACATATTTATCAATAATGGGAAACGTCAAATCTCCCGGCACTTTTACCGCAATTCCATCTGCCATCGTTACCGCATCAGGAGTTGTTTTAACAGCATGGGCTTGTTTAGACATATACATAGCCGGTGCGCCTGCAGCCTGGACTCCATATACTTTGACATGAGGAGCAGCCTCTTTAATGGCTGCTGCAAGGCCTGCAATCAGCCCGCCGCCGCCAATCGGCACCACAACTGCCGCCACATCGGGAAGATCCTCCAGTATTTCCAGACCAATGGTTCCTTGACCGGCAATTACATCATAATCATTAAATGCATGAATGAAGGTCTGCTTCGACTCTTTTTGAATCTCAACTGCCCTTTGATAGGCTTCATCATAGACGTTGCCCGCCAGGGCAACTTCCGCCCCATAGCCGCGAGTAGCCATTATCTTGGCCAGTGGTGCTGCCTCAGGCATAACAATAGTGGCTTTAATACCGGCAGCAGTTGCCGCATAAGCCACTCCCTGAGCATGATTCCCCGCTGATGCAGCTATCACACCCTTCGCCCGCTCCTCATCTGTCAACAGCCGGATTTTATTATATGCCCCGCGAATTTTGAAGGACCCTGTCTTCTGAAGATTCTCCAGTTTGAGATATACTTCTTTACCAGTCATCGCACTAAAGGTATGACTGCGGTCTAACGGGGTATTATGTACAATTTTACTAAGTGCTTCCCGCGCATCTTTAACATCTGCCAGCGTAACAGTAGTTTTCACTAAAATGCCCTCCAAAGCGTCTATATGATTATCCTAAAGCGATCAATCCTAGTATACAGAAAAGAAGCAAGCTCCATTCCCTTGCTTCCTACCAAGAGGCTAAAAATGAGATTGCCACGTCGCTGCTCTCCTCGCAATGACAGAGGTGCCAAGCGCCATACTCCCGCCTAACTGTGCACCCCCGCAGGGGAGCTATTCACGCCAAATGGCCTCAAGCCCTCTCCCCGTCTTCCGTCCTCCTGCCGCAAAGCCTAGGCCTTCGAGAAGGCTCCAGTTGCTAGGCGGAGCGAGGACGTGAGCGCAGACAGTACAGCGGCGGTANNCTGTGGCTACGAGTACGCCTGTTCCGACCACGATACCGCCTACTTCATTTGCAAGATCAATCATGCCGCGGGCAGTGCCGCCTGCTTTCATAAAATCGTCAATTACAAGCACCTTCGATCCGGGATGAATTGCTCTTTTCGGCAGAGACATTGTTTGAATGCGTTTCGATGACCCCGTGACATAATTGATGCTCACTGCCGACCCCTCCGTTACCTTGCTTCCCCGGCGAACAATAACGAGAGGCTTATTAAATGCCCTGGCCACCATCATTGCCAGTGGTATGCCTTTTGTTTCAACTGTCATAATATAATCCGGTTCAGCCTGGGCAAAGCGGGTCATAAAGATTTCCCCTAGCTGAACTACCTGATGCCAATCAAATAAGATATCCGACATATATAAAAAGCCGCCCGCAATAATCCGGTCAGGTGTGGCCAGGCGAGTCGAAATTTCTTTCAATATACCATTTGCCTGCAGTCCTTCCCGGAAAGGAATAAAACGCACTCCACCTGCTGCTCCGGCTACCGTTTCCAGCGCTCCCAGACCAAACTGCTTTAACGCATTCTTCACTGATAAAAGATCTTCACTTAGTGTTGATTTGGCAATACCAAATAAATCGCTGAAATGCCCTAAAGGGAATAAATGGTACGGCCTGTCCACCAACAATTTAGTAAGCGCTACCACCCGCTCAACACGACGAATTTTTTCCATATTAATCCTCCCGCACAAATGGGAATCCCGAACATTTTCCCTCAAAAAAACATTTTTATTCAGATTCTCTGTAAATAAGGCAAATCCTGCTTAAACAAACGCTAATTTATGAAAAAATGAGATCACCACACGCAATATTCTACAACGAAATTCGCGTAGAACAAGCGGCAATCTCATTTCCTTACTAATCAATGCACTCACATCTTTGCCGAAAATGCGGATTGTACCAGCTGGTAATCACTAGGTTTATCCACATCAATACCTAATTCGGCATAAGGCGATTGAATAACCGCTCCTTGGATATTGAGCAGTTGCGCTACCCGGTTTTCAACCTGTGGCAGACTCAACATTCCTACTACAAAACGCAGTACAAATGACCAGCCTAATATATGGCATAATTTTAACGGATTTTTCCGGTTGCTTACTATACGCTCGGCTACAACCATACATTGAGGAACAATCGCCGGATTAACTAAGAACAGATTACCGCCCGTAAACGTACCTTCTCTGAACCTTACATATGTGCGCTTAGTGCCGGGATAAGCGCGCTCATTTATTTCTTCCGTAACAATTGGATAATATAAGTCCGCTTCCTTTTGACTGCATTGCGCCAGAAAATGATTGACCGATTCCGGTGTCAATAAGGGTATATCTGCAGTAGCTACCAACGTCTTATTGTGGTGTCCTAGTGCTGCAACACCCAAACTAATTGTCTCCATAATAGTACGGCCGCCTTCAAGAATAACCGTGTTTTGGGGAAAGTGACAAGAGCGTAGTGCCTGGGCAGGTCCCACTACCAAGATACGGTTAACCTGGCCACTTTTGGCTAGTGCATCAGCTACAAAAGTTACCATGGGTTTACCGGCAATTTCAATAAGAGCCTCGTAAGGCTGAACAGATAATGTGCTAAGATGTTTGGTAGTTTCCCCGCCTGCCAAAATTATGGCATCATACATGCTGTAATCTCCCCCGAACTGTAGGTTACCCTTGCATTTATTATTCTTTGCCAGCCGTATAACCTCTCCGCTCATTCATATCGAGAAGCAACGTTTGTTCTGCATTTTCCATATGCTCTCTGGCAAGTTGCATAGCAACATCAACATTGCGCTGAGCAATTGCTTCTACCTGGCGCCGGTGCTCTTCCCAAGTATCCTTAAGCCGCCCCGGATAGGCAATGGAGATCGTCCGGAACCGCGTAAACTGTTCCCTCAGATTATTAATGATGCCGACCAAGCGATCATTTCGACTGGCTTTATATAATATGTCATGAAACTGACTGTCAGCATCAACAATTTTTTCCATATCGCCATTGTCAATATACTCACCGATATGCACCAACAGTCGCTCTAATAGTTCTAATTCTTCATCAGTAATCCGCTCTGCTGCCAGCCCTGCTGCCAGAACGTCAAGTGCCGTACGAATTTCAAATACTTCATTAATGTCTTTTAACGATAGATCGGCTACATATGTACCCCGTCGCGGCACCATAACCACAAAGCCTTCCAGTTCTAACTTACGAATAGCTTCGCGCACCGGTGTACGGCTAACCCCCAGTTCCTCAGCGAGTTGTATTTCCATCAGGCGTTCACCTGGCTGCAGAACTCCTGCAGCAATGGCATCCCTCAATGTTTCACTCACCACTTCACGCAAGGGTTTATAACTATCTAGTTTTATCGGCAATAAGCGCCTCTCCATTTTCTTCCCCCACCTTAGTCACTGTTTCTGCTACGAATACTTGCGCTTTAACCTCATTTCTCAGCATAGTCGCTATTTGTTCAGCTTGTTTCCGACTAGAAACAAGACCAAAAACAGTAGGACCGCTGCCAGACATCAGAGATGCCGCGCCGTAGCCAGTCATCAGTCTTTTTATTTGTGCCACTGCCGGATAGGCCGGTATGGTAACGCTCTCTAATACATTGCATAGCCTGGAGGCTATGCCATCATAATCACCTTGCCCCAGACAGGTAATCATCGCCGGTATATCAGGATGCTGCTTAACCAATTCCGTCCGGTAGTTACGATAGACCCATGCCGTAGATACACCAACAAACGGTTTGGCCAATACAACAAAAGCCTTAGGCATAACAGGCAGAGCCTCCAACAGCCCCCCCCGGCCATAGGCGCGCATGGTCCCGCCGCTAATGCAAAAAGGTACATCAGATCCTAGTTTAGCTCCCAGTTCCATGAGTTGTTCTGTTGATAAACTAAGCTGCCAAAGTTGATTAAGCCCCTTTAAAACTGCTGCCGCATTGCTACTGCCGCCAGCCAATCCTGCTGCGATCGGAATGCGTTTTTTCAAATGAATAGCAACACCGTTGTCAATATGCAAAGTATCGCGCAGCAGCGCTGCCGCGCGATATGCCAGATTATCACTGTTACAGGGCAAACGGACATCGCTTGCTGTTACTTTGATTTCCCCGGGGATTTCTGTCAGTGTCACCGTATCCGATAAACTAACAGTCTGCATAATCATTTCCACTTGATGGTAGCCGTCAGAACGCTTGCCAAGCACATCAAGGGCTAAATTGATTTTAGCGTGAGCTTCCACTGTTAACGTGGCAGCTTTCCCTTTATCCATTCACTTGCATCAGGGCAATTTCTTCCTGAGTGGTAAGGACGTTATCGATTTCAAGTAAAATAAGCAGACGGCCATCGATTTTTCCCACACCATAAATATACTGTGCATCAAGAATAAAGGTCGGCGGCGGTGGCTCAACACTAGCTGCAGGCAGCCTAACAACTTCAGTGACTGCATCAACAATGATCCCTACAGTCTGACCACTGACTTCAACGATAATAATACGGGTATCATCGTTGTGTTCAGATATGGCAAGCGAAAAGCGTTTGCGCAAATCAATTACAGGGATAATCCTGCCCCGTAAGTTAATAATTCCTTCCATAAAAGAAGGCGTTTGGGGGAGCTTGGTGATAGGAACTAGACGATTAATTTCCTGGACTTTGGTTATCGGCAGACCATATTCTTCTTTAGCTAGTCGAAAGACAACCAGTTGAAGTTCTTGAGTGGATTGAACAGCTTCCATATTGCACCTCCACAAATAAACATTGGTAATTCCATATAGTTATTGTACGCGCAATAGGATATACCTGCAATCCCCTCCGAACATTTTCTTAGATTAAGGCTTATTTAATCGAAAAAATAGCCTTAAACAACATTTATACCACTGATAAGCAATTCTCCTGATCCTGCCACCGCTGCCGGTATCATTTCAACATTTTGTTCCTGGCACTGCTGACAGAACTGCTGAATAGTCTGGAAAACATCGCCGTATTTTTCGTAGAAAACAACAATTAGATCGCCTGCATGAGCATTAGCAAGAGCAGCGTAGACAGCTTCTTTTTCAGGCAATACCATCTGAATGCGCTCAGAGGCAAGACCGGCTTCCAGAACTCCCTTATATAGCAGTTTCGATACTTCACCAGGCTTTCGGCCTCGCAAGTCATCGTCTTCTTTTACGTAAATATGGTCAAAACCTCGTCCGGCAATACGCCCCACATTGATGACAACATCATCACGTCGATCCCCGGGAGCGGCAATTACACCTACCAGACGAGATGCACCCATTCGCTTGACAGTATTAACCAGTGCCTGATAGCCGGCTGGGTTATGTCCATAATCGATACATACTCTGAAATCTCTCACAGGCAATACGGTCAGCCGCCCAGGGTTCTCAGCAAAGGTGGACAGCCCCCGGTGAATGAAAGCCACAGGTACTCTCATGCAGTAACAGGCAGCTGTAGCAATAATTGCATTTTGCAAATTGTGCTGAGCAATACCGCCAAAAGTTATCGGTATATCTTCAACCGACGCAATAGCCTGAGCCTCTTTCCCTTTTGCCGTATAAATAATATTATCCCTCACAAAAAAAGCCCTGCCGCCTATGCCAAGATGACGGCGAATGATAATATTATCAGGTTCGATGCTGAAATAGATAATCTCACCGCGCGCCCTGGGGGCTAAAGCGGTAACATAGCGATCATCGGCATTTAGTATGGAAAAACCATTGGGGCGGACGGTCTCAATAATAAGCGACTTTACACGGGCTAAGCCATCCAAATCCTCAATACCATCCTGCCCGAGGTGATCTTCTGTGATATTCGTTATAATACCCACATCACATTTATCAAAGGCTAAACCAGCCCGTACAATGCCGCCGCGTGCGGTTTCGAGCACGGCAACTTCCACTACGGGATCGGTTAAAACAGTACGTGCGCTAGCAGGACCTGTAGTATCACCTTCACATACACAACAGCCATCAATATAAATACCTTCTGTTGTGGTCATACCAACTTTACGTCCCGCAGTTTGCCAAATATGACTAATCATTCTGGTAACAGTTGTTTTTCCATTCGTTCCGGTAATAGCAACAAGGGGAATGCGCCCCTTACTTTCATCAGGAAAAAGGGAGTCAATAATTGCACCAGCCACATTGCGGGGCTTACCGGCTGAAGGGTAATGATGCATACGAATACCGGGAGCGGCATTAATCTCAATTACAGCCCCTGTTCCCTCTCGAATAGGCTGCGTAATATCTTCAGCAACGACATCAACACCAGCTACATCCAGACCAATAAGCCTGGTCGCCCTTTCCATCAGCCGCTTGTTGACAGGATGGACAACATCGGTTACATCCACCGCCGTACCGCCTGTACTGAGGTTTGCGTTTTCACGGATATAAACGATCTTACCTGCCTCAGGAATGGATTGAGGACTATAATTTTGTTTGGCCAATACGGTAATGGCCACAGCATCAATTGCAATGCGGGTTAATGGTTTTTCATGGCCTATCCCTCTATTAGGATCGGAATTAACGATATCTACCAATTCTGTAACAGTTCGCCGTCCATCTCCTACCACATAAGCAGGGATTCGCTCTGCAACTGCCTCAACCTTGCCATTTATCACACAAAACCGGTATTGACGTCCGGTTACAAATTGCTCAACAATAACTTTTTCATCATACTCACGGGCTACCTGAAAAGCCCGCTCTACTTGAGCAATAGAAGAGATTTCCAGGGTTACTCCCTTGCCCTGGTTGCCTGTCAGCGGCTTCACTGCAACAGGCTTGCCAATTTCCTTCAACGCTTCTATTGCCTGTTCGACTGAATCAACTACAATGCCGTAGGGAACAGGAATACAGCCATCTGTCAAAATTTTGTTAGTAAGACCTTTATCACAGGCTAAATCAGTAGCCAGCGCACCAGTAAGACTTGTAGTTGTAGCCCAGATACGTTTTTGTTTGTACCCGTAGCCTAGTACCAGCAAATTTTCATCGGCAACACGCATAACCGGGATGCCCTTTTCCAGGGCGGCCCGGTAGATGGCTGCTGTACTTGGCCCAAGCTCGTTATGCTCACCGGCTTGCTGAATTGACGTTACTGCTTTCTTAATATTCACCGGGCGCTCTTCAAGTACTGCCTTCAGTACCTGATCTGCTTCATAAACGGCCTGCATGGCAGCGCCTTTATTCCGATAACTGATTACCACATCATATACACCAGGGCTGCCACTGCCCCTCGCTTTCCCAAAACTAACTTCATATCCGGCCATGCATTGCAATTCTAATGCAACGTGCTCGAAAATATGAGCCAAATACGTTCCTTCAATTAGCCGTTCCAAAAAACCGCCTGGATACCCTCGCGAGCATTGGTGATCCGCTAAACCCGGTAATAGGCCCGTTAAACGCTCAGTAAATCCGGCAATTTCAGAACTAGGGATATCTTCATATTTGCCGATGTCCAGCTTTACGCGGACAATTGGATGGTAACTGTGCACATTCGGTCCTTCAATAATCCGGGTTGACAAAATATTCATTTTTAAAACCCTCCTTGCCAACAAACGATTCTACCTTTTTGAAAAAATCTATTTCAACTTTTTACCTGTATTGGCAGTCTATTTTACTCTAGCGCATATGGAATGCGACGGCGTATATCAAAACCAAATCCAACCGGAAGAATATGGAGGATAACATTCGTAATAGCTAGCGACTCATTGGGCTTGGATTCGGAAATATTGGAGTGAATAATATTTTTACCATCGACGACTGTCACCGTCTGTGAACCAATTACCTCAAACCTTCCGTCAGGCGCAACAATTACAGCTGTATCTTCATCAATGCCAACACCTAATATATACGGATTTTGTGCTACTGCACCTAATAGCCGATTAATTCTTCCCCGTTGGGCAAAGTGTTGATCAATGACAACATCCGCCAGCAAATCCATGCCATGAGCCATACTGATAGTTGACTTTTTGGGCGTATCACTGGAATCGCCGCCCACAATCATCGTATCACTCATCACAGAAGCACCGGCACTTGTACCGGCAATAATGGCACCTTTTCCATATGCTCTGCGAATGGCCTTATCCACCCTTGAGCCGCCAAGTATACTCGTTAGCCTGAGTTGATCACCACCGGTAAAAAAAACACCGGTAGCTTGTTCAATTTCATTCACTTGATGAAAATCATTTGCCGCTTCCCGGTTAGCAATATACAAGATACCGGCTGACGCAGCCCCTAATTCGGTAAATAAGGATCGATACTCATCGCCTACTTCACGTGGTAATTCCGTAGCAGTAGTTAATATAGCAATACGTGCCTGACGTCCGCCTGCCATTTCAATGAATTTGCGCAATATGGTACATTCATTGGTTTTATCTTCATTACCACCAATAATGACCAGACTTCCTGTTTTTTCTGTTGTCATTGATCCTCCGTCCCGCTTTTTATGCGGCTTTCGCTTTGGCAAAAAAAGTCCCAGTCTGTCTTGGTGCTTCCCTGTCTATTCTAGCCAGTTTTGCCATTGTTTTATACACACGTTTTACTGACCAAATACATTGCCACTGCATATAATGATTCAACACAATCAATTCCCCAAGGAGGCCAATACCATGAACATTCGTTTCTTCTACCCACCATACCGTTTGGCTCATGTTTATGAAGGCCAATCCAGCCCCCTGGTACCTATCGTACAGAATTTGCTTACAGAACGGGGTTTTTACACAGGACCTGCCGGCACAATATTTGATGTAGAGACGCAAGAAGCCGTGGCTTGTTTTCAACATGCTGAAAAACTATCTGTAACCGGTATTCTTGACCCGAAGACCTACTGCCGTTTATCTGAAGCTGCCCTTCACACCATAGAGCCAGTAAAAGCAAAAATACGCGCGGCTACCGGTTTGGCACGGGCCAATATCCTAATTACAAAATCACGCCGCCAGCTTACCCTCTTTGACGGCAATACACCTGCACGGCAATATCCTGTTGCTATCGGCAAGCCCTCTACGCCCACTCCGCTAGGCAACTATGCCGTTGCCACCAAAATCCCCAACCCCGGTGGCGTTCTGGGAACCCGCTGGATGGGGCTTAATTATGACGCCTACGGCATTCATGGAACAAATAAGCCTTGGCTGATTGGCCAAATGGTTTCCAATGGCTGTATTCGTATGCATAATGCCAATGCAGAGGAACTCTTCAGCTTGGTCAGTATCGGTACACCTATTTACATACGGGACTAATTCCCGTACTGTCTCTGCATCGCTGCTAATGGCATTACAATTAGCATGCCCAATATAAGACTTAAGAAAAACTACTAACACCTTTTTGCAGCTGTACAACTCCTGATTTTCCTTATTTGCACAATAAAACAGCCCGGGAACGTACTTTTGTCATCGCANNAAACTCGCTGCGCTCAAACAGAACGGATTTCTTAACGTAAGCTGACTTTTTTCCATCCTGCGGACCGTCTTTTTCCAGAAGGGCCAAAAACAACGGGAAACAGGGAAACGAAAAAGACCTGCGAATTCCTTCCGCCCCTTGGCTTCGCATGTCATGGGGACGATACCAGTGATACATTATTTTGCAAACAAACGTACAGCACCCGACGTCTTAAACTCAAATTCTGATACAAAAAAACCTGTGGAAAAATCCACAGGTTTTTTAACAGTTCATCTATTCAATTGCACTTCCTCGGTGCGCTCCCCTCTGCCGATAAAGCTTTAAGCCATTTATCTGTCTAAAGGGGTGATATCGCCTTCTCTCCTGACTTTCGCTTTCAACAACTGCCGCCATTTCTTCCTGCGGCATCGTTATTGCGGGTACCGACTGCTCAGGCTCATGAGGCTCTATCAGCACCTGTTCAGCCGAGGGTGCTTTTTTATGATGAGCTGCGGGTATAAGGCCAACCAGTCTTGCCGTAATTTGATCAATTAAATCACGGCGATAAATCAGATGCTGGAGCAGAGCCTGCCTTTCAGTTTGTTCGGCAAGCCACTGTTCAGGTATAGCGGCTACCGTTTGTGCCAAATACTCATCCGACCATTCACGGATCGCTCTGGCATAGGGAGTGAAATCCTCCGGTTTTAAAAAATGTTTAAGCAGCAAACCATAAGTACGACGCGTATTAACGGATAAATCATGCGCAAGATCGCTAAGCTGAGCTACCGTCCAGCGCCCGCGTTTGAAAAGATGGGAATGATCAATTGCATACATGTGATATCCAGTTGCTTCACGCTTGATAATAATGTTCTTACGATTCACCGTACGATCAACATTATGTACCAAATGGTCAAAGAGCATAACTCCGGCCATTTCAGACTTGTTGACAACCCGGCTGAGTGACACACGATCGGCATAAAAAGCATTGCTGATAAATTTGCAGGCAAAATGCGGCCCTGCCACAATACCTGCCTTTCTTAACCGACGGCTTCTCTTAAGTAATACCTCATCAATGGAAATAATGCCACTAACAGGAAAGCATAACTTTAGCTGCGCACCAAGCTCTGCTGCCAAAAATTCATTAGCAAGAGCCTTGGGACCAACTTTATTGCCAAGTAACTTAACCACATACAACTGTTGATCACTGCCACGAAAAAGTTGAGGTGAAGTTACACCGATTTTCATGGAGCCAAAGTATGCGACTGCAGTAAGTTCTTTCATCACTGTGATCGCTCCTACTTACTTTCTTAGCAGTCAATAAAGAAACACCGCAGACCGAATGGTACTACGCGGTGTTTTAGATCGAATATCCCGGCGTTTTTCGTCTAACTCTAGAAAGTACCGGTAGTATCAACTAGCCAGCTGGCAATCCAACCGGTTGTCGACCCGTCGGGAAGCACTACGTTATACCAGCCAAATGCCTGTTCTTTAATCGTAACTGCCGTCCCTTTGCTCACTTTTTGAATGGACGGGAATGTCGTGCCAGGACCGGAACGAACGTTCACGTTATTTGCATTAACCGTAGCGGCTACTGTAGTAATCGTGGGTGTTCCGGCAATCGTTTCAACAGGACCGGTGATAAAAGTATTGTATTCTCCATAACCATAGATGTCACCACCGCCCAGTTGCGAAGCCGATACATTATCCGTAATGCCTTCAGAAGCGGAAACCGCACTGTTAGTGGTGCTGGCATTCAAAGTCATAGTATCTTCAACCGGAGAAAGGACATAAGCATCCATCTCTGTTGTACTGGTAACTCGAGTCCATACCTTCAGCACAACCGTCACATGAATCTGACGGCGGTCATGATTATGATGATGATGATGATACCCGCAGTCATCATAATCGACAAATTCAACTACCACATCGGCAGTAGCAGGCATATCCTTGTCGACACCCATGACTTCGATGTCACGAGTCCAGCGGATGTGATGTTTTTCATATGCATGCACCGGTTCATTGGGTAGATCGGCAACATACATAACTTTTACTTCAAATTCACCGCGAACAATAACCTTATTGGGTATGACATCAATATCCTTAATGCATAATTCTTTGATATACACATCAATTACTTGACCAATTGGCGGTTTATTGTCGGGTATCGTAAGGTCAATCTCAATTACGCGCTGGGCACTTTCCGCTCCCAGCACTTCCTCAACCTGAATTTTTTCCATCCCCGGTTCAAAACACGCGCACTCTTCAGCAATGATTTCAGCTCGCGGCGCCTTGGCCGGCGTACTGGCAATCGTCCGGGCAACGCCCTTGTACCTAATTGTACCCATTTTCTCCCCTCCTCTTCCCTGAGCCTCGTCCTTACCCTTTTGGTTTGGTAGGAAGAGTGCCGCTATTGAGTAAAACTTCGCGGTCAGCCATTACTTTTGCATTAACCCGCAATACGACAGAAACATCAAATTCTCTGCAGCGGTTGCGATCATCATCATTATCATCGTCGTCGCAATTGTCATCGCAGTCATGGTCATGGTGATGGTGGTGCCCGCAATCATCATCATCATCGCAGAAGTTATCACTATTTTCATAGTTGGTATACTTCTTAGCACGGTGATGGTGGTGGTGATGGTGATGCTCATCAAAATCATAATCAACATATTCAATATCAACGGTTGCCTCAGCATCCATGCCCCGGCGTGCGCCTGGCATATCAATATCCACCGTCCATTTATAGTGTTTTACTTCCATAGCATGAACGGGACGGTCAGGCAGGCAGGCTACATAGATTGCTTTGATTTCAAACTCACCACGAACAATAACTTTGTCTGTGATAACATCTACGCTGTTAATTTCTACATCTTTGATAAAAACGTCAACGATTTGCTCAATTGCAGGTTTGCTGTCTGGAACAACCACATGAATATCCAGTGATTTTTGTTTTTCCTTTTCCGCCACAACCTGGCGAACAACTATCGTTTGTGGACCTGTTGAAGCTCCTAGCGTACAATTAGGAAGATGTTTAATCGGGCGCATATCTTTATCATCCACACAAATTCCCCCCTTTGTGATGTTCTAACTCATATATATGCGCCAGTCCTGTCTGATGTGCAAAAAATATAGTAGATCTAAAAAAATGTAGCTAACTTTTTACGACAAAATTTGAAAACCCGCTATTTCCGGGCAGGAATGGAAGTAAATAATGGTTAATATTAGTCAGAGTTTACTGCGATATTGATAAGAAAAGACATTGCTTGCACTAAGCAGGCAGGCGAAAGACTATGTCGTTCTTATTTCACCAATCAGAAAGTCATACTTTCTGATAAGAAAAATATAAGTTTTGGATGAAGCCTTATTTTAGGAGGACATTAATGAGAAGAAAAATATTCCAATATGCTATTGTAGCCTTAGGTTGTGTGCTCAGCAGTGCAGCAATCAATCTGTTTCTCGTTCCGCACCATTTGCTCAGTGGCGGCGTAAGTGGTCTGGCAATTATCTTTTACTACCTCTTCAAACTACCTATTGGCATGCAGATATTTGCAATGAATATCCCTCTCCTGTATGCTGCCTACCGGTTGTTGGGCAAGGAGTATACTATCATAACCATTTATGGTACATTAGTCTTTTCCTTTACAGTTGATGCTTTAAAGTTTCTTTCCTCCATGGCGCCTATTGATGACCCGATGCTGTCAGCCATTACTGGGGGCATTGTTTCCGGCATAGGCGCAGGATTGATCTTTAGAGTAAACGGCAGCGCCGGCGGTTTGGATATAGTTGCCGGCATCATCAAAAAATACTATTCCTTCAATCTTGGTGTTGTTGGGTTTGCTGTAAATTGCCTGATTATGCTTCTTTCCGCCATGCTGTTTGGTCTAAAACTGGCGATTCTTACACTGATCTCAATGTTCGTCAGTGCTAATCTAACTGATAAAGTTGTTGCAGGCTTTAACCACAAGAAAACTATTTTTATCGTCTCTTATAAATGGGATGAAATTGCTGCTTCCATTTTAAAAGAAGTTGGCCGCGGCGCTACCATCCTACATGGTGAAGGAGCCTTTACCCGCCAGGATAAACGGGTCATTTTTGTCGTTGTCAGCCTTACACAGATTTCACAGATTAAAATGGTTGTTCAGGATATTGATCCACAGGCATTTATGATTGTAAGCGATGCTGCAGAGGTTATGGGCAGAGGCTTTACGCTGCCAGGAGTTAGGCAGCCCTAAATTAGGGCTGCTTTTTTAAAATATTTTTTCGTCAACATAACACTTTACTGCGCAACTTCATAGTATATAACAAAAGGCCTATTGAGCTTATGCCGAAAGGTCTCTTATTATAAGGAGGAATTGCGCAAATGGCTTATCAAAAAATGTATTATCCCAAGTGGGACTATAAGTGCGGTAAATGTGATGACGACTGTGATGATGAATACGATTACAAAGATTACGGCAACAAGTGCTGCGACAAAGATTACGGCAATAAGTGCTGTGACAAAGACTATGGCCACAAGTGTCATGACAAATGCGATGACTACGATTATCCGGCCTATGATATGGATTGCTGTATGCCTAAGATGAAATGCAAGACTGAAAAAAAATGCATCAAAACTTTTACCTGCAGCTATAAACTCTATAAGCTTTGCATGTATAAAGTAGTCAAGGTTTGCCCTCGCTGCAACCACGAATATGACCATGGACGTCATCCGATGTGTCCAAAGTGCCGTCAATATTAAAAAATTACGCCCCATTTAATAAACGCTTTTCATAAACAACTCCTTTTTCACGTTTAATGGCCTGCCGCTATCCTTCAGGCAGGCCATTATTGCTGGCAAAACAATATAGCAGATAAAAAAACAAGTCTTGCAGACTTTAAAAGCCTGCAAGACTTGTTTTTACTTTTATTTATTGTCCAATAAATTCTTGGACTACATATACAGAACCATCTGAAGCATGGCGCACGCCAATCCCTACATCCGTATAGGTATTATTAAGGATATTGGCACGATGCCCTGAGCTAGCCATAAAGGCTTTTTCCGCTGCAGTCACATCTGTATTTTTGGCTAAGTTTTCACCAGCGGTCTTATAGCTGATACCCGCTGCCTGCATACGGTCAAACGGTGATTTTCCCTCTGGGTTATAGTGAGAGAAGAAGCCACGGTTAATCATATCCTGCGCATAAGTTTGAGCTACGCCATTCAGTTTAGAGTTAGATTTAAGCTCCGACAAACCATTGGCCTTACGATCAGCATTCATAAGACTGAGAGCTTTTTTTTCTTCCGCCGCCAATGTAGATGACGAAACAGTACCAGATGTGGAATTTGTAGTAGCTTTATAAGCTTCATTTGTTGAAGAGCCATGATTATTACTCAGCATTGCAATAGCAGCAACTGCTGCTAATCCAACAAGCAAACTGTTACGTTTTCCGGAGTCTTCCGCTTTAACATCCTGTTGTATTTCCTTTTGTGCTTCAGTAGCTTCGGCAGCATGAGCAGCCGTAGCAAAAGCACCTCCAAATGATGTGGTTAATACTGCGAAACTTAAAAGACCGGAAAGTACCAATTTACTGATTTTCGTGCATTGCATATAGTTTTCCTCTTCCTAGATTGTGAAAGTAAAATACACTTCTGGTACACTCTGATAATATTCTCTTTTTAATGCAAAAAACCTTTTTTTGAGCGTTTGGTAATGTTTTCTTGACTTTTTCTAAATTAAACATGCGATATAGTCAAGATTCCTTTATATATTAATATTATTAATTATCGTTTGTCAAGAAAATAAAGCTGCCATTTAAGGCAGCTCTAACCAGTTGCTTACCGGTTGCTGGTTTTTGGCATTCCCAAACGGAATTTTCCTCTCGTCTCAACACCGCCTACACCTTCAATACCAGTAACCGATGCGGTGATAGCATCATTAATATCGACAATCTTATTAATAGGTGTAAACGCTACTTTTTCAGCAATAAAAACCGGATCGTAAGCATGAATAAAAATCCGGGTCGGAGAGCTTGCAAAATTCGCGCCAGCTGCTAGTATTGCCTCAAAATAAGACTGACAGGCACCAGCAAAAATAACGAGATCATCGCGGGATGGTTCAAATAAGCGGGCATTAATAACCGACTGAATGTAATATTTAGAATTACGATAGTTATTAATATCCTTCATATCTTTATTGCCGCCGCTAAGTGCATCGTGCCCGGTCACCACGAGTATATCCGGCCGATATTCTTTTAACAGGTCAGGTACTGCTTCAGGCTGTTTCGACTCATCAATATGCCTGCCAATTGCTTCAATATTTAACTGACCATATGTTTTTAGGCACATTCTTAAGTATTCTTCATCGCCATCCAAATGTAATACCCGGCCAGGAATATCAAAAAAACTGTATTTTTTACTCTGCTCACTGCGGTTTAACTCCACTCGCTCACGGTCCATACTGCGGCGCATCATCACACGTTTCAAACTATCATTGTGCATACTTTCCATACGTACAATCTCATTGCGAAGATCTTCTGCATTTATTTTCTCTACATCGTCAATTGGAGCATCTGCTACTAAACGCATATGCAGTCCCTTTAAATAACAATGTTCCTTTTGTGATAACTCATTGCGAAATATATCAGTTACTTTAAAAATAATGTCACCGCCGTGAGACCTGCGAATGACCAGATCCCCTACAGATATGTCAGACATGAATTGCACCCTCCCTCAACACCCGAATAACCACTACAACATACTATGACAGAGACCGTTGAAATGACATCATCTGCGTTGTACCCGTAAAGGGTAAGCCGAAGTACTAAGGCACTAAAGTGCCAAGAACTTCGCATTTGCATCTGCGGGCGTTCACTTCGATGTACTTCCAGTACTACTTCGTTCACGTCCTCGACGCGCCTAGCATCTGATGCCATTTGAACGGTCTTGGCCTTGCGGCTAAAAACGGAGGGGAATTGCATCGTTTCACTCGCAATTACGGGTGGACCAACTTATACTAAATATCTGCTAGGCGATACGATGCCTATATGTGAAGTGATTTTATATTTTCCTGAATTCTTTTGTGACCAACAGCCTGGACGCTCCATATCCTATACTGAGCTAGTAGGGCCACCTTGAGGTCATAGTTAGCGCCGTACTCTATTGCTATTGAGGTGATGGAAATGATCTCCGTCGTCGTTCCAGCAAGAAACGAGGCCGGCCGCGTTCCTACTGTACTGCAAAATCTCGGCACACTGCCTGTCGATCACATCATTCTTGTAGCCAACGGGTCCAAAGATACTACTATGCAGGAAGTTCTGCAAATGCGGCTGCCAAAACTTCAAATCATTTACTTTCACGACTGTCTCGGAATCGACGTTCCACGGGCAATTGGCGCTAAAGTGGCTATGGCTCTGGGCAGCGATGTTATCGCTTTTGTTGATGGCGATATGGTAGGTACTTTCAATGAGAATTTAATGGAACTGGTTGACGGTGTGCTGTTAAAGCACCTGGATATTGCGCTGACTAATTGCTATCCGTCACCGCCTCGTCATATCGAACGCTACAATCCTACCTTTCAATGGCGTCATAATTTAAACAAAGAATTAGGGCTTGATAAAAAAATCGGCCTCGCCACCCCCGCCCATGGGCCTCATGCCGTTTCCCGCCGTTTGTTAGAAACAATCCCCGTCCGTGAACTAGCTATTCCGCCAGTACCTCTTGCACTGGCGCGAATGCACAAATTAAAAATAGATGTAGCAACGACCATTCCTCATTATCGCTTAGGTTCATCAATTAAGAATCAAATTCATACTAACCGAATAATTGATACCATTGTTGGAGACTGTCTGGAAGCCATATCCGTTTTCCAATCTCAGCCCCGAACACGCCAACATCAGAACAAAACTCATTTAGGCTATCACAGTGATCGTCGTTTTGATCTACTGGACACATTTCTGGAAAACAAGCAAGAAAGCTAAATACAAAACCCTGCTCAAATACGAGCAGGGTTTTTTATGTATAGGTTTTCCTATCACTTATCGAAGTTCGACCCATGCGTTAGCAACAGCGGCAAATTCAGTCAAAGACAATGTTTCACCCCGGCGACCGCCATCTATACCAGCCTTGTCCAACATCTTAACAACTAATTCTGAAGGAATTCCGGCAGCTTTTAACGTATTGCTGAAAATTTTGCGGCGTTGTGAAAAAGCAGCTTTTACAATGCGAAAAAACGCTTTTTCTTCTAAAACATCAACCGGCGGTTTATCCCGGACTTTGCAACGGATAACCGCTGACTCAACTGAAGGCGAAGGATAAAAAGAAGCCGGCGGAACTGTAAACATGATATCCGCTTCCGTATAATATTGGACAGCTACCGACAAAGATCCGTATTCTTTGCCGCCCGGTTTGGCCACCATTCGCTCAGCAACTTCTTTTTGGACCATTGCTACCAATACATCGACAGGAAGTCTCTGTTCAAGCAGCATCATTATGATGGGAGTTGTAATATAATACGGTAAATTAGCAACAACCTTATACTTTTCTGACAATATTTCCCGGGAAATGTCGAGTTTCAAAATATCACCGTGAACGACTCGTACATTTTGATACCCCTGCAGCGTTTTGGCCAATACACCAATAAGCTGCCGGTCTACCTCAACAGCTACCACATTAGCACCAGTTTCGGCCAGCCCCTGTGTCAAGGTACCAATACCGGGACCAATTTCAAGCACTGTATCGCCTGCCTTCACAGCACCTGCTTCAACAATACCATCAACAACTTCTTTTCTTATTAGAAAGTTTTGCCCTAGCTTTTTGGTCATATGAATACCAAACGTTTTTACGATATGTAAGGTTACATCTTTATTGGCAATAGTAGGCTGAATCATGAATGCTCCTCCAGCGCGCTTAGCGCCCTCTCAAATTCATCGCGCGTTACGCCATAATGATTAAGACGATATAAAAATTGCTTGGCATTAGCATAACCAATCCCCAGAGCAGCACCTACCAAAGCACGCCGTTCTGCCGCATCGGCAGCACCGCTTAAGTTACCCCGGAGAATATCAGCAAGCGCAAATTCGACCGCTGGCGTAAAATGATGGCACCGCACCTTATTTAAAGCTTCCCTGATTGCTTCCGGTGATGCCTGCTCAATACCAATGTCGTCATTGGCATAGGCCTGCTCACGGGGAACAAATGCATGCTTTGCTAAGGGAAAACGCTGAGTTAAATACTTACGAATGCGTTCTCCAGCATTATCAGGATCAGTGAGGATAATAATTCCCCTTTTATTATAGGCTTGTTCAATTTGCCTCACCGTATACGGAGCCAGAGTAAATCCGCCAGTAGCAATTATTTCCGCGTCTACCGCTTGTTTAACCCGGGCAATATCTTGTTTTCCTTCTACAATAATCACTTCTTGAATCATGATTTCCCCTCGTCTGCACGTATGCTTTTACAATATAAGTTAAAGGTTGTTGAAGACAAGCCTTCAACAACCTCTAACATTAGTCTAGCACATAAACTTTAACTGGTCTGCGGCCAAATCGCCAAGCAGCGCTTTCGTCTTCCATGCAGAGATCAATTCGGTGACCGATAATATCACCGCCTGTATCAGCTGCCAGCGCCAGACCATATCCCGGTATAAATAACCGGCTTCCTAGTGGAATGACACGTGGATCTACAGCTACTACACCGTTTCGAGCCGGAACACCAGAGGCCGTAATGCCATGTCCGCCGCCATCCGTAGGTAAATAAGCAGTAGCTTCCATTTGTTCAATACGACGGAACCGCAAGTCTCCACGGGAGGTTTCCACCATGTCGCGTGTCCCAACTTGTATGACTTTAGCCTTAGGTTCCACAATGATGTGTTCTTCTACAATTTGTTCTGCAGTCTGCACACCATCTTCAAAAACCAGCTTAATTTTTGCCCGTTTCTGACCGTCCTGCCCATCTTCAACTATCCGTTCATCACCTTTTTCCAAAGTAGGATCTGGCTGACGCATTACGGGATAGAGAACAGGCAGTTCTTTTTCCGTAAAAGACTCAGTAATGGTAATCACCTTAATGTGCATATTAGCGGTTACCGGAGTATCTTCGCTAGGAATGAGTTTCACGTTCGGGTTGGCAATTCCCATAGCTGCTGCCAGTTCGCCAGCAGTAAGCTTAGCTGTTGTTACTGTTTCTGTCTTGCCCTGGTACATCACTGTTACCGGAACTGCCCGGTGAACAGAAATGGTAGTACCGCTTTGAAGTTTAGCAGTCGACAACCGGTATTCATCGCGGGATTCCATTTGAATTCCCGCTTGAGCCAACACGTCTTCAGGTTTACTATGTAGAGTTCGTATGTCTAAATTGCGTCCATCTGCGATAATGTTTACTTTTTTGTGGGCCCAAACAAAGCCGGATGCCACCAGAGACACGACAATTAGTACGGCAATAACGACGCTTAAGCGACCTCGCCGCCTGGATTTGTCATCACTCATGTGGTTCCCCCTTTCAAGCTTTAGGATTATACCATATATGGCAGTACATTGTCAAATTTGGTAAGTTCTCCCTAGTAAAAGCTAGTATGTCCAGAAAGTATGCTGATTATACAAAACGGCAAATACCCCATACAAGCAGGATATTCGCCGTTTTTCAAATTATAACCTTTTGTTATTTTCCACCAGCTATTGTCTTGCCGGTCAAGACAATAGGCTAGCAGCATTAATGCCGGTAACTGGGCCTTAGCCGCTGCGCAATCGTTAGCTCTTGCACCTGGCTCGTTGCTACAGCCTTGTCATACAGTTTTTCCTGACTGTTAATCATTTTGGAGCGCCGCTCAACTTTACGGTATGAACCGTCGCTTTTCATAATATGAGCCTTTTGGTTATCTTTTAGAATCAATTCCAAAATATCTTTAATCCGTTCTTTGTGCTCATCATCACGTATGGGAACCATTAGTTCTACCCGCTCATTTAAATTACGGGGCATCCAATCAGCACTAGATAGAAATATACTGCTATCGCCGCCATTGGCAAAGTAAAATATACGGCTGTGTTCCAGAAAACGTCCTACAATACTGCGAACAGTAATATTATCACTTACTCCAGGCATTCCCGGCCTCAGCACACAAATACCGCGAATAATTAAATCAATTTTTACCCCTTTAATCGAGGCTTCATAGAGTTTGATAATAATCTCCCGATCTAACAGTGAGTTCATTTTTGCAATGATGCGGCCCTGGCGTCCATTCTCCACGCCCTGAATCTCCTGGTCGATCAGTTGGATAAGCTTTTCTCTGAGACCAAGAGGGGCGACAATAAATTTATTCCAGATAGGCGGATCAGAATAACCGGAGAGCAGGTTAAAAAAGGCAGAGGCATCAGCACCAATTTGATCATTAGCTGTAAACAAGCCAATATCCGTATATGTCTTTGCCGTGGAATCGTTATAGTTACCGGTACCAACATGTACATATCGCTTGATGCCATAGCTTTCACGCCTCACCACCAGCGTACATTTTGCATGGGTTTTAAGGCCTACCAACCCATAAATAACATGACAACCAGCCTCTTCCAGCCGTCGTGCCCAAAGTATATTGTTTTCTTCATCAAAGCGGGCTTTCAACTCCACCAAGACGGTAACCTGCTTGCCATTTTGGGCCGCTTCAGCCAACGCCCTTACAATTGCCGAATCCCCTCCCACACGGTATAGGGTCTGCTTAATTGCCAATACTTTGGGATCAGTCGCGCTTTGCAAAACGAAGTTAACCACCGGCTCGAACGATTCATAGGGATGGTGAACAAGAATATCCTTCTCCCTGATGGATGCAAATAGTTCCTCACTGTTTTGCAAATTTACCGGAAGCTGCGGAGTAATTGGCTGATAACGCAAATGATCGTACCCTGGTAGATCAGCAAATTTTGCAAATACCGAATTATCAAGAGGACCGCTTATTTCGTATATATCCTGTTCCTCTAGTTTTAGTGCTCCTACCACAAAATCTTTTATCGCTTTATTAGTTCTTTTCCCGATTTCCAAGCGTACCGGCTGTCCCTTACGCCGCTGCTGCAGTGATTTTTCAACTTCAGCTAGCAAATCCACTGCTTCTTCCTCGGCAATAGATAAGTCTGCATTGCGAGTAATGCGAAAAGGAGCCACCTCTTTTATCCGGTAGCCATGAAATAAATGATGGCAGTATTCCTGCATAATAGTCTCTAAAAATACGAAACGTTTTTTTGTACCATGCCCGGGAATCTCTACTATACGAGGTAACACAGTCGGTACCGGTATAACAGCTGTTTTTATTTCCCCCTTATCCTTTTCGAGCAAGACAGCAAGATTGAGTCCGCGACTGGCTAAAAAAGGAAAGGGATGGCTGGCATCTACCGCCATAGGAGTAGTAACAGGATAAATGGTGTTCAAAAAATAATCATACAGCCATTCACGATTCTTATCAGTCAAATCCTGTATATCACAAAATTGAATATCCTGTTCTTCCAGTAAGGCTAGTATCTTCTGGAGATACCGGTATTGCACTTTCACTTGTTGATGGCTGAATCCAGAAATCCGCTCTAACTGCTCCAGGACAGTCAGGCCCGAATTATCCATTTTATTAATACCGCTTTCTTTCTGATGCTTCAGGCCTGCAACACGGATCATGAAAAACTCATCCAGATTAGAGCTGACAATAGCAATAAAACGCAGCCGGTCCAGCAGCGGTTTATTCTGATCGTCCGCCTCTTGTAAGACTCGGTTATTAAATTTCAGCCAGCTAAGTTCACGGTTTAAAAAAAATTCGTGTTGATCAAACATTGCTATCACCTACCCCTGTCGTTTCAATAGGGCACGAAATCCAAAGACTTCCTCAAAAAAATCAGCCTTGTCGGCGAATGTCCATTCCTCAAGCGATGTATCTTCCAAACTGTTATAAGAGATAATTAATTCATCTCCTTTTAAGCTGACAGTGCAATTGGTAATTTTCTGGCGATAGCTGCGATCAATCGCATCTGCCAGCCGCATCATCGCAACCAGCTTAGAGACGACTGTTTTATGCTGCTCCGGCAGGACTTGAAAGTTGGGCTCTGCATCATTAGGAGTTCCTTTAGAATGATAGTAAACCACATTAGCCATAATATGCTTCTCTTCATCGGAAAAGCCGAATATATCGGAAGAAACAAGAAGCCGATAGGAATAAAAATAATGGCGCCGCAAGCTGACATATTTCCCAATATCATGCAATATCCCGGCAATCTTAAGTAAAAATCTCTCCCGTTTTCCTAAGCCGTGAGCCTTTGTCATACTATCAAATATTTTCAATGCCACATCGCTTACCATCGCCGCATGATCGGCATCAAAAGCATATTTTCTACCTAACATATGAGCCAGGCTAATGATCTGCTGTTCAACTACGTCAACGAAGCTATCTTGCGTCTGTTCGGCTACATGATGGAGGGTAACTCCATCGATAAATGCTGTATTGGGTACGATAATTTTTCCTGCTTCAGTCACTGCCAAAATCTGCTGATATAGAATAATCGTAGGTAACACGATTTCAGCCCGGTGCTCAGTAAAATCATAGGCACTCATCAAATGGGCAATATTAGAGAACCGGTGTTTTTCAGCGCAGGCAGTAAACTCCTCAGGATCAATAACTGTCAGACTATCATTGCCGCTGCGGCCCAATATCTTTAGTACCAGTTTCGTTTCATTGCCAGCCAGTACAAGATATTTAATTTTATGGCGGCCAAGCTCTACTTTTACCGGCTCGATTGTACTAAAAATATATTCCGCCAAGGCCTGGGGAAATTGCACAGATTCACGTTGGTTTTTGTCAAAGCTTTCTTTAATGCGCAATGCGCCAATATGGATGTTCTGCTGATACTGAATACAGCCGCTTTTATACAGCGTAAACCCTAAGCCGCCGGAAGAAATATCTACAAAAAGAACAGCATCCTTTTTCCCTATCAGCTGCTGTTCCTGTAATGTCTTAAACAGAGCAATATATTTATAAAATATTTCTCGCGGCATATCAACAACTTCTACTTCAAAGCCGGTTTTAACGCGAATCTGATCAACAATATAGCGCTGATTGCGCGCCTCCCGGACAGCAGTGGTGGCAAATAATCGATAGTCTCGCACACCATACTCGGCAAGCATCCGCCGATACCCCTTTAATAGTTCACAAATTTCATTAAGCGTGCCAAAACTAATTTTACCGGTTTTAAAAATTTCTTCCCCTAGAGTGACTTCCCGGAAGGCTTTATCGATCACTTTGACGTCAGCCAGTGTTTTATACTGTACAATTTGAATACCTGCCTGTTCTGATCCTAAATGGATGGCGCCAAATATTTCGGGATTATCAGTTTTGCCCATAAAAATACCTCCGGCCCACTAGTAGTCTATATTCTATTCGACATAAAAACAGAAAATTCCCTGTTTCTTGTTGATATGTTTTGTTAAGTTTGTGTAAAAAATGTAAGATGTGATTTAAAAGGATTTTAAAAAAGATAGCGAAATATAATATTTCATAAGTTCATGAACAGAGGTGCATCTAATGACAGAACGAGTCGCGATTATTGATTTAGGCTCTAACTCAGCTCGCTTAATTGTTATGCATATTTACCACAATGGTTCTTATAATTTAGTTTATCATCAAAAAGAGGCCATTCGTTTAAGCGAGGGAATGAGCGATTCAAATCGCCTGGAGCAAGCTGCTATGAATCGTGCAATTACAACACTTCGTATGTTCACTCACATGTGTGAGCTTTTTGAAGTGAATAAAATTCTTGCCGTTACAACTGCTGCCGTTCGCACTTCAGAGAATGGAACAGATTTTTTACGAATGGTTCACCGCAACACCCGCATTCCCTTGCAGGTAATCAGTGGTGAAGAAGAAGCCCGTTTAGGGTATATCGGAGTACTCAATACATTAGACGTCCCTGATGCACTTATTTTTGATTTAGGCGGCGCAAGTACCGAATTAACACTTGTCCGTAACCGAAAAATTGAACAGCTAATTAGTATGCCCTTTGGCGCGGTGACTATGACCGAGCGCTTTGGTACACAGAACAAAGTCAGTGAAGCTCAACTGACCGATTTATATAACTATATCATGCGCCAGCTTGAGCAGGTTCCGTGGCTGGACAGGCTTAATATCCCGCTCATTGGCATTGGCGGAACCATGCGTAACATCGCAAAAATGGATCAGCGAGTACGCAATTACCCCTTCTCTAAGGTACATAATTACAAAGTGGGCCCCTTATCCTTTTCTGAGTTGTGGCGCATACTGGTAGAAAAAACAGCTGAGCAGCGACGTAAAATCCCCGGCCTTTCCAGCGAGAGGGCTGACATTATTATCGCTGGTTCAACAATTATAAAATGCCTTCTCTCCGTTACGAAAGGAACTCAGCTGATTGCAAGCGGCTGCGGGCTGCGAGAAGGCCTCTTCTTTAAATATTATCGCCAATCACACCACCAGGAAGAAATCATTCCTGATATATTGCTGCACAGTGCCCGCAATATGCTGATGTTTTATAAAGGCGATGTTAATCATGCCGAGCATGTAACCAAATTGGCAGTTGCCCTATATACGGGCTGGGAGCAACTGCATAATTACGGTGAACGGGAGAAAACACTCCTTCAGGTAGCAGCACTTTTACATGATATTGGAATTACCATTAACTATTATGATCATGCTCGCCATAGTTCCTATTTAGTAGAAAATGCGCGGCTCTTCGGTCTCACCCACCGGGAACAGATGCTGTGTGCAATCATTGCTGGCTGGCATAATGGTCCATCTGCAAAGTTTACTCGCAACCGTTTGTACACAGAGTTTTTAGATGCAAATGACTGGGATATGGCTCGTAAGCTGGCCCTAATTCTCGGTCTGGCCGAGTGTCTTGATAGCACTCAAATGCAGCTTATCTCGAATGTAGAAGCATCTGTTCAGGATAAAAAGGCCCGCCTGATGCTCATCACAGAAGATGAAGCGAACATTGAACGCAAAGCTATAGAAAAGCACCGTAAATGGTTTAAAAAAGAATTCTCGATGGATTTAGCCATTAATTAATCCCTATATGTAAGCCGCCAGTTGTTCATACAATCGGCGGCTTCTTCTATTCCTTGTTTTCGTCGCTTTCTTCTCTTCTTACAGCTTATAAATGTTGCTATAGATAAGAAAAACTGTTTCACA
Source organism: Sporomusaceae bacterium UBA1887 (assembly GCA_002337925.1). Lineage (GTDB taxonomy): Bacteria > Bacillota > Negativicutes > Sporomusales > DSM-15969 > Anaerospora. The sequence goes on from DDHB01000009.1 coordinate 38,032, forward strand.
GTCCTCTAATTAGCTATACCCCCCTGTCTTTCCCAATTTCTCAAATATGCTTAATAGGCTCCATGTGAAAAAATCCCGAGTTCATCCTTTTGTCATCGCCACAAAAGGATCAAAAAGTCTAGGCCCAGTCTTCCAAAAGACTTGGAAAAAAGTCACCTTACTAAAATCCGTTAAACTCACTTCGCTCAAACAGAACGGATTTCTTAACGTAAGCTGACTTTTTTCCATCCTCCGGACCGTCTTTTTCCAGAAAGGCCAAAAAGAACGAAGAACGGGAAACGAAGGTTCCTTGTTTTCGTAGCTTACGACCCTTATAAAAATTGCCGTCCCGCAGGGTGGAAACAGGCCTCTCTTGCGTAAAGAAATTCCGACTGTTTGAGCGCAGCGAGTTTCGGAATTTTAGCAAGGGAGGCCTGTTTCCAAGGCTATTTTTGTATAGGTCTTGATTTTTTGGTACTTTTGTATCAAGACAAAAGTACAGAACTACAAGCCCTTCAATCTCTTTGCTTTCACGCCTCTTACAATTTATAAGTTCTGATAAGGAAATAAAGACTCTCTCCGGCAACAACCGGAGAGAGTCTTCGCAATCTACGAAATATGAAAAAGCTGTTTAACATTAGTAGTAGTCGCTTCGGCAACAGCTTCAAACGAAAGCCCCCGCAAGCGGGCTATTTCTTCAGCGACAAGCCGCACATGAGCAGGCTCATTACGGCGCCCACGGTGAGGGTGCGGTGTAAGGTAGGGAGAATCAGTCTCCACCAGCAGCCGATCTAAGGGTACAGCTGCGGCGATTTATTTTAACTTAGTCGATTTCGCAAAAGTAACAGGGCCGGCGAAGGATACATAGAAGCCAAGCTTAAGCACTTCTTTAGCCATTTCCAGACTCCCTGAATAGCAATGAAAAACCCCAATAATCCCTTTTGCCTCTTTTTTTATAATATTCATCACATCGCCATGAGCATCACGATCATGAATAATAATCGGCTTGCCCAGCTGCCGCGCCAAATCAATATGCCGGATAAAAACATCCTGCTGGACATCACGAGGAGACAAATCGTAGTAGTAATCCAATCCAATTTCGCCAATTGCAACGACTTTTGGTTCACTGCCAACCCACTGCGCCATTTGGTCGTAATCGGCATCTACAGCAGCTTTAGCATCATGGGGATGTATCCCTACTGCCGCATAGATTCCCTTATGAGATTGAGCAAGAGCAATCGACCGGGCGGAAGAGGCCATATCGGCCCCAATATTGATAATGCCGGTGACACCATTTTCTCTGGCCCGCTCTATAGTCTCAAGCCGGTCGGAATCAAACCGGCTATCGTCAATATGTGCGTGTGAGTCAAATAGCATGAACATTCCTCCATCAGGCTTTGTCGAGTTTATTTTACCCGGCTGCCAGCTGGCATATCGGGAGCATCAACTAAAATCAGCTTGTCCTCACTTGAGGCTGACAATAACATGCCACGTGATTCAATACCGCGTATCTTGGCAGGTTTTAAATTAGCCACCATTACAACATTGCGGCCAACTAACTCTTCAGGCTGATAATGTTTCGCAATACCGGATACGACCGTACGGACCTCACTTCCCAGATCAACAGTAAACTGCAGCAGTTTGTCAGCACCTTTTACTTTTTCGCAGGTCAGTACTTTAGCAACCCGTAAATCCATTTTACCAAACTCATCGATTGTAATTTCCTCAGTACTCCCTTCAGCTTTAGCTGCAGGATTTTGCTGTGCTTTTACAGCGGGAGAAACGGCAGGCTGCTCCTGAGGTTCTGGCTTATCTTCAATACGGGGGAAAATAGGCTCAGGCTTTGCAACCTTTGTCCCTGCAGGCAGCAGGCCCCAGCTTTGGGCATCGTGCAGCCGTACATCAGCAAAAGCCGTTTCAATACCTAATTGCGCCCAAATTTTTGGAGCGGTAGTAGGCATAAAGGGCGAAACAAGAATGGTAACAATTCGCAGTACTTCTGCCAGATTATACATGACAGTATCCAGCCGGGCCCGTTTCGCCGGATCTTTTGCCAGTGCCCACGGCGCAGTTTCGTCAATGTATTTATTGCTGCGGCTGACAAGCGCCCAAATTTCTTTTAGTGCAGCATTTATTTCCATGTTCTCCATATATTTTTCATAATTAGCTGCTGTATTATGAGCCAATTGAGCCAATTCGGCATCTAATGCCTCTTTTTCGCCTGCAGCCTGAATTATGCCGCCGTTAAAGCGGCCAATCATGCTTAAGGTACGATGAAGCAAATTACCCAAATCATTCGCTAAGTCCGCATTAATGCGGTTGATTAAAGCATCGCGGGAGAAATTTCCATCATGGCCCAGCGTAATTTCCTTCAACAGAAAATACCGGATAGCATCTGCACCAAATTCGTCAATCAGCGCTACCGGATCGATAACATTCCCTTTGGACTTGGACATTTTATCGCCTTCAACTACCAGCCATCCATGACCATAAACCATTTTAGGCAATTCTGCGCCAAGCGCCATCAGAATGATTGGCCAGATAATAGAGTGGAAACGGACAATTTCTTTACCTACTAAATGAATATCAGCAGGCCAGAATTTAGCAAATTTATCACGGTCATGTAAGTAACCGGCTGCAGTAATATAATTAGTCAAAGCGTCAAACCAGACATACACAACATGTTTTGTATCAAAAGGAACAGGAATACCCCAATCAAAGGTTGTTCTGGATACACAAAGATCCTCCAAGCCGCCTTTAATAAAATTAATCATTTCATTGCGACGTGAAGTAGGCTGAATAAAGTCAGGATTTTGTTCAATATATTGCAACAGGCGGTCCTGATATTTAGACAGCTTAAAGAAATAGCTTTCTTCTTTGAGCAATTCTACCGGACGGCCGCAATCAGGACAATTACCATTTTCAAGCTTTGCCTCGAGCCAGAAAGTCTCACAAGGAGTGCAGTACCAACCTTCATAAGCAGCTTTATAGATATCACCTTGATCAAAAATCTTTTGGAAGATACTTTGTACGACTTCACGATGGCGTGTTTCTGTTGTACGGATAAAATCATCATGAGAAATATTCAGTTTTTCCCAGAGGTTTTTAAAACCGTCAACAATTTTGTCGACATATTGGATAGGAGTTACCCCGTTTTCTTTGGCCTTGCGCTCAATTTTCTGACCATGTTCATCAGAGCCTGTCAAAAAGAGGACTTCATAATCAGCCAGCCGCTTGTACCGGGCAATAGAATCGGCAACTGTCGTACAATAAGCGTGACCGATGTGCAACCGATCACTGGGATAGTAAATCGGGGTGGTAATATAGAATGTTTTTTTATCCATAGTAAGAGTTCCTCCTTTATTTCGACAAGGGGTTCCTAACCCCTTGTAAGTAACTTATATTGGCAAACCAAAAATCTTCCTCGTTTCGACATTTTTCACATGTGTTCGACACAAACAAGTATATTTATCTGTAATATGTCTACTATTTTGAAAAAATACACCTTATTTGGAAAAAATTAGGTTGACAACCTTTGTAAGATTTGGTACTATTTAGTTAGACAAGTTTTGTCGAATATTGTAATTTGAGAGGGGTTTACAACTATGAAATCTACAGGAATCGTTCGTAAAGTTGATGAACTGGGCCGCGTAGTAATACCTATCGAACTGCGTCGCACTCTAGATATCGAAGAAAAAGATGCTCTTGAAATTTATGTTGATAGTGACCGGATCGTCCTCCGCAAGTATGAGCCAGCTTGTGTATTCTGCGGTAATGCAGACGGAGTAACTAACTTTAAGAATAAAAACGTGTGTAAAGAATGCCTGTCTTCAATGGTAGGTAAAGCAATCTAAGATTGCCGCTAACAGAGGTTATTGCCTCTGTTTTTTATTTGTCTGCTTCCAGCACCGCCTGATACACATCCCGTCTTGATAAACCACGTTCCGATGCCACTTTGCGAAGGGCATCTTTTTTTGTTATTCCCTTTGCAACAAGCAGCTGGACAGCTTCGACCAAAGGCATTTCAGTTTCAATTAAAGACTCTGGTGTGTTCAGCTGTTCCCCTGCCCCTTGTATTACTAGAGTAAATTCACCTCTTGGCTCCACCGTGGAAAAATGAACTTGGAGACCGGAAAGCGTAGAGCGAATAAATTCCTCAAATTTTTTGGTGAGCTCGCGACCGGCGACCGCAGGACGGTTACCAAAAGCAGCCGACATTTCTTTGAGCGTTTCCTTAATACGATGAGGCGACTCATAAAATAACATTGTATACGGTTGATTGACTAACTGCTCCAACAAATCACGGCGTTTCTTTTTTGTTTTTGGTAAAAAACCGACAAAAGTAAAATTAGTTGTGTCCAGTCCTGACGCTACCAATGCGGATAATGCAGCATTAGCACCAGGAATAGGAACAACGGCCACACCGGCTTCTATTGCCAGCTGCACCAAATGCGTCCCCGGATCGGAAATACCCGGCATGCCGGCATCACTCACTAGTGCAATTGTTTGTCCTTCAAGCAGTCGACTGACCAGCTCCGGTCCCCGTTCCAGTTTATTATGCTCATGATAAGAAACGGATGACGTATGTATTTCAAAATGATTGAGCAGCTTGCGAGTGTGACGGGTATCTTCAGCTGCAATTAAATCAGCCTCCTTTAATACCCGGATAGCCCTGAACGTAATATCTTCCAGATTTCCAATCGGTGTCGCACATAAGTAGAGTATTCCTTGTGGGGCATTCATAATGGCGTTTCCCCCTGATACCATGCTAAAATTTCAGGACAGTAATTGCCCTTGCTATCATAAACAATCAGTGGCGGCAGTACCTCTAAGCCGGACTTAGCACCTCTCACCCCTTCAACCAACACCATGTTAGGCTTTTTATTAATTGATGAATGAACGAGTCTAAGCCGTTTGGGTTCAATATCAGAACGACGCAGAGCTTCTAAGATTTCGGGAATTCGTTCCGGCAAGTGGACCATAGCGAAACGCCCCCGGTATTTAATTAGATAACGGGCAGCAGCCACTACCTCATCTAATGTCGCAGTTACTTCATGCCGGGCCATAGCAACTTTATCATTTGGATTTAAAAAGCCTTTTCCCATAGAACGATAGGGAGGGTTCGACACAACTAAATCAAAAACGCCGGCCGGTAATTGTCCCCTCAGATTACGCAAATCAGCATTCTGAATGGAAATACGGCCAGCCAATTGATTCATTTTCACGCTTCGTGCAGCCAGTTCGGCCATAACCGGGCTAATTTCCACACCGGTCACCTGCGTGGCGCCCCTCACAGCAAGCAGCAATGCAATGACACCTGTGCCTGTTCCCAAATCGACAGCAACCGTATGCGTCCGCACAGTCGNNGCATCAAGAGAAAACCGGAATTGGTCATCTCGCTGGATAATTTTTAAATCGTTGATGATGAGATCATCAAGGCGATCACCTGGTTCAAGCACCACATCTGTCATGTCTTACTTTTCCACCACTTCATCCCATGATATATCAATATTCTTGCCTTCAGCCAACTGAATTTTCGCCGTTTTATTACGATGATTAACAGTTAATACGCGGCCTTCACCCTCTATGGTTATTACTTCACGGCCAATTGCTGGAGCAATCGATATTTTTTTCACAGGTTCAGGCAGATTACTATATGAATCATTTTCATATTTAAGGCAGCACATCAAACGCCCGCAAATACCGGAAATCTTCGTTGGATTAAGGGATAAGTGCTGATCTTTTGCCATTCGTATAGACACGGGCTCAAAGTCGCCCAAAAATGTCGCACAACATAGCGGCCGCCCGCAGCAGCCAATGCCATTCATCATTTTGGCTTCATCACGAACCCCGATCTGGCGCAATTCAATACGTGTACGGAAAACAGCCGCCAGGTCTTTCACTAAGTCGCGGAAATCAATACGTCCCTCTGCAGTAAAATAAAAAATGATCTTGTTTACATCAAAGGTATATTCTACATCCACTAAATTCATTGGCAGAGAGTGAAGGGTAATTTTTTGTTCACAAACACGGAAAGCTTCTTTTTCTTTTTCTTTATTATCATTTACTTTGTCCTGGTCCTGCTGCGTTGCTTTACGCAGCACCGGTTTTAGAGGGGAAACCAGCTCTTCTTCTGCAACTTGTCTTGGTCCAATAACAACTTCGCCGAATTCAAGTCCACGCGCTGTTTCAACAATCGCAAAGTCGCTTTTATTAATCTCTAACTCACCGGGATCAAAGTAATATATTTTGCCAGCACGTTTAAACCGAATACCTACAACGGTATGCATCATTATTCTCCTCCCTCCTTTACCAAGTCGGCTAATTCAATCAACAATGCTTCCCAGGTCAGGCGCATATTGCCATTGGCAGCAATAGCTCGCTCAGCTGAATAAATACGCTTTACAGCTGCAACCAATGCTTGATCATGCCAGCTTACTACCAATTCCTGCAGTTGATTTATTTTATCGATGTTAAAAACTAATTCGGTATTACCAGTAGTCCTCAAAATAGTTAAATCACGAAAAACACCGGATAGAAACCCCAATAAATGTCCTAGTTCGGCATTTTCCCGTTTATCCAATGCACCAATAGCACTAAAAAACCAGACTCCTGTTTGTTCGGTAATCGTTGATGCCAGGCGTAGTGCCTCATCCCGCAATTTTAGTCCTTCTGGTGACAACAATCCCAGTGCTTTCCCTAAGCGCCCGCCGCTTAATCGCGCAGCAACAGCAGCCGTTTCCTGGGAAAAGCCCCTGAGCTTAAGTGCTGCTATCATTTGTTCGGGAACCAGAGGCAAAAACTTCATCACCAGACAGCGTGACAAAATGGTATTTAGCACGGAATGAGTAGAAGTCACCGTTAGGACAAAATAGAAATTCTCCGGTGGCTCTTCCAGCATTTTAAGCAAACTGTTGGCCGCCTCTTTTGACATTTTACCGGCATCTTCTATAATACAGACTCTCGCTCCTCCTGAAGAAGAACGCATAGCGACCTCATGCTGTATCGACCGTATTTGATCAATCTTAATGCTTGACCCGTCAGGAGTGATCACTAGCAAATTAGCATGATTTTGCTGAGCTAGTGCCAGGCATGACGAACAACGGCCGCAAGGACTTGTCCCGCCGCAAAGCAAACTGGCAGCTAATTCCCTGGCAACAAGGAGCTTACCAATTCCCGCTGGACCAACAAATAACAGCGCATGAGGCAACCGTCCACTTGCCAGCATTTTTTGCAGCATTTTTATATTCGGATCATGACCAATAATTGTCTCCCACATAGTATCCTCAATACAAATTGGTTTCCAGGCTTGCTACATATATAGATCGACTAACATCCCTCGTATTGCATCAAGCTTATTCATTATTTTCAGTTGCCGCTCCTGTCCGATACGTACATCTTCGGTTAACCCGGCAAGCGTATCATCGATTTGCTTGATAGTAGAAAACATTTTCTTTCGCCCTTGGCGATCCCAGCCGGCATTCGTTTGCAGAGTGTACATGCGGCCTACTGCCTCACCGAGAAATTCCCGAACTAATTCGCGGTAACTCTTCAGTTCAACAAAGGTTGGTGCAGTCGATAGTCTTTTCCCCTGTTCGGTTATGGCATCTAGAAGCTCAGTAAGCCGTTCCTTAATCTGACTATCCTGGGATTTTGCCAGATTAAGAGCAAAAGGATCACCGCTTTTTTCCGTCTTGGCGCTGGTATCACGCTCGACAGGCAGAGGGGGATTCGATGTGCCCATCTTATTAATCTTCACTGCCGACCTCCTGCTGGATGTTAGTCCATTATAATATTACAGATTACTATTCATTATAATTCCTTTACAAAAAATAAGCAAATAGATGACACTGATAAAGCCTCAACTGCCCTGCATATCCAAAGGGGTTCACGTAAACGGACAGGTGAGGCTTATCAATTATTTGTTTATCACTACATTGCTGTTCGCTCCTGCATTTGTACTATATGTAACCAGACTAACGGTAACAAAAACAGCAAGATTGGCAGCCAGCGCTACGAACCCGGCATTTAAGTTCAATCCGGCAAAAGGCAGTGGATCAAGTTTGCCTAATATAAGCGCAAATACTAAAAACTCACCCACAATAAGTCCGGAATAAGCGCCTAAGCGGGTGGCCTTCCGCCAGAACAATCCTACTGCTACCATGGGAAAGAACTGTGTTACGCCCGAATATCCGGTTAAAAGCAGATTTACCAACATATTGGGAAGGAAAATGGCGAGTGCCAATGCAAGGGCGGTTAAGACCAGTACTACAAGACGGGCAATACGCCCCACCCTCTCAGGGGCGGAATTCCGGCCTATCGTGCGGCCATAAATATTGCGTGAAAATAGCATTGAAGTAGAAAGCAGCAGGTCTGCGGCCGGGATCATGCAGGCTAGCGCTCCTGCACCACCTACCAGACCAAGTGCCCAACCGGGAAACAAATGCTGTACTATAGCCATGAAAGCCATATCCGGAGTCTTTAAAGCTGGCACAAGTACTAATAATGCTGTAAAACCAATAAACATTGGGAAAATAAGACAAAATTGATACAAAGGCAGATATACAGCGTTATGACGCAATACGTCGGGATTTTTTGCACTAAAGCTGTTAGCGGCAAAGTGAGGCCACATATAAAAACCTAGACTTGTTACCACTAGTGTGGACATCGCCCAGCTCACATCCAAATTCTTCGTGCCGCCCGGTAATGCAAGAAAACCTGGTTTCGCTGTTTCCAGCGCCTCAAACATACCTCCCAGACTACCGAAATAATGAATAGGCAGGTAGAGTCCAAAGAAAATCACGGCTACCATCATAACCACGTCTTTAATTACTGCGGTAGATGCGACTCCTTTTAAGCCGCTTAAATATACAAAAGCCGCCACCATCGTAAAAGCAATCAGCATAGCCGGAATACGGGTAATTTGTCCGTACGAACAAGTCTCAATAATCAACCCCAGTCCGGTTAACTGCAGTTGCAGATAGGGCAGCAAAAATGCCACCCCGATACATGCTGTTAAAATTCCTAATGTACGGCTGCCATACATATGCTCTACCAGGTCGGACTGGGTCATCAGATTATATTTCCGGCCAATAGAAGACATAACAGGCAAAATATAATAGCCTACCAAATAAGCTAATGCACCATAGCCCAAAATATAAAAAGTAGGACCTCCACGGGCGTAAGCCCAGCCGCTGGCGCCTAAAAAAGCAAAAGCCGTATAAATCTCTCCGGCCATAACAAACCAATTCAGCCAACGGCCAAAATTCCGGCCACCTACCGCCCATTCTTCCAAATTCATTTTCCGCTTCATTCCCGGCAATATTCCCACAATAGTAACGCCTATAACAAAAATAAAAATAACTGCTAACGACATACTTTCATTAGACATTATGATTATCCCCTTTCGACTGCCCCAGTCTAAGCGTCACGTTCTTCATTCTTCTTTGAGTCAAGCGAATAGAGAACTTTAATACACAAAAATGCAATAATAATACCGGCCACCAGCCAAAATGCAAGAAACGGCAGGCCTAAAACCAAAGGCTTAACCCTGTTGGCAAAAGGCAGCAAGCCGATTGTCCAGATAAAAGGAATAAGTGTCAGCAGTATCCTTACAGCATACATGTCATCCGCTCCCCTATTTTAATAATTTAACAACCGTTTGGGCCATAACTTCCATGCCGATTTTCAAACCGTCTTCATCCATATCAAACTTCGGATGATGATGAGGATAAACCAGTCCTTTATCCTCATTACCGATACCAACAAAGATAAACGAACCCGGTGCCTGCTGCTGATAAAAGGAAAAATCTTCGCCTACCATCGCTGGCTGCAGTTCAATAACCCCAGCTTTGCCGAGTATTTCCTTACCAGCCTCTGCTACCAGTGTAGAAACATGAGGGTTATTAATGACCGGCGGATAACCATATACTGCCTCAAAATTAAATGAAGCCCCATGAGCAATACAAATGCCGTTACAAATTTGCTCGATCCGGGCAAACACTTTTTCCCGTACTTCCTGGGAAAAGCTGCGTACCGTCCCCTGCAACAACGCCGTGTCGGGAATAATGTTAAATACACTGCCTGCTTTAAAGACGCCTAGCGACAAAACTGCCAGCTCATTTGTTTTAATATCATTACCGGTTATTGCTTTTAAAGCGACAACAATTTGAGCGCCTACGCTTATAGGATCAATCGTCTGATGAGGCATCGAACCATGTCCGCCTTTTCCCTGAATAGTAATACTAAATTCATCAGGTGAAGCCATCATAGGTCCATAAGTAATGCCAATTGTCCCCACATTCAGAGGCTGCCACAAATGAGCACCAATTACAGCAGCAACTCCTTCCATTGCTCCGTCAGCAATCATGGCCTCCGCACCACCGGGAAATTTTTCCTCGCTGGGTTGAAACAAGAAGCGTACTTTACCATTGATCCCTGCCGATAATCCTGTAAACATTTTAACCAAACCAAGCAGCATGGCTGTATGACCATCATGCCCGCAGGCATGACATAACCCATTTTTTTGCGAACGATAGGGCTGATCAACCTCATCCTGCACGGGTAAGGCATCTATGTCGGCCCTAATAGCAACGGTCTTTCCCGGCCGCGCTCCCTGGACTTCAACGATAACACCGGTACCGGCAGCAGCACGTGGCTGCAAGCCCATTGCTTTGAGCTCGGCAACAATTTTCTTCTGTGTCTCGAACTCTTCTCCACCCAATTCAGGATGCATGCGAAAATATCGGCGAAGACCAATAACATATTGATGGTGCTCAGCCGCTAATTGATGAATCTGCTGTTCCATAAGTCCCTCCTGAGATTTGTCATGATTTGAATTTCCCTCTTTTTTTACTTCTCCTGCCATCACCAATTCCCTCCCTGTTTTACATTTTTATTTCCGTACGGTGGACATTAGTACTTAATAAGAAAATAGAGAAACTGAATCTCAGGCACAATCCTCGATAAGATAAAAATAAAACAAGGGGAAGCCCCCTTGTTTTGATTACAAAATCGTCTTTACAGAATGATAAATAGCTTGATGGATTTGGTCAACACTTTTTAAACCATCAGCACTAACACAATCAATAGATTGCCAGCCGTAACGCGCAGCAAGCAGACGATAGCTATGATAACAGCGCGCAAGATAATCCATATCCCGTTCATGGATATCTGGTTCGTCTCCAGCCTTCACCGACCGTTCTGCAAGCAGCCTGCTGCTTAAATCAGGCGGCACATCCAGAAACAGCACCTGATTAGGGACAGGTAGTCCGAATTTCACAAATTCCAAATCCCACAGCCAGTCTAAAAAGCTGTCCTTCGCACTTTCATCGGCAATTTTTACTGCCTGATGAACCATGTTGGAGGTAGTATACCGGTCTGCCAATATAATTCCGCCCTGCCTATACCACTCTCCCCAGGAGGTTTTATAGGACGCAAAGCGGTCAACCGCAAAAAAAGCAGATGCCGCATAGGCATTTACTGCATCGGGCTGTGTACCGAACTCTCCACCCAGATACATTTTAATTAAAGCAGACGAGGGACTGGCATAATCAGGGAACTCTACCTTCTTTACAGGATAACCTTCTGCAGTCAGCCGTTCATAAAGCCTCGCCGTCTGCGTTGCTTTTCCACAGCCGTCACCGGCTTCAATAATGATTAATTTTCCTTCTCCCGCCATTGTCCTGCTCCCTTTCTCTACTTCATTACAAACATTTCATATAGCGATAACACAATCTCAATAGCAATTAAAATAATAACAGCCCACTCCAGACGATTACCGCGCTTAGCATGAGCAAGCGTTGAAAACACTTGCGTAATATCTAGAAGGGTATCAGATTTCTGGCGAATCTTTCCGTATCTGTCTTCCAGCTCAAAAATAGAACTCAGTTCCGTAAACATGTACTCGGCATCTTCATTGACCCAGGTTATATCGGGCTTATCAAGCAGCATGATATACGAGAGTGTATTTAATTTAAAGCCCAGAACCCTGGCCGAGAGCTTCGCTAATTGAGAATCGGAAGTCGTTAATTGACCCTGATTTAGGTACGAAACAACATCCTCTATTTCATCAAGCAGTAAATCAATGGCCTTCTCTGTTTTTTCCAGTGCAACTGATTTGGCTAATACTGTTGAAACGATCTCCATATGATGATCGTTTAGCTTAGCTACAACCATGAAGTCATTATTAAGCGCCGGACTCTCTTGTGCATTGATTTCAATCTTATAATCATCTGAGTAATCACGGAGATTAGCCGTTGTAACGTTCTTCTCAAGCCGCTTCAAATACTCCAGAATATCCATACTGTCATGATGCTCGCAATTGATAAAAACAAGACTGCCAAAATGAAAAATATAAACAACTTTCTTTTCCGGTTCCTTTATAATACCTTTTAATTCATTTTCGGTAAGTCTCAAGGAATCTTCCCAGCGAAACTTGCGATAGATGCCAAAATGCTGAGCAATATTACCTAAATTAAGTTCATTACATACAACAACAGCTTTAAAATCAACTGAATTCATTGGTACCACCTTACTCCTAATCGTCAAAAAAACACTATTCCATTCCGGTCTTATTCAACAACTTTTATCGTAGTCAGCGTATAATCTTCCGGACCGGATATGTGCAGCGAGGCCGCCTGCAAACGACGACAATATTCAATGTTCTCTTCCGAGATCCGCTCTCCGGGACACAAAATCGGTATGCCAGGAGGATAGAAGGTTACGATCTCGGCACAAATCTTACCACTTGCCTGTTCAAAGGCGACTTGCTTTGTCCTGCCAAACAAGGCCTCGCGCGGCGATATCACCTGTTCGGGCTGCGCCGGATAGCCATGTGTTGCATAGATGTCTTCTACTTCCGGAATATAGCCATCTTTCATATGATTACTAGCCATATCGCTAAGTGCCTTCACCAAGTTTTGTACATCTTGTTCATTATCACCCAAAGTAATAAGAAAAAGCAAGTTATACATATCAGAGAGTTCAGCCTGTATTTTATACTGAAAACGCAGAATGCGTTCAGCATCAGAACCTTTCATTCCCAGTCCCTTAACCGTTACCGTGATTTTAGTAGGATCAAGGCTATATATACCGGGATTTCCAATTCTGTCTTCGCCAAATGAATACAGTCCGGGAATTTTATTAATCTCGTCCCGTGTCCACCGGGCTAGTTCAATAGACTTTGCTACCAATCGACCACCTTCTGTAGCCATTTGCATCCGGGCCACATCCAGCGAGGCCAGCAGAATATAATTCGGACTTGTCGACTGCACCAGCTGCAGCATCGCCTTCAAGCGTGGAACATTAATACGGCCTTCCCGGCAATGAACCATCGAGCATTGGGTCATCGCACCAATTATTTTATGCGTGCTTTGAGCCACTATATCCGCCCCTGCATCCAATGCCTGAATAGGCAGGCAGTCATTAAATTTCAAATGAGGTCCGTGTGCCTCATCAACAATTACGCACATATTATTCCGGTGAACAATATCAACTATTTTTTTCAAATCAGTAGCTACACCGTAATAGGTTGGATTTATGATTAATACACCTTTAGCATCGGGATGACGACGTACTGTTTCTTCTACCGTTTCCGGTGTTACTCCCATTGCCAATCCCAAATCCATGTCAATTTCGGGCTGCATAAAAACAGGTACTGCTCCACCCAAAATAATGCCACCAATGATGGACCTATGGGCATTGCGAGGTACAATTATTTTATCTCCAGGACCGGCAATAGCAAGAATCATCGCATATATGCCGCCGGTTGTTCCATTAACAACAAAAAAGCTATGGTCTGCTCCATATAGTTCAGCTGCAAGGTCCTGGGCGTCCTTTATGCAGCCATGCGGTTCATGTAAGTCATCCAGTTCAGACATAAGTGCTAAATCGAGAGCAAGCGCTTGTCTATCCAGAATACTTCCCAGACTCGGATGGATGCCTTTCCCTTGCTTATGCCCAGGTGTATGGAAAGGAATAACATCGTCTTTCACATAAGTCTGCATTGCCGTCAGTAATGGCGTATCGCTTTGTTTAAACACAGCAGGGCCTCCTCAGAAAATCAAATAACTGAGCTTATTATTACCACTAAAAGTATGTACTACTATAGTAACACAAATAGCCTTGGGAATTAAAGCAAGAGATCTCCTGCAATCCTTGCCGGAGATCTCTTACTACTTCTACTTACGTTATTTATCGTTATATTTCACTAAATCCTCACATCTGCCTGCTTTTAGAACAAAGCTTTCTGTTTGATGCCCTACCATTTCCTGTGCCATACGGGCAGTAGACATAGCTGCTGCCAAATCAATCCCGGTAGCAATCCCCATTTCATGCAGCATATGAATGACATCTTCGGTCGCCACATTTCCGGAAGCTCCCGGTGCAAAAGGGCACCCGCCCAGTCCCGCAAAAGCACCGTCGAATGTTGTGATTCCCGCCTGAATACCAGCAACGATATTTGCCAAAGCCATGCCGCGGGTATTGTGAAAATGCATTACCCACCGGACTGATGGAAAGTTGTTAATCATATGGCTGCCAAGTTCATATGCCTGTTTGGGATTAGCCATGCCGGTAGTATCTGAGAGTGAAAGTTCGGTTATCCCTAGCTGTAAAAAATTATGGACTATTTTTTCCACCTGCTCTACTTTCACTCTGCCCTCGAAGGGACAGCCAAAAGCAGTGGATATCGCTCCGGATACAGTCATGTTATTCTGTCCGGCATACTCTACGCAGTTGGTAAATCCCTCCATAATCTCTGTCGGTGTCTTGTTTAAATTGCTGCGGCAATGAGCTTCACTAGCCGACACCGTTAATTTAACTTTAGTGATATCAGCCTGATGTGCACGCTCCACCCCTTTAAGATTTGCAACCAGAGCACGGTACTCTACGCCTGAAAGCTTACGCATTTGCCGGCATAATTGATCGGTCTCTGCCATTGCCGGTACCGCTTTAGGATGAACAAAGGCACCAATTTCAATAACTTTTATCCCTGAAGCCACCACTGCGTTAAGCAAACGCAGCTTTTCTTCAACACTGAATAAGCGTTTTTCATTCTGCAAACCATCTCGCAAGCCAACTTCACAGATCCTGATTCGCTGCGGCCAGTCCGGATAGGTTTTATTCATTCTCATCACTGCCTCTAGGCCTCAAGCGCCGGATCATAAAACTCGCCGAATAACTCAGCATCACTTGGTTTATCTTCCGGAATGGGGCTGGAAACCCAGGTAGTATTAAGATAATGCTTTAAATGAACATTTTCAGAGACAATGTTGCCGCCCCACGTACCGCAGCCAAGACTGGAAGTCATGGGCATACCATTGGTAAAAGATCCTGCATTGGCCTTGGACTGCGGCTGACGCACCATAATACGGCTAACTGGAGCCATTAATGCCAGTTTATGAATATGCTCCTCATTAAAGGAATAAATGCCTACAGAATGTCCTTTGCCGCCGACCTCATATATTGCTTTTACTGCTTTCAAGGCATTGTCAAAATCACCGGTATATTTATGAATTGCCAACAGTGTTGTCAGCTTTTCTCCGGAGAACAAGTGCTGTTTACCAATACCGTCACCAATCACAATAATAAACTTACGGTCTGCAGGTATGCTAAATCCGGCAATTTCGGCCAGTTTTTGCGGTTTGATGGCTACCGTATCGGATAACCGGTGACCTTCTTCATCCCACATAACGTTGCGCAATTTCGCTTTTTCTTCCTCACTGGTCAGGTAGCCGCCTTCCTTTACCAGTTGAATAATAAATTGATCATAGATTTTATCAGATAAAATAAGATTTCCATCTGCAGAACAGCCGGAACCATAATCGGATGTCTTACTCAGCATAGTATTGCGGGCTGCTTCTTCAATATTAGCTGTTTCGTCTATCACCATAGTTGCATTTCCGGCTCCCACTCCATAAGCCGGTGTGCCGGAGCTGTATGCCGATCGGACCATGTCCTTGCCGCCGGTAGCAATAACCAAATCAGCAGCTGACATGAGAGCACTAGCCATCGGTATGCTGGCAGTAGCCAGACACTGAAAAATATCAGCAGGAGCTCCTTCTTTTTCCAGGGCCTCCCTCATAATGCGTACCGTTTCCATTGTAGTATTTTTAGCGCGTGGATGAGCAGAGAAAATTGCTACATCGCGGGCCTTTATAGCATAAACACCTATGCCTGCCGGCGTCAGATCAGGATTGGTTGTGGGGACGATACCGGCTATAATGCCAACTGGCTTGGCATATTTGACGATACCTTTTTCCGGTATTTCCTCAATAATACCTACGCTCTTTTGTCTAAGGGCATCTCTAAGGACGCCGCGAATCTTTAACCTTTTACCCATGCGGCTTACCGGGTCACCCAGGCCGCTTTCCGCAATACCCATATCGACCAGTCTCTGAAAAGTTTGCTTATTGGCAACAGCCCAGGCTACCGCCTGGCATAAACGATCAACTCGTTTCTGATCGTAAGTCTCAATAATTGCCAATGCGGCTTTTGCTTTCTCAATTGCAGTAGCAAGTTCCGCCTTTTGCTCTTCTGTAATTACTCTTACCTTTGTTTCAGCCATTTGTTTTCCCCTCCAAATTATCTCATCTATTGGTTCCTCTGATCCAGTCTAAGCAGCCAGCAAAGCTGATGGTCCCTTTGTCTGAATTTTATGCCATTAACCTATTTATCGCAAATCCTCTTCTGCATACCAGCAATCGCTTTTATCAATAGTTCCGGAGCTGTAGCTTAATCTTTTCCTGGAAAAAGCCCGGGTACGTACTTTTGTGTCAGGACAAAAGTGCAATCCATAATTCCTGGTTTTCCGGTCTTTCGTATTTAACAAAAAAGCTTTCTAAAATCGCCTCTCGGCAATTTTAGAAAGCTTCAATGGTGTTATTCTCACTTCGCTTCAAGCTTAAGAGCCTGAACCCAGTCGATCACAAACTGATTAAAGGTTACCACAGCGGGTGAAAGCGCATAATGCTTGGCAATAGCCAATACAATATTCTTTTGAACTGGCTGCTTTAATTTAACAACAGCAATATCAAGCTTTTGTCCGCTTATTTTTTCATTCGGAAAAAAGCCAATTCCCATACCAGCACTAATGAGTGCCAAGCAAGTGGGAGAATGATTGCTCTGACAAACAATTTGCGGTTTAAAGCCGGCTTTTGCACAAGCTTCCATACAAGTGTAATGCATACGGTCAGAGGCCGGATGAAATATAAATCTTTCTTCTGCCGCCTCAGCCAGCTCAATATATTCCCTGTCAGCAAACCGATGACTTAGCCCAACTGCCAGTACATAGTCATCATAGGCAAGATGATGAAAGGAAATATCTTCATCACCTTCCTGGGCAGCTACGGCAGCAAAAGCGATATCCAGTTCGCGGGCTCGTATTTTCTCCAATAAGCTGTACGTACCATCCTGCACGATTTCGAAATTCAGCCCTGGATGTTCCGTATGAAATCGAGCGAGCATATTTGCATAGTCAATTTTTCCCAAAGATGCAATTACGCCAATTCGCAGCGTTCCCTTAAGAAGTTTTCTGTATGCTAGAACACTTTGCCTGGCAACTTCGAGATTCGCCAATACGGCTTTGGCATGATTAATAAATTCTTCTCCCGCCTCAGTTGGAAAAACGATACGAGAGTTACGGTCAAACAATTTAATGCCCAGTTCATCTTCCAGTTTGGCAATCTGGTGAGACAAAGTTGACTGGGTTACACAAACTTCGTCAGCTGCTCTGGTAAAGTTGCGCTGTTTAGCCACTTCAACTACATACTGTAACTGATGTATTTCCACAATTGGCCTCCTACACTAACGGAGTAGTTTTCTTAAGTATCTCAACCCCAAATACTGCTGTCAATAGCTCCAACAGCCTCTTTACTAGACGAATTAGCATAATAATTAGAAAATAATTGCAAGTTTTTTTATCCTGTTAAGGCAATTCGCTTTACATTTGTTAAATAAAAGGGTACAATGTAACTACCCAGAAAAAATAGTACCAGTGAATTTGTCATTGTCCTTCTCAAACTATTAGGTAGTTGGTAAGGGAAGTCCCGATGAGTATTCTCCATTCGCTATTTGGGTAATAGATTTGAGGAGGCTATATTATGTCCCAAGACAAAACTCTTACTTGCCGCGATTGTGGCGCACAATTCGTTTTCACTGCTTCAGAGCAGGATTTCTTCGCTCAAAAAGGTTTCACTAACGAGCCAGGCCGTTGCCCTGATTGCCGCGCTGCCCGTAAACAACAAAACGGCGGTGGCTTCAACCGTGGTGGCAGCAGCTACCAACAACGCGAAATGCATGATGCAACCTGTGCATCTTGCGGCGTATCAACCCAAGTTCCTTTCCGTCCAAGTGGCGATCGTCCTGTATATTGCAGAGATTGCTACAGCCAAAACAACAGCAGACGTTACTAGAATGTCACAATCCCCTGCCAAACGGCAGGGGATTTTTTATTTTCTCTACTAGTACCTTGAAGGTACTAGTTATTTTTTATTTCTTCGGCAAGCTCATTTAAATAAGTCCATCGCTCCAGTAATTCTTCCAGGCTGCGTTCTAGTTCCTGCTGCTGGCTGACAAGCTGCTCCAGCCGTTCAAAGTCGCTGCCTGCACTGTTAATACTTGCAGCTACCTGTTGTAAAGCTTGCTCCACGCCTGCAATTGTCTCATCAATTTGTTCATATTCCCGTTGTTCTTTAAAAGTAAACTTGCGCACTTTCTCTTTCGGCTTCTCATGGACAACAGTTTTTTTCTCCAAAATAACCGGCACGGGTTCCTGCTTTTTAGTTGCCAGATAATCTGAGTATCCGCCGACTGATTGTGTTATACAGCCATTACCCGTAAAAATAAATAGCTTATCAACAACCCGATCCAGAAAATACCGGTCATGAGAAACGGTTATAACTGCCCCTGAAAAATAATCTAAATAATCTTCCAAAATTGTCAGAGTCTGAATATCCAGATCATTAGTAGGTTCATCGAGAAGCAATACATTTGGTGCACTCATTAAAATGCGCAATAGATACAGCCGACGTTTTTCTCCCCCTGATAATTTAGCAATGGGCATCCATTGCAGCTGAGGAGGAAACAGAAAACGCTCCAGCATTTGAGAAGCACTGATCAATTCTCCTTCAGCTGTGGCAATACTATTAGCTTCTTCGCGAATGTAATCAATTACGCGCATTGTGTGATCCATATCGGCACTTTCTTGTGAAAAATAGCCAATTTTTACAGTCTGCCCCGTATTGACAACGCCGCATTCCGGCAATAAATTACCTGCAATAATATTAAGCAGCGTAGTCTTTCCGCTGCCATTCAGTCCAATAATTCCCACACGGTCATCTTTTAAGACAATGTAGTTAAAATCAGCAATCACCTTTTTATCTGCAAAATGATGGCTAATATTTTCAATTTCTATGATTTTGCGTCCTAGCCGGCTGGAGGCAACGGATATCTCCAGTTTTGTATCATTTGTGTCGTTGCTTTGCGAACTAAGCTGTTCGAACCTTTCAATCCGCGCTTTTTGCTTCGTACTGCGTGCTCTGGCACCACGTCTCATCCAGGCTAATTCATTTCTAAGCAAGTTCTGCCGTTTGCGCTCACTCGCTTCCTGCTGTTCCTCACGATCCGCTTTAGCCTCAAGGAACTTACTGTAGTTGCCGCTGTAGGTATACAGTTTTCCCTTGTCAATTTCAATAATCCGATTGGTTACCCGGTCGAGGAAATAACGATCATGCGTAATCATCAACAGGGCACCTTTGCGATTTGCCAAATACTGTTCCAGCCATGCTACCGTATCATTGTCAATATGGTTAGTCGGCTCGTCTAAGATCAGCAGCTCACAAGGATTAATCAATGCGCTGGCCAGTGCTACCCGCTTACGCTGCCCCCCTGAAAGAGTACCTACAGGTACACTGAATTCAACAATCCCTAACTGCATTAGAATAGCTTTGGCGTCACTCTCCAGCTGCCAGGCATCATGACTGTCCATCTGTTGGCTCATACGAATCAGCTGCTGCTCAGCCGTTTTACTTTGCGGGTCGTTCTGTGCCGCAGCAAGCGCCAGTTCGTAATCACGCAGCACCTTCATAACCGGCGAATAACCATTAAAAACTTGCTCAAGTACAGTAGCGGCCTCATCAAATTCGGGATTTTGCGGTAAATACTGGACTCGCATACTATTACCTTTTGTAACTTTGCCGGTATCTGCTGGATCGATACCAGCAATCACTTTCAGAAAAGTTGATTTTCCAGTGCCATTTACACCAATCAGGCCTATTTTGTCCCCCTCATCAATACCGAAGGTGACATCAGCAAATAAAACTCGCTCTCCATAGCTTTTTGACAGATTCTCGATTGATAATACATTCATTTCTCTGCAAACGCTCCTATGCTTTACGCAGGTCTGTAATTTTACCGTACGCAATCTGTTTGGCTTTAATAGCAATCTTTAATGTTTTTTCATAATACTTGATCAAATCAATTTCCCGTTGGGAAACAATCGAAATAGCGGTACCTGTCTTACCTGCTCTGCCTGTTCTACCTACACGGTGCAAATACACCTGAGGATCTTCGGGAAGGTCCAGATTAAAAATATATTCCATGCCGGGAATGTCCAACCCACGGGCTGCAATGTCAGAAGCCACTAGCAGCTGTACTCTGCCGCTGCGAAAATCCTCAAGAGATTTTTTACGGTCAGCTTGTACGAAGGTACCATGCAAAGCAGCTGCCTTTAAGCCGTTAAAATTAAGCTTCGCTGCAGTAAGCTCAAGATCTTCACTGCGATTTACAAAAACCAGAGCTTGCTTTAGCTTCGTACTATGGACTAACTTACGTAACATTTCTACCTTATCCCGCTGCTCACAGATAAAATACAAATGGCTAATAGCGCTGGCTACGGCTGTTGCCTGCTCTTTAACCGTAACAATAGCAGCATCGACAAGAAAGGCAGCTGCCCGTTCCCTGGTTTGTGGCGTAATGGTCGCTGAAAACAGCAGAATTTGCCGATCCTTCAACGTCGTTTTAATAACAGCTTTTACTGACTCGTGATTATGATCATCCATTAACCGGTCAGCTTCATCGAGAATAATTGTTTTCACAGTCTGCGAAGTAATTTTCTTTTTTTGAATTAATTCCAAAATTCTGCCGCTGGATCCAACGACAATATGAGGCCGTTCCTTTAATTTATCAATCTGCCTGGTAATATTAGCATTACCAATCAGCGGCGCCGATGTGATCGGCAGCTCTGCATTTTTGGCCAAAAGTTCAATTTGACGCTGAATCTGAATTGCCAGTTCGTGGGTAGGTGCTAAAATAATCGCCTGATTCTCCCGCTTTGCTGCATCAATCTTAGTGAATAGCGGCAA
Source organism: Sporomusaceae bacterium UBA1887 (assembly GCA_002337925.1). GTDB lineage: Bacteria > Bacillota > Negativicutes > Sporomusales > DSM-15969 > Anaerospora. The sequence goes on from DDHB01000009.1 coordinate 59,373, forward strand.
CAAATAAGCGAGTGTTTTTCCTGTCCCGGTTGCTGATTGGGCTACTACATCCCGTCCTGCCAACACCAGAGGCAATACCTCGGACTGAATAGCAGTCGGTACCGTCAGTCCCTCCTTATGAAGAGCCGCTGTCAGCGGTGCACTTAATTCCAAATTTGAAAAAGAGTTCATGTTTTTCTCCTGTCGCGCTGCCTGCTTGTACCTTTACGCAGCAATTTTTGCCTGCTATCATTATACCCCTTTTCAGGAAAAAGCCAATGTTTTTGTAATGATTCTATAATTGTATATCTATTCAACTGTCCTATATTTACTGGTATGATGATAGTAATAAGTAAAGGGGGTTGATCCGGAATGTATAGGTATGCCTTATTAGTTCTTTTAACACTTTTTCTCCAGTTAGGGTCACTGGTAAGCGCAGAAGCTACTTCTCAGAATATCCGTGATGATCTTGGCAAGTATTTTCAAAATTACCAAGGAACCTTTGTTCTTTATGACGAAGCTGCCGATCAGTACACGATTTACAACGAAGAGCAAAGTTCCATACGCTTTAGTCCTTGTTCCACTTTTAAAATACCTAATTCGCTTATAGGACTGGAGTCTGGTATCTTGGAAAAAGAAAATGAGCGTACTCTGTTAAAATGGAGCGGAAAGCAGTATTCCATAAGCGCCTGGAACCAGGACCACACGCTTGCAACGGCTATGGCAAATTCAGTCGTCTGGTATTATCAGGAAGTAGCCCGTAAAATAGGTCCAGAGCGAATGGGCTATTTCCTGCAATCTCTCCAATACGGCAATCAGGATATGAGCGGAGGAATTGATCGCTTCTGGCTGCAGTCCACTTTGACAATATCCGCCAAGGAGCAAGTTGCTTTCATCAAAAAATTGTACCAGAATGATTTGCCTTTCTCCCAGGATAACATGGCACTGGTACGGAAACTCATTATTCTTTCCACTGAAAAGAATGTCATATTCTCAGGTAAAACCGGCTCAGCGATGGAGGATAGCAAACTTGTTTTAGGCTGGTTTGTTGGCTGCGTAGAAAAAGATGGGCACCGCTATTTTTTCGCGACTAATATTACCGGCAGCGACGAAGCCTTTGGCGCGCGGGCAAAAGAAATCAGTCAACAAATTCTAACGGAGTTAGCAATTTTATAAACAGCGAAGTCGCCTGCTTCAGCAGGCGACTTATCATGTATGAAGGAGTATCTATGGTTCGTTATTTATTGCTTGAAAAAGGGTCTCCCTATCCAACGGGCTTTAAAATTCCCTTGAACAAAGCAGTTATTCTCTTGGGAAGATCTGCAAATGCTCACCAGCCGGATATCAGTTTTGATAATCCCTTTATTTCCCGCAGTCATTGCTCGGTAGCGGTGAGTGAGGCGGCTGTGGAAATAACGGACTTAGCAAGTAAACATGGAACTGAAGTCAATAACTCCCCCCTTGAACCCTCTTTGCCAGTTACATTAAAGCCTCAAGACTACATATCTCTGGCCCATGGCGCAGCAATACTGCGTTTATGCATGCTCAACAGTATTGCTGACGAAACGTTGGAGATTGGTACTGCAGCATTTCCAGCAGCACCGATTACGCCTATAAGATTAGATCCTCATAAACGTCGGTGTCTGTTAGGCACACAAGCCATTGCACTATCTCCCAAAGAGTGGAGCCTATTATCCCTGCTTCACAACCGCCACAGCAAAATGGTCTCACTTTCTGAAATCAAAAGTACCGTCTGGCCGGAGCGTCAAAATTCGCCAGGGCAAATACCCTCCGTCGGCGCAGAAGAAATTAATTTGTTGATCTACAGGTTAAGACAAAAGCTGGGCAGTACCGGCAGCCGAATTAAAAGTATCCGTGGATCAGGATGTATGCTGGAATAAATCGCCTTACATTTCCCTTTTTAATGATCGAAGTTTGTCGCTAAAGACAGCGTAGGTAAGGGCACCTTCCAGAACCTTTGTTTCACCTGCATAGATTGTTGGAACCCATTCCAGCTTTTTCTCCATGCATTCGCGGTCATGAGCCAGCAGCACCTGGGTATAGCGCCCAGTATTCAGAGCTTGCGACAGACCGTCTGAATTAAGACCAATCTTTACGGCGATTGCGATAAGTACCTCCTGATCACCAATATTCTTACCTTCCACAAAGTTTGCCGTATAAACAGCATCAATCCATTCATGCATCTTTCCGGCCTCTGTGGCGAACTGGACAGCTTCCAGTGCCAGCCGCGTATTAGGTACAAACGAATGATCGCCCGGTGTAATCTGAACAGGCTCTCCAAGCCTGTTCAGATTTATTTTTCTTTCCTCAAGGTTAACATTAGCTACAACATTTTGGATGTAATCACCCGCAGGTCCAATTTCAGGATGAATTTCCCAGGTGATCCATTCATCCTGAATAGCAGTTGTCTCCTTGAATTTTTTCATGAATCCCCACGCTAGATAACAATAGGGGCAGCAAAAATCAAAATAGACACGCAATGCTAATGACATCGTTTCTCCTCCTTTATTTATCGTAAGCAGTCTTTGAAGACTCACTTCGAAACTACGGTCATCTTCCATAGTTCTCTTCCTGGGGCCTTTCGTTCTGCCGCCGCCGCGGCGGAGCTTCGCCTTGGCTTCCCGCTCTTCCAGTAAGAAATCAATTTTATCAGGACTGAACTCACGACCTGCAGGGCTTAAAGCACGGGCCTGCTTACCAAGCACCATCGCTGCCAGCCCCCAGTCCTGAGTAATAACAATATCACCAGGCTCGGTCACATTTACAACTTTAATATCAGCTTCCTGCGATGCACTGCCGACAACAATATGATAATCGGAAACAATTGAATGATTAAAACTCGCTACAGTCCACACAGGAACATGATAAATATTGCCTAATTTTTGGCATAGGAGCAATGCATTTTTAGGACAGGCATCAGCATCTACTACGATTTTCATTAGCAAGTCTTCCTTAATTTTACTATTTTCCTACCTATCTTCGCTGAATTGCCACAAAATCCTACCTGTAAACGCTATTATTTACGACATACACATATTGTTGTTTACCGGACAAAAGTAGGGTACAATAAACAACATGCATAGAAAAATTAGGAGATGATTGAATGAGTAACGATACCGTTTTAGATTTCTATGAACTGCTAGGATTTGAAGAAGCTGAAGTTGATGACGGCTTGACATCGCTTTTTCTGGAAACTGATACAGATGGCAGCTATGTGCTTATTACTGACGAAGATGGAGCTATCCCCACTACTTTGAAGCAGGCAGTAGTCCTTGCCCGTTACTCGCCGGAAGGCTCTTACGAATGGAGTGCCACGTTTAAGAGCTCCCAGATTTTTAAAGATAATTGGTCATCTAACTTATCTACTGAGGAAAAGCTGGCTGCAATTCAAACCAGCCGGGAAACTGCAGAATAGACTTCTCACAGTCTACGTCAAAAGGGGTACGCTGAAACAATAGTTGCAGCGTACCCCTTTTAAGTTTTTTACTACTAAGCAGCTTATACTCTCCACACGCGCTCATCCCCTAATTCGATACACATCGCTGTAACATCATCGCGGGTAACTCCCTCAGCAGCGACCATCCGAATACAGTCTACCAATTGAGTGAAACTACCTCCCGGCGCTATTTTCAGCCCCCTGTCTAACTCATCAGAAATGCCGTCACTATAAAAGCAAAGCCGGTCTCCCTCTGTCAAAGGTATTGACTGAACTTCAAACTGAGCCAGATTGCTTACTCCTAAAAACAGGCCAGGAGTCTTAACCCTTCCCTTAACGGTACTAGTATCTGCAAAAAACTCCGTAATTCCTGCCGCTACATAGCGAAGCTCACGCTGAGTAAAGTCCATTTCAAAACAAAAAGCCGCAATAATAATATCATCACCAAAATAACCGGCAACCCGATTATTCAACTCGACCATACATTCAGACAATGAGCTGAAAGAATGAAGTGTTTCCTGCATCATAACATTCATGGCCGCAGTCTGCAAAGCAGTCGCCGCGCCATGTCCATTGACGTCAATCAAATAGCCAAAAAGGACATCATCTTTTAACCAGCGGTATCCGCAGGTATCGCCACTAACTAATAGACATGGCTCATACAGAATCTGCAGCTGTAAATAATTATTTGCGAAATCGGGAGGTATCATGGTTCGCTGTACCTTACCAGCCTTAGCCAGTTCTGCATAAAATGTTTTCCGTAAGCGCTCCTCTTGTTCCGTTTTGACAGTCAAATCCTGCGTTCGCTCAGCAACCCGGGCCTCTAAATTCGTAACCAAATCAGTTACCTGGCAAGCCATTGTATTAAAAGAACGGCTAAGCTCCCCTAATTCGTCACGCCTCTCGGTATCTGGCAACAGCTTAAGACGGCCCTCTGCCAATTCTCGAGCCGCAGTATTTAACCGCTGAATCGGTTTTGTTACCCAGCCCGCCGTCCATATGGCCAGCAAAAAGACCAGCACCATGCATAGCATCGACAAGCTGGCAGTACGGTTAGCTACACTCCGCAGTCCTCCGAGGAAATCATCAGCTGCCAATACAACATAGATATTCCAGTTAATGCCGCTTTCCTGAAAATTTCGTACATCCACAAAATACGATTGATCCTGAAACTTAAACTCATAAGCTCCTGCTTGACTGATAGCAGGTACTGTCCTTGCAACTGTATTTGCGGCCATTCTCAAGATATCATTATTGCTGTCAGCCGCCTTGATTCTTTCCATACGTCCATTGCGCTCTTCAAAAGGACTTTTACTGACAGATGAAGCAACAAGCAGCCCCTCACTATCCGTAACGAATACCTGCCCTGATGCACCAAGCGGCAAATCGCTTAATGTCCTTCCCAGCCAGGATAGCAAATAATCGACTCCGAACACGCCGACCAAATTACCCTCTGTATCAAAAATAGGATGCGTTGCCGTAACTGTTGGTTCTAAAAACACAAAATGCCGGTATACTGCACTAAAAACAGGCTTCCCTGCCAGCTTCGCCGCCTCAAACCACGGTCTCGTACGAGGATCAAAATTGGGGAAAGCCTCTTGCTTTTCAAGTGCATCGCCAACATCGGAAACTTGAAAATACCAGGAAGCGCCGCCAGTTGTATGATTATTATGCACCACCTGAATTTCACCGTTCAATTTGCGCCGGGCACCATAAAAAGATCCGTCAGCAAGACCGATGAAGGTCATAGCTGCATCAGGAAAAGCCCGGATATGATTAACAAAATAACGATCACGTGCAATAGGGTCAGTAAAGCTTAAGATTTCCGAATGCCAAGCGTCAGCATTCAAGCTATTTAGTCTAAGGGGCTCCCGCATTTGCCGGCTTACTTGCTCCTGTACCCGTTCCAGAACTTCCTGCCGTAATTCTTTTAAAACAGCTTGTACCGAATCCTGCCCGCTTTGAAACAACAGCAACCCAGTAAACAACATTGCCATAAAAAATTGCAGCAAAAAAGGCAGTGAAAACACCAACCGCAGCGGCAGCCGCTCGGCTAAAGGCAGAAGAAAGCGAAACCTGGATGACCTAGTATCGTTCCTCATCAGCTACCTCACATTTCGGGACAGTTCTCTGTCATATATTTACAATTTATTCATTATTTGATCATTGTTGTCTTTAAAAGAAGAATTCTATAAAATAAACGTCTTTCCTTGTCAAAATTGTTGTTATTAAAAAAAGGTCTGAATCCATTCCGGATTCAGACCTTTTAAAAACTATCTAATTTTAATTCATGCGACGAGCTTTCTTCACCATTAGAATAACGGGAATCGTAATAATCGCTGAAATAACAGCCTCAGGGATGCCGTTAGTCATTGCAATTCCCCCAACCACCGCAAGAACAGTATCTGGGTTGATCCCACGAGCCGCAGCAAAATCTGCCGCATACAAAAGATAAATCATACCAAGAACACCTAGCGTATTTACCAGCGAAGCGATAGCTGCCCCGGTACCTATTTTAATCGCTTCATTTTTCACAGGCATCATTTTATAACAATAATAAGCCACTAATCCGATTAATACTCGTGGTAAAACCGAAACAAGCGGATTTAAGAAGGCAAAGGACAAGATATTAGGAGCCACCATATTTTGAAACATACTGAATAACCCGAATAACAGGCCAACCATTACACCAACTGCAGGCCCCTCCAAGATAGCACCAATAACCACCGGAATATGCATGACTGTTGCCTTAGCCATTGGCAAGGGAATAAAGCCATAACCGGTAAGACCAAGAATAATACTTACTGATGACAGCATACCTACCACTGTTAGCTGCCTTGTACGAAATAGTTGCCGTGTTGAATCTTTACTTGCCATTTTTCTTCCCCTCCGCTCTTATTCCCCGAAAGGATATAAGTCGTATTTTAATGTTTTTCTAGTTCACCAGTTCAGTTCATACAATCGATACCGACTTTTCCATAGCATATTATAACGCTCCGGCAAGATATTTTCTACAAAAATATTTAAAATCCTACTTATTTAAAAAAAAAATTTACTTAACCATAATATCACTAAAAAAACTGATTGTATGTCTTCTGAAGAATTTTAACCAATCACCCTTTTCAATGTAAAATAAAACAAACTGAGAGATCAAAACTCTCAGTTTGTCTGCGATGATCCAGTGTTTGACTTATGCGAAGAAATAGACAAGCAGCCCGGCAACAATGACGTACCCAAGACAATACTTAAACGTGATTGCCAGTATTTGCCCTTCTTTACCACTCTGTCCAGTCGCCGTTGTTGCAATAGCAATGCTTTGCGGCGAAATCATTTTCCCTGCAGTAGCTCCAGTTGTATTAGAAGCTGCAATCCAGGTGGGGTCCACACCAATTTGCAATGCTGTTTGCTTTTGCAACGGTCCGAAAAGTACATTGGCACTGGTGTCACTGCCTGTCACAAAAGTTCCGAGAGCGCCCAGTGCCGGAGCGAGTATCGGATAAGCTGATCCGGTTACTTTGGCCAAAGCCACGGCAATGGCAGCAACCATTCCGCTATAGGACATAATTTTGGCTAAGGCGACAATTGATATGATAGTAACGGAAGTCTTTTTTAGATTAATGAGCGTTTTATAAAAAATTCTCACCAAGCCTGCTGCTGATGCTCCCTGAATAAATCCTCCAATAATAGCAGCGATTACAATAAGTGTGCCTGGCGTTAGCAGCCAGTCAATCGCCAGCGGCTTACCGCCTGGTCCGTTATAGATTAAAATATACGACTTTATATGAGAAAATGCTGAATTTACTGCCGGTACAAGCGGGCTTGTTACCAGGATAAACAACAGGATTAGCAGATAGGGAGCCCATGCAGCTGCCTGATCAAAAAAAGTTTGATTATCAGCTGCACGAACACCGGCTTTACTTCCTGTTATATCTTTGGCTGCTTCAAAGGGGAAATGCCAGATTTTGTCCGGTGGAAAGTACTTCGCCCACAAGGCAGTTGCTGCCATTGATACAATTGAAGCACCGATTGCGGTTAGCTGGGGCCCAACATATTTCGCAATTAAAAGCTGTGGGATAGCAAACGATACACCCGCAACAAGTGCTGCACCCATGACGCCTTTTAATCCGGCAACAGTTCGCGTCATCAGTAGAATCAGTCCGGCAGGAATGACAATAACGAAGGGCGTTAACTGGAGTGCAATCGCATAGGTCAGCTCCATAACAGGCAAATCAGCAACCTGGGCCAATGTTGTTACAGGAATTCCTACCGCGCCAAAGGCAACCGGAACTGTATTAGCAATTAGACAAAGAACGGCCGCAGCCAATGGCTCAAATCCCAGCCCGATCAGAATCGCCGCCGGAATAGCTACTGCCGTACCAAATCCGGCGGCAGCCTCAAGAAAAGCTCCAAATCCCCATGCAATAAGCAGGGCCTGAATTCTCCTATCGTCAGACAGTGAGGCAATCTGGTCGCGCATTTTGTCCATTGCCCCTGTTTCAACCGAAACGTTGTAGGTAAAGATTGCCGCCAGTATAACCCACAAAATTGGCCAAAATGCCATCACAATTCCTTCTAAAGCAGCTTTAAACATTAAATTAACAGGCATGCTCCAGATCAGAACTGCAATGATCGCGCTAGCTGCCAGCCCCATAACGGTTGCTTTGTGCGCAGGCATCTTCAACACACCTAAGCTGACAAGCAGCCACAATAACGGGAGGAAGGCAATAACAGCCGATGTATATATACTCATAAAAACTTCCCCCTACGCTATACCTCTATCACCTTACCGGGATTCATGATCAGATTCGGGTCAAATGACTTCTTTATATTGCGCATCAGCTTGATTTCTGTGGGGTTAGCATATTCCTCTAGCAACTTTACCCTTTTATAACCAATGCCGTGTTCTCCTGAAAGTTTGCCGCCAAGAGCATACACCATCTGATAAATCTCTCCCTGAAGGGCAGGAAGCTTCTTGTGCCACTCGTCGTCACTTAACTCATCTTTGAGGATATTGGCATGAATATTACCGTCACCGGCATGACCGGCACAATGAATTGCAATATTACCATACTTCTTCCCCAGCTCTGCGATTTTCTCAATAGCTCTGGGTATTTCATTGACCGGCACTACAATATCTTCCATCGAGAAAATAAGACTGCGCGCCCGGTCCGCTTCAGCATAGGACTTTCTTGCTTTCCATATTTTTACGGGGTCAGCAACCAATACTTCCAACGCACCGTTTTGCGAACAGAGTTCGTCAATAAAACCACATTGATCTTCAAGAGTTTCTTCATTATCTCCCTCAACAGTGACGATAATATAGTAACCCTTGTCACTATGAGGAAGCTTTTCACTCAAAAAAACTTCTACGGTTTTGATGGCCTCATTATCCATAAACTCGATTGTGGTAGGAGTGATTCCCGCTGCAGTTATTTTGGGCACTATGTCAATGGCTGTTTTTAAGTCGGGGAAAACGGCTAGCAAATCCATTGCATTCTTTGGCAGTGCCACCAGTTTAAGATAAGCCTTTGTAATCACTCCCAAAGTACCTTCCGAACCAATCACCAGATTTAACAAACTATATCCGGTGGCATCTTTTTTGCACTTGCCGCCAAAGGTGACAATCTCGCCTTCGGGAGTGACAAGCTCCACACCGTTTACCTGCTGGCGTGTCGTGCCGTAGCGAATAGCTTTATTGCCGCCCGCATTGGTAGCAACATTACCACCAATAAAGGAACTATCACCGCTGCACGGATCTCCTGCATAAAGAAATCCTCGTTCATTGGCTGCTTTCTGTACTTCAGCGGTTGTTACGCCAGGCTCCACTACCATGAACATCGTTTCCGTGTCAATTTCCAAAATCTTATTCATCCGTTCCAACGACAAGACAATGCCTCCCTTGAAAGGAACAGCACCGCTCGCTAGTCCCGTCCCGGCACCACGCGGTATAATAGGAACAATTTCCCTGTTGGCGAGTTTAACAATTTCCGCTATTTCTTTGGCGTTTTCCGGAAAAACAACCACTTCCGGCATTTTTACATACTTCGGATCGGTAACTTCATCATGAGAATAAGGCTCCATCCGCTCTTCATCGCTTAGTACATATTTTGTACCTACGATATTTTGCAGTTCTTTCCTGATTGCGTCTGTTACGGGGTTGTATTTTGTCATTAGTATGCCTCCTTATTTCGGTCGCTGCATTTCATTCCGGCTATATTCTTTGCTGATTTTCGGTTATTTATCATAGCTACTGGTATCTATTTGGTACTTTTGCGGGTACACTACTTATAGAAGTATTGTTTAGGGGGTTAACAGTTATGCCTGAAGAGGACGAACTTACTCACGGCTCTATTCAAACTGACACTTTTGCGGTAGAAGATACTATTACCAGCGAGGTTCCCCAGAAAACATCACGAACAATAGCAGGCTTATATTTGGATGCGGAAGATCTGGAAAGATCCTTATCTTAGCTGTCTATGCTGAAATAGGCTTCTGATCATTTACAAAATCTGCAGCTTATAACACGACAATATATAGAAAAGTTAAACGGCTGGAGATCCATAAAAGGACTTCCAGCCGTTATTTTCCAACCCTCTTCGGGGAATAATCATCATTTTAAAGTAATGAATTTTTTTAAGTTCAAAATACCATAAAAGAATAATTTTACATTAAGCGAGTAGGATATATTAAACTATGCAGACACCCTAGCAGAGCCTTCCACATTCAACCTCAGAAGATTGCTATCCCACATGCTAACATTCAACAGGCTCCGTAAAAATGATTTACTAATCAAGGAGGATTATTAACATGACCAAGAATGATGAGAAAACTATGGTAGATTGCAGCACTGCCGGTATGGGGTTTGCCCGTACAGGAAATACGCCGACTGCTCCAGAGAGTTGTGGATTACCAGCGAGAGGATTTGGCACGACTGATTTCGGTGAGGAAGAAGAAGTTACGCAAGTCGATACACCTCCTGTAGATTGCAGTACTGCAGGCATGGGTTTCGCTCGAACTGATAGAACTGAAATCGCTCCGGAAAATTGCGCCTTTCCAACTAAAGGGTTTGGCACAACGGATTTCGGCAAAAACAAATAGCCTCAGGAGAAAAGAAAATAAGATAAACCATTGCAAATACTTGGCTGATAGGTTTCAGCTAATTATGCAATGGAGTTATTTTGATATATGGCTACTTTGCCCGTGCGTAGGGTACCGGCCAGTCCGTTTTTACACCGAGCTCTCTCGCTGCCTGCAAAGGCCAATATGGGTTGCGCAGCAACTCACGTGCTAAGAATACCATGTCAACGTCTGCTTTGATAATGCGCTCGGCCTGCAAGGGTTCCGTAATTAGTCCGCCGCCGATAACGGGAAGTCCGGTTAATTCCTTAATTGCAACTGCAAATCCAATCTGATAGCCCGGATAAACTCTAGGAACTGCCGGTGTTACCGCTCCAGAGCTGACATGAATCACATCAATGCCTTTATTCTTTATTAAATTCAACATCTCAGAAACCGATTCCGGAGTATTACCGCCCGTCTCATAATCGTGAGCCGATACCCGCACAAACAGGGGCATACCATCAGGCATAACACTTCGGACAGCCTCTACCACCTGTCCGAGCATTCTTACACGGTTTTCCGCCGAGCCACCATATTGATCCATACGTTGATTTGCCAATGGAGACAAAAATTGATTCAGCAAATAGCCATGGGCACCATGTATTTCGATGGCATCAAATCCGGCTTTTACTGCCCGCTGTGCAGCTAATCGGAATTTCTCCACAATCCTGTGTATTTCGTCAGCCGATAACGCTTTAGGCTTACGGCTGTCTTTACTGAAAGAAATAGCAGAAGGTGCCACAATTTCCAATTCGGGCACTTCACATTTACGACCGGCATGATTGAGTTGAACTGCAATTTTACTGCCAGCTTGCTGGACAGCAGCAACGATTCGTTTTAAACTATCGATTTGTCCGTCATTCCACAATCCCAGATCATTGGCTGATATTCTGCCCGCCTCTTCTATTCCCGTTGCCTCTACAATAATCAGTCCTGCCTGTCCAACTGCCCGTGTTACATAATGGGCATAATGCCAGTCGGTTGCCTGTCCGTCATTACCGGCCGAATACATGCACATGGGCGGCATGACGATGCGATTTTTCAACTTCAAATCTCTCACGGTAAATGGAGTAAACAGCATAATGTAACCCTCCTAACAAATACTGGTATTTCTTCTTTCTTTATATGTTGAAATATCCCTTCTCAGCTCAAATACTAATTAGAAAACAGATAACTTCAGCATAGGCTATTCATTCCCTGCACAAACTGGTATAATGACGGGTAGATTAAATGGAAAAGAAAGGTGCTTTCATGACAATAAACTTTTCATCACTTGGAATTAGGCCCGAACTAAATGAATACTTAAAGCAAACCGGCATTGTCGAGCCTACTCCCATTCAAATACAAGCAATTCCGGTGCTGTTGACCGGTAAAGATGTAATGGCTCAGGCGCAGACAGGAACGGGTAAGACGCTTGCCTTTTTACTGCCTATTTTAGAGAATATTAAAACAGCCGGTTCGTATACACAGGCTCTGATTATCACGCCTACCAGAGAATTGGCAGCGCAAATTACTTCTGAGGCGCAAAAACTGGCGCCTATTATTGGCATTGAGGTTTTATCCGTTTATGGCGGGCAGGCTTTAGATCCTCAACTGAAAAAATTGAAGGGCCATCCGCAGCTGGTTATCGGTACTCCCGGCCGTATTCTTGATCATATGCGCCGCAAGACTTTGGATGTAGCACGGGTAACTAAGCTGGTACTGGATGAAGCCGACCAAATGCTGCATATGGGCTTTCTTGATGAAGTGGAAGAAATTATCCGCCAAACATCAAGCAAAAGACAGACTATGCTTTTCTCAGCCACTATGCCGCCTAAAATCCGATCCCTTTCCACCCGTTATATGGAAAAACCGGCTGATGTTCGCATAAAAACACAAAATGTCACGCTCGATGAAATCAAACAAACGATCGTGGAAACTCCCGAGCTAGGTAAATTGGACAAACTCTGCCGCATGATTGAAGAATATCAGCCCTACCTGGCTATTGTATTTTGTCACACTAAACAACGCGCCAGTGAACTTACGGCAGCACTTGTGCAACGCGGCGTTAATGCCGACGAGCTGCACGGTGACTTGTCACAAGCGAAACGTACCCAGGTAATGCGCCGCTTCAGCAGTGCCAAGCTGCAAGTACTAGTTGCCACCGACATCGCTGCCAGAGGACTAGATATTGAGGGTATTACTCACGTCTTCAATTATGATATTCCTCATGATGTGGAAAGCTATATCCATCGTATCGGACGCACAGGCCGGGCCGGGGAAACAGGTATGGCAATTACCTTTGTCGTACCCGAGGAACGAACTTATCTCAGAATGATTGAACAGGGTATCCGTTCAACGCTGGAAAAGTATACGGCCAGCGGTAAAAAAGTTATTAAAAATGCACCAAAAGAATCGCCGCTTCCTGCAGGTGAATCCCGCCCCAAAACAGCAGCCGGAAAACCGAATGAAAAGAAACGTCTCAACCACGGTGGCAGTAATTTACGCAGCCGCCGTAAGCCCAAAGAAGAAAAGGCTGCGGCCGGAGCAGCATTCAAGAAACAAGGACCTGCAAAACGCCGTACTGCTAAACGTTAAAAGCAAAAGGACCGATACTCCCATTGGGAGTATCGGTCCTTTTTTATGGAGCTGTAATTGCCTGGGCAGACGCTTGTACCACAAGACGTGGCTTGCCCTGATCATCATCACAGCTTGCCCGGCAGGCAGGGAAGCGGGTACACCCCCAGAAGTCGCCGTTTTTTCCTTTGCGCAGCTGCAGGCTGCCTTGCTTGCAGCGCGGACAAGGATGTTCCGGTTTTTTGGGCTTACCTTGATCATCATCGTAAGCGCCTTTGCATTCGGGATAACGTGAGCATCCCCAGAACGGTCCATTCCGGCCATTGCGAGGCTGTAAAACTCCCTGACCACATTGGGGGCAAACATGCCCCTCTTTTAAGGGGATACTTTGTTCCTTGGCAATATTGCACAAGTTACTGGTAAACTTCGCCTGCTGCTCCAGAAAGACTGCAAGATTCTCACTGCCCTCAGCCATGCGATGAAGGATGTTTTCCCAAAGAGCAGTTGAATCAGGATAGGTCATTTCATCAGGAAGTGCATCAATTAGCAAATACGCTGAATCGGTAGGAATCAGATATTTTTTCTTCTTCTCTTCTTGGAGAAAGCGGCGGTCAATCAATTCTTTGATTATTGTCGCCCTGGTAGCTTCTGTACCAATACCTGACACATCTTTCAGCCGCTTCTTCAGGTCAGGATTTTTAACGTATTTGTGAATTTCTTTCATTGCTGCCAAAAGCGTTGCTGCCGTAAAGCGCACAGGAGGTTTTGTTGATTTTTTATCTGCCTTAATACTCAACAGCTCAGTAATGTCGCCTTTAACCATGGCCGGAAGCATGCCACCGTCTTCTTCTTTTTTATCGTCTTTTTCATCGGTATCAGCTGCAAACACTTTTTTCCAGCCTAATTCAACGACTACACGGCCGCTGGCCGTGAAAACTTCTCCATTGTGCTCAAGCTCCACCCGGGTTTGATTATACACATGAACAGGAAAAAACTGGGCAATATAACTTTGGGCAATAAGAAAGTAGATATTCTTCTGCGCATCATTCAGCGCTGCAAGATTGCATTTTTCTACCGTTGGAATAATAGCATGATGAGCCGTAATCTTCTTGTCGTTCCAGGCCCGGCTTTTTATTGTCCGGTCAGCCTCTGCCGCCCATCCGGCCAATTCAGTATGACTGCCGTCACTAAGATTTTCCAGGATAATCGCGCCGTCACCATGCTGCGATTCAGGCAGAAAGTCACAGTCCGAGCGTGGATAGGTCGTAAGCTTCCGCTCGTATAAAGTCTGAGCGGTATCAAGCACCAGCTGTGGATCATAGCCGAATTTCCTGCCGGCTATCACCTGCAAAGAAGAAAGCGATAAAGGCAGCCGCTGAGCATCTTTTTTCTCAGCCGTTTCGCACAAAACGATTTGGCCAGATGAAACACTCTTTATTTTGGCCAGCAAGGCTTTTGCAACCGTACCGTCTGTTAGACGGCCTTCACTATCCCGTCCCGGCTGCTCCTCCCCCGGTTTCCAATAAGCAGTAAATGTTCCATTGTCATGTTTAAAATCAGCCTTAACCGTAAAATATTCTTCCGGCTTGAAGGCCGCTAATTCACGTTCCCGGCGCACTACCAAAGCCAGTGTCGGTGTTTTTACACGTCCCACCGGCAGCGTTGTCCGATGGCCGGCCCGCTGTGCAGCCAGCGTATAAGCACGGGAAAGATTCATGCCAATCAGCCAGTCAGCCCGCGCTCTGGCAAGGGCTGATTGCTTCAGATTGTAAAAATCCTGATTTTCCCGTAATGTACTAATTGCTTTTTTGATACTCTTTTCATCAAGAGCATTAAGCAATATCCGATGAACAGGCTTCTCATTGTGAAGATAGTCTAATACCTCGTCAATAAGCAGCTGACCTTCTCTATCAGGGTCACCAGCATGAACAATTTCTGTTGCCTGATTGATTAAATTCTCTATAATGGCAAACTGCTTGCGGCATGAGTCGACAACAAGCAAATTCCATGTTGCGGGAATAATGGGCAAATCTTCAATTCGCCATTTTTTATACTTTTCATCGTATTCAGCAGGCTCAGCCTGCCGCAAAATATGCCCGAAAGCCCAGGTAACTACGCCGCCACCCGTGATGATATAACCGTCTTTTCGGCTTAGCGGTCCTGGCAGGCACTTACTAAGTTCTGCCGCCATACTGGGTTTTTCGGCAATGAATAAACGCACAATAGCACCTCATAGTTAAGCAAGACCGCTCTCAAGCCCGAGGGCTCCAAACGGTCTCAAGTAATCCTATTTAATCTTGGCAGAAAGATAATTTTTCTCTGACTTTCCAACTACGTTTTCTCTAGTTTTGAACGATATGTAACATCAGAATCTTACTTATTCGATATTAGTAAATAAAATCCTGCCAAACAAGCTGTCCAGACCGCGTAAAGCCTTGCTGTAAGCACAAAAAAAGGGTATAATTTTTGGGTAAATCAAGAAATTGCTTATCTTACGATAGACAATAAACCGGAGGAAATACATGTCTGACATCACGAATGCACTCAATAAACGGCGTACCTTTGCAATTATTTCTCATCCTGACGCCGGTAAGACTACTTTGACGGAAAAATTGCTGCTCTACGGAGGCGCAATTCACCTTGCCGGTTCTGTAAAAGCACGCAAAACACAAAAGCATGCTGTATCAGACTGGATGGAAATCGAAAAACAANNATACGTACCGTACATTAATGGCTGCCGATAGTGCTGTCATGCTCATTGACGTTGCAAAAGGCGTCGAAGAGCAGACAAAAAAGCTCTTCCGCGTATGTAAACAACGTGGTATACCGATTTTCACCTTTGTCAATAAGCTTGACAGGTATGGCAAGAACCCTTTTGAGCTGATGGAAGAGCTGGAAAAAGTACTTGGTATCCGCGCCTTCCCGATGAACTGGCCAGTTGGTATCGACGGCAGCTACAAAGGAGTTTATAACCGCAAGCTGGCACAAGTAGAGCTTTTTGACAAGGATGGCTCTCACGGTCAGCGTGCCCTGGCGTCAAAGGTGGGCAGTGTTGATGATCCCGCTTTCCGCCAGTTATTGGGTGAAGATGTTCACCAGGCGCTCTGTGATGACATTGCCTTATTAGATATGGCCGGAGATGAATTCGACTTTGAAAAAGTTGCCCATGGAGAATTAACACCGATGTTCTTCGGCAGCGCCATGACTAATTTTGGTGTTCAGCCTTTTCTGGAGGAATTTTTGCAGCTTGCTCCGCCTCCAATGCCCCGTCTTTCCTCTGAAGGTCCTATTAATCCTGCAAGCAGCGATTTTTCAGCCCTAATTTTTAAAATTCAGGCAAATATGAATCCTGCTCATCGCGATCGCATTGTCTTTATGCGCATTTGCTCCGGTAAATTCGAACGGGGTATGCCTGTTCACCATGTCCAATCCGGCAAAATCATTAAACTCAGCCAGCCGCAGCAGTTTTTGGCCCAGGAAAGGACCATTGTAGACGAAGCATTCCCTGGCGACATTATCGGGCTTTTTGATCCTGGTACGTTTGGTGTAGGTGACACACTTTGCCAGCCAGGTAAACAATTTCGCTTTCAGGACTTTCCCGTATTTCCCCCTGAACATTTTGCCAGGGTACAAGCCAAAGACACCATGAAGCGCAAACAGTTTGTCAAAGGCATGACTCAGTTGGCCCAGGAAGGGGCTGTACAAATTTTCCGTCAGCCCTATGTCATTGAGTCCTTTATTGTTGGCGCTGTTGGCAGTCTGCAATTTGATGTCCTTGAGTATCGCCTTAAACAGGAATATGGCGTCGACCTGCTTATGCATCATCTGCCTTACAGCGTAGCCCGCTGGCTGGAAGGTGAAAGCTTAGATCTTAAAACCCTTAAAGGCCTTGACAATGGGATGCTAGTCGAAGATATTAAAGAACGGCCTCTGGTACTGATCAGTAATGAATGGCAGCTTAATTGGGCAAAAGAACGAAATCCCAATGTCGAATTTTTGGCTTCCCCATCAGAACAGCCCCTTAGTTAGCAGTTAATCTTTTTGAAGACCTGATGCCCACTGCTTGGGATCAGGTCTTTTATTATTTAAATTAATTTTTTTCTTGATTTAAAATACCGTAATTTGGTTATAATACCAGTAATTTGAATGACCTATAGGTCTAAAATAACGTTTACGACTGAATGGAGGGTAATAGTATGCAAGAGATTGGCATTATTCTTAGCCTATTTCTGCTCATGTTTTTCGCTTACAGAGGATTTTCGGTTATTTTATTTGCTCCGGTTTTTGCGTTGCTCGCTGCCTCACTTTCCGGTTTGCCGTTGATGCCGGCCTATACGGAACTTTTTATGGCAAAGGGCGTAACGTATATTAAGTCTTATTTTCCGATCTTTTTACTTGGTGCCGTTTTTGGCAAGATTATGGAAGACACCGGTTTGGCAAAAAGTATCTCCAGAGCGATTATTAGCAGTCTGGGGAAAGAGCGGGCAATTCTGTCTGTTGTCTTAGCCGGAGCCGTTCTTACCTATGGCGGCGTCAGTTTATTTGTCGTAGTTTTTGCCGTATATCCTTTTGCTGCAGCTTTATTTAGAGAAGCTGATATTCCCAAGCGCCTCGTTCCCGGCTCTGTAGCCTTAGGCGCTTTTACCTTTACAATGGATTCTTTCCCGGGTACACCGCAGATTCAAAACATTATTCCAACAAACTACTTTGGCACAACGATTTATGCCGCACCAATCTCTGGTATATTAGGCGGCCTAACCATACTGATTCTGGGAGTCACCTGGATGGAGCACCGCAGGAAAGCAGCCGCTGCTGCAGGCGAAGGCTATGGAAAACATACCTTGAATGAGCCCGAAGCTGAGCAATCGGCAGTCGATTTGCCCCCTTGGTATGTTGGCGCATTACCACTTCTTGCCGTATTAGTAGTAAACTTCTTCCTTAATAATATGTTTACCTGGAACCCGGCCACCTTACAGCCTTTCCAAGCAATGAATCTGCCGTTAGTGGCACCTGCCGTCAAAAATGTAATCAGCAGCTGGTCATTGATCATTGCTCTCGTCGTTGGCATTCTGTTAACCATATTACTGGGCTGGAGCCGTTTGCCGGGAGGCGGATTGGCTAAGTCACTGAATGCCGGTGCAATTGGATCGTTGCTGGCAATTATGAATACCGCCTCCGAAGTGGGTTACGGTAATGTTATTGCTTCGTTGCCTGGCTTTAAAGCAATCTCAGGTGCTTTAATGTCAATTAAAATTGGTGGATCACCGCTAGTCTCTGAAGCAGTTACTGTCAATGTTTTAGCGGGGGTTACCGGTTCAGCCTCCGGTGGGTTGTCAATTGCACTTGATCTATTGGCTAAAGACTGGCTGACCTGGGCCAACACAATTGGCATGTCCCCTCAAATTCTTCACAGAGTAGCCTCCATGGCTTCAGGCGGTATGGATACACTGCCTCATAATGGCGCTGTTATTACCTTGCTTGCCGTCTGCGGAATGACACATCGCGACTCGTACGGAGATATTTTTGCAATGACAATCATTAAAACGAGTACGGTTTTTCTGATCATCTTATTCCACAGTATTACAGGTTTACTGTAAGTTCGTACTTTTGTTTCAAAACAAAAGTAAAGAGTCCTAAATCTTTGTCTCCTAGCTTCTTAAAACTTAATTACTGATACAGACTAAAAAGAGCAAGGTATCCCAGGTTTACTGAGATGCCCTGCTCTTTTTGACAATTAATCCAAAACCTGCGGTCGCCACATTAAGTGTAAAATATTTCCCTCCGGATCACGGAAAAAACCTAGTTTCATTGTTGCCGCCTCCCGAATCTCAAAGAAAACAATACCACGCTTTTCCAAATAGTGATGGGCTGCAGCAAAATCAGTTACCGTAAAAGCCAAATGGCGTATTCCTGCCTGCTTAGTCGTATATTCACTCATTTGCCCGCCCTCGGCAGGAAGTATTTCCAGCATTGTTCCATCAGGTGCCTTCAACATATATACTGGTGGGTTAGTGCCACTGCTATAAACAATGCGAAAACCAAACAAGTTTATATACCAGTCGGCTAACGCCTGACTATCACGGGCAGCTATAGCCGTATGCTCTATTCCGTTAAACAAATGAACGCACATCTCCTTATCCAATCGGCTTGCGCACATCAAGAATCAAACCCTGCTCACTTTTCCTGGCAACAATGTATTGCTGCCATTCAGGATCTTGCCGGCCAATTGGTGTATTATCCTCGAAGCTGGCAAACCTGAGATGAGGTCCACGGCTTTCATCCCGTTTGGCTGCAGCTGCCAGCACCATTGCAGCGGTTATCAGCATATCCTTAGTCTCCAGGCAGTAAGCAAGACCTTTTTCATCGATAAAAGGGACGTGTGTGGCAAGCTCAGTCAATTCTTTTTCTCCCTGAGACAGCCCTGCTTGTGTACGAATAATGCTGGCACTTTGTTTCATAATTCGTTGCAAAGTTTGACGCATAGCAGTAGCAGCCATATCACCTTTCGTTAGTCCGGTTATGGCGCTAGCAAACTGCATACCGGCTTTATCGATATAAGCCATATCATCACTGCTCAGGCTTTCCGGCTTAGCTGCTGCATCTTCACCGGCTATTTTGCCGAACACCTGGCAATCGAGCAACGCATTCCCGCCCGGGCGGTTAGCGCCGTGCTGACCCCCTGCCGTTTCGCCGACAGCCCACAAGCCGGCAACAGTACTGCGCGCTTGTTCGTCAATTTTTATACCGCCTTGAAAATGCTGGGCGCAGGCGGCCACTTCCACAGCCTCTCCCTTCGCTATATCAATACCGCGCTCTAAAAACCACTCAATAGAAGCCGGATTGATCTCCATTAAGCGGTACAGCGGCGACTGGCGGCGTCTTTCCAGGCCCAAATCTACGCGGATCTCAGATTGGTAGCGTTCCTGAACATCTGCGGTTAGCTGATCAAACACAAATCCTGCCGGATTTTTGCTGTAATCCAGGTATACTTTTCTGCCGGCCTGCCATTCCTTATATAAGGCTACGTCTATAATATGGGTTTTGTGCTCATAGCTAACGGGCCAGCTGGCACCTTTTTTAAACAACGTATCAAAAATTTCGTCGGAAGCTGTCCCTTGCGGGAAGTATTTCGCAAGAATTTCTTCACCGGCATCATTAATTAAACGAGGCAATGCGCGCATCATACTGCCGGAGCAGTTAAAACGCGTTTTCGTTGAAGCAATACCAAGCTGTATAAATTCCATATTAACCAATTCGGCTCCCGCCTCATAGGCCATTGCATAGCCATCGCCGGTCATTCCGCCAGGAAAAACGTTATGCTCATAAATGAGGCCACCGCCGCCGGTAGCAAGAATAACAGCCGGAACAGCAAAAATGGTAACTGCCTGCTGTGGATTATGCTCCTGCGTACGTACTGCCAACGCACCGATTACACGTCCATCCTTCACAATCAGTTGATGAACTGCCGTGAAATGATGAATAGCAATTTCCATTTGACTGATTTTACGCAGCAGTGCCTCTTCAATGTGCACGGCTGTTTTCGGCCCCGTATAACAAGCCCTGGCATACTCAGATCCATCTGTTACAAACTGATCAACTGTCCCGCCTTTTCTCGCAAAAGGAACACCCAGCTCATCCAGAAACTCAAAAGCTTCTTTACCTCCCCGTGCAAGCACTTCTGCAAGATTGTGATCGGAAACCTTACCGCCAATGCGATAAATGTCATCAGCGTGGTATTTCCAGGAATCTGATCCTACAGGTTCGGTATGTGCAAGTGCAGCATGAAAAGCCATGCGGTCCGAGCAAGCTGTGGCAGTGACTCCGCTTTTACCAAGCATTCCTTTAGTTGCCAACGCAACATGCAGCTGTGGATTCGCTTCTTTGGCTGCAATAGCTGCCCGCAAGGCTCCACCGCCGCCACCGACTATTAAAATATCACATTTTATCATATTCATTCGTTTCCTCCCACCAGGTTAAGTTCCTGCTGCCAATGCTCAACAGTCCCCTTGGGGGCATAGCAAAACAACATGATCATCTCATCCTCACCGGTATTCTTTAAATAATGATGACTCTGGGAAGGAATATGAATATAGCTGCCCTGAACAATTGGATGCTGTTGACCATCAAGTTCGCAAATACCTGTTCCCTTGGCAATATAGTAAATTTCTTCCTGCTCATGATGATGAACGGGGATCTCTCCGTCTGGATATATGGTAACCTGGCCCATTACGAAATGGTCTGGTTCGGCAGGAGCTCCTGGGCCGGCAATTACTTTGGTCAACCGCCCAGCAGGAAATTCAGTCCCCTTTATTTGATTTACATGAAAAACTGCCATGTCAGTCCTCCAAAACATATAGTCTCAGTGCCTCAATTAATCGTCTTTTACCGGTCTCCCAGATAGGCTTTTTTTACACCTTCATCACATAAGAGTTTTTTGCCTTCCCCTTGCATAACGACTTTTCCGTTTTCCAGGACATAGGCATAATCACTGAGAGCTAATGCCTTCTTGGCATTTTGCTCTACTAGCATAACCGTCAGGCCTTGCTCACTAATTTGTCTGATCAGTTGAAAAACACCATTAACAATGATTGGCGCAAGCCCTAGTGATGGCTCATCCAATAAAATCATTTTAGGTTCAGACATTAATCCCCGGCAAATAGCCAGCATTTGCTGTTCACCACCGCTGAGCGTACCTGCATGCTGATCTTTCCGCTCCCGGAGAATAGGATAAAGATCAAACATTTTTTCCATATTGCGCTTGATTTGATGATTATCCTTAAGGATATATCCGCCTGCTAAAAGATTTTCGCCAACAGTCAGACCGGAAAAAACCTTTCTGCCTTCAGGAACGTGGACCAGCCCTTGTTTGATAATATGCTGCGTCGTCCGGGTCAGTTCAGACCCTTCAAACTGTATTGTACCGCTCTTCTGTTTTACGAGGCCGCAAATGGTATTAAGCATGGTAGTCTTACCGGCACCATTGGAGCCGATAATACTGACAATCTTCCCTTTGGGAACAGATAAACTAACACCATGAAGCGCTTGAATATGTCCGTAAGAAACATGCAAATTGGCTATATTAAGCACGATTCATCCTCCTCTCCGAGGTACGCTTCGGTTACGGCTTTATTTGCCACCACTTCCGACGGTGTACCGCTAGCAAGCAGCTTACCGAAGTTAAGGACAAAGATTTGCGAGGAAAGTTCCATGATAACTTCTAGTCGATGCTCAATAATGATAATAGAAAAATTGAATTGCTTATGCAGTCTTTTTACCAGCTCGATAAACTCGCGGACTTCACTGGGATTGAGACCGGCTGCCGGTTCATCGAGCAGCAGGACCTTGGGCTTGGTTGCCAGTGCCCTGGCTATCTCCAGTTTGCGCTGCAAGCCATAAGGCAAACTCTCAGGCCGTTCATTTTCAAAGCCTGCAAGGCCAACAATTTTTAAATATTCGCTGGCTTGCTTTCTCGCTGCTTCTTCACTGTGACGCTTGCGACCAGTGTAAAACAACACATCAAGTAAATTATATTTAGCATCGGGATCGGCAGCGGTCATGACATTTTCCAGTACACTCAGTCCGCGGAACAACCGGATATTCTGAAATGTACGGGCCATTCCCGCCCTGGCAATTTCATGCTGAGGAAGTTTGGAAATATCAGTTCCATTTAAAAGAACCTGGCCTGAGTCAAGTGGATATACACCTGTCAATAAGTTAAAAGCCGTTGTTTTGCCAGCTCCGTTAGGTCCAATAATGCCGACGATATCATGCTGGCCTACGGCAAAAGAAAAATCATCTATTGCTTTAACACCGCCGAACGCTTTGGATATGTTTTTGACTTCCAACTGACTCATGCTGCTTTGGCTCCTTTTTTCATAAATTGTTTGATTCTACGCAGCGATAATTCATTTTCGCCAAATATCCCTGTAGGGCGGAAGTTGATAATCAAAAGAACAATGACGCAATAAATTACGATTCGCCATTCTGAAGCAAACCGCAGCATTTCCGGTAAGCCTGTCAGGAGAATCGAGGCAGCTACCGCTCCGGTGAGACTGTTAATTCCGCCAACAAAAACGATAATTGTCCATTCTGCTGAAACAACCCAGCCAAAAGCACCGGGCTCGACATAAGAAGTATAGAACACATATAGCACACCGGCAAAACTCGTCATAACAGNNCTTGCAATTAAAAAGGTAATTAATTTCAAACGCTCTACATGAATGCCCATTGCTTTAGCTGCCAGTTCATCACTGCGCAGCGCCAGACACTGCCTGCCATACTTAGAATGCTTGTAGCTGATTACTATTGCTAAGCAAATAATAACCGTAATTAAAACTGCCCAGAAATTTGTAAACTGTGGCACCCCGGAAAGTCCGGTAGCACCTCCGGTGATATTGGTCGAGTTATTCAGGGTCGCAATAATTGCTTCCCCAAATCCGAATGTAACCAGCGAAATATAATCGCGCCGTAAACGTACCGTAGGAATCCCCACCATCAGTCCGGCCAAGAGTCCTGTCAGCATTGCCACAACAGCTGCTAACGGTAAAGAAAGAGCAAACGTTTTTACCAAAACGGCAGAAACATATGCGCCAATCGCCAGAAAGGCGGCCTGTCCAAAAGAAAACAACCCGGTAAGACCCGTAACGAGATACACGCCGAGCACGCCAATTAAACTAATGCCCGTAAACGTAAGTGTTGATAAAATATACTCCACGGCATGCTCCCCCTTATGCTTTTTCTTGGACAACTACACCCGCAATACCCCGCGGCCGCAGTAGCAAGAACACTAACATAATGATAAATACGAATACAGGTGCCCAGCCGGCTCCCACGGAACCGATCAGGAAGATTTCAACAATACCTAATAGAACGGCACCTATTAATGCCCCGGTGATGCTGCCTAATCCGCCAATAACGGAAGCAATAAATCCCTTCACAATCATTTGGCCCAATTGAGGATAGAGCGTGTAGTTAATACCTAAAAATACACCGCTGATTCCACCCAGTACACCTGATGCAAAAAATGTTGCGGCAACGACGGCATTCGGGTCCATTCCCATGAGCTTGGCCGTGTTAATATCAAAGGACATTGTGCGGATCGCCAGACCAATCTTGGTTTTGTACAGAACAAATAATAAGATGAGCAATGAACTTGTTGAGAAGCACAGCATTAAGAGGTCAGGTATGGCAATTGTAAAACTGCCAAAGTTAAACACCGCTGCCGGCAAAAATGACGGATACGAATAAAAGTTGCTGCTTGCAAAGATAGTTAGAACGTTTTCGAGTAAAATCCCCATTGTAATAGAAGAGATAAAATAATAGATAACGGGGCTGTTATTGCTGCGCAAACGCCTGAAAGCCACTCTCTCCACAACCAGCGCAAGCAATCCTCCTCCCAGTGCCGCTGCAACCAGGGTTGCCATAAACAAGGGCAGGGAGTCTATATAATTCATTAATACAATGGCAGCAATATAACCAATATACGCGGTTACACTCATCAGGCCGCCATGAGAAAAGTTGGAGAACTTCAGTATATTGAAGATCAAGGCAAAGCCTACCGCTATCAATGCATAAACAGACCCCAGCGAAATTCCGTTAATAAGCTGTTGTATTGTCACTTGGAGCTATTCTCCTTTCTTATTGCCGTTTAGCTTATTGCAGGGACACCGGCAAGTGTCCCTGCCGACAATAACTTACTTCATATGCTTAGCAGGTATATACCGTCCAAGATCAACATATTGACCATTTTCAATTTTATACATGACCATGGACAAGCCAACTGGCTGATGAGTCTGCGGCGAAATGGTAATGATACCAGTAGTTCCTTGCAAACCGCTGATTTGATTCAGGCCTTGCAGAATTTTATCAGGGGAAGCGCCACCGCTTTTTTTGATTGCTTCGGCGATCACGAGTAATTTGTCATAACCCAGGTATACTTTATTGATCGGATCTTCATTGAATTTTGCTCTGTAAGCATTTTTAACTTCTGCCAATTGAGGCTCAGTGTCGGAAAAGTTATTGGCAAAATACAGGTTATTAGTGGCATCAGCGTCATTTACCAGCGCGGCAAAAGGCGGAGCAAAGTCCAGGCCGCCGACAAACGGCAGTTCCAGTCCGATCTGCTTACGTTGTTTCGCTGTAATAACCAAGTCCTGTGTATAGTTCGGTGCATACACAACCTGTGCACCGGATTCTTTTATTTTCGATAACTGAGTTTTAAAATCTTTATCACCCTTGCCATAAACCTGCTCAATTACGATTTCAGCGCCTGCTGATTTAGCATAGGCTTTAAAAGGAGCAACTAGCGAAACAGCATAAGCATTGGATTGATCATAGAAAATAGCAATTTTTTTCATGCCCAGTTTTTCAATAGCAAAGCTTGCCATGATTTCCCCATATTGGGTAGCACTGGGCTGAACGAGAAACATGGAAGGATGTACCTTACCATCTTCGGCAACGGTTGCACGAGGATCAGCAAAGCTGCCTACTAATGCTACTTTTTTGTTATCGGCAATAGGAGCAAGTCCAATACCGATATTACTGATAGGAGGTCCAACAACGGCAACTGCCTTCTCCTGGTCTACCAAACGATTGTAAGCTTTAATGGCTTCTTGCACGTCACCCTTGGTATCCATTGTCAGCAATTTTACTTTACTGCCATTAAGGCCACCTTGGGCATTAATTTTTTCTACTGCCAGCTCCGCACCGCGGGTAACGGCATTGCCCAAAACCGAAGTGGGACCGCTCATATCCTGAAGATTTCCAATAACGATTTCTTTTGCTCCTGAGCTAGAACTTGAAGAGGAGCCACATCCCGCAAACAGACTGCTAATCAAAAATAACCCCATTATGGCTAAGATAGTAATTTTCTTCATATCCATCCTCCTGTAAGTTTTTAGATAACAGACTAACTTAATTCTAGGGAATAAGCACTGCCTTTAATGCCTCACGGCTATTCATAACCGCAAGAGCGTCATTTGCTTCAGCCAGACTAAAGCGATGGGTGATCATTTTCTTGAATAGGTCCTTATTTTTCTGCATGAGTTCAAGCGACATGTGAGTGTGTCGGGTACTGCTAACCCAAACTCCCTGTATCTTGAGATTCTTTTTGACAACATCTTCAAAAAAATCTACCTTACAGTCACCTGGGGGCTGTGAAAATCCGACCGACACATATGCTCCGCCCTTACGCACCAGCTTTAGGCCTTCGTGCACTGCGCCAGGATCGCCGGCAGCTTCCAACACCATATCAACCCCCCGGCCTCCGGTCCGGCTGAGAATGTACTCCCTCCTTTCTTCGATACTGGTTGTACGGCGGTTTAAGATTTCGGTTGCTCCGAATTCTTTGCAGAGCTCGAGACGATTTTCTGATCCGCCGGTTACAAAAATCTGACTGGCGCCAAGGTGTTTGGCAAATACAGCTCCATATACTCCTAACGGCCCCGGCCCCTGCACCAAAATACTGCCTCCAAAAGGAACAGTATGGTGATCAAAGGCATGAGCGACGGTAGCGCCCGCACATGAGGCAGAAACTAATACTGCCGGATCAATATCTTCGGTTATTTTAAACAAATTGGTAGTTGCAGAAAGTACAATGTGTTCAGCATAGCATCCGTTTAGATGCGGTGCTTCGTGAAGGGCACGATTGATTCCATATACTTTGCGGTTTGCACACAGCCACGGTTCATTAAGAACGGCGCAGGCATAACATGCGTTACAGGTTACACCCCGGTCCCAAAGAATCCGGTCTCCTGGCTTCAATTGCTCACCGGTTACATATTTTTTACTCCCTTTTACTTCCACTACCGTACCTACGCCCTCATGGCCAAGGATGATGGGCAGCGGCGTACGCTCGTCCTCGCCTTTCCACATATGGACATCAGAGCCACAGACCCCGGCTGCATCAATTTTCACCAGTACCTGCGATTCTTCTAGCACAGGTAGTTCAAATTCCCTCATTACAAGTGGAGCATTAAAGCCCTCCAGCACCATAGCCTTAATTTTCAAGAAAACCATCATCCTTTCACCTGTTAAACATGTTCAGCAACTTCACCAGTTTCAAAGGGTGGCTTACCCTCCCGGCCTTTGCGATAAATAGCAGCATATGTATCAGCATCTCGGGGGACGCAGCCTGTACAGCCGCCATCGCGCATAATGATTGTACATTTACTGCAGGCTATACAGATCTTACGTGAATCAAAGCTGCCCTGCCGCAGTAAATCCTTAGCAAAATCAGGATAGGCAAATGCCTGGCGTCCGAAACCGACTAACTTCATCCAGCCTTGTTCCAAACATCCGGCCGCTACGTGGGGTGCAAACTGCCTAAGCCAGCTAAATCCTGTTCCCATAACGACTGCTTTAGGTACAGCCTGCTGCATCACTTTTGCTGCCTGAAGCAGCATTGCCACATTCTGCAAGGGATGAAAAGGGGGTATGTAGCTGCCCGTATCATAAGGCCTGTTAACGTGAGGATTATAATAAGGATTACCCAATGTAATATTAAAAAGCGCTACTCCTTTTCCAGCTAACAGCTGAATTAGCTGAACCGGCTCAGTAAAGTCAGGTTTATGGTAATCGGTCTTGTCAACACCCCAGCCATTGGGGACTCCGTCATAGACCCCCAGGCGGACAACAATCTGAAGCCGATCACCTAACTTGGCTTTTACTTTATCAATAATATTCACTAATAGCCGGGTACGATTTTCAAAACTTCCTCCATAATGGCCTGTCCGAGTGTGACCAGCAAGCAATTCTCCCAGCAAATAGCCGTGACAGCATTTAATATCTACAGCGTCGAAACCGGCCTCAGCAGCAATTACCGCCGCCTTAACATATTGGTCCTCAAGCTCAGCTAACTCTTCATCCGTAATCATATGGAAACCAGGTAGGAGTTTAGCTTCAAGATGAGTTGCTCGAGTCGCAATAATCGGACTGGGAGCATCTCCAGGCCTGCTGTTGCGCCCAGAGTGAGTTAGCTGTAAGACAGTAAAGGGTCTGGCATTGCCTGCCTCACTGGATGCCTGAAGAGACTGGTTAAGCATACCCGCAAGTTCTGCCTGTGTATGCTCATTAATTTGTAATTGGCGGGGATTGGCCCTGCCTTCACTGACTACCGCCGTAGCCTCAAACCATAAAAGACCTGCTCCACCCTTTGCAAAGCGTTCATAGCGCCGTTTAGTTAATTCGCTGGGCATACCGTCCGGTGTTCCATCGCACCCTTCCATTGGGTGAATTCCCAGGGTGTTAGGAACAACTGCGCCAGACAGAGAAACACTTTGATTAAAAATCTCCATGTTTTCGGAACAGGGAATATCCAGGCCTAATCTCACTATATCCTGCTTCAAGTCCTCTAATGTCTTGTAGTGAAAGCGAACATGTTCCGTCAAAAGTACTCCTCCCATTCTTTTATCATGTGTTTGTCAAATTACCGAGCCTCGTACTATTACCTTCGCAGCAAGTACATCTATCCTCGGTTTTTCAGTTCGTTTTTCTTCAATCATACTGATTAGCCGCTCACAAGCCTTAGCTCCCATTTCATAAAATGGCTGAGCTACCGTTGTCAGGGGGGGATCAAGCAAAGGGGCAAAATCAAGATTATCAAATCCCATAATAGATATATCACCAGGTACGCTCAGGCCATAATCTTTCACAGCCCGTATTGCACCTAATGCTTTAGGATCATTGGTAGCAAAAAAAGCATCAACTTTTGCTCCCGACTCTAAGATACCCTTTGTAGCCAAGTAAGCGTCCTCACCGCCTTCCACGCCATGAACAATTGCCTGCTCAGGTAAGGGCAGTCCCGCTTCTTCCATTGCTTTTTTATAGCCGGAAAACCTTTCCTCATACAAGGTAAGTTCCAAAGGCCCATTAATCAATCCAATATTTGTAAGTCCCCGGGAAATCAGGTATTTTACTGCCTGATAGGAGCTGTTGAAGTTATCCAAAACAACAGCATTCACTCTGCACTCCAACTGTCGCAGCAGCAGTACAACAGGAAAGCCTTCCGTTTCTAAATCAATAATATTCTGCGCACCTGGCCGGGCTGTCGAAAAAATAAATCCATCAACCAAACGGCTCCTGAGCGTTTCAATATAAAATCTTTCTTGTTCAAAGTCCTCATCGGTGTTGCATAAAACGACTACGTAACCATTCTTTTTGGCAACATCCTCAATACCGCGTATTGCCGCAGGAAATACCAGACTGCGAACATTAGGTATAACTAAGCCAATCGTTTTAGTAGATACCCCCTTTAAGCCCTGAGCAATTACGTTAGGGCGATAGCGCAACTCGGCAATCGCTGCCAGAACTCTATTTTTAGTTTCCTCAGCCACGGGAATTTTTCCACCAATGACGCGGGATACTGTACTTGGCGATACATTTGCCTTTTTGGCAACTTCCTTAATATCTGACAAAATTGACCCTCCAATTATTTAACGAACTTATGAAATCGTTTGTGGTAACGTTTTCATAAGTCACATTCTTGAATGTTCTGCAAATTCCTTCTTTTGCGAATATTATTTTTATACAGTCTACATTCCTTTTCACTATCCCCATCGACATGACTTGACTAAATTATCTAAAAAGAGTACTATTATTTATGAGAGATAGAGGGTATAAACAATGAGTGAAAAAAACTGTGCTTTTATGTCCCAAAGCATCCGTAGTGTTGCTACAGCAGCCATGATTCTGGCGCTGACCAGGACAATGGAAGATGAGGCAACTGCAAAAAAAATGTTGGCAGAGCAAGGCTATAAGTTTGTAGTTACTGAAGTTGGCGGAAAATCCCTAGTAGGTGATTTCCAGGAAAAAACAACAAAAGCTGTTTTGGGTGCTGCCTTAAATAGCGGCATTATTTCGAAATCACCAACTAACTACCACGCATTATTACACGCTGCTGATGAAGCGAAGCGCGGCATATTAATTAATGTTGCCAGCAGTTGCAGTTTAGCAGTTAAAATAGCTATTGTGCGTGATGCCTCCTGGATAGCTGTTGCTTTGTTTGGCGAATCGGCACTGCATCCTTTGACCAACCACGAAAGAGCTGGCTTAGGAATCATGCATCTAGGTTCGCAGGATGAATAACTTAAAAAACATGAGAATATATGAGTGATAGAGGGACAGAGTGGAATACTAATTTCAACCTGTCCCTTTTTATATTACTAAAATAAAAATGTGAGGAGAGATTAAGTATGAAATTACTTGGAGGACTTCGCGTCTTAGACTTGAGCAGAGTACTTGCCGGACCATATTGCACGATGATGTTAGCTGATTATGGTGCCGATATCATTAAAATCGAGCCCCCGGTAGTGGGAGATGACTCTCGCGCCTTTGGTCCTTTTATCGGTAAAGAAAGTGCTTACTTTATGAGCCTTAACCGCAATAAAAGATCGATTGAATTAAACTTCAAACGCCAGGAAGAATGCGACCTGTTTAAAGAAATGGTTAAGGAAGCTGACGTAGTTGTTGAAAACTATCGTCCCGGCACCATGGAAAAATTCGGTCTTGGCTATGAAGACTTAAAAGCTATTAATCCTAAAATCATCTATGCTGCATGCTCGGGCTTCGGTCACACCGGCCCTTATCGCGATAAACCGGCCTATGATATCATCGTTCAGGCGATGGGCGGCATCATGAGCATCACTGGTCCGGAAAATGGTGATCCAACCCGTGTAGGCGCTTCCGTAGGCGACGTCATGGCTGGTATGTTTACAGCTTATGGCGTAATGCTTGCACTTTATCACCGTGAACGTACCGGCGAAGGTCAAAAGATTGATGTCGGTATGCTGGACTGCCAGGTTGCCGTACTGGAAAATGCCATTGCCCGCTACGTTACTTCCGGCAATGTTCCTGGACCATTAGGCAATCGTCATCCTTCGATTACACCATTCTCATCCTTTACCGCAAAAGACGGCTACATCATCGTTGGCGCTGGTAATGCACGGTTATGGGATCGCCTCTGCACCATTTTGGAACGCCCTGACCTGATTAATGACGAGCGCTTCAGTACAAATGCCCTGCGTACAGCCAATGTTAATGAGCTGATGACCATATTAAATGCCGTCTTCATTAATAAAACCATCAATGAGTGGCTGGAATTACTCGAAGAAGCCGGTCTTCCCTGCGCACCAATCAACACAGTTGACCGCATTGTAAATGACCCGCATATTGCTGCAAGAAATATGATTGTCGAAGTTGAGCATCCCGTGGCAGGCAAGCTCAAAATGCCAGGAGTTCCTGTTAAATTATCGGCAACTCCCGGCTCAGTTGATTTTCCTGCTCCGCTTCTTGGACAGCACACACATGAAATTCTCAAAGAAGTTCTTGGCTGGGACGAAGAAAAAACTACCCAGTTCTTTAAAGGTAAGTAAGCGTACAAACTTAAGGGCACTATCGAACGTTAGTGCCCTTAACTATAATATTGTGTAAGGATGATTGTATGGCAAATGAAACAACTGTTTTGTTTTCCGGTTATGCGAGACTTCCGAGTGGTACAGTATCAAGCGAGCTTTATGGAGTTATGGCGCTTGTTCTGATTGTGGACATACAAACCGGTCGAATTTTAGAGGCAGATTGTACGCTGTCAACTAGGCTGGCAGAGCGCTTTGTTATCAGTCTTTTAGTAGGTCAAAACCTGAATGATAAGCCCGAAAATCTTATTGCAAAGATTAATCAGGTTTATCAAGGCAGCGCCAAGAAGGCCATAATCACCGCGTTGCGGACAATTATCGATAAATATCCGGCTATTGTCCACACTAAACTTCACTCTTAACCCAGGATACGTCCATAATAGCCAATACCTGGCGCACTGTTACCTCCAATTGACCCGTATTTTTTACAACATAATCAGCTGTTTGCCAGTTTACAAATTCACCTGCCGCCTCAGCATATTCAATGCGGCGATTAATTTCCTGATCATTATCCCCTTGCAGCACATAACGGTTTAAAATCGTTTCTTTATCGGCGAACAGGAAAATTGCCGTAAGCCTTTCGCCCAGCAATTTTTTTAATTGCTCCAAGCCACGCAAATCAACCTCTACTACAGAAATAGAAGACTCCTTTACTTTACTGAGCACTTCATCTTTGCTGAGTCCATAAAAGTGCCCTGAATAGTTTACTTTTTCGATCATCGGCAGCTTTAAGAATACTTCTTTATCGACAAAGTGGTAATCGACTCCATTGATCTCTTCTTTTTTGGGAAGCCGGGTTGTATGGCTAATAATCGCAGGAATACGGTAGTTGTTCAGTGCTTTTACAAGTGTGGTCTTACCTGAGGCAGGCGGTCCGATAATCGCATAAACTTTATTCATCCAATATCCCCTCTTTGTATTTGTATTGTATTCTTGGTTTGAACTGCTACATTCTACACAAATCGACAAAATCCTTGAAAAGAATAGGCAGGCGAAGTATGCAAAAACCATGCTCGCCTGCCTATTCTTTCGTATTTTATTGCGACTCTAAGTACTCATATATCGTCTTATTGCCAATATACAATTGCTCGACAACGCCATAGCCATCTTTAATGCGTATTAAAGCCCTGCCGTCTTTTCCTGCACTTTTTTGATAAGCCCTATCGGCAGCGGGGGCTATCTCCTCCGGCAGATAGTACCGTTTAAAAGGCAAGCTGACGTGGGCAATGCCATTTTCAATATACTGAACTGTAACGCGGACAAAAGCATCGTCTTCAGGCTGTCGGGTACTAATCCCGGTAATAACGGTCTTCCCATCCTGCTCAGTCACCAAAGCGAAGGCCTTTTGACCATATTCCAAGCGAGCATCATCCAGGATTTTCCCTTTTTGTTCCTTAAAGCCAAGATCAACATAGCGCCCCTTAAGCATATCATAAGGGTCCACCGGGGCAGTCTCCCAATAAAAAGGACGTCCCGTATTCAGTACATTTTCCCAATGCCATACCATATATAACGGTACTGATAGTTGCAGGATAGCGACAATTGAAAATAACAGTATAAACCGCTTATTTGTCAGCATCATTTGCGCCTGCCTTTCGCCTCGCAGCCATCCAGTTGACTGCCAGAAAACTAATTCCCAAAGCAAGAAAAACAATTCCACGGACGACAAAGCTGAAGTTAATATCTAAGAACCGTGCAATAATCAACGCCCCTAACAGCAGCATCCCCATATTCATGGTACTGAGCTCGCCTTTGCGCACGCCTTTTCTTATCATGTACATGCTGAAGCTGAGTAAAAACAAATTCATTAAAACAGCAGAAATCAGCCCTCCTGTATCGTAAACCTGCAGTACATACCCGACTCCCGCCACAAACGGAGCGGCAATATAAGCAATTGAGCCAGACGGTTTTCCGCGCACTACCAAATACCCCAGGTAAGCAACTGCCAAGAGCAGCAGGGTCACCAGCCAGCTTTCACCTGTTCGCAGGCCGCCAGCGCCAAAACCAGACCAAACATCTCTAAATGTAAGAATAAAACTAATGCCTACTGTACCGACCGCGCCAATCGTCAGCAATGCCCTATACCAGCCAAGTGCCCGTTTTTCTTGTGCTAAAGCGCCCAATAGGTAGGTTATCGCAAAAAGGGCTGCAAATAAAAGCAAGCCTAAATAACCTATTTGGTGATTAAAGGCATCTGCAAAAGAAAAATAGAAACTCAAGGTGAAAATCCAAGTAACAATCGTTGCGGCATTCACACTTTGCTCTGCTAGCAGCAGCTGGCGGCAATACGGAAGAACTGCACCGAACAATAACCAAATCAAGTGTTTACCGATAATTGGTACACTACCGTTTGCCACCCATCCGCCAATACCAATCAGGTAACTTGCAGCAACGATCGTCGATTGCAGCAAATAAAGAATCGGCAGTGACAGCAGCATCCAAGCAAGCAGAAAAGCGCCTGTATCATCACTCAAGTGATAAGTCTGAGAAACAAGGGCCATCGAGGCTCCCACCATCAGCATCCAGAAAACTGCCGCGCCTTCTTTCCATGATCGCTTATTCCTTTTGAAACACCAAACAGCAACTGCGCTAATTTGGGCTGCAATTAGCATTGCAACCGCAATACCCATGCGACTGAAACGATTCAGCTGTTCCCAATTGTGAGCCATTATCAGGATAATCCCCAGTCCCACCAGTATAATGCCAATGACACCGAAGATTGTCATATAATTCTTTTTCTCTTCCTGTGTCTCAGGTCCATAATAGTCGCGAATGCGGTCAGCAGCATCCGAGCTGATAACACCTTTGTTAACTAAGTCCGGCAACTGCTCATACAGCCATTTAACAGTATTTTTTTTCATATTTTGACTCCTATACGGTATTACCACTATTGTTCCATGATCACAGATGACTATCCTGCCTCGCAAATGAGAAAAACAAAATATCGTGTCACGGGGACGGTTCCACTGACACAAATCTGGAATAAAAAAGGGGACTGTCCCCTTTTTAAAGACTCCCCATCTTAAAGTAAAGAAGCTCACCGTATACAATACGATGAGCTTCTTTGCTTTAAGATTATGGAATAATTAAGGTTGCGCCCTGTGTTGCTCTTGATTCAGCCGCTTTATGAACTGCAACAATTTCAGTAAGCTTGTATTTTGCACCGATGCTTGACTTCACAAGCCCCCCGGCAATTGCTGCAAACAGGTCGGCAGCATTTTCACGGAATACTGCCGGATCTGCATTATGAGGAAATACGGACGGCCGTGTAAGGAAAAGGCAGCCCTTCTTGTTAAGAAGCTCAGGCTCAATGGCAGGAGCAGGCCCGGATGCCGCTCCATACAGCACAACAAGTCCGAATGGCGCTGCGCAGTCCAGCGATTTTAAAAATGTATCTTTGCCGACTGAATCATACACTACATTGGCTTTTTTACCACCAGTAGCTTCTAGGAGAGCCGCCGGCCAGTTTTCTTCTGAGTAGTTTATCGTAACATCGGCACCAGCCGCTTTAGCAATCGCGCATTTCTCAGGTGAGCTGGCCGTACCAATGACAAAAGCCCCCAACGCTTTCGCCCACTGACAGAGGATCTGTCCTACTCCGCCGGCAGCAGCATGGATAAGAACAATTTCACCTGCTTTGACAGCATGCGTTTTCTTCAGCAAATACTGAGCAGTTATGCCTTTAAACAGCAGCGCTGCCGCTTGCTCATCAGATACTTCGGCAGGAATGCTCACTAAACGGTCTGCAGGAACATTGCGGTAATCGGCGTAGGCTCCTAAACCGGCATTCATATACGCAACACGGTCGCCTGGCTTAAATTGATCAACACCAGCCCCCACTGCTTCGACTATACCGGCAGCTTCATGACCAAGACCGGTTGGCAGCGGCAATGGATAAACGCCTTTACGCTGATACACATCAATAAAATTAAAACCAATAACCGTCTGACGCAGTTGAACTTCCCCTGCCGCAGGTGCCGGCAGTTCAATTGTTTCGAGCTTCATTTTTTCTGCGCTGCCAAATTCAGTAATCGTAACCTTACGGGCTGTTTCCATACTTGATTCTCCTTTATATTGCAATGTAAGAATGTATTAATTAAACTATAGCATGTGCAATTATATACGTAAAATCAATTGTTTTAATAAAGACAATTAAAATCTTTTATCGTCTCTCATGCAGATGCCATTATTGTAAGAAAAACTGCTAACGCAGTCCTTTGATTAGCTATCCCCCCTGTCTTTTCCCTATTTCTCAAATATGGTTAATAGGCTCCATGGGAAAAAATCCCGAATTCTTACTTTTGTCATCGCCACAAAAGTAACAAAAAGTCTAGGCCCAGTCTTCCAAAATACTTGGGAAAAAGTCACCTTACTAAAATCCGTGAAACTCGCTGCGCTCAAACAGAACGGATTTCTTAACGTAAGCTGACTTTTTCCCATCCTCCGGACCGTCTTTTTCCAGAAAGGCCAAAAAGAACGAAGAACGAACGTGGCACGGGGACGGTTCCAGTGACACAATATTTTTGCAGCCGAGGTTCTATCCCCCGTTCTTCCGGTCCTTGTTTTCGTAGCTTACGACCCTTATAAAAATTGCCATCCCGTAGGGTGGAAGCAGGACTCTCTTGCGTAAAAAAATTCCGACTGTTTGAGCGCAGCGAGTTTCGGAATTTTAGCAAGGGAGTCCTGCTTCCAAGGCCATTTTTATACAGGTCTTGACTTTTTGGTACTTTTGTGTCAAGACAAAAGTACAGCACCATAAGCCCTTTATTCTCTTTGCTTTTACGCCTTTTAATACTTATACATTCTGCTATAGACAAAAAGGTCCGGCTATGCCGGACCCTTTTCTACTGTAATTCAGCCACAAAGGCCTTGATGTTGGCAACGGATTTCTCCAAGGCCGCTCTTTCTCCATCGGTCATCGGAAGATTGAGTACAGGTCCTGCCCCATTTCTGCCTACTAGTGTAGGCAAGCTGACTGCTACTCCATATTCACTGTTATAGGTGCATACAGGTAATATCTGATTGCTGTCCTTCACAATTGCCTCAAGAACGGCACACGCCGACGCAGCAGGGGCGAATACTGTACCGCCTTTAAGCGCTATAACCTGGCCTGATGCCATACGTACCTCATCACAGACACGTTCTACCGCCGCAGTTTCATATCCCGGCAGCTCAGTTAAGGGAATTCCCTTGATCGTAATCTGGGAAACAAGAGGAACCATCGTCTCACCATGCTCGCCTACAACATACGCATCAATATCTCTTGCGTCTATACCAAATTGTTCCGCCAAATAGGAGCGGTAACGGGCTGTGTCCAAAACGGTTCCCATACCAATAACGCGATTAGCTGGAAGGCCCGAAACCTGATAGGCCAATTGT
Organism: Sporomusaceae bacterium UBA1887; assembly: GCA_002337925.1. Classification (GTDB taxonomy): domain Bacteria; phylum Bacillota; class Negativicutes; order Sporomusales; family DSM-15969; genus Anaerospora. The sequence goes on from DDHB01000009.1 coordinate 96,270, forward strand.
GTCATAACATCCAGCGGGTTTGTAACCATAAACAGAATGCAGTTTGGGCTGTATGAAACAGCTTCTTTAACTAAACCGGCAATGAGTCCGGCATTACGGGATAACAACAGTACCCTCGGTTCATCCGCTTTGCGGGGAATACCAGCAGTAATAACAATAATATCCGAACCGGCAGTATCTTTTATATCACCATATTTGACTTGCGCCTGTGGAGCAAAGGCCTGTCCCTGAAGAATATCCAAAGCCTCCCCACGAGCTTTATCACTGAAAGCATCGGTTAACACAATTTCCTGTGCCAAGCCTTTTAAGCTAGCTGTATAAGCTACAGCAGCACCAACCTTACCGCTGCCGATAAATGAAATTTTCATTATACATACCCCCTATTTCTGCTGTTGCATACGTCTGATAAGTGCATAGCGGCGGCAAATATCCTCATATTGTTTTTCTTCCATATTATTTACTAAAATATTCACCATCATATCATGCTTGATATATTCCTTAGCCACAAGTACCAATGCAGGCGTACTTGTCCATACACCTGTTGATCTTCCTTTAGCTTCTGCCAGCTCACCGACAACCACCTGATCGTTGTCAATAATAACTGTACACAGTTTTGCTCCGGCCCGCCTGTGAATATTTCCACTGCAAGCTTCCAAGTTAATGACTTCACTGGCAACTGCCGTGCTTTCACCAAAAATGGCAACTACTACGTAAACATCGCGTTCCATTGCTGCCTTCAGACTGTCCTGCAAGTATTCAATCTGTTCAGGCCAGAGTGACGCAAAGACCTCTGTTGTTGCCTGCCCGATCATTTCTATGATTTTTTCGTTAATTCCATCCGTTCCCTGCAAATTCCAGGTAAGTTCAAAAGCGTCTGTGGGTGGTATTACTGCAAGATCCGTTAGTACAGCTTGAATATTTTTTTCAGTTTCCTGCTGCAGCCGGCTGAATAAAATCTCAGGCTGAACCGGATAATACTGAATAGGGTCACTCTGACTGTCTAAAACAGCACCACGGTTTTTTAATTTTGTTAAAGTTTCATAAATTTTGGACGGTGGAATCTGGGCTAATTTACTGATCTCATACCCATTAGCCGGATGTTTGCGCAGCAGCGCATAATATGCTTTTGCTTCATAGGCACTAAAGCCCAAAGCTTCCAGTTTTTTCAGTACGTTAATCATTTCACCTTCCCTCTTTTCTATATACTACTATAGTAGTTAATAGGGATCAATATACACCGATACTAGGTACATATCTCCAAAAAAAATTATTTTACTCTCTGCCTTTAGGCGTATAATGACGCATAAGGATGCATGACCTATCTCCTGGCACTTAACTGTTTAAGGGATGTATCTATCCCCTGCTTAGAACGCTTGTAAATACTTTATATCTATGATATTATAACTATGGTCACACGACACATTGCCTGAGATGCACGTTAACTTGAATATGTCCAACCTACTTTTATAAATAGGGAATTCGATGATATGCGGCTGCCGGGCCACCTTGAGTGGATGGCAAAATCATGTCTAGGATACCCACCTGCGGATAGCGGGTTTGGACATATGGAGGAGACGACATTACGGGCTTTATTTATTGTATAGCAAAAGGGACTTACCTTCGGTAAGTCCCTTTTTATTATGGCCTAGTATCAATCTGTAATTTGGAAAATACGCTGTGCCCCTTCTGACAGCTTGCTGGCCATTGCTGCTAAGGTTTGACTGGCTTTGGCCATCTCTTGAATAGCACTTGTCTGTCCGCCCACATTTTGATCAATATTTCCGATCTTCTCAGATAGGTCAGACATGGTTTTGTGGATTATGTTGAGTGACTGGGCAATTTCCTTAACCGAATTCGCACTGGAAACAGCTAGTTTTCTCACTTCTTCAGCAACTACCGCAAAGCCTCTGCCCGCTTCTCCCACACGGGCAGCTTCTATCGCTGCGTTGAGTCCGAGTAAGTTTGTCTGGCTGGCAACCGTACGGATAAAGGCAACTACTTCATCCGTCTGTTTTGTTGTATGCAGTAACTCCCGCCCTAAACCATCCAGTTCTTTACTGGTGGACTCCAAGTTAGTAGCCCGGGCAGCAAGCTCCTGCATGCCGGCAGTTAGCTCTTGTGAGGCCGCCGCCAGTTCAGTAGCCACTTCATTAATATCCTCAAAAGCAGTGACGCTTTGCGTAGTAGTAACGCATCCCACCACGCGGTCTCCATCCTTAAAAGGTAAGGCACAGGCAAGATACGCAATGCCATAAGGCGACTTATCTTTGGACATTACTCGTACTACTTGCTTGCCCGTATCCAGCGCTTGTTTCGTACTCCCTGACAGAACAGGTTCACCAATTTTTGTTTTTAGATCAAAGTCGGAAGCAGGTATGTACAAGACATATTTACCGTCTTTGACAATAGTGACCCCCACATCAGCGGCAATAATATCATTGAGATACGGAGCTACATTACAAAACATGTCAATTAATTCGGAACCGCTAAATTCGCGCATACTTTCACCCATTTCCCTAAAAATAGTAAGATAACTTACCCACATTCTAATCCACTCAACTGGGTACGTCAACAAATTTCGTCAAAATTTGCAGAATATTTTTACGTTATACTTTTTCCCTGAGCAAAGCATGCTCCATAGCGAGTGCTGCTGCTACACCTACAACAAATCCATTCATCAGCAGAGGTCTCACCATAGCTGGTATCGCCTCAGCCACATGACTGGGCAAAAAGGCAACTACCGTTCCGAGCATGACCGGCACACCGATAATCAGCCCGGTGTTAAAGCGAAAAGAAGCCATATCTGAAGCCAAAACTCCAAGTCCTCCAGCTACTTGGGAACACAACATATAAAATAACAGTGTGCCGACAACAACGGAAGGTATGAACGAAAATGCCTGTATAACAAACGGCAAAAACCCTAAAATACCTAGGGCTACAGCTGCAAGTATGAGTGGGTAACGCGAAGCGCAGCCCGAAGCTATAATTACACCGGTACTAAGCGAATAACTGACAGGGCCCACTACCCCAACTATTCCGGCAAGTAAATTACCTAAGCCCGTTACCAGTACACCTCTTTTCGTGCGCTGGAGCCCATCGGCCTGTGAAACTAAGCTAACAGTTGTTTGAATAGAGCCCAATTCATTAATTAATAATGCTAAGAAACAAAAGACAAAGGACAGCATGACTACCGGATCAATTGCAAAAGTTTCAGGGAATAAGCGCCACTCTGTTGCGGTGGTAACCGTAATAGGTGTTTGCAAATCGGGTGTAAAAAAACAGAGATGATAAATAAAACTACCGAGAAATAAGGCCCAGATAATGATGGTGGAGCGCAAAGCCTCTGGCAAATAACGTTGTCCTATAAGCATACTTGCGAACAACACTCCGGCAAAAACCAACTGAGCAAAAACCTGATCCTTGCCTGCCGTCACCAAATTCACCACAGTCGGTAATAACGTAAAGGCGATCAGGAGCAATACTACGCCAATGATTTTTGGTGTAAACAGCCTGCCTACAATGGCAAGCAAGCCTGTTGCCGCCAATAATACCAACAGCAGCCCGCCAACGGCAATGGAATTATAGACTGCAGTTTCTGCCACTGCATGAGCATTAGCAACAATGCCAATTAGTAGTACTGAGGCCGGTCCTGTAATAATCGGCAGCCGGTGCCCCCAGATAAGCTGCACAAACATCGATATACCGGTAATGAAAAATATCTTCTGCAAATAAATCAGCTGTAACTCCGGCGATTGGGGGTAATGAAAAGCGCCCCCTACTTTTCCCAAAATAATCACCATCGGAATAGTTGATAAAAACCACTGTAGTCCAAATAAAATAAGCTGCCTGGCGGGCATACCTTCATTGATTTGATAGCGAAACTGTATCATAGCTTACCCCTCTGTATGTTTTTTTGCGTTTTTTGCTATTGCAGAAAGAAAGGCTGAGCGCAGGGGCTTAACGGCTAACAGCGCTTGCATAGGAGCAGAGTTTTCGATCACTGAAGCAATTCGTCCCCAGGTTCGGTGGTTGAAACGCGATGGATCATCAAATAAAAAGTGACTCAACTTTCCTCTCTCAATAGCCATTGCTACAAACTTATCAAAAGTTGTTTCTGGAACAAGCACGCGTTGTTCGCGTTTCACCATATGTATAGCACCAAACCTACAGGCTGAGTAGCAAACGCCGCACCCTAAACAGACCTCATGCTCACATCTCACCGGTCTCCCTGTTGTAAATGCACCAACGGGACATGCCCTTACACACGCTCCACAGCCAACGCAGGCAGAATTGTTCACTGCGGCTAACCAATTTGAAGTTACTACTGCATTGCGGATATCGAATCGTTTCATTGCCTGGATCATCCCACAGCAGCAGCCACAGCAATTGCAAATAAAGCCGACGCTTTTTTGTACATTATCCGCAATCTGAGCTAATCCGGCCTGTTTGCACTCTCGTAAAATATCCATTGCCTCCCGGCTGGTTATCGCTTCAGCCATCCCTCTTTTAATCAACAACTCTGCACCGCCATTTAAAGTAAGACAGGATCGTTGAGGAGCCGTGCAGCTTTTACCAAGATGCTCAGCCTTATGCCTGCAGGCACACAGAGACACCCCAATCGTCGAGGCTGATTCAATGATTGCTGAAGCCCTTTCCCAATCGAGCACTTCTGCGTGATCTTCAGTCGTAAGAGCCTCTTCCCGCACCAGTGAGCGCCCCAGCTGGGTATTTGCAGTGAAAACGCTGCGGGCAAAGCGGTCATCCTGAAACATATATTCCTCAAACAGTTGAGCTAATTCCCGCATAGGAAGGTCATCGCGAGTTCGCATGAAAACAAATTCAAAAAATCCAATTACGACCGGGGCAAGTACAATGTAACATTCACCATTATGCTCCAGATCAAAGACCAGTCCCCGTTCTGCCATTTCAGTAATACGTGCATATAGTTCTTCTGCCGGTATACCGAGCTTATGGGCGAGATCAGCAAGCCGCGTTGGCCTTAAGGGAATTTGCCTGGCAATGTGTGCCTCCTGGCGGCTAAAAAGCATTTTTAGGATAGAAATAAAAACCGGTGATGCCGGTGCACCTGTCAAATTATAATCCAAACGCTGCTGCAATAACCGGTATTCCCGTTCACTGTTGACGATATGTCCCATTTTTCCTCCTTCTGAAAACAAGTAAAAACTATCGGAAACTATTGCCTTTTCTATTCTCTTATCATACTCGGATATCCATAGGAAATACAAGGGAATACTATGGACAAGGCCTGTTTTTCACGATACAATGGCGATTAGTGATGCCTATAAACGTTCTTGCCGTTGAATAAAAACACACCCTAAAGAAAAGAGGTGCTTCATGCTTGTCCATCAGCTGCTCCACCAGGGTACAGCCGAATCAATAGCCTTTCATGGCAATAAGAATATTACCTATAAGCAATTACAAAATGAAGTAATAAAATACCGTAATTTTTTCCACCATGCCGGCATTCGATCAGGTGATAAAATTGGCTTATTCTCCCGTAATTCGGTAGAGTTTGTCTATAGTTATATGGCTGTTGTAAGCCTTGGAGCAATTGTCGTTCCACTCAACTTTCAACTAACCATCAGAGAGATTGCTTTTATTGTTCAGGATGCCAATATGAAGCATCTTATTACAACCGCAAAGATGGAGCTGGAGGTAAGCCAGCTTATAATTGAAGATATTAAAACAACTTTATATTCCGGCAAATGCCAACAGGCACCTGCCTTGCCTGATAACTACTCCCCAAACTCCCCCTGCGTCATCATTTACACTTCCGGCACGACGGGTACTCCCAAAGGAGCAGTCCTGACCCATCACAACCTTGTTAGCAATGCCGAAGCATTTCGCCGCATCCTGCCACTTCTGCCAAGTGACAACGTACTGTGCGTTTTGCCGATGTACCATGCTTTCGCTTGGACGTGTGCCGTACTCAATGCTTTATTGTGTGGTGCATCAATCACTATATTGGACGGTTTCTCCCCTAAGGAAACGATTTCAGCTATTAAAGACTATCATGTTACCGTCATTTATGGCGTACCACCTATTTATAATGTTCTATCCCGCATGGGTGAACCCGAAGACATGTCAGGCATGAAATATCTCGTATCAGGCGGCGCGTCACTTCCCGAAAAAGTGGCCAGACAATTTTTTGAAAAGTATGGAATTGCTATTTTAGAGGGATATGGTTTATCGGAAGCTTCCCCTGTTGTAGCTGTTAATCCTCCGCTAAAACCGAAATACTGCTCAATTGGCAAAGCACTGCCGGGCATAGAGGTCCGTATCCTCGACGCCAGGGGCAGCGATCTGCCGCCTGGCTCGGTAGGAGAGTTGACGGTTAGTGGACCAAATGTCATGGCAGGCTACTTCAATCTGCCTGAGGAGTCCTCCCGCGCTCTCAAAAATGGCTGGCTTCATACCGGTGACCTCGCTTATATGGACACAGAAGGCTATATTTATATTGTTGACCGTTTAAAAGATATGATTATTGCCAATGGCGAAAATATTTATCCCCGGGAGATCGAAGAACTTTTATACGCTTATCCTGGAATTATCGATGCCGCCGTCATTGGTGTCCCCGATAAACTGCGCGGACAGGCTGCACAAGCCTACATAGTGCTCGAAGCAGGCCATATACTGGATAAAAAATCCATTCGTGAATACCTGCAAAACAACTTGGCTGCTTATAAAATTCCCCGCGATTTTCTCCAGGTAGATGCTCTGCCGAAAAATCAAACCGGGAAAATACTAAAACGAGTTCTTCGTAATGATAATAAGTGATTAGCAATGAAAAGAGCACGGCAGAAAAAATCTGCTGTGCTCTTTCTTTATCCGTGGGCAAGCGGAATCTTATCTTCACAAGGAACGCCGGTTTGACACTTCCCACAGCCGTATTTGGGCCGATAACGGGCTAAAACCCGGTCAAGATAAGCAGAACATATTGCATTATCCTTTCCCTCTTCAGTAATTGCCAGCGGTGGGCACCGCAAAATACAGGCACCACAATTAGAACAATACTCATCCTGTTTAGTATAGTTCCTATTAGTTGGCGTCAATGCAAAATTAACGATAACACTCCCCAGCCGTCCTGCTGATCCGCACCTTGTAATCAACGAACGGCTCAGGCTAAATGTACCTAACCCTGCAATATATGCAATATGCCGCTCTGACCAGGAGCTGCGGCGATTAATAACGGTAAAGCGGCTGTCTCTTGCCGGTGAAATCGCCGTATAACCTGTAGCAGCAAAGTAGTTTACCAGTTCATCTCTGAGTGCATTATTGAACTCTTCTCCTTGTATACGGCCTATCATCCACTCGTCGGAAGCTATACCCTGCCTCCGGTTGGCTTCACGAATCTTTTTGCTAAATGGCAAAAAATAAGAAATTACCCCTTGGGCGTCAGGAAGCCACTCTGCAGGAGAACAATGCTGTGGCCCGACTGCCGTTTCTTCTTTAAGACTGGAAAACAGCGCATCCTCAGCTGCTGCAACACCTAAAAGAGGATAATCGTAAATCGGTACTTCTCCCCAACCGGCAACGCGATTTAGCGGATTTACATCCAAAAAATTATTGACCACTTGCTGAATATCACACAACTTCACTGCTATCACCTCTGTTTTTGCATGTATTCCCTTTTCTATTATAAATCCCTGCTTTTTAGCGCTGTACAGCATTTTATCGCAGCGGCCTATGAATTGCTAAAAATATTGCAAAAATTCCTATAAAACTTCTATGACGCCCTTGTATAAATTTCGGTTATCCTAAAATTATTAGTTTAATTAAGCTGGGGGAGGATTATCATGAAACACTTTATGGATGAAAACTTCTTATTAACCAACAGTACTGCAGAAAAGCTGTATCATAGCTTTGCTAAAGACATGCCTATCTTTGATTTTCATTGTCATTTAAATCCCCGGGAAATTGCCGAGAATAAACGCTATGAAAATATCACAGAAGTCTGGCTTGGCGGCGATCACTATAAATGGCGGGCTATGCGGGCCAATGGTATTTCCGAGCACTTTATTACCGGCACTGCTTCTGCTAAAGAAAAGTTTATGAAATGGGCGGAAACAATGCCTCAGTGCATTGGAAACCCGCTCTATCACTGGACTCATCAGGAACTAAAAACCTATTTTGGCATTGATAAATTACTTTCACCGGAGACAGCTGAAGAAATCTGGGAAACAACAAACGCTTTATTACAAGAAGATGCCTTTACTGCGCAGGGACTCATCAAGCGCTCTAATGTTAAGGTACTATGCACAACCGATGATCCTATCGATTCACTGGAATACCATATTGCATTAGCAAAGGATGCCAGCTTTCCGGTAAAAGTATTGCCTGCTTTCCGGCCTGATAAGAGTTTTAATATTGAGAAAGCAGGGTTTGCTGAATGGATTAAGAAATTAGAGGTCGTGACCAATCAAAAAATTTCTTGCCTTTCTGAGCTTTTACATGCGCTGCAGCTGAGAATTGATTTTTTCCATGCAGCTGGCTGCAGAATTTCCGACCACGCGCTAGACCCTATCGTATTTGAAGCGGCAACAGAACAGGAAGTAGACTCTATCTTAAGAAAATCCCTTCAGGGAACTGCACTTACCGATTCTGAAATTAGAAAATACAAGACCTGTATTATGCTTTTCCTGGGAAAACAGTATGCTCGCTTAAGCTGGGTAATGCAATTGCACATTGGAACGATTCGCAACAATAGCACTAGAATGATGCGCACCCTTGGCCCTGATACTGGTTTTGACGCTGCTGCTGATTATATTTTCGCTGAATCACTTTCCAAATTCTTAGACACTCTAGATAATTCCAATGAATTGCCTAAGACCATTCTGTACTGCCTAAATCCTCGTGATTATGAGGTACTTGCCACAATTGGCGGCTGCTTCCAGGATGGAACTATTCCAGGTAAAATACAACTTGGCTCGGGCTGGTGGTATAACGATCAAAAGGACGGCATGACCAGACAAATGATTGTACTGGCAAACATCGGCCTGTTAAGCAGATTTGTGGGCATGCTCACTGATTCAAGAAGCTTGNNTCTTATACGCGGCACGATTACTTCCGGAGAATTCTATGTAACCTGATTGGCGAATGGGTCGAGGCAGGAGAAGCACCCAATGACCTGAAACTGCTGGGATCTATGGTGCAAAACATATGCTTTATTAACGCTCAAAACTACTTCGGCATTGATTTTTAATTACAAAAGAGGCCTGAACATATAAGTTGTTCAGGCCTCTTTTTGCATTTTATTTCTTAACTTTAGCTACCGTTTCATTAACAATTGATAAATCTTCCTTACGATCCATTATAGCTGCCGGTCCTTCTTCGCCTGTGCGGATACGGACAGCGTTATCAATAGTAGTGACAAAGATCTTACCATCACCGATACCACCAGTCCAGCAAGCTTTCTTCGCTGCCTCAACGACTGATTCAACAGGTACCTCGCAAACAACAATTTCAACTTTCACTTTAGGAAGCAGATTGATAGATACTTCTGTCCCCCGGTATATCTCTTTATGTCCGCGGGACAAGCCGCACCCATAAACCTGGCTGACCGTCATACCAGTAATGCGGATGGCGTTCATTGCTTCTTTAAGTGCCTCTAATCGCTCAGGACGAGTAATGATTTCAATTTTAGTAATTTTGTCCACCATTATTCCCCTCACTTTCTTTTCTGGATTCTTTCGTTTTAAACTGTTTAAATCCTCTTTACTGCGACTTTAATTATGCTTAATTGCAGGAACGGGATTAACTTGGGTGGTGTGGACAGCACTACCGCCAAAACTGGCAGGCGCACCGGAAATAATATCCTGATAAGCATAGCCCCGCTCACCGTGCTCAGTCACATCCAGACCTTCAAGCTGTTGCGTATCGTCTGCTTTTAATTGCATAAAGGAACCTATTACTTTCAGAATGACATACGTCATAACAATGGCGAACGCCCAACTAGCGGCTACACCGACAAATTGATTCCACAATTGTTCAGGATTGCCGAAAAACAGACCGTCAGCAGCGGCAGGATTAACTGCCTTAGAGGCAAACAAGCCAGTAGCCAGCGCACCCCAGGTTCCACCAATACCATGGACACCAAAAGCATCAAGAGAATCATCATAGCCTAATTTATTTTTCATAACTGAAACGGCAAAGAAGCAAATTACACCACCCAGAAGTCCAATGATAACTGCCGGCAAAGCAGATACATATCCGGCAGCAGGAGTAATCGCGACCAAGCCAGCAACGCAACCGCTCACAGCACCAAAAATAGTCGGTTTTCCATGAGTCAGCCACTCAACAAATACCCACGATACCGTAGCCGCACCAGCAGCTACATGAGTTACCAAGAATGCATTGGCAGCCAATCCATTAGCGCCAAGTGCACTGCCTGCATTAAAACCGAACCAGCCAAACCACAGAAGCGATGCTCCAAGTACAGTCATTGGCAAATGATGAGGAAGCATAACCTCCGAACCGTAACCACGGCGTTTTCCAAGAACCAGGCAAACAACCAGACCGGATACACCGGACAGAATATGAACAACTGTACCACCGGCGAAATCAAGCACACCATATTTACCTAGCCAGCCGCCAACACCCCAGACCCAGTGAGCTACCGGATCATATACGAACGNNCGAACGTTGCCCACGCCAGCGCAAAAACAACAAATGCAGGAAACTTCATACGCTCAGCAAAAGAACCGGTAATAAGTCCTACAGTAAGAACAGCAAACATTCCCTGAAAAGCAACAAAAGCGCCATGAGGAATTGTAGTGCCATAATCAGCACTGGGCTCCAGGCCAACTCCGCTCAAGCCAAGAAAATCCAATCCACCGATCAAATGATTGATATCCGGTCCAAAGGCTATGGTGTAACCAAATAGAACCCATTGTACTGTTATAAGACCAAGTAGGAAAAAGCTTTGCATAATGGTGCTCAGTGCATTTTTTGTGCGAACCATTCCACCATAAAATAAGGCTAAGCCAGGGGTCATAAGCATAACAAGTGCAGCGGAAACAAGAACAAAGGCTGTGTCTCCAGTATCAATTTTTGCTACCGATTCAGCAACTGCTGCCGCTGCCGGAGCTTCTTCAGCAAAAGCAGCTGAAGCAAATAACAATGAAATTAGCAAACAGATACCCATGATAACCGAAAGTCTTTTCATTTCATTTCCTCCTAATGTTAGATTTGCTATGGCTGCTTATGCTCTAAAATAACAAAAGACGCCCTTGGTTTATTAACCAGAGGACGTCATTGTCACTCAAGAACACAAAAAGCCTTCGTCAAAATAGACGAAGGCTCCATTGCCCTAAACAATTTGTTTATGAACATAGTATATAGTACCGTAGTTAAGCTGTCAATATCCTTTTTTACCTTATAGATTATCTTAATAAATGGCACTATAACAAAGAGATCGTTATTTAATCCCCTCATAATGGACATATGTCGCTCCATTTGGGCGAACTCTAACTTAGGTTGCTTTGGGCTGGAGATAGTTATTGATAAAAACCTGCCGGTAATCATGGTAGCCATTACTTAACTTTGTAACTCCACATTCGTGAGTACACCATGGATGGCTTTGCTTAGGAATAACAACCTTATAACCAGATTTGATAAACTCCATACTTTGTGATGAATCATAAAAATGCCAACCGTTAAAAAGGTCCTCTCGCCATGGCAAATCGTATTGAGTAATCATAATCAAGCCATCAATACATTGAACTTCTTGATAATCTCCTTCCACTTCTTTAAAGGCAACAAGTCCCATTACACCCGTATGGCTGTCGTATACTTTTCCGTAGTTGCAATTCGACTCCCACCAAATTCCATTAGCAGGAGTTAGGGCACTGCCAGCAACTCCTATCATGCCAATCTCGGAATTTTGAAATATATCCAAAACATCTTGCATAAACCGCTTATGAAGGATATATACATCCTGATGCAAATATACCTTATATTTAGCATTTGACTTGCCGATGGCCTGATTATAAGCACTGGTCATTGATACACTATCTTTTATTGATAATATTTCCACCTCATATCCTTCGGGGATTTCAAGGTTTTTAATCTGAGAAAGACATATTTGATAAAATCTGGCGTCATTTTCACAGGTAATAAAGCAAAATTTATTTGTATTCAAAAGTCGTTCCGGAAGAATAATCGGTAAAACAGGGGCTGGTTTAAACGCTTTTACTACATATTGATATGCCCGACATAAGTCAATTAACCGATTATTTCCTGAAACATTGGCCAACGCAGAAATAAATTGTTGATCACTGGCTGTTTCAAAAATATAATTGGGCCGACAGCTATTTATCTTATAACCGGTATCTTGAAACAGCTTCTCTATTTCGTGTAAAGTGAAAAATCTCAGATGGGTTTTATCTAAAATTCCAGCATCTTCATAGCTCCAATAACCTTGCAGCAAATTACGCAATACGCTAAAGTGCAAGATATTGGGAATACTTGCTAAAACTTGACCACCTGGTTTTAAATAGGCTTTAATATTTTCTAATGCACGCCATGGATTTTCCAGATGCTCTAGAACATCTGCCAAAATAATATAATCAAAATATTCTTCCTGATAAGGTAATATCGTCTTTTCAATATCTGCTGCTATTACATTGGCAAACAACTTTGTACTTAAAGCTGCTTGGTCATTAAGTTCAATGCCAAATAAATTTGCCTTTGGATAAATGCTTTTAATTTGCAGCAAAGTAGCTCCGCAAGCGCAACCTATCTCCAAAACATTAATCGACTGCTCTTTTGGATTCTCAATCAGATTAAGTATATCCTGTCTAATCGAGGTTGAGTAGATGGGATTAAATCCCCATTTAGTACTAAACTTTTCTAGTAGATCTCGATGGTCAAAATTAAAACCTGTAAAATGGGCATCACCAATATGATGTATAAATGTATTTTTACAAAGGATAAGTCTAAAACCGCTCTGCCTAATCCGGAAAGAATAATCATCATCTGCGAGGTACCCTGGAGAAAATACCTCGTCTAATAGCCCAATGTCATCGACGACGTTCTTCTTAATTAACATGCAGTACCCAACAAGCTTTATTCTTTCTTCCCAANNGGAATAGCCTGAGCATAAGCACAATTGTTTGTGACTGGTCCCACAGCACCTATCTCTTCGTTGCTGTATAAACAAGTAATTAGATTGTCCACCCAGCCATGTGAAACGATAACATCATTATCCAGTAGGAGAATGTTGTCCCCTGAAGCCATTTCTATTCCTTTATTATATCCTTTGAGATAACCCATCCCCTGTTCATGGAATATAATTATTAAATCTGACTGACTCTTGAGCCATTCCAGCGTGCCATCAGCCGAATTATCATCGATAATAATAAGTTCATATTTTTCAACATCGGTATACGTGCGAATGCTTTCGATACACTGCCTTAAATAATTCAGCTTATTATAGGTCCATATAATAATGCTTGTTTTCATATCTTCCTCCTTTTTCTATTTTATTCTCTCTGCATCATATTCATATACACTCGAAAAGTATCACTGCTCATATGCTAGAAAGTATTAAGAGATGTTCAAAATGTGCTGTTCGCCTAGTAGGTCCAACCGAAGTCATTGACAGCCATTTAAAAGTCGTATACGATAAATGTAAACTATTTTGAGTGGTAATTTTTCTCAGAAACTATTCGAGGAGGGAAATTATGTTTGCTTTAAATTTTCTGGCACCACATCATGAAGAATTATTGCTAAGCCGGGCTAAAAACTGTACGATTCGCCTAGGCGATGTTCAAGAGACTTACCCGGAGAACTCTATCGTGTGGATTACATTCGGGAAAAAATTCGGTCCAAGAAAAAAACTATACCCGGCCATAATTGACAGAGTGCTGATCAAACAATATTTCCAATTAACCTCAGAAGATCTTGCTCATCAAAATCCGGAAATTAAATCAGTAGAAGAATTAATTTCTTTTTTTGAAAAACTTTATGGACGAAAAATTACACTCAATGACTATGTAAGTGTAATTTATTTCTCAGAGATAATAGACAATTAAATATAATATCCAATCGACCTGCAGCTGGTTTTAGCTGCAGGTTTTTTATTTTTATAAAAATTGTTTTTTTGTATACAAGCAAACTTACATAAAGTATCGCGTAATCGTAATAAAAAATAGTTCCCCCCTAAGCGGCTGTAACATATTATATACAAATCACCTTACCCCCTCAGGTTTTTATTATAAGAAAGGGAGGACACGTATGAAACATATAGATGACTTCAGTCAATCGGTACTAGGAAATGAGGCAGTTACAGAAAGACGATATTATTATCAAAAGTTCGGCAATGGTTTTCCTCATCATAATTGCGGATGTGGATGCGGCTGCCATAATCACCATCAACAGCAGCCCTGCTGCAATATCATCTGCTCAACAATTGGGCCAACCGGAGCTATAGGGCCTACTGGTATTACTGGCACAACGGGCGCTACAGGTAATACCGGTGCTACTGGCGCTACTGGCGCAGGTGGTACAGGTGCTACTGGGGCTACTGGTATTACTGGTACAACCGGTGCTACTGGGGCTACTGGGGCTACCGGTGCTACTGGCGCTACCGGGGCTACCAGTGCTACTGGCGCGACCGGCGCTACTGGGGCTACTGGCGCATTAGCGCCTGGAGATTTTCTGTTTAATGTAATTGGACCTGTTGGTAGTGCTACAGTTGGTCAAGGTGAAAATCTCATATTCCAAACTTCAACGCTGGATATTACCGTTACACCTGGTTCTACAATCGTAACGATTGATGCAGCGTCAGGCACAACTGGAATAACAGGAGCTACTGGGGCAACGGGGGCGACTGGCGCTACCGGAGCTAGTGGAGCTACTAGTGCCACTGGCGCCACGGGTGCTACTGGAGCCACCGGGGCTACCG
>DDHB01000078.1 GCA_002337925.1 Sporomusaceae bacterium UBA1887
TGGGCAAACACGGCATGCCATGGTTTTCGTTCCTTCGTCGAGGCAGTACGACTAGCATTTTTATTTATTATGGCTTGTTGCTTCTGATCGGCTGCAAGCATCTTTTGCTGTGTAGGGCGTAATAATTCATATTGATTGCGAGCTCGCTGCAATTCCTGCTGCAGCGTTAGTTCCGTATAAAGTCCATAACCGTATAGACTGACTAGTAGCAGACCTACAAAAAAAATACTGACTCTTATTGCGCGCTTGAGGGGAATTTCAATACTTCTCTCCTCGGGAGGTAACAAATTGATTTGAATCATCTGTCTTCTCCTCCTCTCAAGGCTAAGCCAATTGCAACGGCAAGCTGGGGGAAAAGATCGTTCAAACGCTCTTGTTCTACGTTCCCTGACGGTACTAAGCTGCGTAAAGGCTGATGCAGCTGAACGGGCAAGTCCAATTGAGAAGCAATATAGTGCGATAAATTTTTGAGTTTAGCGCCACCTCCGGTNNGGTTCGGCGCACTTCCCGGATTAACTCCCCAGCCACCAGTTCCACTTGGCTCTGCTTGTCCAATTGTTGAACAGGCAATTGCTCTTGGAGGAAGGAGTCTGTCTGGCATTGTTTTACGTGCTCCGCATCCTGATAATCTAAGGATAAGTCATGCATAATCGCTTCCGTAAAGCGCCTGCCACCTATTCCGATAGTGCGTATTACCGCTGGACTGCCTTGCTGAAAAGCAGTGATTTGGCTTAGTTCACTGCCCAAATCAATAACAACTGAATTGGCCGCTCCCTCCAGCGTACGATAAGAGGCCAGTGATTCTATTTCAACTGCAAGGGGTTTAAGTCCAATAGCTTTTATAGTTGAAATTATTGGATTGATGGTATTACGAAGTACGGCAACAAGCAGCACTTTCATTTCCAGATTTGATTTTGTTTTGCCGGCAATAGCAACATCATAATAATAGCTTCCAGCCTCATAAGGAACGTATTTTTCTACATTCCATTTCATAGCTTCCCGTAATTCCTTTTCAGCCATTGCCGGAAATAAAACTTCTCTGGCAAAAATTGACCGGCTGCCCAGTGACAGGACTACATTCCTGGCACTCGCACCACAGCTAGACAATAATTGACGCAGTAAGTCCTGAAATTCTTTACTGTCGGCAATACTGCCATCAGCGAGCAAACCAACGGGTATTGGAAGAAGCCCTATCGCCAGCAGTTGCTGCTGCTGACGCTGATTAGACACTTCTGCCAGCTTTACGCTTTCAGTACCAATATCAATTGCTATTACTCTTTCTTCATGTCCGGTAAATAGTCGCTGAAACCTGGTAAACATATTAATTACTGGCTAGTCTCAGTATGATGAGGCTGGGTATTAACAATTTTTATAGCATTGGAAATGGCAGTGAGAATATCGATAGTAAACTGTTGCTCCAGAGCCTTGATACGGGTATAGGTTTGGCCTTTCTCAGTAGCAACATAGCGAGGCGGAAGAAAATTGAGCGCTAACGCTATGATATCGTAGCGGCATTTTTCACATTTGCAAATCCCACTATGTGCAGCTATGATCTCATCAACTTGCTGCCATACGAGACTTTCCATATAGTTCTTTACTTCCATAATGAAATCCTCCTCATCTTATCTGTGATTTTTCCAGGCTACGACTTGGAATCCGTGGCTTACCATACCATTGACAATTACTCTTCCTTTAGCAATAATACGGCCATTTAGCACCGTACCGGCTGTCACTTGTGAATCATGACTGCCTAATGCAACAAGGGTAAGGCTGGTACTTTCATGCTGATTAACAGTTACAGTGCCACTGGTCACAATGGTTATCGGACCTCTACATTTCGCTCCATTGTTGATGGTTACATTTCCTTTTGCATATATGATTACGGGCTCGCTTGTAACATTATCAATTGTTCCGCCTACAGAAAAATCTTTGTCCGTATAGTATTTTGCTGCACGTAATGTTACCGTTTCCAGATTGCTGATAATAGGGTTAATCTGCGGCTTATTCATATAATCAATTATTCCGAACGAAGGCATTGGCTCTTGGCTGTGAGGGCTACTGCTGCCACTGATCGCGTGACTGCCGGCAATGCTGCCTGCTGCGGCAGCATTACCTGTGATTACTCCTTGACCTTCCACAACTATATCAGAGCCTGAGTAAACTGCGTTTTTGTAAATACCTCCAGTGCCGCTGCCGCCAATTGTCAGCAGCCCGACTGTTCGCGCCGCCTTGCTGACTGAAATGACACCAACGGATGTAATCGTCCGGCTGCCCTTATCCTGTGGAAAGTCAGGATTTGCAATGCTTATCTGGTAGTTCCCTGTAGTAGCACCGCTGTTTTTGGTTGAAGAAACAGCTTTATATTCACCTGTAGTTTGTATGTTAGTGATTACTACGCTATTTTCCTTCTTTAGTTGGGTAATAGCCCATAAAGCACCGGCTTCAGCGAGATATTGTGCTGCTATTCCATCCCGATAACCGGCAGCAATGGCGCCTTCTGTCGAACTAAGTACAGCAGCAGCAGTACCAACTATCGCCAGCATGGTCATAACAATAAGCGCCGTAATCGCGGCGCTTCCCCGGCTCTGCCTTAAAGCAACAAACAATTTATCTCCCCCTTGCTACTTCAGATATTCTGAAATACCAACTACTGCTGTTTGCACTACAATTTTTTGTCCAGTAAAGGTATCAACAGCTGTAAGATGAAGAAATACCGTCTGACCCTGCACCTCAAACAGTGCTTTTGATGCTCCATAATCACCATAAATTAATACATTTGCTGACTTCTGTATATTGACACCCGTTACGGGCTGAGGATTGTCATTACTCAGCAAATTATACAAAATATGGGTGTTCGTATTTAATCGATACCCGCTTTGACGCCCCTGCGAATCAATAAAAGACAGCTCATTGTCATTTTTCTTCGTAATATTCCTGCTGAATTTCAGATCGCGTACCATACTGTCTATAGCCAAACGTGCGGTTTGCTGTACTTCACTCTGGCTGCTGCTTCTGTGCCATGACACAATTGAGGCTGAAAATAAAGGTACAAGTGCAGTGAGAAGCAATCCGGTTACGGTTAACCAAATCATCGCTTCAATCAAAGTAAAGCCTGCTTGCTTAGTGGCAATTCTAGACATGTTCCCCCCTTTATTCACGACCAATAATTAACGCTTCGAAAAAACTGCCGTCATCTCTATATTGTCGTCTGAGTTCCTGCTCCAGGCTACAACCACTCTTATCTGAACTAAATCAGCACTGTCTTCCGGACATTTACTTGCCAGACTAGCCAGCGTATATGTCGTATTATTCAAAAGCACGGTATTATTTGCTTCAGATTGCCAGTCTGCGCCTAATTTTACTTCTCCGGTTTCAGGAATTGTTAACTGATTCCACGCAACTGCGGTGCTTCTGCTTTTCAGATATTCTAACTGCTTTTGCGCCAAGCTCGCAGCAACAGTGTATTTCCCTGCGCTGATATTGCTTTTTACCGACTGCATCAAGAGGCTTGCAGCGGCTGTTACTGCTATAGTTATGATCACAACGGCAATCAGTACTTCAATCAGCAAGAACCCTCTCTGCTTATTCATCTAGTGCTAACCTGCCTTTACTCGATGCGTACCCTCCCCGTTTGAGCCTGAATAATAATCCGTTTGGTCCCCCTACCATCTACCCGGGCTAGCGCAATGGTCATGTCTGTTCCTTGCTTTGGTATGCCATTATTAGTAAGACTAATGGTTGTCGCTGACCCGCTAACTCTTACTGTCCTAGGAAAGGTACGCTTTGGTTGAATTACTTTGGTATTTAACGCTGTCACATACCCATAAGGACTGGTATTTATGAGATAAAATTCCGGGGTAGTTCCAGCACAATTAATGGAAAGCTGCTGTACTAGCCGCAAGTCGGCAGCAAGTTCGCGGGCGGCTATATTTAAATCTTGCTCTGCTAGCCAATCACCCATCTTAGGGACAGCAAGAGCTGTAACAATAGCGATAATAGCTACAACAATGATTAATTCAATCAACGTAAACCCTTGCTCTTTTACCGTCTGTTTCATCAGAATTTCTCCAAATACCAAGTGATAAGCCTGTTACCGTACAGCATAGCAATAAATGCCCCTACAGCAAGACAGGGGCCAAAAGGGATAACATCTTTACCGCTTTTCACTTTAAAAGCGATTAACAGCATACCGCTTATCCCTCCTACTATAAAGGCTAACAAAAGAACTAATACCGTATACGGTACCCCCAGCCAAAGGCCCAACACGGCAGCAAATTTTACATCGCCTAATCCCATACCACCATTGCTTACTATAACAATCGCTAGCAATATACCTCCGCCAACTGCACTTGCAAGAACCATCTCTCCAACCGGAATATCCTTCAGCCAAAGCTGTATAGCTGCACCAAATCCTGCTAGCCAAACAAGAATTTTATCTAAAATCAGTTGGTGATCATAGTCAATAACCGTAATCACAATTAAATATGATGAAAAAATGAGTGCACTTATCAGTTCAAACGAAAGTCCCAGTACTCTGTAACACCATAGAAAAATGCATCCACTCACTAACTCTATAAATAGATAACGAGTAGGCAGACGCCCATGACAATAGCGGCAACGCCCTTTTATCAAAAGATAGCTTAGTACAGGAACTAGATCCTTTACCGCCAGTTTAGTCTTACAAAGTAAGCAATGTGATGCCGGAAAAACGATTGATTGCTCCCGGGGAATACGATAAGCACACATTACTAAAAAACTGCCAAAAATAGTACCGATTAAAAAAAATACTACCTCCATACCATCACAACTTTCACTGAATCAGTCTGCCGTTATTCCTTAGCTGCATATCACCAAGCAGTGTAACCCACACTTCCCGGGGAACGTCTTACTGTCGTACCGCCACTGTTATCGATGCTCGTCCCCGTTACCGTATAGCCGGTTTCAACCGTTGCATATACAAGAGCAGTCCCTGTCGAGTCTTTAGGCCACTCAGTTAGGTAATTCGAGAAAGCTGCAGTGTTCTCAGGATAATTACCCTTTGCCGCATAATATTGCATCACCACACTGTCAACAGTGCGCAAGTCTACCCGTAATCGTGCATCCTTTGCAGCATTTGCCGATTGGCTAAACTTGGGAATAGCAACTGCCGATAAGATTCCAATAATAGCAATTACTACCATCAATTCAATTAGTGTAAAACCACTTTGCCCTTTCCTTCTCCACCTCAGATCCATTACTCTTTTCTCCTCTCACTTTTATCTCATTGCCTTCCCACAGCACTTACGACCTCAAACATAGGCAGTACGACTGCAATTACAATTAAACCAATTATTCCGCCTAAAAAACCAACTAACAGCGGTTCCAGCATACTACTTAAGCACGTAACAATGTCATCCACATCTTCTTCGTAAAAATCAGCTATTTTCTCCAGCATTTTATCGATTTCTCCCGTCTCCTCGCCGATTGCTATCATCTGGATAACCAAGGGAGGAAATACACCGCAATTGCTTAAGGGCGCAGCTAGCCCCAAGCCCTGTCTACNNGCAGCAGCGTACTCAGTGTGCGGCAGAAGCGTGCAATGACAATTTTCTTTCTCACCATTCCAAAAACAGGTATTTTGAAGCGAATGCTGTCTATCCCCTTCTTCATCTCTTCATGCTTTGCCAGAAAACTAAGACCAAGACATAAAAGTAATAGCAGCGCAAAAATAGACATACCATTATTTCCCAGGAAATGGCTTGTTGTAAGTAAAACACGCGTAGGCAACGGGATTTCGAGGCTCATGTCTTCAAAAAGTTTCGTGAAAACAGGCAGTACAACTATCAGGATGAACGTAACCGACACTATCGCCAAACTGACAACTACAGCCGGATATGTCATCGCTGCCTTAACTTTTTCATTCAGCTTATGCTCTTTTTCATAATGTACTGCGAGTCGTCTGAGAATACTATCCAACACGCCTCCCAATTCACCGGCTTCTACCATCCTGATCATAAGCTCAGGAAATACGC
>DDHB01000034.1 GCA_002337925.1 Sporomusaceae bacterium UBA1887
TGCTGTTTTTGTATTGCTATTTGCTGATATATATTTTTTATGTTAGGTACTAAGTCGAGAGGAAAATTTTGTTTATAGGCGAATATTCCATAGATGGAGGGGTTGCCATGTCTATTACCCAACATATTGAAGAAATATGGCAAAATATCGAACAAGCCAGCCTAATTCGTCAACAGCGCACTTTGGAAGAAAGACCAGTTAAACTGGTGGCCGTAACGAAAAATCATGGTACGGAAATCATCCAAAAGGCAATTGACAGCGGTATTCAAGCAGTTGGTGAGAACCGGGTTCAGGAAGCGTTGTCAAAGCAGCCTATATTAGGCCGCCAATTGGAATGGCATCTTATTGGTCATTTACAAACTAATAAAGCCCGCCAGGCAGTACCTGCTTTTGATCTGATTCATTCAGTTGATAATGAAAAATTAGCGTTGGAAATAGATCGTGTTGCTGCTAAATTCGGCAAGCGGCAGGATATTTTACTTCAAGTCAATGTTGCTGGCGAGGCAACAAAGTTTGGGATTGCGCCTGAACAGCTTCAGAAACTGGTTCATTTTGTTACCGAACTGAAAAATGTACAGCTTTGCGGACTTATGACAATTGCTCCTCATTATGAAGAAACAGAGACTGTTCGACCGGTATTCAGGGAATTACATAATTTGTTTGTGGAATTGCGGGAAGCCCGGCTGCCTAATACAAACATTCAGTGGCTGTCCATGGGGATGACCAATGATTATCAGATTGCTATCGAAGAGGGGTCAAACCTTGTTCGTATCGGTACAGGAATATTTGGTACACGTCAATAGTACAGGGAGGAATGACTATGAAATTTATGGAAAAAGTCTGGGGCAGTATTGGCTTATTTGAAACAGAAGTAGAAGAAGAAAAAGTAAAAGCGGTGGACGAACCGGATAATAAGTTTAAAAAATCTGTTGCAAGTAATATTGTCAATTTGCCTACTGCACAGCAGCAAAAACAAATTAAAGTAATGGTTGTCGAACCGTTTTCCTTTGATGATGCCCAGCATGTAGCTGATCATTTGAAGAACCGTAAACCAGTTGTTGTTAATTTTGAGAACACCGATAAAGATGTAGCAAAACGAATGATCGATTTCATTAGTGGGACAACCTATGCATTAGGGGGAAATATCCAGAAAATTGGACATGATATTTTCTTGTGTGCTCCTAATAATGTTGATGTAGCCTACAGTTCTCGTGAAGAAGGAGTTGACAAGGCTTTTTTGCCGTGGATTAACAAACCCTAAAGTGGTGTTCAGGAGGTCATATGTTTAACAATCAATATGTTGGATTTATTGGCGGCGGCGCTATTGCCGAGGCACTTATTCGCGGAATTCTAGAGGCTGGTATGCTTAAGCCGGCACAGATTCTAGTGAGTGATGTTAATCGTGCCAGGCGTGAATACTTGGAAGCTTCCTATGGTGTAACAGCCATTGCTGATAGCCAACAGCTTGCTGTGCAAGCCGATATTTTATTTCTTACTGTAAAACCGAATGTAGTTGAGCCATTGATAGCTTCAATTGCAACTGTGGTTTCTCCGAAAACGATAGTTGTTTCGGTAGCAGCCGGAGTCCGGCTTGCCACATTAGAAGAGAAGCTGTTTAATAATCCGATCATACGAGTGATGCCGAATACTCCAGTCGCAGTTGGCGAAGGAATGTCAGTACTTGCACTGGGCAGCCGGGCCTGTTCTGAGCATGGCGAGAAGGCGGCGGCTTTATTTAATGCCGTTGGTAAAACTGTTATGGCAGGAGAAGAACTTATGGATGCTGTAACGGGACTTTCCGGCAGTGGCCCGGGGTATGCTTTTGTACTCATTGATGCACTGGCGGATGCCGGTGTCAGGGTAGGACTGCCTCGCCAAATGTCGATTTTATTAGCTGCTCAAACATTGCTGGGCGCTGCTAAAATGGTTTTGGAGACAGGAGAGCATCCTGCTAAACTGCGCGATGCCGTTACTTCTCCGGGAGGAACGACGATAGCCGGCATTCATGTAATGGAACAGCGGGGCGTACGGGCTGCTCTGAGTGATGCGGTAGCAGTTGCTTGTGAAAAGTCTCGTGAAATGGGGAGGCTTAAGTGAGCGAGAGAGAAAAAATCATCCGTTATTATCGAGCCAGCGGTGATGCTGAATTAGCTGCCAAACTAATTGACCTAGCAGACAATTCCCTTCGCAGCCGTAAATACCGGGTTAGCGAATTTCTTGACCCCTATGGCTATAGTGTTGCTGAAACAATCGTTGCCCATTATCCAGGCCTTTCCTTACAGGGAGAAGGCGGATACAGTGGTGCTGAGCGGGTGCGCGTTGTTTTTATCGAGCCTGATTTTCCTGGCAAGATTGATTATTCAATTACGGCACTGTCCGTTACCTGGGATGGCCGGCATCATCAGCTTGGACACAGGGATATTTTGGGCGCACTGATGAGCCTTGGTGTAAAAAGAGAGCTCTTTGGTGATATTATTTTAGTTGGTGATAGCTGCCAAATCATTGCAGATACAACAATCGCGAATTATATTATGCAGAACTTGCTTAAAATAGCATCAGCTTCTGTACAAGTACAGGTAATCGAACTGTCTGCTGTTCAGCCCCGGGAAGAAAAAATGAAGGAAATCCGATCAACTGTGGCATCGCTTCGGCTTGATACCGTTGCAGCAGTTGGGTTTGGTACTTCCCGTACGAAAATGACCTCTGAAATAGAGGCTGATAAAGTAAAGGTCAACTGGCAGCAGGCTAAAAGTGCTTCTCAAGCGGTTAAAACAGGAGATATCATTTCTATGCGCGGACGGGGGCGGGTAGAAGTATGTGAGATTATCGGACAAACTCGTAAAGGCCGAATCAGCCTTGTGTTAAGGCGGTTCGTATAAGTCACCATGCAGGGAGGGTTGAGACATGCTAACACCATTAGATATTCATAACAAAGAGTTTAAGCGCAGTTTCCGAGGATACAGTGAAGAAGAAGTAGATGAGTTTCTGGATCGCGTTATTAAGGATTATGAGCAGTTATACCGTGATAATATGGAATTGAAGGAAACGTTAGAGCGAATCAACAGCAAGCTGGAACATTATCAGCACATGGAAAACACCTTACACAATACGCTGGTTATTGCACAGGAAACCGCTGAGGAAGTCAAGCTAAACGCTAAGAAAGAAAGCGAATTGCTGATGAAGGAAGGCGAAGTTAGAGCGCAAAAGCTGGTAGATGAGGCGACTCTTAAAGTTCGGCGTGCACTGAATGAATATGAAGACTTAAAGAAACAAGCCAATGTATATAGAACCAGGATGTTAACCCTGGTTCAAGCACAGATGGAAATGTTAAAGACCAGTCAGGAAGATGAAAACTAATTGACTATATTTGACTTATTTTATCTGCCTTTGTATAATGAATAAGAGTATTTTGTATTGTTATATCAGTAAGAGTTATGATGGAGACAGTAGTTACAAATCTGTTCTACAGCGAGCCGGAGATTTGGTGGAAGTCCGGCGGACGATTGCAGCGAAGATCACTCCTGAACTGCAAACCGAACTGCAAGCAGGCAGTAGGTTTTGCCGGTTTACTACCGTTATTAGTTGCACGAGTGACTTTTGTCATTAGGGTGGTACCACGGGAACAAACCTCTCGTCCCTTATTAGGGATGAGAGGTATTTATTTTGGAGGTGTTTTTATTGGATTATAGTAAAACGCTGAATTTACCACAGACCGAATTTCCAATGAGGGCAAATTTGCCTGAAAGAGAACCACGCATGCTTGCTTATTGGTCTGATGAGAATATTTATGAAAAAAAATTAGCTCACAATAAAGGAAAGACTAAATTTGTGCTGCATGACGGCCCTCCCTATGCAAATGGTAATATCCACATTGGGACAGCTTTAAATAAAATTTTAAAGGATATTATTGTAAAATATAAATCGCTTCAAGGTTTTGATGCACCTTATGTGCCTGGCTGGGATACGCATGGTCTTCCAATCGAGCATGCAGCTATCAAAATCCTGGGGCTTAACCGTCATGAATTGAATCCACTTGATTTGCGTCGTGAATGTAAGCAATATGCCTTAAAGTGCCTCGATATGCAGCGGGAAGATTTCAAACGTCTCGGTGTTAACGGGGATTGGGAAAATCCTTATGTAACGCTGTATCCGCAATATGAAGCAAAGCAAATAAAAGTATTTGGTGAAATGGCTAAACAGGGATACATCTATAAAGGCCTTAAGTCGGTTTATTGGTGTACTTCTTGTGAAACGGCATTGGCTGAAGCCGAAATTGAGTATGCTGAAAAGAAATCCCATTCCATATATGTTAAATTCCCAATAATGGATGATAAAGGCAATTTGCCGGTGGGTGTAAATTCCGAGCAGGTTTATGCAGTGATCTGGACAACGACTCCCTGGACTATGCCGGCTAATGTAGCCATCTGTGTCAATCCGGAGTTGGATTATGTCTGGGTGGAAGCTGGTCAGGAAATTTATCTCTTAGCAGCCGGGTTAGCTGATTCTGTGATGAAAGCTGCCAAAATAGAAAGTTACACCATTTTGTCTACACTCAAAGGCGCTGACCTGGAGGGGATGGTTTTTTCCCACCCTTTCATTGAAAGACAATCGCCTATCGTCTTGGGTGATCATGTAACACTCGAACAAGGAACAGGCTGCGTTCATACGGCACCAGGGCATGGGCAGGAAGACTTTGAAGTAGGCATGAAATATGGCTTGCCGATCATAAACCCTGTTGATCATGCAGGGCGCTTTACTGCTGAAGGCGGAAAGTTTGAAGGGCTGCTTGTCCATGATGCTAACGTTCCCGTTATTAAGGAATTGGCTGAACGGTCGATGCTGCTTGGCAAGGGTTCAGTAAAGCATCAGTATGCTCATTGCTGGCGCTGCAAAAATCCAATTATATACCGGGCAACAGAACAATGGTTTGCGTCTGTTGACGGCTTCCGCGATGCGGCGCTGAAGGCAATTGAGGCGGTTCAATGGATTCCTGAATGGGGTGAAGAGCGAATTCGTAATATGGTTCGTGACCGCCAGGATTGGTGCATTTCACGGCAACGTGTCTGGGGCCTTCCTATTCCGATTTTCTATTGTACAAAATGTAATGAACATATTATTAATGATGATACTATTCATGCTGTATCTGAGCTGTTTAGAGTAGAAGGATCGGATTCATGGTGGGCGAAATCGGCAGCAGAAATCCTGCCCTCAGGCTTTAGCTGTCCTCATTGCAGCCACGAGGAATTCCGCAAAGAAACAGACATTATGGATGTATGGTTTGACAGTGGTTCCAGCCATGCAGCAGTATTAGAAACCAATCCGGCTCTGAAATGGCCAGCCGATTTATATTTAGAAGGAAGCGATCAACATCGCGGCTGGTTCCAGTCGTCACTCTTGACGTCAGTAGCTACCCGTGGACGCGCTCCTTACAATGCTGTTCTTACCCATGGCTTTGTTGTTGATGGTGAAGGGCGGAAAATGTCCAAATCAGTAGGCAATACGATTTATCCGCAAGACGTAATTAAACAATATGGTGCTGATATACTGCGTTTATGGGTTGCTTCGGCAGATTATAAGGCTGATATTCGCATTTCTAATGATATTTTAAAACAAATGTCTGAAGTGTACCGGAAAATCCGCAATACGTTCCGCTATATACTTGGTAATTTAGCGGACTTTAATCCCGAAACAGACAGGGTTGAGTACGACAGCCTGCTGGAAATTGACCGTTGGGCATTACATCGCTTGGAGCAAGTGCGGGAGAAAGTAACTCAGGCCTATGAAGCCTATGAATTCCATACGCTGTATCACACGGTTCATAACTTCTGTGCCATTGATCTAAGCTCGATTTATCTAGATATTCTCAAAGACCGTGTGTATACTGCTAACACGAATTCAGTAGAACGGCGTGCTGCCCAGACCACTATGTATGAGATTCTGGATACGCTTGTACGCCTGGTATCGCCGGTACTGACATTCTCAGCGGAAGAAGTATGGCAGCATATGCCTAAAGTAGCTGGAATGCCACAAAGCATCCAATTGGCCGAATGGCCGGTTTCTCGCAGTATGTATTTGGATAAACAGCTGGAAGAAAAGTGGAATAAACTGCTGAGTATTCGCAGTGAATTAACCAAAGCACTGGAACAAGCCCGCCGTACAAAGGTAATTGGTCATTCTCTCGATGCAGCTATTGCCATTTATGCTTCTGGTGAAATCTATGAGCAATTGAAGGCGTTGGGCGAAGAGCTTGCCACGCTTTTGATTGTTTCAAAAGCAAGTGTAACACAAGGAGACCAACAAGCGCCTGACAGTGCTTACCGTTCCAGTGAATTACCGCTGGCGGTAGTGGTAACTCCTGCGCAGGGAGAAAAATGTGAACGGTGCTGGATCTATAGCGATACGATTGGTACTGATACCGAACATAGTACTTTATGTGAGCGGTGTGCCAGTGTTTTGAAAGCTTAATTTTTTTCAAGTCGGTAAAGTTGTCTATGACTTTACCGGCTTGATTTTTTTTGATAGTACCGGAGATACTGGAGATACTAAATGAAGTGGAGGCCGATTTAATGGAAAAAGAGGGTAAACAGGCGGAATTCATGGCCGTTCAGCTTGAAAAATTAGTGAGGCAGC
The DNA here is from genome assembly GCA_002337925.1 of Sporomusaceae bacterium UBA1887. GTDB lineage: Bacteria > Bacillota > Negativicutes > Sporomusales > DSM-15969 > Anaerospora. The sequence goes on from DDHB01000034.1 coordinate 6,631, forward strand.
TTGAATCAATGCGTGTAGCTCAATATATGGAACTGCTTGAAAAACCGGCTAGATTGATATTTATTAATTTCGTAGCTGGCATATCAAGGGGATTGGGCATTGCAATTGGCGCAACACTTGTATTTGCATTGATGATTGAGGGGCTGCGTCAGTTAATTCTGCTTAATATTCCTGGCATAGGAAATTTTATAGCTGATATTATTCGCATTGTAGAAAGCAAGAATGGCGGGACTTTTTAGAAAGCCCGCAACATTTGCGTGCTGGTCAAGATTATTGATTAGAGGTGATCAGATTTGGAGCAGAAAAAAGTAGCAGGGTTTGTAAAGCAGCTTCAGAATGAAAAAACAAGATTGATTGAAGAAATTTCTGGTCTTGAAGAAAGCGGTTTAGAAAATACCATGGCTTATTCTGTAGGTGAATTATCTGTCTATGACAATCATCCGGCAGATATTGGTGATGAGTTATTTGAGCGCAGCAAAGACGTTGCCTTACGGGATAATGCGCATATATTATTACAGGAAGTAGAGGCAGCACTTGCCAAAATAGAGAGTGGCGATTATGGGATATGTGATACTTGTGGGAAAGCTATTTCTCTTGAACGGCTAGAAGCATTGCCGTCAGCAGCTATGTGCATCGAGTGCCAGCAGGCAGCGGATGATGCCAGGCCAATGCCCCGCCCCTTGGAAGAGGCTGTACTTGAGCCGCCTTTTCAGCGTACATTTATGGATCAGAGCGGGTCTGATTTTGTGGGGTTTGATGGTGAAGATGCATTGCAGGCAGTCCTTAAGTATGGCAGTTCTGATTCGCCTCAAGATATTCCTGGTTCACATGATTATAAAGCGCTCTTTCCAAATAGTGACGAGCATCAGGGCATTGTAGACAAGGCAGATGTCATTCCTCAGGACCCTGATGCTACTGAAAACAAAACCGAGCGTTAGTACCGTGTCAGCTCTAATCCAGTGAATAATGGCGGTCTATTTTCCACAACTCTTCGTTGTCGTCAGTCAACATACATCCAGTATGCTTCCCTTCTCCGCCTCGATTTGCGAAAAATAGCCTCACCACTATCCTTCCGTTTTAGAGCTGACAAGGTACTAGGCGTGCTCGGTTTTATATTTCTTTGCCGGATGTGTATTTTGGTGATGAGGGAGGGCGGTTAACTAGTGATAGATCCGGCAACGACTAAATCTTATCTTGTAAAATTAGGCGTATTGGCACTAGCTTTTGCCGCCTATTTTTATTTGCCGGGGATTCAAGAATTTATCACTAATGGGCTGGCATACCTTCGGCTGCGAAATTTTGAGGGATTACGGCAATTTATTTTGGCGTATGGTGTTTGGGCTCCTCTGACGAGTATATCCTTAATGGCAATTCAGTCGATGGTGCCCCTTGTACCGGGAATTGCCATTACGATTACAAATGCGTGGATATTTGGCTGGGAATTAGGCGCTTTTTATTCCTGGATTGGTGCTTTGCTAGGTGCTACACTTGATTTTGGCATTGCCCGATGGTATGGCAGGCCGGTTGTCGAACGTTTTATTAGTGGTAAAATGCTTGATAAAGCGGATGGTTTTTTCAAAAAAAATGGTGTCTTGGCGGTGTTTATTACTCGTTTGACGCCAATAGTTCCTTTTAAGGTAATTAGTTATGGAGCCGGTTTAACAAAAATGCCGCACTTTCGTTTTGCTGTTGCTACTGGTATCGGGCAAACTCCGGCTATTGTCCTTTATTCCTTTATAGGCCAGAATCTAACACGCAGCTTGCGGGCTACGATTGCAGTAACTTCACTGCTGATGGTTTTAGGCTTTAGTGCGTATTATTTTCGTGATACGCTGGAAAAATATTTTTTTTCTGCTAACGATAAGGAGCCTTGATGGGGGATAAGAAAGTATTATTTTAGTGATATTAATAATTGTAGTGAACAATAATTTTTTTTTACTGTTCACTGGCAAATTTATGTTATAATGTAGTTAACAAAATATGGGGGGTGAATGAGTCAATGTACATAATTAACAGCGACTGTATTAAGTGCGGTGCATGTGCTTCGGTTTGTCCCGTAGGTGCTATTTCCGAAGGTGATGCCCAATACAACATCGATGAACAATGTATCGACTGTGGTTCATGCGCAGCTGTATGTCCCGTAGGAGCTATCAGCCCGGGTGAATAAATAATAAGTCCAGCTATTCGCTGGACTTATTATTTTTTGCTGCTTTTAAGAAATATACTACACTGACATCAAGCCGCTTTTCAGTTATTCTGGGAAGTATGGATATAGACTGATTGGATCACAATAAAATGCGCAGATTTTGAGGAATAGTGGTTTTGGGAAGCATAAAAAATAAACTTTAAAGCGCAGCATTTAGCTGGGCTTCTTTACGTTTGAGGAAATATTGAGTATCATGTAAATAATACCAGGAAAGCAGGTGGGAAATATTGAAAACAATTGCACTCATTGCCCATGATAGGAAGAAAGAAGATATGGTATTGTTTGTTCAGAAGCATTTGTCTATTTTACAAATGCACAATTTGGTTGCTACTGCCACTACGGGGAGACTAATCAAGGAAAACACCGGACTTGAAGTGACAACTTATTTATCTGGACCGCTCGGCGGGGACATGCAGATTGGGGCTTTAATAGCAAGCCAATCCATTGATATTGTCATCTTTTTACGTGATCCGCTGACAGCGCAGCCCCATGAACCGGATATAACGGCACTTCTTAGAGTGTGTGACGTTCATAATGTTCCGGTGGCAACGAATGAGTGCTGTGGACATATGCTGGTTGCAGCAATGCATAATCAAAATAATTAACCGGATAAGTTGTTGGATGGGAGAGAAGATATGTGCCGATATTAATATTGGCAATGGCAGTTGTAGTCATTGATCAATGGTCTAAATACTTTGTTCAAACGCATATGAGCCTGGGTATGTCCATTCCCGTTATACCCTCAGTTTTTCACTTGACTTACATATTGAATCCTGGTGCAGCTTTTGGTATCTTAGAAAACCAAAGAACATTCTTTGTCATCATCGGTCTGCTGATGATTGGTGCTGTATTGTATCTATATCCGCGCATTCCTGATAAAATGAAGCTGCTAAGATTGGGGACAGGCTTGATGATGGGGGGCGCAGTAGGCAATGTTATTGACCGGATTCAAACAGGCTATGTAGTAGATTTTTTTGATTTTCGCATTTGGCCGATATTTAATATTGCCGATATTGCTATTGTTACTGGCGTGTCATGTATTATTTATACTTTGGTATTTACCGCTGAAATAAAGGATGAGGCAAATTGAGCACCGAAAAACAGTACTGCCTGCAGGTAGCTGAAGCAGAAGAGAATCAGCGGGTTGACATTTACCTGGCGCAGCATATGGGAATCTCCCGCTCTCACGCGCAAAAAATAATTGCTGCCGGTCAGGTTTTGGTGAACAAAAAAATAATTAAAGCCAACTATAAGGTGGCCTGTAATGACAATGTGGAAGCATTGTTAGCTGAGGCTCAGCCTGCAGAAATCCGGCCTGAGTCAATCCCGCTGGATGTGGTATATGAAGATGATCATATGATCATTATCAACAAGCCGCGAGGGATGGTCGTACATCCTGCGGCAGGCAATTACAGCGGAACTCTGGTAAATGCCCTGCTGGAACATTGTCAGGATTTATCGGGAATTAACGGGGTGATACGCCCCGGAATTGTCCATCGTCTGGATAAAGACACATCAGGAGTGATGGTTGTTGCAAAAAATGACCAGTCTCATCTTAATCTGGCTTTACAGATAAAAGAACGCCACGCCAGTCGTAAATATATTGCTATTGTTCATGGAAATATTAAAGAGGAGCAGGGTGTGATTAATGCGCCAATTGGCAGGCATCCTGTTGACCGGAAAAAGATGGCTGTCGTTTTTTCGAATAGCAAGACTGCTATAACTCACTTCCGGACAATCGAAAGATTTGGCAATTATACAGTGGTTGAATGCAAGCTGCAAACGGGGCGGACTCATCAAATACGCGTCCATATGGCTCATATCGGTCACCCCGTAGTTGGTGATCCTAAATATGGTCCTGAAAAGCAGCATTTTACGATTGCGGGCCAGGCGCTGCATTCCGCGCAGCTATCCCTTGCTCATCCTGTCACAGGCGAGACGATGTGTTTTTCTGCTCCGCTGCCTGCTGATATGGAGATGATACTAGCTAATTTACGAAAAGGTAAGTAAAGAGAGGAGAATAAGAGATGCCGATTTTTACAGAGAAAACAGTAATTATGGATGCTCAGGCTATTCGCAGAGCAATCATTCGCGTTGCTCATGAAATAATTGAAAAAAATAAGGGTGTCCATGAGGTTGTATTAGTAGGTGTTAGAACACGGGGAGTGCCGCTAGCCGAACGGTTAGCAGCAGAGATTGAAAGCATTGAAGGGATTAAAGTGCCGGTAGGAATACTCGATATTACGTTGTATCGTGATGATTTGTCGACACTTGGCCACCAGCCGATTGTTCATGAGACACAAATTGCAGCAGATATTAACGGTAAAAAAGTAATTCTTATCGATGATGTTTTGTATACAGGACGCACGGCAAGAGCTGCTCTTGATGCTTTAGTAGATATTGGCCGCCCAGAAGTGATTCAACTGGCGGTATTGGTTGATCGTGGACATCGCGAACTACCCATTCGTGCTGATTATGTCGGCAAGAATGTGCCTACATCCCGCAAAGAAATTGTCAGCGTTCAATTGGAAGCGGTCGATCAGGCTGAACAAGTTATAATTAAAGAAATCGTAGAATAATAAGATACCCGGTGCCATGTTCAATGTGCACCGGGTATCTATCTCACTGACACAACCTAGCTTTTTGCGTAAGAATACAGGGTTTTAATTAAATGCAGGGCAATGGACAGCGTAATAAGGATTCCAAAAAGCAGGAGGAACTGATAAAATACCTGTTCAGTTCTAGTTGCCCATGAAGTCCAGGAATTTGCACTGCTGATGGTATAGGCAGTGGGGATTGTCAATGATTTTGCAACTTCCTGTGCAGGGCCCAGCAGTAAGAATGTCAGAACAGCTGCAAATACTGCATGGAGAAAACGGGCTACCATATAGGGACCCATGCGAATGCCGGATTCGATGACGATGCTTGCAACTTGACCATGTACGGACAAGCCGCTCCAGGCGATAATGGCACCAGCAATTGCTACTCGTTGTGCAAGTGGTGCGTCAGCCTGGCTTGCGACCATGGAGCCGATGTCAAGTTCAAACAAACCGCTTACTAATGCCGGTGCAAGGGATGTGCTTATCCCCAGGAGCTGTAACCAAAATGAGAAAAAAGAAGTGAATATATCTGTTAAACCAATGACGGATATAATACGCAAAAAAACGGAAAACAATATGATAAAACCGCCAATTAGTAAGATCGTATTCATCGAAGTTTTGACCGAATCACCTAATAATTGACCTAAAGAACGTTTATCTTCCTGCCGGGCGTTATAAAGCGCCCGAAAAGCTCTAACGAGGATGTTGACAGAGGCTTTCTTCGGGCTGGCGGTTTCCAGCTGATCCCGGCTCCGGCCATGAAAGCGGAAAATAATACCAACTAGAAAGCTGGCAAGATAATGGGCAAGAGCAATGGTGGGACCAAGCTCAGGCATTGCGAACATGCCGACTGCTACGGCACCAAACATAAATAGCGGATCAGCTGTATTCGTAAATGAGAGAAGCCGCTCCGCTTCAACCGCAGTACATAATTGATTCTGACGAAACTTACAGGTGATAACGGCATCCATTGGATACCCGGAAGCAAGACCCATGGACATAGCAAAAGCTCCGACGCCCGGGACATTGAAAATAGGACGCATCAACGGTTCCAATAATACTCCAATAAAGTGAACAATGCCAAAACCCATTAAAATTTCAGATAGAATGAAGAAAGGGAGCAAAGAGGGGAAAACTACATTCCACCATAAATTCAGTCCCATAATGGCCGAGTCAAAAGCTTCTTTCGGATATTGGACCATTGCAATTGTGATAAATAAGATGCAAAAGGCCATACAATATGTTAGAAAGCGGGAACGGTAGTTTCTTCCCTTGCTCCAGACACTCATAAAAATAATCTCCTCCTTTGCCAGGCGTCTGTTACTATATATATGAGGAGACAGAGGTAATATAACTATTTAAACATTTTCCAAAGGAGGGTATTATGAGACCCAAGATTGGTTTGGCTCTTGGTGCAGGAGGCTTGAGGGGACTTGCACATATTGGTGTTTTACGTGTATTGGAGAGAGAAAAAATACCGATTGATTATATTGCCGGATGCAGTATCGGCAGCTTAATTGGTGCCTTGTATTGTGCAGGTCTTGATGCAGAAACCATCTATAAACTTGCAAAACATTTAAAGCGAAGACATTGGATTGATTTTGTTATTCCCAAAATGGGAATCATATCTGGAGACAGAGTACTGGCAATGCTTAGATTGCTGACAAAACAAAAAAAATTCGAAGACTTATCCATCCCGTTATCAGTCATTGCAACTGATCTTGGAAATGGGCGGGAAGTTGTATTTAATGAGGGTGATGTGGCAACGGCCGTACGGGCAAGTATATCTGTTCCAGGTGTTTTTGTTCCTTATCAGCTTGGAGAAATTCTTTATGTAGATGGGGCGGTGCTAAATCCGACACCGATTGACGTAGCACGAAAAATGGGCTCAGATTATGTAATTGCTGTCGATTTGGCGCACAAGGGTGAAACAGGGACGATTACGAATTTATTTGATGTGATTATCCAGGCAATTAACATAATGGAGCGGCAAATGTTTAATCAACGGCAAGAGGAATGTGATGTGCTATTAAGGCCTAAAGTTGCGCATCTTTCGCCAAGCTCTTTTGATTCGATTGATGAATGTGTGGCTTTAGGGGAACAGGCTGCTGAAGAATCTCTGCCGGAAATTAAGCGGATTTTAGATAACAGCCTTACAGAAGATGACTTGGAGAGCGAAGAAAATCAAGACCGCCAGCCCGAAATGCAGGATTAGGATAACCTAAGGCATACAGATCACTTGCCAGAGTATCAAAGGTTAGCATTTTTTGCAGCGGTGAAAGGTTGACGGTATTTCGCAGGTGGCTGTCTAAGTATTTTGTTGTCTTGGTAATGAGGGGCAGATTACCGTGCTGTTTTATGTGACGCAAGACTTCCTGTCCTTTACTGTTAAAAGCTAAGACCCTTGCATAAAGAGGGCCGGCAGCGTCAAAGCGGACCAGATCTTTTTTCGTAGTTCCAAGCAAAGCGTGAACAGCTATGCGCTGCAGGCGTGTCCGGGTATAGCGTTTGCTTTTAACAAGTGAAAAAAGCATTTCCAAGTCAATTGCCTGCAGTGCACTAGCGTGAATCTTATGGTGCAGTCCTTCGGCTATTTCAGGGATCTCCTCCAGTTCTCTTAAGGAAATGGTGCGGAGCTTTGCCAGCAGCATGTCGCCAAAGAAATAGCTCTCTACAGGGCCCTTCTGGTGCTCCATCAGCTTCTGGAGCATGCTGAGGCTGCATTTAGGCAAGGCAGCTGTAATTTCTTCGTCCAGTGCTTTTCTCGTCAGCAAGGCCTTGCGGATAGCGGTGGCGCTGGCAATAGTGCCACTAATCACCTGCTGGTGATAGGGCGCTTGCTCGCGGGTAATTGCAGCGGGAATGATCTGCGGCGCCCAACGGTTAATGGACCGCAGATACTCAATCGCAAGTATGTTATTTGGTGTCATTAGAAAGTCGGCCGGGAGTCCGGTTTGTGCTGCTACTGCATTTGACAGGGCTTTGGCATATGGCAGGCCCTGCTCAATGCCGGACCGGAATAATTCAGCTGTAGCTGGCTGTTCAAAGGCACTTGCTGCAGCGGACAGCATTGTCAGGTTGGCCTGTTCCGCTCCGAAGCAGAGGCAGTCTGTTCCTAATGCTGCAAGCAGCCGAATGCCGCCTGCAGCAAAATATTGAGCACTTCTTACTGCAAAAGCAAAGGGCAGCTCAATCACGAGGTCTATACCAGAGGAGACAGCCATCTCTGCCCGGGACCATTTATCAAAGACAGCGGCTTCGCCTCGCTGGACAAATTGGCCGCTCATGACAGCTACTANNGGTACAGTTTGTTAACTGCCTTGCTTTGTCGACATGCAAAGCATGTCCATTATGAAAGGGATTGTACTCGGCAATGATACCGGTTAGCTTCATTTTGACACCTGCTGTTCGTAAGTTTTATTATTGCTGAATAAACACATTTATCTTTATTTTACAACATTTCGACAAAACGGTAATACTTAATTTAATTGGAAGGGAAAATAATAGAAGTGTCGAAGATAAAATTTTGTAAAGCTATCGGAACTTCGGCTGACGAAGTAATAAGGGGGAAAATCATTTCATGAAAGTTTTAGTTGTTAACTGTGGAAGCTCTTCTATTAAATACCAGTTATTTAATATGAGCGATGAGAGTGTACTAGCCAAAGGGTTGGTAGAAAGGATTGGTCTTGAGGGTGCTGTTCTGACTCATCAGCCTGCTGGTAAAGATAAAGTAGTCATTACCGGTGATATTAGTAACCATAGTGTTGGTATTAAATTAGTGCTCGAAGCTTTAACCGATGCCAACCAAGGTGTTATTGCCAGCATGAAAGAAATCGTAGCTGTAGGTCACCGGGTTGTTCACGGCGGTGAAAAATTTGCTGATTCGGTACTCATCACTCCTGATGTCATGCGGGCATTGGAAGAATGCATTGAAATGGCTCCGCTGCATAACCCGCCGAATATTCTGGGCATTAATGCCTGCGCTGAGCTTATGCCTGGTGTTCCTCAAGTAGGGGTATTTGATACTGCTTTTCATCAAACAATGNNTTCCCTATGAAGCATATGAAAAATACGGCGTCCGCCGTTATGGCTTCCATGGAACTTCTCATAAATATGTATCCCAACGAGCAGCTGAAATGATGGGACAGCATATGAGCAATTTGCGCATCATTACCTGCCATCTTGGCAATGGCTCCAGTCTGGCAGCTATTAAGTATGGTAAGGCGATTGACACCAGCATGGGCTTTACTCCCCTGGAAGGCCTTGTTATGGGGACTCGCTGCGGCGAAATTGACCCGGCAATCATTCCTTTCTTGATGAAGAAAGAAGGTATGACACCGGATCAAATGGACGAATATTTGAATAAGAAATCGGGTGTTCTTGGTATATCCGGCGTTTCCAGTGACTTCCGGGATATTGAAGATGCAGCCGGTGAAGGAAATGAAAGAGCTCAGCTGGCATTAGATGTATTTTCCTATAAGGTTCGCAAATATGTAGGCGGATATGTGGCCTCGATGGGTGGCGTTGATGCAATTGTTTTCACTGCCGGACTTGGTGAAAATTCGATTGAAATGCGGGATAAAATCTGCAATGGTTTAGAATATTTAGGTACCCGCATTGATCATGCAAAAAATAATGTGCGCGGCAAAGCACAGGAAATAAGCGTAGATGGCGCGAAGGTGAAAATCTTCGTTATTCCGACAAACGAAGAGTTGGTTATTGCCCGTGACACGAAAGCTATTTGCGGCAGCTTAATCTAGTAGAATAGGGGCGGCATTGGCCGCCCCTATTTAAAAAAATGGCATCTTTACTCTTTATTTGCTGAAGCCTCGAATTTCTTGACAAACCATAATGTCGTGGCTATAATAGATTAAGGTCGAGGTGGAAAAAGATGAAAATAAATATTGCCCAGGCCAAACAGGAGATTGGCAGTACGTATCAATTTCAATTTGCCGCTTGCAGTGATCAGCTCGGCTTTGATGATGACGCTCCATGGAAAGGGAAACCCATTTTTGTTGCAGGACAAGTAATCAATACCGGACGGGTCTTAGAAGTCCAGGGTGTTATTAAAACATCGGGGACTTATAACTGTGGCCGGTGTTTAGAGCAGTTTTGTACCGATATTGAAGTTGCTTTTTCAGAGAATTATCTGGCAGCAGGTTGTGACACTGCAGAGGAAGACGCTCTTTTTTATGAGGGCGATGAAATTGATATTACTGATTTGGTTCGTGAAAGCATATTGCTTGCGGAACCGCTTAAAATTGTGTGTACGGAAGAATGCAAAGGGTTATGTCCCGTTTGCGGCACAAATTTGAATGCAACCGCCTGTTCCTGCGACAGAGACTCTGTTGATCCTCGATTGGCAGTGCTTCAAAAACTGTTGCAAACGAAATCATAATCCGATATTACATTGTTGTGAATTGTCTTGTTAAGGAGGTGGATAATATGGCAGTACCAAAGCGTAAAATGTCCAAAGCCCGTCGTGACAAACGTCGTGCTAACTGGAAATTGACTATTCCTGGTTTAGTTGAATGCACTCAATGCCACGAAAAGAAAATGCCGCACCGTGTATGTCCTGAGTGTGGGTATTATAAAGGCAAAGAAGTTGTAAAAGCAGCTGAATAAAATGTCGTATGGTGAGCATGATAAGGGCGATTATATCCCTTACCGGCTCACTTTTTATTTTTTCGATAAAGTGACTTGAATTTTTGATATCTGGTGTTATAATAATGATTAGCATTTGGTATTATTACTTGCTTATAAAAATAGGTGGTAGATTTAATGGCGCGTATCCAAAAGAAAATAAGGCAAGAACGGCTGAAAGAAAAACTACATAATAGCCCCTTTCTGACAGATGAAGAACTGGCGGCTTTTTTGGTTGTCAGTGTTCAAACCATACGTTTGGATCGCTTGGAACTGGGAATACCGGAGCTGCGTGAACGGATCAAGTTCATGGCAGAAGAAGCGCAGACCAAATTGAAAGCAATTGCCAGTGGTGATGTCATTGGTGAGCTGATTGATTTGGATTTGGGTAAAAGCGGTATATCGATTCTCGCCGTCACTCCCGAAATGGTTTTGGAGAAAACCAAGGTAGCAAGAGCTCACTATATCTATGCACAAGCGAACTCTTTGGCACTTGCAGTAATTGACGCACCTGCGGCTGTTACCGGCGTTGCCAATATAAAATATAAGATTTCAGTACATTTAGGCGAAAAGTTAGTCGCAAAAGCAGAAGTAATGAAAAAACGAGGCAATAAATATTTTGTTTGGGTTAAAACTAGAAATGAAACTCAAGAAGTGTTTCGTGCTAAGTTTATTATGGCATCACTGGACTAACGAAGGGAGAACGTATGAAAATTGCTGTTGATGCAATGGGCGGCGATTTTGCTCCTGAAGAAATTGTCTTAGGGGCAATTGAAGCCGTTAAGGAATATGATCTGGAAGTTGTTCTTGTTGGCGATGAAAATAGAATCAACCCGTTATTACAGAAGCATAGCGGTCCAGTAAGTGATCGGATCAGTGTTTATCATGCCAGTCAAACGATAGATATGGATGAGCATCCCGGCGTATCGGTACGCAAGAAAAAAGATGCATCAATAGTTGTGGCAACCCGTTTAGTGAAGGAAGGAAGCTGTGATGCTGTAGTTGCGGCAGGAAGTACCGGCGCTGCCGTAGCTGCCGCGATGTTTGGCCTGGGGCGCATTAAAGGTGTGGCTAGACCAACCATTGCAACTCCGATTCCCAATTTGACCGGCACTACTATTCTGCTTGACTCTGGAGCTAACGTAGACTGTAAACCCAAGCACCTTGTTCAAAGTGCGGTTATGGGATCGATTTATTCGGAATATGTACTGGGGATTGAAAAACCCCGGGTAGGGCTGCTTAATATCGGTGAAGAAGAAAATAAAGGCAATGAACAGACTTTAACGACCTTCCCCCTTTTAAAGCAGCTGACAACGATTAATTTTATCGGTAACGTAGAGGGCCGCGACATCCCGAAGGGAACGGTTGATGTCGTTGTTTGTGATGGTTTTGTCGGCAATGTGGTATTGAAGCTTGGTGAGGGACTCGCCAGTGCGATCATGCAGCTAATTAAAGAAGCGATTAAAGGCAGCGGATTGTTGACCAAAATAGCTTCTCTAGCTGTTTTGCCGGCACTTAAGGGATTAAAGAAAAAATTAGATTATGCTGAATACGGAGGAGCACCCCTGCTTGGTGTCGATGGCGGTTTTATTATCTGTCACGGCAGCTCAAAAGCAAAAGCAATAAAAAATGCTATTCGGGTAGCTCATGAAATAGTAGAGCAAAAAGTAATTGAGCATATTCGAGACAGTATTGCTAAGGAGGGAATTGTTACCAATGAAAACGAATGACAGAAGTGTCGGTATTTTAGGAATTGGCAGTTGTGTACCGGATAAAATTCTTACAAACAAGGATTTGGAAGCAATTGTAGAGACATCTGATGAATGGATCGTTGACCGGACTGGTATCCGTGAACGACGCATTGCTGATGAGGCTACAGCTACCTCTGATCTTGCAACAGGAGCTGCGAAGAAGGCTTTGGCTGATGCCGGCGTTGATGCAGCAGACATAGATTTGATTATTGTGGCAACAGCAACTCCGGATATGTTTTTTCCATCTGTTGCTTGTTTAGTCCAAAATAATTTAAAGGCTACTAAAGCGGCTGCGTTTGACTTGGCTGCAGGCTGCTCCGGCTTTGTGTATGGTCTTGTTACCGGTACTCAGTTTATACAAGCAGGGCTTTATAAAAAAATATTGGTAATTGGGGCGGAGACTCTGTCCAAAATCTTGAACTGGGAAGACCGCAATACCTGTGTACTTTTTGGTGATGGAGCAGGCGCGGTAGTTTTGGGAGAAACTGCTCCAGGCTATGGTGTTATAGGGGTGAATCTTGGTGCTGACGGCTCTGGCGGAGATTTGCTTAAATTGCCTGCCGGCGGTTCGCGCTTGCCCGCATCAGCCGAATCTATCAGCCAAAAACTGCATTTTGTTCATATGGATGGGAATGAAGTTTTTAAATTTGCCATTAAAGTTATGGGCGAAGCTGCTAATGCTGCCCTAACGGATGCCGGACTTACTGCCGGTGATGTTAATTGGCTCATTCCTCATCAAGCAAATATTCGTATTATCCAATCAGCTGCTAAGCGTTTGAAGCTGCCCATGGAGAAGGTTTTTGTCAACGTACACAAATACGGCAATACTTCTGCGGCCTCTATTCCTATTGCTCTTGAGGAAGCATTACAGTCTGGTCAGATCAAAAATGACGATATTCTTGTCTTAGTCGGTTTCGGTGCAGGATTAACATGGGCTTCTTGCGTCATAAAATGGTGCAAGGAGGATAAAACTATTGTTTAATAGCAAACTATGCCAATTACTAAATATCAAATATCCGATTTTACAGGGTGGAATGGCTTGGGTGGCTACGGCTGAACTGGCTGCTGCTGTTTCTAATGCCGGTGGGCTAGGTGTAATTGGGGCCGGACATATGCCAGCAGATGTGTTGCGCAATGAAATCAAAAAAACAAAGGCGATGACAACAAAACCGTTTGGTGTAAATATCATGCTCATGTCGCCTTTTGTCAAAGAAGTTATGCAGGTAGTCATTGATGAACGGGTACCTGTTGTAACGACTGGCGCTGGTAATCCGGGCGAATATATTCCTCGCTTAAAGGAAATTGGAACCAAGGTCATTCCTGTAGTAGCTTCAGTTGCACTAGCTAAACGTCTAGAAAGAATTGGTGTAGATGCAATTATTGCTGAAGGCATGGAAAGTGGCGGTCACGTAGGTGAGGTTACAACTATGGCTTTAGTGCCTCAAATAGCTGATGCTGTGTCGGTTCCGGTCATTGCCGCTGGTGGTATTGGTGATGCGCGGGGAATGATTGCTGCTTTTGCATTAGGTGCTCAGGGTGTACAGATTGGTACTCGTTTTGTCGCATCGACAGAATGTATTGCCCATCCTAACTATAAAGAAGCTATCTTGAGGGCTAAAGAGCGTTCTACCGTGGTAACAGGCGTATCTACGGGGCATCCTGTACGGGTTATTGCCAATAAGCTGACAAAAGAGTTTTCACGCATGGAAAAAGAAGGTGCCACTCCTGAGGAGCTTGATAATCTGGGAGCGGGGAAATTGAAAATAGCAGCCCGCGAAGGCGATGTACAAAATGGCTCTGTTATGGTTGGTCAAGTAGCTGGTTTAGTTCATGATATTAAACCGGTAGCCGAAATCATAGAGGAAATTGTTCAGGCAATACCACAGATTATTTCAGGTATCAATACGACTATTGATGCAAAGTGAGAGGGTGAAGCTATGAGTCAAAAAGCATTTGTTTTTCCTGGTCAGGGATCACAAACAGTAGGGATGGGCAAAGAACTGTATGAACGTTTTGCGTCGGCTAAGGCTGTATTTGACATGGCTGACGAGGCGCTTGGATTTTCTATAACCAAAATGTGTTTTGAAGGGCCTGAGGAAGAACTGCGTAAGACATTTAATACTCAGCCTGCTATTTTGACAATGAGTATCGCTTGTTACGAGGTATTAAAAGAGCATGGTATTGAGCCTGATATCGTAGCTGGTCATAGCTTGGGTGAATATTCGGCGCTAGTTGCCGCAGGTTCGCTTGAGTTTGCTGATGCTGTGCGCTTAGTCCGTAAGCGGGGGCAGTTTATGCAAGAAGCCGTTCCCCTCGGCGAAGGCAGTATGGCTGCAATTTTAGGAGTAGAGCGCGATCTTGTTGTTGAAGTATGTCAAAAGGCTCAACAAGAATTTGGCGCTGTTCAAGCTGTCAATTTTAATTGCCCCGGGCAGATTGTTATCGCCGGGCAGGCACATGCCGTTGAAAAAGCAGTTGAACTGTTAAAAGCAGCTGGTGCAAAGCGTGCAGTTATGCTGCCGGTAAGTGCTCCTTTTCATAGTACTCTTNNCAACAGTCCGTGATGCGGCCATTCCTGTTGTAGCCAACATTAACGGTGAAATTGTAAAAACTGGTGAGGCGATCAAAGCATCACTGGTTGAGCAAGCCGCTAATCCTGTTTTATGGGAAGACTGCGTTGCTCAGATTGTAAATCAAGGGGCAGAAAATTTTGTTGAGGTCGGTCCGGGCAAGGTTCTATGCGGTTTTACCAAGAAGATTGCGAAGGATGTTACCAATCTCAATGTAGAAGATCTTGCATCTTTACAAAAAACCCTTGATTATTTCAAGGAGGTTCGTTAAAATGCATTTAGACAGTAAGGTGGCAATTGTTACCGGAGCATCGCGCGGTATTGGCCGGGCTGTGGCTCTTACCCTGGCAAAGAGCGGGGCGAAGCTGGTCGTTAATTATGCAGGCAATGCCAAAGCTGCACAGGAAGTCGTTGATACGATTGTTGCACAAGGCGGTCAAGCGGTTGCCATTCAGGCTGATGTTGCGAATGCCGATGCTGTGGAATCATTAGTAAAACAGACAATTGAGCATTTTGGACAAATTGATATATTAGTTAATAACGCCGGTATTACCCGGGACACATTACTAATGCGTATGAAGGAAGCTGACTGGGATGCGGTAATGAACACCAATCTAAAAGGGATTTTTTATTGCACAAAAGCTGTTTCACGAATTATGATCAAGCAAAAAGCTGGCAAGATTATTAATATGACATCGGTAGTAGGGATTACCGGAAATGCCGGGCAGGCTAATTATGCAGCTGCTAAGGCCGGAGTTATTGGTTTTACGAAATCAATGGCTAAAGAGCTGGCGTCCCGGAACATTACTGTAAATGCAATTGCACCGGGCTTTATTGCCACTGATATGACAGATGTTCTGTCTGAACAAGTAAAAAATGATTTGGCTCAAAGCATTCCGCTGGCCAAATTAGGAGCTCCCGAGGATGTTGCTAACGCTGTCGTTTTTTTAGCATCTGATTATGCGAACTATATTACTGGGCAGACTTTAAATGTTGACGGCGGTATGGTAATGTAAGAGTGAACAATTCGTTTTTGGAAGGAGGTGAATTTGATGACCACTTTTGATAAAGTGAAAGAAATCGTAGTAGAACAGCTTGGCGTTGATGAAGCCGATGTAGCTATGGATTCCACGTTTATTGACGACCTTGGCGCCGACTCTCTGGATATAGTAGAGTTGATTATGGCTTTTGAAGAGGAATTTAACATTGAGATTCCTGATGAGATCGCTGAAAAGATCAAGACTGTTAGAGACGCTGTCGAATACATAGACAAAGAAAAGCAAGGCTAAACGCATTACCGTAAAAGAGAAAGTCCCGTGGAAATTGTTTCGCGGGACTTTCTTAAAGGTAAGGGCTGCATTGAATGGAGGAGTTATTCTTGAAACTTCCGGAATTGAAAATAGGTCATCTTGTGGCCAAAGTACCTATTATTCAAGGCGGGATGGCTATTAGAATATCCACTGCCCGTTTGGCCGCTGCTGTGGCGGAACAAGGGGGCATCGGTTTGATAGCTGCATCCGGCATGCCTTTTGATGAACTAAGGCACGAAATTCGCTTGGCACGTTCGTTAACTAAAGGAATTATCGGCATTAATGCAATGGTTGCTGCCAGAGAATTTGCTGGTCTTGTCAAAACTGCAATTGATGAAGGTATTGACCTGGTTGTAGCAGGTGCTGGTTTTTCTCGCGATATATTTGGTATGGGCAAAGAGTCGGGTACTCCTGTTGTTCCAATCGTGTCATCTGCAAAGTTGGCTAGAATATCCGAATCATTAGGCGCTTCAGCCGTTATTGTTGAAGGAAAAGAAGCTGGTGGACATCTGGGTACTGATCAATCGATACGTGTTTTATTGCCTGATATTAAGAAGGCCGTAAAAATCCCGGTGATTGGTGCAGGCGGTGTAATCAGTGGACGAGATATTGTTGAACTCCTGTCGTTAGGCGCCGATGGCGTACAGATGGGAACGCGGTTCGCTGCGAGTGTCGAGTCTAATGCTGCTCCGGCCTTAAAAGAGTTTTATTTAAAGGCTAAGCCGGAAGATGTGGTTTTAATAAAAAGTCCGGTCGGTCTGCCAGGGCAAGCTGTAAAAAATCCCTTTGCTACGAAAATTATTGAAGGTACTGCACCGTTGCCTGATTCCTGTGATGCTTGTTTAAAACATTGCGAGCGCAACTTCTGTATCATAAAGGCGCTTATTCGTGCGCAGCAGGGTGACGTGGAAACAGGTCTTGTTTTTACAGGCGAGTACATTCATAAGATAGATGAAATTCTTCCTGTTAAAGAAATATTTTCCAGGCTTCTCAAAGAAGTGGAAGAGATAAAATAACCGCGAGGTGGAAAAAGTGAAGAAACGTGTTGTGATCACAGGACTTGGCGCAATTACTCCTATCGGTACCGGTAAGGATGAGTTTTGGAATGCCTTATTGGACGGCAAGTCAGGTATTTCCCGTATTACCCGTTTTGACCCCAGTGACTTTGCTACGCAGATCGCTGGCGAAATAAAGGATTTTGATCCAGGCAAGTTTATGGACAAAAAAGAAGCAAAAAGAATGGATCGCTTTACTCAGCTTGCAGTTGCTGCGACTAAGCTGGCTTTTGAAGATTCAGGTATGGATTTAGAAGCCGAAGATAAGAACCGAATTGGGACTTTGATTGGTACAGGCATTGGTGGAATGGATTCGCTCCATGACCAGTATAAGGTGTTATTTGATAAGGGCCCGAACCGTATCAGCCCATTTTTCGTGCCGATGATGATTGCTAATATGGCTGCGGGCCAGACTTCCATTACTTTTGGACTGCAAGGTCCTTGCAGCTGTGTAGTGACTGCTTGTGCTACCGGAACAAATGCAATCGGAGATGCTTTCAAAATTATTCAGCGTGGCGACGCTGATGTGATGGTTGCCGGCGGTACTGAAGCGGCAATTTCACCTAGTGCTGTTGCTGGATTTTGCTCCATGAAAGCGATGTCAACCCGTAACGATGAACCGCAGAAGGCTTCGAGACCGTTTGAGAGAGATCGCAGCGGTTTTGTAATGGGTGAAGGTTCTGGTATTGTTATTATTGAAGAACTTGAGCATGCACTTGCCCGGGGCGCCCGGATTTATGCTGAACTAGTAGGATATGGCAGCAATGCTGACTCGTATCATATCACGGCTCCTGCTCCTGAAGGCGTTCAGGCGGCAAAATGCATGGCGATGGCTTTAAAAGACGCTGGTATTGCACCTGAAGAGGTTGACTACATTAATGCTCACGGAACTTCAACTCCGCTGAATGATAAAAATGAGTCGTTAGCAATTAAAAGCTTGTTTGGCGAGCATGCTGGCAAATTAGCTATTAGCTCCACAAAATCAATGACTGGCCATCTATTAGGGGCAGCTGGTGCTGTTGAATGTATTGCTACTGCATTGACTATTTATACTGGTAAAGTACATCCGACCATCAACTATGATAATCCCGATCCCGAACTTGATTTGGATTATGTACCTAATGTGGCCCGTGAGAAAACTGTTAATGCAGCGCTTTCTAACTCCTTCGGCTTTGGCGGACACAATGCGACTATTCTGTTGAAAAAATACGAAGTGTGATTGTGACCGGTAAAAAAGGAATTGAGAGTCAGAGGCTTGCCCAGATAAAAGAGTTTTCCCGTCTTTTGCAAATTCCTTTTCAAAATTATGAGCTGTTGCACCAGGCCTTGATTCATACTTCCTTTGCGAATGAAAGTAAAGAGCCTGGTGTGCAGCATAATGAGCGATTAGAGTTTTTGGGAGATGCGGTACTTGATCTGGCTGTTGGAGAGGTATTGTTTAGGCAATTTCCTCATCTGCCCGAAGGCGAATTGACCAAGGCAAGGGCTCGCATTGTCTGTGAGCCGACCTTAGCTAATAGTGCTACAAAACTTGGTATTGGCAGTTATTTACTACTGGGTAAAGGGGAAACTGCTTCAGGTGGACGGCAGCGGATATCCATTCTTGCTGATGCCTTTGAAGCTGTTATCGGTGCAATTTATCTGGATAGTGGCTATACAAATGCATGCCGCTTTATTGTTGACCACTTGCAGGGAGAGTTGAACCTGGTTAAGAGTGGTGAATATGCCAATGATCATAAAACATTGCTGCAAGAGGTCATCCAACGGCAGGGAGAACAGAAAATCTCTTACGATGTTATGAATGAAGAAGGGCCGGATCATGACAAAACGTTCATGGTTGCGGTCTGCGTCAATGGCAAACCTTTAGGGTCAGGTCAAGGCAAGAGTAAGAAGGAAGCGGAACAAAATGCAGCCAAGCAAGCGCTGGAAAAGTTCAACTTATCGAATTAGCGGGAGTGGCTGGTGCCACTCCTTTTATTATTTGGGAGAGTACCGTCCAATAAGATAAGGGTGATGAATATTATTAAACACTATATTATTCCGATCTTTATTCCCCACTATGGCTGTACTCATCAATGTATATTCTGCAATCAGCAAAAAATAACCGGCATGACCACAACGGTTGATGCCGATTATGTGCAGCACACCATTGAGGTGCATTTGCAGCGAATAACGGAACAAAGGCATGTGGAAATTGCTTTTTATGGGGGCAGCTTCACTGCTCTCCCGCTTGAGGTGCAGCAGCAACTGCTTGACCCGGCCTATCAGGCGGTGCAAGAGGGCAAAGTCAACGGCATCCGCTTATCCACGCGTCCTGATTGTATTAATGAAGAAATTGTTGAAAACCTGTTGAATTTTGGTGTTACTGTTGTCGAGCTTGGAGTTCAGTCACTTGATGAGACAGTACTTGCCGAAGCACAGCGGGGACATAGTTGTGATGACGTAACAAAGGCTGTTGAAATCCTTAAGCGACGAAGAGTTTCTTTTGGCATACAAATTATGCCCGGGCTGCCGGGTGAAGACTGGTACAGTCTGCTGCTCACAGCTAATAAAGCGGTTGCCCTCAAGCCTCATTTTGCCCGGGTGTATCCCACTATTGTTATTGATAAAACGGAATTAGCGGCACGTTATTTGAGCGGACAGTATCAGCCGTTATCATTGGAGGAAGCGGTTCAAAAAACAGCGTTCTTAAAGTTGTTTTTTGAACAGCATCATATACCGGTCATTCGTACGGGACTGCAGGCAACTGAGGAACTGGACAACGGCGTAACGGTACTCGCAGGGCCTTATCATCCGGCTTTTGGAGAATTAGTAGATGGATATCTATTTTTTCAGATGCTGCTAAAGGCACTGGAAGTAATAAAACCTGCATCAGATCCCCTTGTTATTCGTCATCACCGGCGGGATCACTCTAAGATAAGAGGAATTAGCAATTGCTATTTTAAAAGATTGCAGCAAGCGGCCCAAAGGCCAATCAAACTGATGGAAGGCTGTTTGCAAGAAGGCGAAATCAGCATTGAACAAGGACCTACGCAGCAAATTCTGAGCCGTAAGATGTTATTTTTCACGTAAATGATCAATAGCAGGAATTTTTAGGAAATGCGCTGAATATTGTATAGCATTAGCCCTGACCATCAAAGGAGGTTAAGTAATGGAAGTGCTCAAAGTATCAGCGCAATCCAATCCTAAATCTGTAGCAGGCGCACTGGCTGCAGTGCTCAGAGAAAAAGGAACAGCAGAAGTGCAGGCAGTAGGCGCAGGGGCAGTTAACCAGGCTATTAAAGCAGTTGCCATCGCTCGCGGTTTTGTTGCTCCTAACGGTATTGATCTGATTGCGATTCCTGCATTTGCTGAAATTAACATCGATGGAGAAGAACGTACTGCTATTCGTTTTATTGTTGAGCCACGGTAGTTATCAACTGCTCGGAAACCTGTTTGCTTTAAGCAAACGGGTTTTTTTATTGTAACCCTATGCAGGACGTGGTAAAATTTTAGAGATAACATTGTATGTGGGGGAATCGGTTTGCTACTGCGCAGATTGGAGACATATGGCTTTAAATCTTTTGCCGAGAAAACAGAAGTAGAATTTGGCTCCGGCATAACTGCGATTGTGGGGCCTAATGGCAGCGGAAAAAGCAATATATCAGATGCTATTCGATGGGCTTTAGGTGAACAAAGCATTCGTACTTTGCGGGGGAGCAAGGCAGAAGATGTAATATTTGCAGGCAGTACGAAACGAAGAGCACTTGGAGCTGCAGAAGTCTCATTGGTTTTTGATAATAGTGACAATCGTTTGCCTATTGATTTTAATGAGGTTACGATTACACGGCGGGTTTTCCGTTCCGGTGACAGTGAGTACTATATTAATAAATCTGCCTGCCGGCTAAAAGATATTCATGAATTATTGGCAGATACCGGTTTGGGACGGGATTCCATGTCGGTTATCGGGCAAAATAAAGTAGATGAGGTATTAAACAGCAAGCCTGAGGAAAGACGGTCTCTATTTGAAGAAGTAGCAGGAATAACAAAGTTTAAACAGCGCAAGAAAGATGCGCTGCGCAAGATGGAAGAGACCAGCAATAACCTCAACCGGGTAGATGATCTCATGACCGAAATTGAGTCGCAGCTGCAGCCAATGGCAGAGAATGCAGAGCGCACCCGTACTTATAACAGCTTGCATCAGGAGCTTGTTGCTTATCAGGCCACACTGCTGATGAATAAGCTGACAAAAGCGGAAAAGATGATCGCTAGTGCCCAAATGGAATCTACAGAAATTACGGACCGTGAGTTTGCGGCTGCTGCGCAAATGGCTGGTGCAGAAGCCGAAAAAGAACGCTTGGCCAGTGAGCTTTTGGCAATTGAAGAGAATCTGATTAAAATAGATGCTGAGATCGTAGAACGCAGTACCGAATTAGAGAGAGTCGAAGGTAAGAAAGCTGTTTTGGCTGAACGGATTCGTCAATCAATTAAGGCTCAGGAGAGGCTTAACCAGGAATCGGGGCGTTTCTCACAGCTGCGGCAGGAGCTGGAAGCTAAACTGCGCCAGGAAGAAACTAATACAGCTGCTAAGGCAGCGGAAAAAAACCAGTTGGAAGAACGTTTAGAGAAGCTCACTGCTGAATATGACCAAACAAATGAAACCGCTCAACTATTGGGCAAGCAAATTGAAGAGGGGAAAGAACAGACTTTTACTCAGCTTCAGCGCATCGCCAATGAGCGAAATGAGCTGCGAGGCGCCGAACGGGACCGGGAAAGATTACTGCTCCGTAAGGCAAGCCTGGAAAAAGAGCAAGCTCAATACGCTGAGCAGCTTAGTGAAAGTCAAAAAAACAGCAGATTATTGGCAGAGGAACAGCAAAAACTGACTAGCTGTAAGAATGAACTGCTTGGTGTTCAACGTATGGCCGACGAGCGGAAGCTTGTTCTCGATAAGAATTTACAGGAGGCCATAAGAGCAGAACGAAGCTTAGCCGGACAATTGCAGGAGGCAGCTTCCCGGCTAAAGATTTTGACACAAATGCAGGAAGAATATGATGGATTTGGACGTGGCATTAAGCAGCTGCTCAAAACGCGGAGCCCTTGGCGCAATCAAATGTGTGGAGCGGTTGCCGAACTTTTTACTGTTGATGATCAATTTGTAGTAGCAATTGAAACTGCCTTAGGCGGTGCCTTGCAGCATATCATAACGGAAAATGAAGGAGCGGCAAAAGCTGCAATTGACTTTCTAAAGGTCAATAAATTAGGCCGGGCTACATTTTTGCCGATTACGACAATCAAGCCGTCTGTACCCCGTGCAGTGGAAATAACTGCAGCTGAACAGCCTGGCGCAGTTGGTTTTGCTGCCGATTTGGTTAGCTGTGATGTGAAATACAAAACAGTGTTAAACTATTTGCTGGGCCGTACGGTTGTGGCAACAAATATTGATACAGGACTGGAGATTGCCCGGAAGTCTTCGTTTTCGGTACGGATTGTCACATTAGACGGGCAGCAGATTAACCCGGGAGGCTCGCTGACGGGGGGCAGTGTCAACCGCAGAGAGAGTAGTTTCTTAAGCCGTGTCAATGAGATTGAAGCCCTAAAAGTTCGCCATTTTGAATTAAACGAAAAATGGCAGTCTATAAAATCCGAGGAAGCTGATTTAAAAGTGCAAGCCCAAGAACTGGAGCATGAGCTGCGGGCGCTTGCGCGGCAACAGCAAGAGGCTGATGTTCGTCAAGCTGAACTGGCTGTGCAATTGGAGCGCGCGAGTAGTGACAGCAGCCGTATGCAGCAGGCGGTACTGACCTTGCAGAAGGAACTAGAGGCTGCTCTCAAGGAGGACGAGTTGCTTCAACACCGCTTGTCTGAAATCCGCATAAGCGTGCAGAGGCTTGAAATGCATGATTCAGACTACAAGGGGCAGGTCCAATTATGGCAAGTGAAGTTTAATGAACTGCAAGCTGCTAAAGAAGTGCTTATGATTGAAGTAACGGAAATAAAAATTATTTTAGCGGGTTTGCAGCAGCAAATTGAAGCGTTGGTTTATCAATGCCGTGGTTATCATGAGCAATTGACTCAATTGCAGCGACAAATGGAAGATGCCGGTAATGAACTTGTCCGGACCACTACGGAGATTACTTGTGCTGAGGAAGAGATTGCTCAGCTTGCGGTATTACAAAGTGAGGTTGCAGAGCAAAAGAGTATCTATCAGACCGAGCGTCAAAACATGTATAGCAAAAAAATGAATGTCCTGTCAGCTGTACAAAAGAATGAAAAAGATATTCGGGATTTTCGGCGTAAATACAGTGAACTGCAGACGCGTGTACATGATATGCAGCTTATGATGACGAAGTATCAATTTGAAGCTGCGCATTGTCAGGAGCAGCTTGAACAGTTCGGTTTAACGCAAGATGATGCGAAGCTGCTTTTACGGCCCGGATCTTATGAGGAAATAAGCGGCAGCATCAGAAACCTGGAAGCGCGTATAGCCGAATTGGGGCCGGTAAATCCTGGAGCAGTGGAAGAATATGAGCGTTTAGCTGAAAGACAGCATTTTTTACATACGCAGAGCGGGGATCTGCGGTCTGCCAGAGATTATTTGGTATCGATTATCCGGGATATAGACCAGACAATGTCCAAACAGTTTACAACTGCATTTGCCGTTATTAATGAAAAATTCGGGGAAACTTTTTCCCGCCTTTTTGGTGGAGGGACAGCTAAACTGCAATTGCTGGAACCGGAGAATGTCTTAGAAACAGGAATTGATATCCTGGTTCAGCCGCCAGGAAAGAAACAGCAAAACTTATCGCTGTTGTCCGGTGGTGAGCGAGCACTGACAGTCATTGCGCTGCTATTTTCGTTTCTGGCGTACCGGCCTGCGCCCTTCTGTGTAGTTGATGAGATAGACGCGGCTCTGGATGAAGCGAATGTTGAGCGTTTCAGCAGCTTTTTGCGTGATTATGCAAAAGATACACAGTTTATCGTGGTTACTCACCGGAAGGGAACAATGGAGGCCGCTGACGTCATGCAAGGTGTAACCATGGAAGAGTCGGGTATTTCCCGGCTGCTTTCTGTCAAATTTATGGATAAAGCTGTTTAGTCAAATAAGGAGGGTACAACTTGGGATTTTTTGATAAACTCAAACAAGGATTAGAGAAAACCCGTAAAAGTTTTACAGAGAAAATTGAGCAATTGGTTACCGGGTATGCCAAAATTGATGATGAATTTTTGGACGACCTGGAAGCAGTTTTATTGTCTGCCGATGTAGGCGTACAAACGACGAACAAGCTGATGGCTGATATCCGGGCAGGTATTAAAAACAAGGAAATTGAATCACCCGAACAGCTTCAGCCTTTTCTTCAGCAACGCATAAAAGCAATATTAGAAAACGGTCTCGCTGAAACTCAGCTAGCAGAAGAAGCACCAACCGTGATTAATGTTGTTGGTGTAAATGGAGTAGGCAAGACCACAACGATTGGTAAATTAGGACAGTTTTATCATCAACAGGGGAAAAAGGTTCTCTTCGCTGCCGGTGATACTTTCCGGGCTGCTGCCATTGATCAGTTGGATATCTGGGCAACCCGGATTGGAGCAGAGGTGATCAAACACAGTGAAGGATCAGATCCTGCTGCTGTGGCCTATGATGCTGTACAGGCAGCCAAAGCACGAAAATCGGATGTTGTCATTATTGATACTGCAGGGCGGCTGCACACGAAGGCAAATCTTATGGAAGAGTTGAAGAAAATTCGCAGAGTAGTATCCCGTGAGATTCCTGAAGCGCCTCACGAAACTTTATTGGTGCTTGACGCTACTACCGGTCAGAATGCGATCAATCAGGCGAAGATTTTTGGCGATGCCGTACAATTATCCGGTGTTGTACTGACGAAACTGGATGGTACGGCTAAAGGCGGCGTGGTGATTGCGGTAAAGGCAGAGCTGGGAATACCGGTGAAATGGATTGGTGTTGGTGAAGGAGTCAATGATTTGCGCCCTTTTACACCCCAGGAATTTTCCGAAGCTTTATTTGCTGACAAGTAAATATACTTGACAAGCACGAAAGACTCAGCTATAATCATATGTGTAAAGGGTTTTTACTTGTCAGAGAAGGTTGGTAACGATGCTAGATAGAGTATTTCGTATTGGCCTGTTGTTCGATTTTTATGGTGCCTTGCTCACTGACAAGCAGCAATATTGTCTGGAAATGCATTTTTTGCGGGATTTGTCATTATCGGAGATTGCGGATGAATTAAGCGTTTCCCGCCAGGCGGTACATGATATTTCCCGGCGTGCCGAGCAAATTTTGGAAGAGTACGAAGCAAAGCTGAAGCTGGTTGAACGGTATCAGCGGGAGCGGAATTTACTCGGAGAAATATATAGTATAATCAATAGTCTACCGCCAGAGGCGGCTGAGCTACCTCAGATACACCTTACCCTCGAAAAACTCGAACAATTGCTGGATTAAGAAAGGCGGGTATGCATGGTTTTTGAAAGTTTGGCCGACAAGCTGCAGCAAACATTTAAAAAGCTGCGGGGACGGGGGAAATTATCGGAAAGCGATGTAAGTGAAGCACTGCGTGAAGTACGTATGGCTTTACTAGAAGCAGACGTTAATTTTAAAGTAGCAAAAGAATTTGTCGCCCGTGTTAAAGAACGTGCTGTTGGGCAAGAGGTTTTGGGAAGTCTGACGCCAGCTCAACATGTAATCAAGATAGTTAATGATGAATTAACCGAGCTGCTGNNGTGCGGAAGCAAAATAAAAAACCTCTATTGGTAGCGGCTGATATATATCGCCCGGCAGCAATAAAGCAATTGCAAGTACTTGGCGAACAGTTGGATATTCCGGTCTTTTCCCTGGGCGACAAGGA
This sequence comes from Sporomusaceae bacterium UBA1887, assembly GCA_002337925.1. Taxonomy (GTDB): domain Bacteria; phylum Bacillota; class Negativicutes; order Sporomusales; family DSM-15969; genus Anaerospora. Next base: position 32,609 of record DDHB01000034.1, read on the forward strand.
GAATCCTGTAGCTATTGCTGAAAAAGCAATACAACATGCAAATGCTTACGCCCGTGATGTTGTTATTATTGATACTGCCGGCCGCCTTCACATTAATGAAGAGTTAATGGGTGAGTTAAAATCCATTAAGCAAAAAGTAAAACCGCATGAGATTTTACTGGTTGTTGATGCGATGACCGGTCAGGACGCAGTAAATGTGGCCGAGTCTTTCAATGAGGCACTAGGCATTGATGGCGTAATTCTGACAAAGCTGGATGGCGATGCCCGCGGTGGTGCAGCATTGTCAATCAAATCAGTTACTGGCCGGCCAATTAAGTTTGCCGGTATGGGTGAAAAGCTGGATGCACTGGAAACGTTCCATCCTGACCGGATGGCGTCACGTATTCTGGGTATGGGTGATGTCCTCAGCCTTATCGAAAAAGCGCAGACTTCCATTAACCTTGAGCAAGCTCAGGAAATGGAGAAAAAACTGCGTAAAGAATCGTTTACGCTTGATGATTTCCTGGATCAGCTGCAGCAGGTTCGTAAATTAGGTCCGTTAGACCAAATCCTCGGCATGCTGCCTGGGATGGGAAACCTGAAAAAGCTGAAAGACGTGGAGTTTGACGAAAAAGAGTTGAAACGCGTTGAAGCGGTTATTCAATCAATGACTAAGAAAGAACGCCGTGATCCATCCCTGATCAATGGCAGCCGTCGCAAGCGCATTGCCAGCGGCAGCGGGACGAAGGTCCAGGATGTAAACCGGCTGCTTAAGCAATTTGCTGAAGCACGCAAGATGATGAAGAAGTTTCAGGAAATGCAAAAGTCTGGTAAGAAACCTGGAGGGTTTAAGCTGCCCTTCATGCGATAGTCATGTAGTGCATTTTGTAAAGGAGGTGATTGTAAATGGCAGTTAAAATTCGTTTAATGCGTATGGGTGCTAAGAAAAGCCCTTTTTACCGTTTGGTAGTAGCTGATTCCCGCTCTCCTCGCGATGGTCGTTCCATCGAGACTTTGGGCCACTATGATTCAACTACTGAACCGGCTGTAATCAAGATTGATGAAGACAAAGCGATCAGCTGGTTGCAAAAAGGTGCTCAACCTACCGATACTGTTAAGTCCTTATTAAGCAAAACTGGTATCATGAAAAAATGGGACGAACTGAAGCGTAATAAGAAAGAGGCGTAATAACTATGAAAGAATTAGTGGAAGTTATCGCCAAAGCTTTAGTAAAGAATCCGGATCAAGTCAATGTAACAGTTGTTGAAGAAGACAATTCCACTGTTCTTGAGTTGCGGGTAGCTTCTGATGATATGGGAAAAATCATTGGTAAGCAAGGCCGGATCGCCAAAGCTGTCAGAACTGTAGTTAAGGCTGCGGCTACCCGTGAAAACAAGAAAGTAGCAGTGGAAATTGTCTAAGAAGGTGGAGCGGACATGGATAATATGACCTTGAAATGCCCGGTAACTATTAAAGCAAAAGTGACGGAAGATCTGAAATCCCGTTTAGCAGCTGAAATTCAAGATGGTATTAAAAAAGCTGACATTGAGTTGCAGCAAATTGAATTCCACGCCAAACGGGTAATGGCCGAGCAGGCCAAACAGGATGCACAAGGACTAGTAGCTTTACGTCAGCAAATTGAAGAGGAAAAGCAGAAGCGCTTTGAATTTAAGAATCATATGACAGAAAAATTGAAAGAAACTGCTCAACTTGAAATTGGTGCTGAAATTGTTCAGGGAACTATGGAGCGTTTTATCACCGTAAGTGTTGGCGATGATTTACACAAATTAATGGGCAGTGAGATTTTACTGGAAGACGGCAAAGTCATTGCCTTTCGTAGCTAATCGTGGCTGATGATAAAGTCATTATCGGAAAGATAGGTGCCCCGCACGGTGTGCGGGGTGACGTCCGTGTTATTCCGCTTACTGATTTTCCCGATCGGTTTCACCAATTAAAAACGGTGTATACTGATGATGGGGCAAAACTGACTGTCGAAAGTGCCCGATTTCATAAACAGTTTGTTTTGGTTAAATTCCGCGGCATTGATACCATGAATGATGCAGAAATGCTGCGGGGCAAACTAATAAAAGTAAGACGTGAAGATGCAGTGGTATTGCCTGAAGGGCACTACTACTTTTTTGATATTATCGGCCTGTCGGTTTATACCGAAACCGGCGAACACTTAGGTGAGATAACGGATATTCTGCAAACAGGCAGTAATGATGTTTATGTTGCAGAAAGAAAAAATGAAAANNTAAAAGAGGTAGTGCTTCAAATTGATATTCCAGGGAAAAAAATGATTGTAAAGCTCCAGGAAGAATGGGATGATCATGAGGATTGACATTGTTTCCTTGTTTCCGGAAATGTTTGATGGCCCTTTTGGACATAGTATCATTAAAAGGGCCCGTGAAGCGGGAATACTGGATACTGTTATTACGAACCCCAGGGATTATGCCAGGGATAAACATCGGATTGTTGATGATACTCCTTTTGGCGGAGGCGCCGGTATGGTCATGAAGCCTGATCCCATTTTTTTTGCTGTTGAGGATATTCTAGAAAAGAGCAGCAAAGAAAAATGCAGGATTCTTCTCATGTGCCCCGGCGGAACAACCTTTACGCAGGAAAAAGCAAAAGAGTTAGCTACGTATGAACAGCTAATTTTATTGTGTTCTCATTACGAGGGTATTGACGAGCGGGTACGGGATCATCTGGTTGATGAAGCGTTGTCAATTGGAGATTTTGTATTAACCGGGGGAGAATTACCGGCAATGATTGTGGTAGATGCAGTGGCCCGAATGTTGCCGGGAGTATTAGGGGCGAGTGATTCTGCAGAGCAGGATTCTTTTTATAATGGGCTTCTTGAATATCCTCAATATACAAGACCACGCGAATTTCGCGGCTGGCAGGTACCAGATATCCTGGTCAGCGGCGATCACGCTAAAATTGCCCGATGGCGCCGCAAGCAATCGCTTAAGAACACCTTACTGCGGAGGCCTGATTTACTAGAGTCTGCTAAGCTAGATCCTGGTGATCAAAAATTGCTGGCAGAAATACGGGAAGAACAATTTGGAGGCTAACGTGTCGGCATCGCTATATATTGGATTAGTTCATTACCCCATTTACAATAAGCGTGAAGAGATTGTTACTACAGCAATCACTAACTTTGATATTCATGATATTGCCCGAACTGCCAGAACCTATGATGTGAAACAATATTTTGTGATTCATCATATTGAAAGCCAGGTAAATTTGGCGCAAGAAATTATTGATCACTGGCGTAATGGGTTCGGCAGTCAATATAATCCGGATCGGCGGGAAGCATTTCGTATTTTGGAGATCTGCCCGTCTATTGAGCAGGCTGCAGCAGCAGTAGAGCAACTGGAAGGCATAGCGCCGTACATTGTAACAACTGATGCAAGGAAATATGCCAATACAATTTCTTATCCTGCCATGCGCCAGGTAATCAACCAGGGAGAACGGCCTGTATTGCTGCTGTTTGGTACTGGCTGGGGAATTGAGCAATCCGTAATGGAAAAGTTCGATTATATACTGGAACCCATCTATGGACCGGGTGACTATAATCATCTCCCTGTACGGTCTGCCGTGGCAATCATATTGGACCGTCTTCAGGGTGAGGCCTGGTGGCAGAGTTAGGCCAAGGGCTTGTGCTATGCTTAAGTATATGTTACAATAATTGACGTGTAATACGGATGGTCCGCTGCCTGCCAATAGGAGCAGGGTACGAACATCAAGTATAAGGAGGAAATATAGTGGATATTATCAGAGCTCTCGAACAAGAACAACTTCGTCAGGACATCCCTTCTTTCAGACCAGGAGACACCGTTCGTGTCCATGTAAAGGTTATTGAAGGAACTCGCGAACGTATTCAGGTATTTGAAGGCGTTGTTATCAATCGTAAAAGTGGAGGCGTTCGGGAAACTTTTACTGTAAGACGTGTATCTTACAATATTGGCGTTGAACGTACATTCCCAGTTCACTCTCCCCGTATCGACAAAATCGAAGTAATGCGCAAAGGTATCGTACGTCGGGCTAAGTTATACTACCTTCGTAATCTTACCGGTAAAGCAGCGCGTATTAAAGAAAGACGTTAGTATCATAATAGGGACTGTATACAGTCCCTA
>DDHB01000071.1 GCA_002337925.1 Sporomusaceae bacterium UBA1887
TCCCCAGTTCATTGGGAAAGGGAAACGGGAATTGAACATATGTATTGGGAACTTCGCCGACAACAACATATTCAGCAATTGGAACCTGCGTATTAACGCTTACACTTTTGCTTACTAAAGGAATAACAATGCGAACGGTGGTTGTTGCCATTAGGTAAACCATATGACGGGTTTGATTGATTCCAGCCTGTTCAAATTTATCCACTACATTCACTTGCACAGTGCCTACAGGAATAATCGTTACAACAATGTTCGGTCCCCAGCTGGCTATTAACTGGCTTCCTACTACCTGGCCGATAGGAATATAAATCTTTTCGTCAGCAATTGCTCTTAATCCATCCTGAACCTTGATTGTTGTATCTGCTGCCAATTTATTAAATTCCATTGCATTGGGCTGAATCAATACTACTTTGCCATGATCATCTACACGAACGGTAATTAAGCTTTGCGGATCGATGACTGTGCTGATTTTTTCATTGATTACATTATTAATGGTCTGTGTAGCGATAAGTGTTGCACGGGCTTCTGCGATGGTTAATAAGGTCGGTTTTAAGTTAGATTCAACAATCCAAAAGGTATAAACTGATAAAAACACGCCTAATAAGGCAAGTAACCATAATTTTGGAATTAGTCTTTTTCTGCGTACGGAGAACCGCATCGTTCTCCCTCCCCAACAGTTTGTTTATTATTGTATGTCAGGAGACAGAGAAGTGTGCCTCTTTGAATAAAAACAGGTAGAAAGCCTATGTCGTTTTTATGAAATCAGACTTTTGATATGATAAGAAAAAGCTAGAGATGCGACATGGCATCCCTAGCTTTTTAGGCGAATACTACTTTGGCATATTTACGCTTGCCAACTTGTACGATCATTCCGTCAGAAACTGTTATTTTTGCATCAGTGTCTGTTATTTTTTCACCATTTATTTTTACAGAGCCTTGTTGAATGGCTCGCTTAGCCTCACTGCTGCCGGAGGCCAGCATGAGCTGCATTAAAAGCTTTGGCAGCCAAATCGGTTCAGACTGATTTTCAAAAGTAATTTCCGGTATGTCATTAGGTAAATCGCCTTGCTGAAAAACCTTGATAAATTCGTTTTGAGCTTGCTCAGCCAGTGCTTCGCCATGATAGAGACGCACTAATGTGTACGCAAGACGCACCTTAGTGTCTCGTGGATGAAGAGTTCCGTTTTCCAACCCTGCACGAATTTCCTCCAATTCCTCCAACGACACATCTGTCACTAATTCAAAGTACCGTACCATCAGAGAATCAGGAATTGACATGCTCTTTCCGTATATTTCAGTAGGCGCTTCATCAATTCCAATATAGTTGCCTAAACTCTTACTCATTTTTTGGACACCATCAAGGCCTTCCAGAATAGGCATCATAATGGCAACCTGCGGCTCTTGTCCGAACTCCTCTTGCAAATGACGTCCCATTAGCAGGTTAAACTTTTGGTCTGTACCACCAAACTCAATATCCGCTGTTAAGGCTACTGAATCATATCCCTGCATTAAAGGATAGAAAAATTCATGAACACTGATTGGACGGCCCTCTTTAAAGCGCTTAGTAAAGTCTTCCCGCTCCAGCATGCGGGCTACCGTATATCTGGCCGCTAAATTAACCACATCGGCAAAAGTAAGTGGCGCCAGCCATGTGCTGTTAAATGATACTTGGGTTTTTTCTTTATCTAATATCTTAAAGATTTGCTCTTCATATGTTTTAGCATTGCGGCGAATGTCTTCATCAGTCAACGGTTTGCGGGTTTCGGACCTTCCGGTTGGATCGCCGATTCGTCCGGTAAAGTCACCGATGATAATAATAATATGATGTCCCAAATCCTGAAACTGCTTCAACTTGCGTAAAACTACCGTATGACCAAGATGAATATCCGGGGCGGTTGGATCTAATCCCAGCTTTACCTTCAGCGGTTTGCCACGTTTGAGCTTTTCTGCTAATAAAGCTTCAGGCAGGATTTCGGCTACACCGCGTTTAATTATTTTCAACTGTTGTTCAACAGAAACCATACTGCTTACCCCCATAAGAACGCAATAAATTGTTAGTTTTTACCGTATAATGGTATTATAGTTAGCCGCATTATNNAACATAACATCCTTCTTATTGCAAATCTTACCATAATCTATGCCTGTTTGAGGATGTATGTTATAATGATTGAGATATCGGCACCAAAGGAGGTCATCATGAGTAATCGCAATAATGGCGATACGGGCGAACGTCGTCGCTCAAAACGCGCCTTTTCAAAAATTGCTATCATCTCAGTCATTGTATTTATTGTAATGATTACCGGAGCAGGTCTTGGATTTTTAACGGCAAGTATTCACACTATGCCTAGTTTAAAAGGTGAAATTCGTCCTGCTGCGTCATCGCAAATCTTCGATTCTAACGGTAAGTTAATCACCACTATTCATTCAGTGGAGAATCGCTTGCCCGTATCAATCAACAAAATCCCGCAAAATTTACAGAATGCTTTCATAGCGGCTGAAGATGCCCGTTTTTATCAGCATATTGGCATTGATCCCCGCGGTATTCTGCGTGCGGTATGGTCGAATATTACTGACCGCGGAGTTTCTGAAGGCGGAAGCACAATTACGCAGCAGCTAGCGCGTAATGCCCTGCTCTCTCAGGACAGAACATTGAAAAGAAAAATTCAGGAAGCTTTTCTGGCTCTTCAAATAGAACGCCAGTTTAGTAAACCCGAAATTTTGGAAATGTACCTTAATCAGATTTACTTTGGGCAAGGTGCATATGGCGTACAAGCAGCATCACGTGTGTATTTCGGTAAAAATGTAGAAGATCTGAATCTCGCAGAAGCGGCTATGATTGCAGGCTTACCGCAAAGTCCCAATTACTATTCTCCTCTGAGCAATATAAAAGCTGCAAAAGAGCGACAATCGACAGTGCTTGATCAAATGGCTAAATACGGCTACATTGATGCAGAAACTGCCGCACAAACAAAAACAAAAGAAATTAAATTAGCGACTCTTTCCGGCAGCAATGAAGTTGCTTCCTATTTTATTGATTATGTAACACAGCAATTAATTGATAAGTATGGTGCCGATGCAGTCTATAAAGAGGGCTTGAAAATCTACACTTCCCTCGACTTAGACATGCAGCAGTCAGCCGAAAAGGCTATGCGGCATTTGCCGACCGCTTACACTGATAAAGGCGGACTTAAGCAGCCACAGGGAGCACTTGTTGCAATTGATCCTCATACCGGCTATATTAAGGCAATGGTCGGAGGCCGCGGCAATGATCAATTTAACCGTGCTATTTTAGCAGAACGCCAGCCTGGATCTGCTTTCAAACCATTTGTTTATTTGGCGGCTATTGAGAGCGGCATGACCGCCGCAACCAGAGTTGAAGACAGTCCGATTTCTTTTGGTTCCTGGTCGCCTGGAAATTATGACGGCAAATTCCGTGGTCAGGTCTCACTGCGCAGTGCACTGGAACAGTCGCTCAACGTAATAGCAGTAAAGCTTGCCAACCATGTGGGTGTAGATAAGCCTTTATATTATGCTCAGCAAATGGGTATTTCCACGCTTGTACTACGAGGTAATACCAATGATCGCAACTTGGCAATGGCTCTTGGCGGCTTGACTCGTGGTGTAACTCCTCTCGATATTGCAAGTGCCTATGGTGTTCTGGCTAATCAGGGAGTACGCGTCGAACCGGCTTCCATTATTAAAGTGGTTGATCGCGCCGGTAAAGTCTTAGAGCAAAACAGCCCTCATGAGAAGGTTGTCATTAATGAACGAAGCGCCTATATTCCGACAGATATCATGAAAGGCGTGCTCATCAGTGGAACTGGTACGGCAGCAAACATTGGCCGGCCGGCTGCTGGAAAAACAGGTACTACCGATGATAATAAAGATGCTTGGTTCGTGGGCTTTACACCTGATCTTGTTGCATCTGTGTGGCTGGGTTATGATAACGATGGTTATCTGGGAGATATCACCGGCGGTGGTGTTCCTGCCGTTATTTGGAACTCTTTCATGAGTGAGGCAGCGGCAAAATATCCTGTGAGAGATTTCCCTCGCCCTGGCGGTATTGTATCAGCGACCGTTTCCACTAAAGATGGGCTCCTTGTAACGGACCCGGCAAATAAAGACGTGCAAAACGAAATATTTGTCGATGGCACGCAGCCGACTAAACCGAGTACTCTCATAGATGAGAAAGATAAGGATGCCAAGAATAAAGATTTAAAAAATACGAAAGATCCAAAATCACAAGAGCAGCCGGCTGAAACAGCTAGTGATAAAACACTAGTTCCGCCGCCACCTAAAGCGGACAGCAAACCAGCTGTCTCACCTGCTCCGCCACCACCGGGAAAGCCGGACAACAAAAAAAATTAAATAAAAAAACACGCGTAAACTACGCGTGTTTTTTTTTGCTTTTCCGCATATACATTATTATTGGTTATAATTAGCAGCTAAAATCAGTATCGTCCTCAAAGAAGAATAGCAATAAGATAATGATGATGATTATGACTGCCACACTACTGCGGCCACCGCCAAAACAGCTCATAAAATCTTTCCTCCTTCCCATTCATTTTATAAGTAATAAATCGTACCCTATGCTAGTATGATATTTTATCTCTTACCGTTACTGAAGACTCAGGAACACGCTGTTACACGTGTTCCCCNNCTCCCCCGCCACGATAACAAGTGAAAACTTATAGACAGGTATCCGTATCTTCTTCAAGGAAGAATAAGAGAAGGATGATTACAACGATAACAACCCAAGTTCCATTATTACCGCCGAAACCACAACCGCCCCAACCTCTTGCCATTTGGAATACCTCCTTTAATATTCATTTGCGGGACGGTTAATAAACAGTTCTCCCTGCCCGATTATTTACCGTCCCGCCTTCTACTTCAATATATGGAGTTCCCGCAAGAAGTGTTACTGTCCATTGCTTACATTTTCATCTTCTATTTGATGTATTATTAAATAACTGTTTAATTTGTCTGGGAGCTTCAGCTGCAGTTTTAAGCGAGCGCATACTATTATTAATGAGTTCAGTAATATTGCGAACTTTATCAACGGTTGTTGTCATCGTTTCTAGTCCTCTGTCCATCCGAGCATTGTCAGAAGTCATTGTTAGCAGCACCGTCATAATCTGTATGTTAAAATTGGGGTCGCTTAACAGCCGTGTAATACCTCTCCCAGGTTTTACCGGCACGGCTTCTTTGACCTCACTTTTTTTCACACCTTCGAGAGCGTTTTCTTCATCTCTTTTATTTCGATTCTGTCTCTTACTCTTGTCGCGTCGCCATCGTAATCGCATCTCGTTGTCCTCCTTCGGTAGTGTATTATCTACTCTAATATATGAAGGAAAAGGAAAAAAGGTCTCTCTTTGTAAAGAAAAAACAGGAGGTGCATAATTATGTTAGAACAGTTAGGCGGTCTTATGGATATGGTAAAAAAAGTACAGCAAAATGTTGACCAGGTTCAGGATCAGCTAAAACAGGAACGTATCGAGGTGTCTAGTGGTGACGTCATTAAAATCATCTTGAATGGTCAGCAGGAATTGGTTGCAATTGAACTCAATCCCAAATATTTAACAGCCGATAATGCGACTCTTCTTCAGGATTTAATAGCAGCTACCATGAATAATGCCCTTACGAAATCCCGGGAACTCAATCAAACTGCAATGAGCAAGCTAGCCGGAGATATGAATTTACCTAAAATTCCCGGCCTGTTTTAAGAGGAGGCACTTATATGTCCAATGAAGCAACTATGCATCCCCCTTCCTTATCACATACTGTACTCAAGATGATTCAACATGCTCTTGGCGGTGGCATGACATTTGACACGATTACCACCGTATTATCCTTGCTATGCTTATTATCCATATTACAACGCAGTCACCCCGCAGAAGCAGAATTACCAGCCGCCTCACCAGCACCGGTTGCGAACAGCACCGCCAATACTGCCGACGGTCTGCAAAAACTTCTCGGACAGCTAACGAAATCCGATGGTGGCGGTGGATCAGGCGACGCACTAATGAGCCTTCTACCTTTATTAAATAATCCGCAAATCAAATCTAAAATGACTCCCGGCAATATTGCCGCTATTTTGGGACTGATCAATAACTTTGGTGGTTCCGGAGGATCCGGAGATGGCAAGCATGAAAAAAGTGACAAAGAGAAACAAGATAGCAAAGGAGATGGTAAAAAGGATTCACCAGCCGCTACAGTTACTGCCGGAGCAGACTCAGAAATACCTGAGCTATCCTTCACTGAATCAACTCCAGAGACAATAAATATTGAATCAGAATCGCAGCCATCAAAAGACAAAACCCGTTATCTGGAGTGGAAAAATAACTTTTAATGCCCAGATAAAGAAGAGGTGTGGAAATTTTCCACACCTCTTCTTATTTAATAAACTATACCAATTGAGCGACAGTAACTCCATCGCCGCCTTCATTCATGTCACCAAACCGTACATCCTTGATGTGAGGATGCTCAATGAGATAGGTTCTAATGCCCTTGCGCAATGCACCTGTGCCTTTCCCATGAATGATTCGTACATCACTTAATCCTGCTAAAATGGCATCATCTATATATTTATTTAAGAGTTCTTCTGCTTCCGCGACAGTTGTGCCCCGAATATCAATTTCACGTGAAATTTGTTGTACCTTTGCAATGTTAATTTCCCGCCTGGCGGTAACTTTCGCTGCTTTTACCGGCTCCTCCATGATTCGGCAATGAATCAAAGGAACATTGACCTTCATAATACCCAATTGAACACTGATTTCGTCTCTGCCAACAGCTAAAACAATGCCTTTTTGCTTTAATGTAGTAACAAAGACAGTCATTCCGACTTCCAGCTGACCAGCTTGTGGAATATCCTCATTAGCTGCTTCTTCACCATCCTCGGTGTATAAGTTAGCCATGCCTTGTTGCAATTTTTTTCTCACACCGCTGATAGCCGTTTGCCGATCTCTTTCACTGTTAACAGAAAATTGAGCTTTAAGCTCGGTAATTACACTTTCTGCATCTCTGCGCGCCTGACGAATAAGAATGCCTGCCTGTTCTTGCGCTTTGGCAACTATATCACGTTTTTTTGTTTCCAGCTGCTCTTTCTCTCTTGTCAACTGTTCTCTCAACGCAGTAACTTCTCTTTCCAGGACTTGGATTTCAGCGCTTCGCTTTGCATATTCCCGTTGTTTATCATCTAATGCAGCTAAAACCTTTTCAAATTCAGCATGATCCTCATCTAACAGCTCTTTAGCCCTGTTAATAATAGGCTGCGACAATCCCAGCCGACGGCTAATGTTAAATGCATTGCTGCTGCCTGGTACACCAATGAGCAGGCGGTACGTAGGTCTGAGCGTCTCAATATCAAACTCAACGCTAGCGTTTTCAACGCCTTGGCGCGCATAAGCAAATGTCTTAAGTTCACTATAATGCGTTGTGGCAATAGTCCTTGCACCCAGATTATGAAGATATTCCAAGATAGCCATAGCGAGGGCTGCACCCTCACCGGGATCAGTTCCTGAACCTATTTCATCAATTAATACGAGATCATTTGCAGTTACATGGCGAAGAATACGTACGAGGTTCGTCATATGCCCCGAAAAAGTACTAAGACTCTGCTCAATGCTCTGCTCATCACCAATATCGGCAAAGATATTATGGAACAAGGGCATTTCCGAAGTAGCTTTAGCCGGAATAAACAAGCCTGACTGAATCATAAGTGCAAAAAGGCCTACCGTCTTTAAACTGACAGTTTTACCACCTGTATTGGGTCCCGTAATTAAGAGAGTGGTAAAATCCTTGCCAATATGAACATCGATGGGGACAACTACATCTTTAGGAATTAAAGGATGCTTAGCACCGATCAGACGAACATGTCCTTTTTGATTAACAATTGGTTTTTCCGCATCCATATCCAAACTAAGCCGCGCTTTAGCAAAAGCAAAATCAAGCTGAGCCAAAGCACTACAATTTGTTCTTAGCGGTTCTACCATCGCAGCAACTTGGCCGGACACTTTGGTTAATATCCGTTCTATTTCATTTTTTTCCGCAGCCATAGCTTGCTTCATATCATTATTTAACTGAACAACGGCCATGGGTTCTATAAAGACCGTTGACCCACTGGCAGACTGGTCATGCACAATGCCAGGAAACTGATGACGATATTCTTGCTTAATTGGTATAACATAGCGATCTCCCCGTACAGTAACCAGCACGTCTTGAAAGTACTTTTGATATTCCCCGATATGTAAAATCCTCTCAATTCTTTCTTTGACGCGGCTCTGCGCAGTCCGTATCTCGCGTCGCAGCCGTGACAATTCCACACTTGCATCATCCCGGATCTGCCCTTGTTCGGTAATCGTATTCTCAATGATATTTTCCAAATTGCGCAAAATCGTAATATCAGCTACTGTACCTTCCAGTATTGGCAGCGGTTTACTATACTCGGCAAAGAAGTTTTTTATCCTCCGGGCAGCATAAAGAGTGCTGCCAATCGCTAATAATTCATGAGGCTCCAGCATAGCGCCAATCTCTGCACGCTTCAGCGCCGCGCGAATATCCCGGATGCCTCCTAGGGGAACAGAAGCGGCTGCGATCAGCACATCTCTGGCTTCTCCCGTTTCCTGCAGCCTTCTGTCCACTTCTATTCGCTCTGCCGTAGGCATTAAAGCCTGCGCTAATTCTTTTGCCATGATTGAACCTGCCTTACCGGCAAGCAATGCTACTATTTTTGGGTATTCCAGCGTTTTACATACGGATAACTCCATTCGAATTTCTCCTTACAATACTCCCCTAAAATAGTGACCTCTGGTTATATCGCTATTATCGGGTTTTTCCGAACTGTATTGAGTAAATAAATGGTGATTTTCTCCCAACGTCAACAAATCTCGATATAACTTTGTTACTTCTCCCACCTTTTGAGCAGAGCCCTGCTTTGCCTCAATCCGAATACGCTTAATACCCATCCGGGAAAAGCGGGGAACATGAATAGCCATATTTAATTCCTTTGCATTTAATACATGCATACGGCAGTATTGATCAGTTACAACAGGAAATATTTCGTCCAAACGGTCTTTTAACCAAAATCGTCCCTGTAAACAAGCCTGATTGCATTTTCCGGTATGCAATTGCCCCAAATAGCTGCCAACAGTACAATATTCAGAAATCATCATCGTCAGATGACCGTGAACAAGGCACTCCAGTGTCGTATTAGTACGGGCTGCCAGATTCTCAATTTGCGTAAAATTCAATTCCGGCGAAAGGGTCAGACTTTGTACTCCATGATTAGCAAAGAATTCAATGGCAATGCTATTGTAAATATTGAGTGAGAAATCACCATGAACCGGGACCGTGCTGTCTAACTGCTGCAGCATATGCAATGTACCTAAATTTGATATTCCGATTGCATCCGGACGCAGTTCGATAAATAGCTGCAAGTTCCGCTTAATTTCGGCAACTTGCCACTCTTTAATCAGTCTTGGCGTATTTAAAATAATTTTGACATGTTTATCACGGCAGAGCCTTACAGCCTGTGTATAATCATTTGCAGTAAAGGGTAAGTGATGGAAGCTTTCACCGCCGAATAAAATCCAGTCAGCGCCATTATCAACAGCAGCTTTAACTTTATCAAGAGTATCAACGTTCACTGTCAATTGCGTTTGAGCTGCTTGAACAGCCTTATACGTCGGCATAATAACAGCCTTCGGCATCGTAAGCCGCGTGCGGGCAAACCGTACCAGCCGCGCTTCCTCCAAAGCTTCTACCGCATTTCGCCTTGCTTCGTTGATTTCACTTACGGGTACCATAAGCTGCCCGTCAATGCGGCATTCCAGTGACCGCAGCTCAAAAACTGTAGTTCCTAAACGGTCAACTTGCTTTGCTATTGTTTCTTCAGTCAAGGGTCTTTTAAGAGCGGGTTCTGCAATGAATGCGGTTTTCGCTTCACCTGTATATCCGTCAGCATCGAGCATTTTGATCACTAATGGGCTGCCAAGTACTGCCTCAACCTGAATATCAACAGGAATACGCCGAACCGCTGCCGGGGCATTAAAAAATGATCTGGCCTGTTCCATGAGTCTGGCATCAAAAGTTTTGAATACCCTGTCACTTACCCGGATACCTGGTCCATGAACAGGTATCGTTACTTCTATGCCTGCTTCTGCTTGTGTTACCGGTTTTCCTTGCACCGTAATTGAGGTAACACTTGTATTAACACGACCGCCAACTTTGACCCAAAATTCAACCATATCTCCAATCGCAAGAGCCTCATCCAGTTTAATGACAGCTGTCTTATCGGCACTGTCATAGGCAATAACACGGCCAATGCGTACGCCCCGGTTATTAGGCCGGCGGTCACTCATCATCTGGCGCCCTTCTTTACGCTGCAAATAGGCCGTTGTAAAGTCACGGTTAAAAATTTGTGCTAAATTCTTTTGCGTTTGATCCGTTACCTGATACGTTTCTTGATTAAGTAAATACGAGTCAATTGCACGGCGATACGTATCCACTACGACTGCCACATACTCTGGCCGTTTCATACGGCCTTCTATTTTGAAAGAGACGATGCCTCCCTCTATCAGCTCAGGAATAAGTTCAATTGTATTTAAATCTTTCGGGCTAAGCAAATACTCACCATTATCACAGTTCTCCAATACATCCTGCCCGTCCTGATTTACTAGCGTATAAGGCAGCCGACAGGGTTGTGCACACCGTCCGCGATTGCCGCTGCGTCCACCAATCAAACTGCTCATCAGGCATTGTCCGGAATAAGAAATGCATAATGCTCCATGAATAAATGTCTCAATTTCAATAGGCGAGTGCTTGCAGATGTACCGGATATCCTCTAATGATACCTCCCGGGCCAGCACAACACGTGTAAAGCCTTGCTGGGCAAGAAAAACTACTCCATCCAAATTATGCACAGTCATTTGCGTACTGGCATGGAGAGCCAATTTCGGCACAACCCTCTTAGCAATAGAGGCAACCCCTATATCCTGCACAATAATTGCATCAACACCGATATTATATAAGCTGACAAGATATTCTTCCAGCATCCTGATTTCGCTGTCATCGACTAATGTGTTAACGGTTACATAAACGAATACACCACGCAGATGAGCAAAACGAACAGCCTCAGCTAACTCTTCATCAGTAAAGTTAGGCGCATAGTGACGAGCCCCAAACGCTTTCCCCCCCAGGTAAACCGCATCAGCTNNGGGCAAGTAATTCAATCATAAAAATTCTCTCCTTTAAACAACGTCAAAATTGCTGGCGTAATATCAGTTAAACTCCTTATTTGAGCGGCCACTTCCTGGCAACGGCTGCCTATAATAATGGTTGGCACTGGATTACGCGTATGAGTTTTGACGCTTAAATCTTCAAAATTACCATGGTCACTAGTAATAATAATCAACGTATCAGCGGAAGCTGAGCTCTGAACTGCAAGTAAAAACTCATCTAATTGATTTACAACCCGCTCTGCCGCAATCCAATTCTGTTTATGACCATATCGATCAGTTTGAAAGTATTCAAACATCGTAAAATGATGCTGCTCCGCTAACTCTACCAGTCGTCTTCCCGCCTCAG
This sequence comes from Sporomusaceae bacterium UBA1887, assembly GCA_002337925.1. Classification (GTDB taxonomy): domain Bacteria; phylum Bacillota; class Negativicutes; order Sporomusales; family DSM-15969; genus Anaerospora. The sequence continues at coordinate 11,584 of DDHB01000071.1, forward strand.
TCGGAGTAATAGCAGATATGCCAGGCATCGCGAATGGTAATAGCACTTCATTTGTTAAATCTTGGCAAACAGCCTGACCCTGCTGCATTTCAGGTAAAGAGGGCAGCCCAATTCCGGCCCCCATAATAACCAGTGTTGTAACAGAGTGCCGCCTTTTTCGCTGTCGCACCAGTTCCTGATAATCTGGTGAGTACATATTCGCAGAGGTTACTTTATAGCCCCGGTCCGCAAGCTGGCGCATAATTCCGTGCTCCTGGACGATACCGGCTAGAGCCGGACCAGGAAATCCCGGAATATGCCTTCCCATAACCTGGGCAGCATTAACACCGGTGAAGATGGCAGTTTGACCGGTAGCACTTTGGGGTAAGCCATCAACTCCAAGACATGCATCAGTCGGCACTAAACACACTTCAGGACGATAAACAGTCCCCAATCCTATTGTTAAAGGTTCTCCAAAGAGTTTTTTGAAAAAATGGGGAGAAAAACGGACAAGCGGATTCCTCTCGGCATCATTTTGCCCCAACCCCAATCCATCAATGAAGAGCATCACTATTTTCATTTTATCTCACCCTCAGCATTAGAAAAGACTTGGCTTGCACCAAGTCCTTGTAGGGCGCAGGTGGAAGCCTATAGCGTGCTTATGCACGACAGATCGAAAGTTAAACGTTCTGATAAGATAAAGAAAAAGAAGGTTACCCTTCCTCTTTTAGTACTTACGTGGATTGTGTCTTTTCAGCCTCTGGAGTTTCCATTACTAAATCCTGCTGTTTACGTAAATGCTCGGCAACAATATTTACATCTTTCATGAGCTGTTCAATTCTTGCTGCTTGTTTTCCAATAGGACTGAGAGGATTATCGTAAATATCCTGAAGATATTTCTCAAAATCACGTCTGGTTAGCGGCTCTGCCTCAGCCATAAGGATAAGTGAAAAAGCACCGCAGCTTTCTAGTCTTGCTACCTTAATATCTTTAATGTTAGTCATGTCCATTCCGGTTTTATGCAATTCCTGCCGTAAGTCATCGTAGTTAAATTGATGCTTTACGAAGTTTTGGGGAAGGATTTTACCATTCTCAATTAAAGTAACCGGCACTCCTTCAAACCATTTACGTAGAGTCGTATTCTTCAATGCCAGATAAGATAACACTTTCTGCAATAGCAGTAAACCAACTAAGCCTTCAGCACCTAATAGAACAGTTTCCGATTTGTCCATTGCGACATTCGCAACAATATCCCCAATGCCTACCATTAACACGAAGTCAAAGGGTGATAACTGGCCTACTGCCCTATTCCCCATGGCACGTACAACAATAAGCGCAACTGCGAAAATGATCGTCATTCTTACAATGACGAGTCCAGCTCCTTCGTAGCCAAACACACTACCACTCCTTTTTATGTTTGTAGTATGAGCAAACATGCGGAGTGGTATTCTTATAAAGGTTATGGTTTTTCTTCTTGCAGCATACGCACCATCTGCCGGTAATCTTCCTCAAGGCGTAAGAATTCATCAGCAATATTTAAAGCTGCTAAAACGGCAATTTTAGCAGGTGTTAACGTCGGATTCGCCAAGGCAATCTGCTTCATTTGTTCATTAACCAGCAAGGCAACCCGGCGAATGCGCTCCGGCTCTCCCTCACCCTTTATATTATAGGGCTCTCCGTATATTTCTACAGTAACCTTAGATTTTTTCGCACTCATCGTTTTCACCTATCAGTATGTACTTTCTATGTCGAATGTATAAGATTCTACTTATTATCTGATTTTCCTGCAATAAAAAAAAGAAAGGCCGTTTATGCTTCGACATAAGCAGCCTTTCCTTCGCGTTTATTTTACACTTTCTTTTTGTTTGTTTAACTCGCTGTTACGATAGCNNGATAGCTATAGACGAAATAGACGACAAAACCAATCGCACTCCATATAAAGAACCGCATCCAGGTTTCTCCTGGTAAGTTATACATGAGATAACTGCACGATATAACGGCAAGAGGAGCAACAATGGAAACTGCCGGGCAGCGGAACGGACGATGCAGATCAGGACGGGTACGGCGTAATACAAATACACCAATAGCAGCCACAACAAATGCAAAAAGCGTTCCAATATTGGTTAACTCCGCAATAATCCCAATAGGAGTGAAGCCGGCAATTAACGCTACGGCTACACCTGCCAGCATAGTAATAACATGGGGAGTACCGTATTTAGGATGGACTTTGCAAATTCCTGCAGGAATAAGTCCATCGCGGGACATCGCAAAAAATACTCTTGTCTGACCATACATCAGTACCAGCAGTACTGTGGTAATACCGGCAATCGCTCCGGTTCCTACCAGCGCAGAACCAAGGTTATACCCGATAGCCCTAAGTGCATATGCAACAGGCTCGGCATTATTGAGCTCTGTATACGGAACCACTCCTGTCAGCACAGCTGCAACCGCTATATAAAGGATTGTGCAGACAACTAAGGAACCAATGATTCCAATCGGCAAATCTCGATTCGGATTGCGACATTCTTCTGCCGCTGTAGCAACAGCATCAAAGCCAATATAGGCAAAAAAGATGATAGCAGCACCGCCTGCTACACCGGAAAATCCGTAAGGCATAAAAGGAGTCCAGTTAGCAGGATTTACTTTTGGTCCTGCTAAAATTAGAAAAATGAAAACAGCTGCTAGTTTTATAAATACGAGAATTTTATTCAAAGTTGCACTTTCTTTAGTTCCCCGGACAAGTAAAAAGCTCAAAAAGATTGCAATAAGCATTGCCGGCAAATTAACTATACCACCATCAGCCGGAACAGCCGTATAGGCTTTTGGTAATTCAATACCGGCTGATTTTAAGAGGCCTACCATGTAGCCCGACCAGCCCGCGGCTACAGCACTCGAACCTACAGAATATTCCAAAATTAAATTCCAGCCCACAATCCAGGCAATAATTTCACCAAGTGCAGCGTACGAATATGTATAGGCGCTGCCTGCAACCGGTACCATTGAGGCTAATTCAGCATAAGCTAATGCTGCAAATGCGCAGGCAAGACCGGATAAGACAAAAGAAAGCATAATCCCAGGACCTGCATATTTGGCTGCTGCCACGCCGGTAAGTACGAAAATACCGGTACCGATAATACAGCCCACGCCAAGCATGACCATGTCTGAGGCTCCCAGTGTCTTCTTTAATCCTTTCTTCTCAGCACTAGCAATTAATTCATCGATCTTTTTTGTACGAAGAATATTCATATTTTTTCCCCCTCATTAAAATAAACGGGAA
>DDHB01000065.1 GCA_002337925.1 Sporomusaceae bacterium UBA1887
CGGGGACAGTTCCGCTGACACATTTTGCGGTGTGTCAGCGGAACTGTCCCCGTGACAAAGCTAGAAAGGAGCCGGGACGATGCTGAAGATTGATAACTTGGTTAAAGAATTTGGACAATTAATCGCCGTTAACGGTATCAGCCTTGATGTGGATAAGGGAGAAACCATTGTGCTAATGGGACCATCGGGCTGCGGAAAATCAACAACCATTCGATCCATCAACCGTCTTATTGAGCCGGAAAAAGGTTCGGTAGTTTTCGATGGCGTTGATATCCTTCGCTTAAACGGTGATGAATTACGGGATATCCGCAAAAGGATTGGTTTTGTTTTTCAGCATTTTAACCTGATCAGCAGGCTGAGCGCTTTGGATAATGTTATGCTAGGCTTAGTTATGGGTGGTATGGACCGGGAAACAGCCCGCAGCAAAGCGTTGGAAGCAATGCGTAAGGTTGGTCTGGAGAACCATTGTGACCACAAACCCAGTGAAATGTCTGGTGGCCAGCAGCAGCGGGTAGGGATTGCTCGGGCGCTCGCCTTTGAACCGGAATTAATGTTGTGGGACGAGCCGACCGCTTCGCTTGATCCTATTTTGGTTCGCGAAGTGTTAGTGGTGATGGAGGAACTAGCCAAATACCGGGCTAGTACTATGATTGTTGTTACCCATGAATTGCCCTTTGCATTGCATGTGGCTGACAGGATTGTCCTTATGGACAAAGGAAATATTGTAGAAGTGGGAATGCCTTCCAAGGTTTTCGTCAATCCTGCCTCCCGTATTGGTCAGCAATACAAAGAACTAATTGCTTATCAGATGAATACGGGTGCTCAGACTTTAGCGGGCAAGCGCATTGAATAACCAGCTGTTTTTAGCGTATTGCACGAAAAGTCTGCACTTTTCGATTCTGTTATACGATTATGCTTGCAGGAAGAGGTATTTTTTTGTAGAATAGATGAGAGTTATCGCAAGGAGGAACCTCATGACTGAGTACCAGACAACCGTGGCTGCCACGGTAACATACACCGGTATCGGACTTCATTCCGGCCAAGATGTCACCATCACCTTGAAGGCTGCGCCTGTAAATACGGGAATCGTATTTGCCAGAGTTGATTTACCCGGAGCACCTCGCGTCGCAGCTATAGCCTCTAACGTAACAGCTGCCATGCGGGCCACCACATTAGAAGCAGAAACAGCCAAGGTATTTACCGTAGAACATCTTCTGGCCGCTTTTTATGCGATGAAGGTGGATAATTGCCTGATCGAAATTACAGCTGTCGAACCGCCGGTAGCGGATGGCAGTTCCCTGCCGTTTATTCGTCTGATTGAAGAAGCCGGCATAGTGGAGCAAGCTGCTGAACGCCCCAGGATTGCCGTTACCCGGGCTATAACAGTCCGTCAGGAAGATAAATTTATTACCATATTACCTTACGATGGGTTTCGGATTACTTTCACTTCTATCAATCCTCACCCCCAGTTAGGTGTACAATTTGGTGATTATGAAATTACACCGGATAATTTTATCCGTGAGCTGGCTCCTGCCCGTACGATTGGGTTCATGCATGAAGTAGAGGCTTTGCAGGCCCAGGGGTTGGCTTTAGGTGGCAGCCTGGACAATGCGGTGGTATATGATCATGAGAAAGCACTGACGCCGCTGCGCTTTCCTGACGAGCTGGTACGGCATAAGATATTAGATATTGTTGGTGATCTCGCCCTTGCCGGGAGAGTGAGCGGTCATGTGATTGCAGTTAAATCAAGTCATGCGCTAAATACGGCACTGGCTAAAGAAATACTTGCAAGCGTATAGTTGAGGAGGAGAATGCATTCATGGTGTTGTCAGTAACTGAAATACAACAAATTATTGCCCATCGGTATCCAATGCTTTTGGTAGATCGTATTATTGAGTTAGAACCGTTGAAAAGAGCTGTAGGAATAAAGAATGTGACCATTAATGAGAATTTTTTCTTAGGACATTTTCCCAGTGAACCGGTTATGCCCGGAGTACTGCTCATTGAAGCGATGGCCCAGGTTGGCGGTATTGCGCTGCTTTATCCGAAAGAATACCGTGGTAAGCTCGCTGTTTTTGCCGGTATTGATCGCGTTAAATTTCGTCGTCCCGTAGTGCCTGGTGACCAGCTCCGCTTAGTGGGAGAAATTATTAAGCTGCGGGGTTCTATGGGTAAAGTTTGGGGCGAGGCCTATGTGGATGATCAATTAGTTGCAGAAGGAGAATTCCTTTTTGCCTTATTGCCACAAAAAGAGGCGTAAATAGGCCGTTGCGTGGTAATAAATAAAGATATTAGCCTAATAAGCGAAAAAACAGTCGAATTTAGCAAAAAAAACACCGTGAATATTCGACTGGGTAGTCGGATTATATAAAAAGAATCTATGAGACCATCGTTTATTTCGATTTTTGCAGTTCTGCAGCTCTTGTGTTAGGCAGATGGCAGGCTGCGCCAAAGATAAAATTAGCTGTAGCAGCAAGGAGTGAATTTCTCATGAAACCAGAAGCGGTTGTTATATCAATTCGTAAAATACACGAAACAGCCGTCATCCATCCTGCTGCCCGTTTGGGTAAGGATGTGGAGATTGGCCCTTACGCCGTAATTGGCGAAAATGTGCTTATTGGAGACGGTACTAAAATCGGTGCTCATGTCGTCGTTGACGGCTGGACAAGTATTGGTAAAAACTGTGTCATTTATCCTAGCGCCTCTATCGGAGGGGAACCGCAGGATTTAAAGTTCCGCGGTGAAAAAAGTTATGTGTTTATTGGCGATAATACCAAAATTCGTGAATTTGCCACTGTTAACCGGGCAACCGGCGAAGGGGAAGAAACACGAATTGGCTCCAACTGTCTGTTGATGGCCTACACGCATGTGGCTCATAACTGTATTGTCGGCAACCACGTTGTCATGTCTAACGCTGCAACCCTTGCGGGTCATGTTATTGTAGAAGATCGCGCAGTTATCGGCGGTTTAGCCGGCGTTCACCAATTTGTTAAAATTGGCCGTAATGCGATGATTGGCGGCGCATCAAAAGTGGTCCAGGATGTTCCTCCCTTTGTAATTGTTGACGGACATCCGGCTAAAGTTGCCGGTCTGAACAATGTTGGGTTATCACGTTCGGGCTTAAGTGAACAAACTCGCCGCAATCTTAAAAAAGCGTATAAGATTTTGTACCGCTCCGGTCTCAATCTGGCGCAAGCTATTGCTGTAATGGAACAGGAGTTGGAATCCTGTGAAGAAGTGGAGCATTTACTGCGTTTTCTGCGTAATGCCGAACGTGGCATCTGCCGCAGCCGCAAAGACAGTGCTGATTAAAATATAAGATTACCTTAAGTAAAATATCATACAAAAGGGTATTCTAAAGTATAGGTGATTCAGATGCAAAAAATTGGCTTATTGGCCGGCGTCGGCAGATTACCGGTAGAATTTGCCCGTGCCGCTCGCGGCATGGGCTTTGCCGTGATTGCTATTGCGGTTGTCCCGGGAGTAGAGGCGGATCTGGCTGATACTGCAGATACTGTGCATGCGATTAGTGCCGGTGAATTAACGAAAATAATTGAAACCTTAAAGCAGGCTGAGGTAACTCAGGTTACCATGATCGGTAAAGTAACCAAAGAACTGCTGTTTGCCGGTGCAGTCGCTTTAGATGACCGCATGAAAAAATTGCTGGTACAACTGCCTGATCAAAGTGATGATACCATCATGCTTGCACTGGTTCGTGAATTAGCTGCAGCAGGCATAGGAGTACTTGATCAGACTGCGTTTATCCGGCAATTGATGCCTGCTGCCGGAGTGCTCAGCAAGCGCCTGCCGACAGAAGCGGAAACAGCGGATATGCAATTTGGTTTCGCTATGGCCAAGGCGATTGGCGGGCTGGATATTGGACAGACAGTAGTAGTAAAGAATAAAGCGGTTATGGCAGTTGAAGCAATAGAGGGCACCGATGCCTGTATCCGGAGAGGCGGTCAGCTTGGCCGGGGCGGTATTACGGTTGCTAAGGTTGCTAAGCCAAACCAGGATTTGCGTTTTGACGTGCCGGCCGTAGGTGTGGACACACTGCAGGCAATGATCGAAGCACAAGCATCAGCTTTGGTCATTGAAGCGGGCAAGACGCTGCTGATTGATAAGCAAAATGTGCTTGCTTTAGCCGACAATAATAATATAGCGATTGTAGCCATGGTAGAATAAAGAAAGGGAGGTCTGCGAATGGCCCCCCTTTTTTGTCATCCTCCCACATCCAAACCAGGAGGCCTGTTTATATGAAAATTATGATCTCTGTCGGCGAAGCCTCAGGTGATTTGCACGGTGCCAGTGTTGCCACCGCTCTTAAACTTCTGCAGCCTGATGTGCAGTTAGTCGGGATGGGCGGTCAGGCGATGCGGGATGCCGGAGTAGACATTATTTACGATATTGCTGACCTAGGTGTTATCGGATTTGTCGAAGTGGTCAAAAATTTACGCAGACTTTTCAAACTGCGTGATTCTCTCAGCGATTATATGGAACAGGAACAGCCTGATGTGCTGGTAATAATTGACTATCCGGGTTTTAATGTCCGGCTGGCCAAAGTTGCGCAGCAAAAAGGTATTCCTGTCGTTTCTTATATTAGCCCGTCTGCCTGGGCCTGGGGAAAAGGCAGAGCGAAAGAATTGGCGCAAATTGTGGAAAGGGTAGCGGCTATTTTCCCTTTTGAAGCTGACGTTTACCGGGAGGCGGGGGCTAAGGTTACCTTTGTCGGACACCCCCTGCTGGATATTGTTAAGCCCGCGATGGAGCGCGATGAGGCACTGCGTCATTTTAACGCCCGCTCTGACCAATATCACATTCTGCTTATGCCAGGCAGCCGTCAGCAGGAGATTACCAGCTTGCTGCCGGACATGCTTGCAGCAGGGGAAAAGATTGTCGAACAAGTACCAAACTGTCAATTTTTTCTGCCGGTAGCTTCGACAATTTCCCGGGAAATGCTGCAAAACATCATCGATAGATACAAGATTCCCGTAACCGTAACAGTTGGTAATAACTACGATTTAATGAATATTTGTGATTTGGCGGTTGCCTCTTCGGGAACAGCTACGCTGGAGACATCACTAATGAAGGTACCTACCGTAATTGTGTATCGGCTGGCTACATTAACTTATGTTCTTGGTAAGATGCTTGTTAAGATTCCTAATATTGGTTTGCCTAATATCATTGCGGGCCGCCGTATTATGCCGGAATTACTGCAAAGTGAAGTGACTCCTGATAACATTGCCAGGCAGTCAATTGCCTTGTTGACCGACAAGAATATCCGTGACCAGGCTATGGCCGACTTGATAGAAGTGCGGGCAAAGCTTGGCGAAACAGGGGCGGTTAACCGGGTGGCACAGGTGATTATGGAGGTAGCTAAGAATGGACATGTATAAACGCCTCATCAGCTATATCCGACCATATATGGGGCGCATGATTACCGCAATTGCCTGCATAATCCTGGCAGCTGGCGGCAACTTGGCGGTACCCTGGATTATCAAGGACGTTATTGATCAGGTCCTTATCAATAAGGATATGGCTATGCTCAATATCATTGCCATCGGGATATTGATCATTTTCTTTCTAAGAGGGATTTTCTTTTTTGGACAAACCTATTTAATGTCCTATATTGGACAAAGGGTAATTATCGATATACGGGAAGCGGTTTACCGACAATTGCAGCGCTTATCACTCGGCTATTTTGACAAACGCCAGACCGGTGCCATCATGAGTTCGGTAACGAATGATGTTTCCGCATTGCAGGCTGCACTGGTTGACAGTATGGTAGAGATGGTTACGGAAGCAATGATTTTAATTGGCTCACTGGGAGCCATGTTTTTCCTTCATTGGAAATTATCACTGTTGACGTTAATTACGATGCCATTAGTGCTGCAGGCAATTAATACATTCGGTAAAAAGCTGCGTAAGGCGGGCCGGGTACTGCAGGAGAGGGCGGCAGATATTACTGCTATCCTGCAGGAGACAATCTCCGGCATTCGCGTCATTAAATCCTTTGCAAGGGAAGATTATGAAACAGAGCGTTTTAAGCAGGAAAATTTTTATAACTTTCGCGCGCAAATGAAAACCTCTCAGTTACTAGCTACATTAACACCGGTAATTGAGTTTCTAGGTGCTATCGGCGTAACGGTTATTATCTGGTATGGCGGTATGGAGGTCATCAATGGCAATTTAACCTCCGGTGCCTTGATTGCTTTTTTAATTTATGTTGTCAATTTGACAAATCCGGTAAAACGGCTAAGCAAAGTCTATGGCAACATTCAAAAGTCGCTGGCTGCCGCTGAGCGGGTTTTTGCTATTCTGGATACAGAGCCGGATATTAAAGATATGCCCGGGGCAGTGGAGCTTCCGGAGGTTAAAGGTCATGTTGCACTTCAACATTTGAGCTTTGCCTATAGTCCCGGACAATATGCGCTGCGTGATGTATCGCTGGAAGTAAAACCGGGTCAGACTATTGCGATTGTCGGACCAAGCGGAGCAGGAAAAACAACAATTGCTAATCTTCTGCCTCGCTTTTATGAGGCTACAGAGGGCAGTATTCTGGTAGATGGTAAGGATATTCGCACGGTCACGATGCAGTCGCTTCGTCAGCAAATAGGGATTGTACCCCAGGAAACGGTGCTCTTTAACGGCACTGTTTACGATAACATTCTCTATGGCCGTCTGGATGCTACACATGAGGAAGTAATTGCTGCCGCTAAGGCCGCGAATGCGCATAACTTTATTGATAGAATGCCTGATCAATATCAAACGCAAATTGGCGAACGGGGCGCAAAACTCTCCGGTGGTCAAAGACAGCGTATTTCAATTGCCAGAGCCATTTTGAAAGATCCGCGTATTTTGATTTTGGATGAAGCTACTTCTGCACTTGATACAGAAAGTGAGAAATTAGTACAGCAGGCTTTGGATAAACTAATGATTGGCAGGACTTCTTTTGTCATTGCTCATCGTTTGTCTACCGTTCAGCGGGCCGATATGATCGTTGTATTGGATAAAGGACGCCTGGTTGAACAGGGCACCCATAGTGAGCTGCTGGCCTCGGGAGGCCTATACAGTACCTTGTATCAGGTACAATTCAGAGAAGAATGAGAACAGAACCGAAAAGTAGGGATGAATATGCATTTGTTGTATAACCTGTTGGCTTTGGTTCTGGTAATACTGGCGGCACCAGTCTTCCTGTACCGGCTGATCCGGGAAGCTGGTTTTGGAGAACGGCTGAAGCAAAGCTTTGGTTGGCTGCCAGCCGAAACAGTAGCTAAAGTAGCCAATAAAAATGCTATTTGGCTTCATGCAGCTTCTGTTGGTGAAATTGTAGCCACCAGCCCCATGGTTAAGGAAATAAAAAAAGAAATGCCTGATAGCGTAGTTGTTATATCAGTGGTAACGGCAAGCGGATACGACATGGCCAAACGGATTATTCCTGAGGCTGATGGAGTGATCTTTTTTCCACTTGATTTGCCCTGGCTGAGCTGCCGTGTGGTTAAGAAAATTGCCCCACAGGCGTTTCTACTTGTAGAAACCGAGCTATGGCCAAACTTCTTGAAGGCTTCCCGGAAGTCTGGAATACCGGTGATGATGGTCAACGGTCGTATTGGCGACAGAAGCTTTGGTAACTATCGCTATCTCGGCAGTGTGCTCAAAGATATGCTGCAAACAGTTGTTAAGTTTTGCATGCAGTCATCTATTGATGCACAATATATCATCAAGCTGGGCGCTGATCCTCAGCGGGTAATGGTTACTGGTAATACCAAGTATGACCAAACCTATACCGATGTCAGTGAAGAAGAACAGCAGCAGCTTATCAGCCAGTATGGCTTTGGTAGGCATACTCCCATTATCGTTGCCGGGAGTACGCATAAAGGTGAAGAAGAAAGTCTATTTTCCTCATTCGGCGAAGTGCGAAAGATCTTTCCCCAAGCAGGATTGGTCATTGCACCGCGTGATATTCAACGAGCTGATGAGTTAGTGAATATGGCTGCTGACTTTGGTCACAAAGCAGTTAAGCGGATCTTACTGCATAAAGGTGCTGCTGACGGCCATAATGTAGTGATTCTTGACACAATTGGCGAACTAGGGCGGGTATACAGCATTGCGGATGTTGTTTTTGTCGGTGGCAGTCTGATCCCGCAAGGCGGCCATAATATATTGGAGCCCGCTGCCCATGGAAAGCCAATCATTGTAGGACCTCACATGTTTAACTTTAAAGATATTTACGCCCTGTTATCAGACCGTAAGGCCTGTATTACAGCAAAAGATCCGGTCTTGCTGACAGACAAGCTGATGAATATTTTGCAGGACAGTGAGCTTAGTTCAACTATGAGTAAAAATGCCCGGGCAATTATTGAAGAAAATCGCGGAGCTGCCCGTAAAAATACCCTTCAATTGAAAATGCTTTTAGAAAAAAAAGCGAATAACTTATAGAAGGCGGAACTGCACATGCGCCTACGCGAAACTATACAAACATATTTATATCGGGTCATTCACGGTGAACGGCGAGGCTTGCTGCCAACCATATTGTTACTGTTCCTACGCCTTTTTTCGTCCGTATATGCTCTTGGTGTTAATGTCAAGCTTACCATGTATCGCTTGGGTATCCTGGAGCAGCATAAATTGCCCTGCTATGTGATTAGTCTGGGGAATATAACTGTCGGGGGGACAGGAAAAACACCAACTGCGCAGCGACTCGCTACCTTAATACGCGACATGGGCTACCGGGTGGTCATTCTCAACAGAGGCTATCGCGCTGCCTGGAAAGAAGACGTTGGTTTAGTGTCTGACGGACAGAAAATATATATGACGGCTGCTGAGGCGGGCGATGAAGCCTATCTGTTAGCTAAGAGCCTGCCTGGAGTACCGGTTGTTATTGGCAAAGAGCGGGCAGTAAGCGGCGAATATGCCGTTAAGCAGCTGAATGCGCAGGTCATTATCCTTGATGATGCCTATCAGCACTGGCAACTGGCCCGGGATCTCGATATTGTGCTCATTGACTCACTAAACCGCTTTGGCAACAATTTCTTGCTGCCAAGGGGGACACTGCGCGAGCCCTTAACTAATCTCAACCGTGCTCACGCCTTTCTGCTTACCAAGGTTGATCAGACGACAGATAATGCCCGCGATTCCATCCGAGATACCCTTGTCCAGTATAACGATAAAGCGTTGATTGTAGAAAGTATTCACCGGCCACGCTGGTTTATCGAGATTGAAAGCTGGTATAAAGGAGTTCGTGACTGTGGAATTGCCCTGGAGAATGTCCGGGGACAGTCGGTAGTCGCTATTTCCGCTATTGGCAATCCTTCCTCTTTTGAGCAGACAATTGCTGATATTGAGGTCAACGTCATCGATTCACTGCGCTTTCCCGATCATCATCATTACACAATGTCTGAAATGCAGTGGGCGATGGAGCGAGCTGTGAAAAAAGGCGCTAACGCTTTGGTTACAACAGAAAAAGATGCCGTTAAAATACCAGCTGAATTTATCCATTCTCACCGGCCGCTTCCGGTATATGTTCTTGGAATCGAAGTGCGCTTTCTGGACGGCTACGAAGAATTTATGCAGTTGATTGAAGAAACGCTGAAATAGAGGTGGCATTGATGAAATTTCTTTGTGTCATTCCTGCCAGGTATGCATCTACCCGCCTGCCCGGCAAACCACTGGCAATGATTGCCGGTAAACCGATGATTCAGCATGTATATGAACGTGCCAGTCAGGCCAAGCGGCCCCAGGCAGTACTCGTGGCGACAGACCATGAGCTGGTCTATGAGGCCGTACAGGCTTTTGGCGGCAAAGGGATGCTTACCTCACCAGAGCATCCGACCGGTACAGACCGGCTGGCGGAAGTAGCCAGAGCACATGCTGATTATGACATTATCATTAATGTTCAGGGCGATGAACCGCTAATAGCGCCAGAAATTATTGATATGCTGGCTGCTGCTTTCGATGAGGAACCGAAACTTGCGATGGCGACGCTGGCTAGTGTAATGGACGAAAGTGAGTATGCCAACCCCAATGCGGTAAAAGTAGTTACTGACTTACAGGGGTATGCGCTTTATTTCTCGCGGTCACTTATTCCGTTTCCGCGGGTTAAAGTGGAAGAACTGCCGGTATATAAACATATCGGCATTTACGCATATCGCCGGGACTTTTTACTTTCTTTTGCTGCGCTTACACCGACGCCATTGGAACGGATGGAATCACTGGAACAATTGCGGGCGCTCGAATATGGTCATCGCATCAAAGTATTGAAAACTGACTTCCAGTCCATCGGAGTAGATACTCCTGAAGATCTGAAGAAAGTGAATCAGCTGTTAAGTAAATAGAAACACAAATTTAAATATAGAAGGAGGCTAACTCATGAAACATGTAGCTATTGGATCGTTTGAAGTAGGAGGTCAACAGCCTATCGCACTAATTGCCGGACCCTGCGTTATTGAAGATGCTGAGCGTACTCTGGAGATCGGTAAAGCTGTCAAGGCGATTTGCGAAAGACTTGGCATGCCTTATATTTTTAAAGCATCTTTTGATAAAGCGAACCGTTCGTCCTTTAACTCTTTTCGCGGTCCTGGACTCAAAGAGGGGCTGGCCATTTTAGCTCATATTAAAAAAGAACTGGCTGTTCCGGTTGTCAGCGATATTCATGATGTTACCCAAGTGGAAGCTGCTGCAGAGGTATTAGATATTCTGCAAATACCGGCTTTTCTCTGCCGGCAGACGGATTTAGTATATGAAGCAGCACTTACCGGCCGCGTTGTGAATGTAAAAAAAGGTCAGTTTCTGGCTCCATTGGATATGAAAAACGTGATCTCTAAAGTACAGGAAGCCAAAAATGAAAAAATTCTGCTTACCGAGCGGGGCTTTAGCTTCGGCTACAATAACCTGGTAGTGGATATGCGCTCTTTGCCGATCATGCGATCACTGGGATATCCCGTTGTATTTGATGCAACCCACAGTGTCCAACTGCCCGGCGGTGCCGGTACTACCTCTACCGGTCAACGTGAATTTGTTGCTAATCTTGCTCGTGCAGCAGTGGCTTCTGGTGTAGATATGTTGTTCATGGAAGTCCATGATAATCCGGCAGAGGCATTATCTGACGGACCTAATATGTTATATATAAACCAACTGGAAGACTTGCTGAAAGATTTAATTGCTCTTGATCAGGTTGTACGAAAACATAAGTAAGCTTCATCAGCAATACAAAACATGAGATTGCCACATTGCACTGTGTTCCATTCGCAATGACACAAGTTAGGTGTCATCGCGAGGAATGTAATGACGTGGCGATCTCATCTTGCAGAAGACCGATTAAGGAGAGGAGGAGCTGCGATGATTATTGAACAAGCCAGACAGGTACTTGCTGCCGAAGCAGCGGCAATTGAAGCACTCATCCCCCGCATTAACGGGCAGTTTACTGCTGCCGTTCAACTGATACTAGAGGGCCATGGCAGGGTTATTGTTACCGGCATGGGAAAATCAGGCCTGATTGGCAAAAAGATAGCTGCCACACTAGCCAGCACAGGTACGCCATCCTTCTTTCTTCACCCGGCAGAAGGTATCCATGGAGACCTGGGGATGGTGACAAGTGAAGATATTGTATTGGCTCTGTCCAACAGCGGTGAGACAGCAGAAGTAATTGGCATATTGCCTGCGATCCGGCGCATTGGTGCCCGGATTATTGCAATGGCCGGCCGGGAACAATCGACGCTGGCCCAAAATGCCGATGTTTTTTTGGATGTAGCGGTGGCAAAAGAAGCCTGCCCGATGGGACTTGCGCCAACTGCCAGTACAACAGCTGCCCTTGCCATGGGAGATGCTCTGGCGGTTGCCCTTTTATCTAGCCGGAAATTTACACCTGAGGATTTTGCACTCTTTCATCCTGGCGGCTCTTTAGGACGAAAACTGTTGTTAACAGTAGATAATGTGATGCATACCGGTGAAGATAATCCTGTCGTTGTTGCCAATAGATTGGTAAAAGAGGCATTATTTGTTATGACTGCCAAGGGGTTAGGTGTTACTTCGGTAGTCGATAAGGAAGGAAAACTGCTGGGAATTGTTACCGATGGAGACATCCGGCGAGGCCTCGAAAATGGGCATGATTTCCTCGATAGACCAGTTGATGCAATCATGACAAAAACCCCGCGAACCATTACCAAAGACAAGTTGGCGGCTCAAGCGCTTAACCTTATGGAAAAAAATAAGCCCCGTCCCATTACAGTATTGCCGGTAGTGGATGATCAGTTCCGTGCAATTGGAATCATTCACCTTACTGACTTATTACGCCAAGGAGTGGTATAATGGAATATGAAGCTCGGGCAAAACATATTGCCCTTCTCATTTTAGATGTAGATGGCGTGTTAACCAATGGCCAGCTTATCTTTGGCCCTGAGGGAGAAGGAATGAAAGTTTTTCATACTCAGGATGGCTTGGGGATCACCGCCGCTCATAAGGCTGGGCTCAAGACGGCCATTATTACCGGACGGGAAACGGAAATGGTCCGCCGCCGCGGACTGGAACTCAAAATAGGTGATGTGTATCAAGGCGCCATGGACAAGGTACAGGCCTTTCATGAATTGCTTAACAAACACAATCTTTCACCGGAGCAAGTGGCTTACGTAGGCGATGACCTCAATGATCTGGCCGTAATGAGCCAGGTTGGCCTGGCTTGCACCGTTGCGAATGCCGTACCTGATGTAAAAGAACGAGCTCATTTTATTACCAGCCGTGAAGGCGGACGTGGTGCTGTCCGCGAAGTCATTGAGCTGATTTTGAAATCCCAGGGCAAATGGGAAGCCGTAGTCGAGGCCTACTTACGCCCGGGCAAACAAGATACCCAACAATAGGCAGGCCGTTGATAAAGCCCCATCTGCGTTGCACCGCCGTACGTTGCGAGCGAAGCAATGCAACGCCCCCCTCATGCCACCGTGTGCCCGTTTCTGCCTCTAAGCCAAGGCTGCCGAGAAGCAAGCATAGCTAGGCGTGGCTTTGACGGAGACCGGAGGCTTGCCGCAACAACGCTAGGCGCCGCTTATCGGCAGCCGTCCCAGTGTCTTGACCGAGTTGTGAATTAGAATTAGACAGTGTAGATTTTTTTGCAATGCAAGGCGGAGGAGTCCGCGCATATCGGGAAT
>DDHB01000090.1 GCA_002337925.1 Sporomusaceae bacterium UBA1887
GGAAACGGCCTGGGAGGATAGGGAGTCGCTGATTAGACAAAAAGCACTTACACATGTGAGTGCTTTTTTGCTTTGTATTGATAAGTCTGACAGGGAGAGCGCCGTTACAACGCTCCTAGGCTGGCGCTTAGCCTACGCTTATGCAACGACGCTCCCCCTGCCTGATTCGTCCAAGAGAATATAACGTTTGGCAGTAGGATTAATCATGCAAAGCGGGGAAAGCGACGAGAGTGCTCTAGCTGCTAGGTGCGACGAGGAGAGAAGGGAGGCTGTACTGGAAGTACGCCGAACGAGCCCCGCAGGAGCAAACAACGCAGATAGGGTGCTATCGTCGCTTTCCCTGGCGGAAGGGCTTGGCTGGAACAGCTGCCTGGGAGGATAGGAAGTCGCTGATTAAACAAAAGCACTTACGATTGTAAGTGCTTTTTTGCTTTGCAGGTCTTTTTTCTTGTCCACAACATATTAATTACTACTATGTTTAGGGACGGTGACTAATATGGTGGAATGGTACTGGGTTTTAATTGCATCCTGGGTTGGTGCTGGGGTTGGTGTGATGGCAGCATCCTTATGTGCAGTCAGTAGTGAACGAGAGTAAATAATAGAGGGCTGCTTCTGTAGTGAAGCAGCCCTCTATTGATTATTATATTATTATGCGCTTATGTTAGAAGAATGATTAGTGTCACCGGAAATCTCTGCCGGTACGGTTGCACTGACTAGTTTAGCTATTACCAAGTCACCCGATACATTTAAGGTTGTTCTGCACATATCGAGGAAGCGGTCTACGCCGAGTATCAAGCCCATGCCTTCTGGTGGAACTCCTACTTGAACGCAGAGGATGGCGATGAGCGGGAGGGAGCCTCCCGGGACGCCCGCAGTGCCTACTCCAGCTAGAACAGCCATCAGTACCACAACAAGCTGACTTTCAATTGAGAGGTTGATGCCATAAACTTGTGCCAAGAATAAAACAACAACGCCTTCGAAGAGGGCTGTGCCATTTTGATTGGCTGAAGCTCCGCAGGTTAGTACAAAGCGGGAAATCTTAGCAGGCATTTTTAATACGTTTTCTGCTGTATCCAAAGCTATTGGCAGCGTAGCATTAGAAGATGCTGTCGAGAAGGCGTATACGTAAACCTCCTGACACTTCTTAAAAAACTGCCAAGGATTAGTCTTAGCGAAGATCTTAAGACATAAAGCATAAACAACAAATTGTTGGATCAAAAGGCCAAGGACAACAACACCTGCAAAATAAGCAACGTTTTGGAGGAACCCTGCACCTAACCTGTAAGTTGTATTAAAGACAATGGCAAAAATACCGTAAGGAGCTAACATCATAGCCCATTCAATAATTTTTAGAGACGCCTTAAAAATGGTATCAAGCATTTTTATAAATGGATTATCTTCATCCTCAACGATCATGCTAAGTGCATAACCAAACATTAATGAAAAGACCATGAGCGCGATAATTTCGCCCCCGAAGGCTCGCGCGGCTGAGTCAACCGGGTTTTGCGGAATTAAATCAATGAAGTATTGATACCAGGGCTTATCTTTCGCTGCTTGCACATTTTTCTGAATAGATAGTACGCCTTGATTGGAAGCGAGGGCTTCTTTATCAAAAGTTAAGCCAACGCCCGGCTGCATGACATTCGTTAATGTAACGGCAATAATTACAGCTAAGAAACTCAAAACGAGGGTAAATGCCATGGATTTTTTAGCTACCGCTCCTAAGCCACGGCCTTTTCCAAGCTCAAATACACCGAGAATCAAAGCCGACACTAAGAGGGGAACAACAACCATAAAAATTGTTCTGAGGAATACAGCACCGGTTAAGGTACAAATATCTGTAAACGACTTCATAAAGGGAAACGATTTTTGGGGAACGAAATAATAACCAATCAGACCAATAACAACACCTAAAACAAATCCCAGTAAGAGTTTTTGATATTGCTTCACGGATTTCCCTCCCAAATTTTCAATTAAAGATGCAACTGTTGGAGACGGTGCGCATACTGCAGTGCTCAAAGAATGCTTTAATAACCAGCTCCCATCTTTTAAATATATAACTTATGTAGTCGTTTAATCCCTCCTTAGGAAAGATAAAGTTAAAAAACAATTTATTTAATTATACCATTATAGAAAGAATATTAATACTTATCTGACGATTTTATTAACAAATAATGTATAATTTTTAAATACTATAATAAGAAACCGCAAACATTTGTATGTTCGCGGTTTCTTATTATAGTATTAATCAATTTTTTTGTAGGCGCTGGCTTTAGCACCGCAGATTGGACAGGAGTCTGGAGTGTGTTTTTCAGCAATGTGGCCACAAATTGGGCACAAGTAAACATCATATTCGTCATTAGAAGCCAAATGCTCCAGCGCTTTGGTATAAAGGGCTGCATGTACTTTCTCTGCCTCGTTGGCTAGATGAAATACTCGGGCAGCAGCAGCGTTACCTTCTGCCTTGGCCTCTGCAATGAAAGGCGGATACATTTCATTGAACTCGTATGTTTCACCTGAAACAGCCTCTTTTAAATTTTCAGCGGTAGATTTAATGCCGCCTTTGGCCTTTAATTCAGCAAATGCATGGATGGTTTCTGCTTCAGCAGTAGCACGGAAGAGTTTAGCAACTTGTGCGTAGCCTTCAAGCTCGGCCTGTTTAGCGAAAGCCAGGTATTTGCGATTTGCTTGTGATTCACCGGCAAAAGCACTAGCCAGGTTCTTGTCAGTATTACTCATTAATAGATCCCTCCTACATTTAATCAATATTATTCTCTATGGAATATTATTATCGATGAGGACGGCTTTGTCAAGACTAATTTCCAATAATTGTTATCTAGGCAGTGTTCTAGGTTGCAAAAGCCAATATACAAGCCCTAATACTAGTAAACTTGCCAAATACATGCTGCCTTCCTGCAAAGAGATACCCTCAGAGCTAAGAATTAGCAGTTTCCGGACCATCGCGGCAATTGCTACTTCAATAAACAGGGTAACTCTAATCGGTTCACCTTTTAAATGGCGTATTTCAGAATTTAGCAATTCGGAAAGTGTCCATAAGATGAGTAATGCGCCTAAAGCATGAATTGTTCCTTTGCTTACATTGCCAGTAGTAAAAATCGAATAAAAGTCGGTAAAGAAAATTACTAGCGTCATTAAGACTGTTATAATGAGAGCTAAACAGAAAAACAAGTGTAAAAAGTGCGTAAACCGTTTCATTTGATTAGCAATTTTGCGTTCAAAACTGCTATTATCATTATTCATTGCAAAATATCCTCCAATTTATATGCTGTTTCTCGTACGTTAATTATAACAGATAGATCCGGCGATGTTGAGGTCCCACGAAATGAAAGCCGTAAAATAAAAAAGACAGTTGCTTTGCAAGCAACTGTCTTATCCTTTTAGCGGTTGCGTGATAATAATTTTAGCACTTTTGCTCCCGTATTTTTTACACGGCGCAAGGGAGCGATGGTTACTTTAATTTTTGGCTTCATATCCTTTTCAGAACCAAAATCACCGCGCTTTATTGTGGTTGCTTTGACCTTTTCCGGCTTCAAAAAGGTCTTGAGTACTGATATTGCTTTATCTGGCCGGCTGTGGTCGGAACAAGTGTATACATCAATAGCTGCATACCCGAGGGTAGGATACGTATGGATGCTCAAGTGGCTCTCTGCAAGGAGGGCGCATGCCGCCAGGCCCTGTGGTTCAATTTTTTGATAAGAAAAGTTAAGAAGAGTCATGTTAGCATCTGCTATTGCAGTTAGCATAGCTTCCTTAATGAGTGCAAGATCGTCTAAGGTTTTAAAGCTGCAGCCGTACATGTCGACAAGTAGATGTTTACCAGTTAATTTCATCACAAAGCGCCCCTTCTCAATAGTAGAATTTTTAACAGTGAGGCGGCGTATGTTTCTCCATAAAAATCGAAAGGTTTTATTTGGAAAAACGTGATTTTTCACAGCTATAATAGCAGTATTACGCCATATATTATATGCATATTTCAACTTTTCATTATATAGTGGTCAAGGCAGAAAGTAAAGATTTATTTGGTGGAATTGGTTTATACTTTAAAGTTTATTTAATGAACAAAAGCAGTAAAAATAAAGATATAGGAAGGAATATGACGATAAAGTGTACAATTGCTATAATAGCTGTAAGCATAACCATTAAATGAGTTTTGCCCATTGGTAATTTAGTATAGCAATGATATTTTACAGATAGAAGGAGAGTAAATGCATGAACAAAGTTGAGTTGGCGAAAGGTGTATATTCTGTAGGAGCAGTAGACTGGAATATTCGTGATTTTCACGGATATACTACGCCTAGAGGTGTTACCTACAATGCGTTTCTCATTGTGGATGAAAAAATATGTTTAATTGACACAGTAAAAGCGCCCTTTGCCGCTGAGCTACTCGAAAGAATTTCAGAAATTGTAGATCCATCCAGCATTGATTATATTGTCACAAATCATATCGAGCCGGATCATTCCAGTGCTTTACCTGCTATTTTGGATCGAGCGCCTCAAGCCACAGTTGTTCTCACCGACAAAGGTACCGAAGGGGTATTAAAGTATTATGAGCGGGAGGCCAATTATCAGGTAGTCAAAGAAGGAGATATGCTTGATTTAGGACGCAATAAATTGCATTTCATACCGCTTCCGATGCTGCACTGGCCTGACTCGATGGCGTGCTACTTAGATGGTGAACAGATTCTTTTTTCAAATGATGCATTTGGTCAACATTATAGCAGTACCCAGCGGTTTGATGATGAGAATGATCTTAATGAAGTTCTTTATGAGGCTGCGAAGTATTATGCCAATATCCTGATGCCTTTTAACAGACTAGTACCAAAAGCATTAGAAAAGGCCGGCCGTTATCCCATCAAAATGATTGCTCCCAGCCATGGTGTAGTGTGGCGCAGCCATATTGATGCCATTCTTGCAAAATATGAGCAATGGAGCAGAGGCGCAGCTTCGAATAAAGTGATTGTTGCCTATGACAGCATGTGGGGTGCAACAGAAAAAATGGCACGCCGTATTCTGGACGGTCTTGCTGCTGCCGGAGTGCAAGGAAAACTATACCGCCTTTCAGGTGCAGACCGCAGCGAAGTAATGTGGGATCTATTAGAGGCTAAAGGGATTCTAGTGGGCTCATCAACGTTAAACAATGGCATGATGCCGACAGTTGGTGCTATGCTGCTGTATATGAAAGGCCTGAGACCGGCAAATAAAATTGGTGCGGCGTTTGGTGCCTATGGTTGGGCCGGAGGCTCCCAAGCAGCTATGGAAGAATTATTGACAGCAGCAGGCGTTGACGTGGATAAAGCTGGGCTAACTGTTAAATGGACTGCAAATGCACAAGAGCTGGATAAATGTTTTGCCTTTGGCAAGGAATTTGGACAGAAGGTGCTGGATAAAGTATAATAGCAGAGCAGTTATTTGAAGGAACGTGGTAGTAACCCGTATCACCTGCTTCATATAGCGCTGCTTATGCAAAAATAAACATAAGTAAAAATGCACGTGAAATGAGGCGCTATAATGGAAGCGACAGCTACTGTCTATATTCGTAAAGGGGCTCAGCATCGTATTGAGAGCGGACATCCCTGGATGTACCAAAGTGAAGTGGATCGTATCGAAGGTGATTTTCAGCCAGGTAGTATAGTTGATGTATGCAATCACAGGGGGCGCTTTATCGGCAGAGGGTACATTAACCCCCGTTCACAAATTATTGTTCGCATAATGACACGTGAGCAAGAGCCAATTGACCGGAGCTTTTTTCAAAAACGCATCGCTGCGGCATGGAAATATCGCCAGCGTTTTGTAAGTGAACCGGAGTATTGCCGTCTTGTTTTTGGTGAGGCTGATTTTCTGCCGGCGCTGATTGTTGATAAATTTGGTGAGTATATTGTGATTCAAACGTTGGCATTAGGAATTGATGTTCATAAAGAAACAATTGTCTCTGTACTAGATGAAATGTTTCAGCCTGCTGGTATTTACGAGCGCAATGATGTGCCTGTACGTAAACTGGAAGGTCTAGATATGCGCAAAGGGTTCCTAAAAGGAAACTTCCCTACGCTAATTGAAGTAAGAGAGAATGGTTTTCCCTTCTATGCTGATATCGAGAATGGGCAAAAAACCGGTTTTTTCTATGATCAGAGGGAGAATCGACAAGTGCTCAAGCATTTTGTAGCCGGAGCCGAAGTACTGGATTGCTTCTGTCATACAGGGTCTTTTGCAGTTCATGCAGCTAAGTATGGAGCAAAAAGTGTAACTGCTTTGGATATCTCTGATCTTGCCATTGAAGTGGCGCAAAAGAATGCCGAATTAAATGGCGTAAGTGATATTTGCAGCTTCTCAGTCGGTAATGCTTTTGATGTCTTAAGGGCCCAAACGGAAGAAAAACGGCAATACGATGTTGTAATCCTTGACCCTCCTGCTTTTACCAAAAGTCGGTCTTCTCTGGAGGGGGCAGCCAGAGGCTATAAAGAAATCAACTTAAGAGGCATGAAACTGGTTCGACCAGGGGGCTTTCTTATCACCTGCTCCTGCTCTTTTCATATGGACAGGGAGTTATTCAGAGCCATCGTAGTAGATGCAGCCAAGGATGCTCGAAGAGTTATCAGAGAAGTCGATTATCGTACACAGGCAAAGGATCACCCGATTTTGCCTGCAGCTGCAGAAACCCATTATCTTAAATATCTAGTAGTAGAAGTACAATAAGTAGATAATTATGCAAGCGGAGAGTGATTGCGGAGCAATTTCTCTCCGCTTTTAATTTCTTTTGCTCGTAATTTTACTCACAGTATGGCAATAATAGAAATATCATAAAAAATGCGAGGGACTATTGCAATTAGTCAAAAGGTCAAATATAATAAAAGCAAAAGGTCAAATAAAGTCAAATAAACAAAAGGACAGAAGTGTGGTGGCCGTATATGAGCAATTTGGCAGATGAAATAGAACGCTTTATTTTACGAAAGCTAGCAGGACAGCAAGGCGATATTATCATATTAAGGCGTAATGAACTGGCTGATGAGTTAGCTTGTGCACCTTCTCAGATTAGTTATGTTTTAAATACTCGTTTTTCCGTCGCCAGAGGATTTATTGTTGAATCCCGACGAGGCCTGGGAGGTTTTGTGCGGATCGCACGTGTTCCCCTTCATACCATTATTTTTGAAAATGCAGCAGAACAAATTGATATTGACATTTCACTGAATGATCTACATGGTATGTTGATTCATTTACGCGAGAATGCCTTGCTAACAGGCAGAGAATCAGTTTTACTCATGGAAGCTTTCTCTGTTTTATATCAATATTTACCTCCCTATGAACGAGTGGAAGCGATTCGCAGATTATTGCTGCAAGTGAATGCTGCAAATGAATAGGTAAAGGAGCGAGTGCTAATGTTGTGTGATGATTGCCAGAAAAGACCGGCTTCCGTGCATATAACACAAATTACAAACAATCAAAAAATTGATAAGCATTTGTGTAATCAATGTGCACAAGCTTATGGTGATATTGCTTTTTCTCTTGATTCTAAGTTTTCCGTACATGACTTTTTAAAAAATATGTTTTATGCAGGTGCAGCTGATAATGTACTTGCTAAAACAGGTAAAGCCTGCCCCAATTGCGGAATGACGTATCATGATTTTAGTCGTATCGGCAAGTTCGGCTGCAGTGCTTGTTATAGTACCTTTGGTGACCATGTTGAACCACTTTTGCGCCGCATCCATGGTGTGAGTACTCATACAGGTAAGCTTCCCCGGCGGACTGGAGCTACCCTGGAATTAAAACAGCGAATAAAAAAGTTGCGTTATGATTTAGAGAGGCAAATTGTTCAGGAAAAGTATGAAGAGGCCGCTAAAATTCGTGATGAAATTCGTGGGCTGGAGAAAGAACTGCTTAGTTCGGCAAGCGAGGAGGGGAATGTATGACAATTGAACAACTTCTAGATGAGCCGCTTAATGGCTGGATGAAGGGGGAAGGACCGGAAAGTGACATTGTCCTATCAAGTCGAATTCGGTTAGCCCGCAATTTGGATCAGACTCCTTTTCCTAATCGGGCTAGCGATGAAATATTAGCAGGAGTAATGGCAGAGCTCCGTAAATCAGTTACAGATTTAAGTAATCAGGATAATCACTGCTATCTGTTTATTGATATGGAAAGTCTAGAACCATTAGAAAGAAATGTTCTTGTAGAGAAACATATTATTAGTCCAAGTCATGTTCAGGAGCCGGCTAATCGGGCCCTCATTGTGCGTGATGATGCTGCTGTGGCCATTCTCGTAAATGAAGAAGACCATCTTCGAGTCCAATGTTTGCTGCCAGGCTTAAATCTGCCTGACACAATGGCGTTAGCAAATGAGGTTGATGATATTCTTGAAGCCCGCCATTCTTTTGCATTTCATGAGCAGGTGGGATATTTGACAGCTTGCCCAACAAATGTAGGTACGGGCCTAAGGGCATCTGTTATGATTCATTTGCCAGCCCTCGTACTTACAAAACAGATTAATCGTATTATCGGAGCTGCCACTCAAATTGGATTGACAGTTCGTGGACTTTATGGCGAAGGAACAGAGGCTGTAGGTAACATTTTTCAAATTTCTAATCAGCTTACTTTGGGGCAGAATGAACAGGAAATCGTTTCTAACCTCCAAGCTGTTGTTATGCAGGTTGTTGGACAGGAGCGGGCAGCACGGGAGGCGCTGATACGGGATTCAAAAGATATGTTAGCTGACCGGGTGTGGCGTGCCTATGGGGTACTGCGATATGCACGCAGCATTTCGGGGCAGGAAGCGCTGGCTTTACTAAGTGAAGTGAGATTGGGCATTGATTTGAAGCTGATTGATGAAGCTCCTCCGACCATCTTTAATGAGTTATTGGTAGTAAGCAGACCTAACTTTTTACAAAAGTTTGCGAGAATAGCGGATATCCGTCGGGGAGAAAGAGAAGCTTTGCGTGCTCAGGTTATTAGAGAAAAATTAACTGACGTTAAGGGAGGAAATAATGATGCTTGATAAATTTACGGAACGAGCTAAGAAAGTACTGGTCCTTGCTCAACAAGAGGCGCTGCGGTTAGGCCATGATTATCTTGGCACAGAGCATTTATTGTTAGGCTTGATTCACGAAGGAGAGGGCGTAGCTGCAAAAGCGCTTGCATCTCTCAATATAAATCTGGAAATGGTTCGCAATCAGGTAGAAGTGATGATAGGCCGAGGTGACGATCAGGTAGAGCAAATCAACTATACCCCTCGTTCCAAAAAGGTCATTCAGCTTGCTTTTGAAGAAGCGCAGCGGCTAGGTCACAGTTATATTGGTACTGAGCATTTATTGCTTGGGCTGATTCGTGAAGGTGAGGGAGTGGCTGCTCAGGTACTGGAGAGGCTAGGCGCAGATATTGCTGTCGTCCGTCAAAGAGTCATTGAGTTGCTGGGCGGTATGGCTATGTCGGGCGCAGGTTCGCAGGCAGGCAATCAACAAGCTAAGAGCAGCGTTGAGACACCTTCTTTGAATGAATATGGGCGTGATCTCAATAAACTGGCCAAAGAAGGAAAAATTGATCCGGTCATTGGCAGAGATACTGAGATTGAAAGGGTTATCCAAATTTTAAGCCGCCGAACGAAAAATAATCCGGTTCTTATTGGTGAACCCGGTGTTGGTAAGACGGCTATTGCTGAAGGGCTGGCCCAACGTATCATCGATGGTATGGTACCGGAGACATTGCGAGACAAAAGGGTAGTATCTCTTAATATGGCGTCTATTATCGCAGGATCAAAATACCGGGGTGAATTTGAAGAACGCTTGAAAAAAGTGATGGATGAAATTCGTCAAGCCGGCAATATCATCTTATTTATTGATGAGCTGCATACGTTGATTGGAGCCGGAGCAGCTGAGGGCGCTATGGATGCAGCCAATATTCTAAAGCCCGTTTTAGCAAGAGGCGAGCTGCAGTGCATTGGTGCAACCACATTAAATGAATATAAGAAACATATTGAAAAAGATACTGCATTGGAGAGACGCTTCCAGACCATTCAGGTAGGTGAACCATCGGAAGAGGATGCGATTAAGATCTTACAGGGGCTGCGGGATCGGTATGAGGCTTTTCATAAAGCTCAAATTACAGATGACGCGATTGAAAATGCTGTTAAGTTGTCACATCGCTATATATCTGACCGCTTTTTACCTGATAAAGCGATTGATTTAATGGATGAGGCGGCATCACGAGTGCGATTACAGGCTTTTTCACTGCCGCCGGATCTCAAAGAGACAGAAAAGAAGCTGGAACAAGTACGCGCAGAGAAAGAGGCCGCTATCAATGGACAAGAGTTTGAGCAAGCTGCAAAATTGCGGGATGAAGAACAAAGACTGCGTCAGCAGTTAGAAGCAAAGCAAAATGAATGGAAACAGCCAGACAGCAAAAGGGTTGTCGTAACAAGTGATGACATTGCTCACGTTGTTGCCAGCTGGACGGGAATTCCAGTGAAGAAACTGGCTGAGGAAGAGTCTGAGAGACTACTTAAGCTGGAAGAAGTGCTGCATAAAAGAGTTGTAGGTCAGCATGATGCGGTAGCCGCAGTATCCAGAGCAGTACGTCGCGCCAGGGCGGGACTGAAAGATCCCAAACGCCCGATTGGATCGTTTATCTTTCTGGGACCTACCGGCGTAGGTAAAACAGAGCTTGCCCGGGCGCTTGCGGAAGCTATGTTTGGTGATGAAGAAGCCATGATCAGACTGGATATGTCCGAATATATGGAGAAGCACACCGTTTCCCGCCTCGTCGGTGCACCTCCCGGATATGTTGGATATGATGAGGGTGGTCAGTTAACAGATGCTGTACGCAGGAAGCCTTATTCGGTTATACTGCTGGATGAAATTGAAAAGGCCCATTATGATGTATTTAATATCTTATTGCAAGTATTGGAAGACGGGCGTTTAACAGATGCCCAAGGCCATACGGTAGATTTTAAAAACACTGTTATTATTATGACTTCCAATGTTGGTGCCCAGCATTTGAAGAAAGACAGTGCTTCCTTGGGATTCCTGGCTGGAGCAAATGCAAAAAATGATCAGGAAACTGCCAAATCCCGTGTCCTTGAAGAAGTTAAGCGCCAATTCCGGCCTGAATTTCTCAATCGGGTCGACGAAATGATTGTTTTTAGCAGTTTGACAGCAGATGATTTAAATGAAATTGTAACAATTATGATGACCGATCTGGAAAAGCGTTTAAAAGATGCTGGTCTTGCATTAGAAGTGACAGAAAAAGCCAAATCCGAGCTGGTAAAAGAGGGATATGATTTCCAATATGGAGCCAGGCCTCTACGGCGATCTATTCAAAAGTTAGTGGAAGATCCTATCGCAGAGCTTATGCTGCGCCGGGAAGCAACAACTGGGGATACGGTACGTGTAGATGCTGATGAAGCTGGTAAACTTACTTTTGGGAAAAAAGAATAACTAGCAGGAAAAAGCAATAACTATCACGAAAAAGAGCACTCTACTGTTATGTAGAGTGCTCTTTCAAATGAGGCAGGAGAGGATCAACTTTGTCAAAAGTAAAAATAAAATTTTGCTGCACTGAGTGCGGCGCAGATTCTCTGAAATGGCTGGGGCGCTGCCCCGGTTGCGGTGCTTGGAATACGATGGTTGAAGAAATAGCGGCTGCTAAGGCTGATAAACGCATTCGTTTTGTCCAGGGCAGTAAACCAAAGCCAATAACACAAGTTGATACTACTGCTGTCGGACGCCGGATTACAGGCGTAGCAGAATTTGACCGTGTGCTGGGGGGAGGGATCGTGCCGGGAGCATTAATGCTAATCGGTGGAGATCCCGGTATCGGAAAATCAACATTATTGCTGCAAGTGGCAGCAGGCGTTAGTGCCCAATACGGCCCGGTGCTTTACGTATCAGGTGAAGAATCAGCCGTTCAAACTCGTATGCGGGCAGAACGATTAGGCAGCTTAAGCAATCATTTATTTATTATGACAGAAACTAATTTAGAAGAAATTACGGTTGCAGCTAATGCAATGAAGCCAGCCTTAGTGATTATTGATTCGATTCAAACCATGTTCAGTGCCGAAATTCCATCAGCACCGGGCAGCGTAGGTCAGGTTAGGGAAGCAACAGGCAAACTACTGCGCTTTGCCAAAGAAACAGATGTTCCGGTAGCGATCATTGGTCATGTGACGAAAGAGGGTAATATTGCAGGGCCCCGATTACTTGAGCATATGGTAGATGTGGTGTTGTACTTTGAAGGAGAAAGAAACTATGCCTTCCGGGTTCTGCGGGCTATGAAAAATCGTTTTGGCTCAACAAATGACAGTGGAATTTTTTCTATGGAGGAAAATGGGCTGACGGAAGTCGTAAATCCGTCAGTGCTGTTGTTGGCTGAGCGCTCTCATAATATGCCTGGTTCGGTTGTACTAGCCTGTCTTGAAGGGGTACGGCCATTATTGATTGAATTGCAGGCATTAGTCAGCACAACAGTTTTTGGGATGCCTCGTCGGATGGCAGCAGGCTTTGATTATAACCGGCTAATTTTATTAATGGCAGTATTGGAGAAGCGGGTTGGGTTATCATTGGCTAATCAGGATGCTTATGTTAATGCTGTTGGCGGCATTAAAATAGATGAACCGGCAGCTGATCTTGCCGTGGCTTTATCCATCGCCTCCAGTTTTCGTAATATAGCTGTTGACAGCCAAACCGTAGTGATGGGCGAAGTCGGTTTAACTGGTGAAGTACGAATGGTTTCACGGGTGGATATTCGCATTAGCGAAGCGGCCACTCTTGGCTTTAAGCGTTTTGTGATCCCTGCGGGTAACCTGCCAGGACTTAAACTGAAGCAGCAAGGTCTGAAGATTGTAGGAGTACGTGATGTTACTGAGGCCATGGAGGCGGTATTCGTATGACAAAAATTAGAGATGAACGTTTTTGGGATGGCCGTTTTATCAAAACGATTAAGACACTGGCTCCGGGCACTATGCTGCGCGAGGGTTTGGAAAATGTTCTGCGGGCAAAAATGGGTGCATTAATCGTTATAGGTGACAGCGATTCCATTATGGAAGTGGTAGACGGCGGCTTTGTTTTAAATTGCGAGCTAACGCCGGCGGGATTCTATGAATTGGCGAAGATGGACGGAGCGCTTGTTCTGTCTAATGATGCAAAGCGGATTTTATATGCTAACGCTCAATTGGTACCTGATGCAGTTATCGAAACCACGGAAACAGGAACTAGACACCGCACTGCTGAGCGGACCGCTAAAGCTACAGGCGCGCTCGTGATAGCAATTTCTCAGCGGCGTAATGTTATTACTGTATATCTCGGAAATTTGAAGTATACTTTAAAAGACTTAGCTGTTATTTTGAACCGGGCCAATCAGGCATTGCAAACTCTGGAAAAATATCGTCAAGTGCTTACACGGGGGTTGCGAACTCTAAGCGCTCTCGAGTTTGAAGATCTTGCCACACTGACTGATATTGCTGCTGTTCTCATCCGGGCTGAACAGGTAAATCGTATTGCCCGTGAAATTGAGAGAAATATAATTGAATTAGGTAATGAAGGCCGTTTGGTTAATATGCAAATGGAAGAACTGATGGCTGAAGAAGATGAAGAAATGCTATTAATCAAAGATTATTGTGTTAGTGCAGATGCGAAAGCACAGGAGGCAGTGAGAGAGCAATTGGCGGCTTTGCCTGAAGAAGCTCTTGAGACGGTAACGGTTTGCCGGCTGTTAGGTTATGGTGTTACTGCCAGTGCCGTTGATGTGCCTGTAGTGCCAAGAGGATACCGGATATTGAGAAAAATCCCGCGGCTGCCAATGATGATTACCGAAAATCTGGTTAGTCATTTTAAAACGCTGCACCGGATTTATAATGCAACAATTTCTGATTTGGATGAAGTGGAAGGTATTGGGGAAGTTCGGGCGAAAGCAATTAAAGACGGCCTAAAGAGAGTGCGGGAACAGGCACTCTTAGACCGTCATGTGTAGAACATATCCGTTTACTGTTTCAACTTCTGCTTATATTCATCTAAATTAATATCTTCTACAAACCGGGCATAGGCCCGGTTTTCTTCTACTTTAATGATGGTATACCGCTTGTTTTCTTCTGTAATTACTTCATCACCAACGCTAACAATAAGTGGTACATACATTAAGTCTACGCCGCTTACTTCATCAAAAATAATATAGTAGTCGTACACTTTTTGCGGCTGCTGTTCCGGCTTAGGCTGGACAGACATAAAGTTTAGCGGCAGCAGATGAGAGAGGGCAAGTAAGAGCAGCAATCCGGCTGCAATAGAGCCCACAATAAGCCACATACGGCGTTTGACAGCCACCTGGCTCAGCTCCTTTAATTCTTACGCTTTTTTCGAAACCGGAAAACATCACCGAATTCACGCTTAGTAAAATTACTGAATTTCTGCTTTGCTTCACTTAGACTGCCTGTGCTCAGCACAAGAAAGGCAGCGCCACCTACTATCACTGCACCTACCATATATATCATGTCCCTGCTTGTCCCACCATTAGGCATGTTGCTGGCAGCGATGCCATTGCCACTGGCAATGGGGCCGGCTTGAGCTACATTACCGGCTGTATTTGCTAAAAAAGTGGGAACGATATCGGCAAATAGAGTGATACTATGGTCGGCCGCAGCCCGGCTATTATATTGTGTTCCCACTTCAAGCAGCATGGCACGGGGGTTTAAATCCTGATTATAGTTGCCATGAGCGATAAAAATTCCGCGTATCAAGCCCTTATATTTGTTGTCAGCAGCAGATTTGATAGATTTGGCATAGTTCATCGTAGTTGCACGGTTTTGATTCTGGCGGCCTACAACTAAAAGAATTTTAGCAGCATCCTTGCCATTAAAGGAAGTCTTATACGCTTTGAGGGGAGCGCTGTCGCGATGTACATCAAAAAGTGCTACAGGACGTTCGCCGAGCAGCTTTGCAAAGGTTCTCCGGGAGCGATGATACGCATTTGCATCATGTGGATCATGCAGCGTCTTGCGATGATCAACTTCATAACCAAGTTCCGTGAGCCTTGTAGCAAAGGTTTCACCGACTTTGATGATGCTGCCGTTGCCTTTACTGGTTGCTGTACCATCTGTTGGTATATAACATTCATCAGTATGCGTATGATAGATGCCGATGAGTGGCGGCGGATTGGACTCCTCACCCTGGACCGGAAGGACTTCCAGTGGCAGAGCGCTTACTGTTTCGTCTCTTACATAGCGGGATATGGCTAATGTTCCATCGACAGATGTCACCTCATAAAGTCGATTGTCTTCATTGACAAATTCGTCACCAGGTCGTACTGTTAGTCCTGTTTGAAAAACAATGCTGCCTTGTTCATCGACAATAGTCATATAGCCGGATAAAAGTTCAGAATCATTCTCTAAATCGCTATTTGCACTAAAGACGGATGTCAGAGGAAGCAGCAAAAACAATAGAAAAAAAAGAATAAGGCGACTCATACTTGCACCCCATTTTTGTGAAAAAGTATCCTTTGTATCATGTCCGTCAGAATGGGGGTTTATGTATTGGATATGAAAAAATGCGATTCTTGCGAACCGCATTTTAGCTTTTGTGTTAAGCCTGCTATTACTATGAGTTATGTAACTAAGACAAATGAAAGGCACCTAAAGTTTTAATCTTTTGTAATTCATCCTTCATAATTTGATTTAATTCCAAACCGCTTAGGTTGCATAATGCAGCCAGGTAAAATAAGCTATGTCCTAATTCATTTGCCAATACTTCTTTGCAGGATTGGCAAGGTTCACCCGAAATATGAGATGACATAAAACGACGGGTTTCACTGTACTGGACATCGGCGGGAACACGCTGCCGCTGAGCATTTACCGCTATGCAGCCGCATTCCGTTACCGCTTTGGCAAATGCGCGGTTGACCCGGGCAGAGGACTCCTGATACTTTGTCATAACATCCAGTGCACTGCGATGGCGAATGAGATACTGGTCAACAGCTGTTTGAAAATCGAGGCAACATTTATCGTGCATTTTCCTACACCTCACTTTGAACCTATTATAAATTTGCCGGTATTCATTGTCAATGGGCGCCCATGGGAGGGGGGGAATTGACAATAAAGTTGCAATGTGATAAGATAAATAATTTTACAGTAAGTTGATGCTGTGATATAATACTCGTGGTATTAAAGGTATTATTTAGTCTTTTGCAGGGTACAATAGTAGAAATAGTTTTCCATAATTTGGATTTATGTGGTCAAATCTCTTGTGGCAAAACAAAAATTCATTTATAATAAAGTATACAAAGGAGGTGAGAGATTGCTTGATAAAGTATTGCGATTTGTAATAACCGCACTTGCAGCAATCGGCGGCCTGGTAATGACAGACCGGGTTATTCCTTATCTAGCTACCCTGTTGAGTGAGGACTTTTTTAACATTGGAATATTTGGCATAACAATGACCACTATTATGTCTTTTATTTTTGGGGGTCTGGTCGGCGGTGCGATAGGCTTTATACTGGCGCCTTATTTGATCAGACAGTTGTGGCAATTTACTTACTGGGTGGAAGCCAAATTAAATAAAATGCCGGTTTATGATGTGCTGGCCGGCGCATTAGGGCTTGCTGTTGGACTCATAATCTCGAATTTATTGGGATCGGCTTTTCTACCTATACCTCTTGTGGGTAAGTATGTTCCCGGTGTTCTAAGCATTATTCTAGGGTATTTGGGTATTAATGTAGCTATCCGTAAACGGGACGAACTATTTTCACTATTCGCTTCTTTGCCCAAGCTGGGGAAAGACAAGCAAAAAGACGGTAAGGCAGGCAATATTCATCAATATAAAATATTAGACACCAGTGTTATTATTGATGGACGAATAGCAGATATTTGTAAAAGCGGCTTTATTGAAGGTACACTCGTCATTCCAGTTTTTGTGCTGGAGGAACTGCAGCATATTGCTGATTCATCAGATTTGCTTAAACGTAACCGTGGTCGCAGGGGCTTGGATATTCTCAATCGGATTCAAAAAGAACTGAAGATGGTCGTTCAAATTGATAATCGCGATTTTGATGATATTTCTGAAGTGGATTCTAAACTAGTCAAATTGGGCCAGATCCTGAAAGCTAAAGTAGTGACTAATGATTATAACTTAAATAAAGTTGCAGAACTGCAGGGTGTTCCGGTGTTGAATATTAATGAATTGTCCAATGCCGTAAAGCCAGTAGTGCTGCCTGGTGAAGAAATGGTCGTTCATGTTGTTAAAGATGGTAAAGAGTTGGGCCAAGGGGTGGCTTATTTGGATGATGGCACTATGATTGTTGTTGACGGGGGCCGCAGACATGTTGGAGAAACAATAGGTGTACTCGTTACTTCAGTACTTCAGACTGCAGCCGGACGGATGATTTTTGCAAAACCTAAAGCAATATAATTTAAAGCCTGCCTGTAGGGCAGGCTTTTTTTATTTTTGAGAGAATATAAGCCTACAATATTGAAATGGAAAGGAAATATTTGTGATGATAACTGCGATTATTGCAGCTGCCGGCTCAGGAAAACGAATGGGCAGTGAAATAAATAAAATTTTTCTTACCATACATAATGTTCCAATAATTGCGCGAAGCGCAGCTGCGATAGCAGCTTGTCCCGAAGTGGATGAACTAATTATTGTGGGGGCAGCAAGCGAAATAGATAAGCTTGCTGAAGTATTGAGACAATATCAACCCGGTAAACCCTGGCGAATTGTTGCCGGTGCCAGTGAACGGCAATATTCTATTACCAATGCTTTGCAGGCAGTCAGTCAAGAGACAAAATTGATTCTGGTCCATGATGCAGCACGGCCATTGATTGATCCGGCGGTCGTAAAGCAAGTCATTGATGGTGCAAGAAAGCATAAGGCAGCTGTTGTTGCCGTTCCAGTCAAAGATACGATTAAAATAATTGACAACGAGAAATATGTTGTTGAGACACCGCCTCGGCAGACACTCTGGTCCATTCAAACTCCCCAAGGATTTGATGCCACTTTGCTGCGCGAAGCATATGCGCGGGCGTTGAAAGATGGTTTTTTAGGTACAGATGATGCCGGTCTTGTTGAAAGGTTGGGTAAAAAAGTAAAAATAGTGCCTGGCGGTTATAATAATATAAAAATTACTAGTCCTGAAGATTTACGGATAGCCGAAGCACTTTTAGGGGAGCGAAAAGATATGCGGGTAGGAATAGGATATGACGTACACCGGCTCACAGAGGGAAGGAAGCTAATTCTTGGTGGTATAGAGATCCCTTATTCTCATGGACTTGACGGGCATTCTGATGCGGATGTTCTGCTGCATGCGATCAAGGACGCGTTACTTGGAGCGGCGGCACTCGGTGATATTGGACGTCACTTTCCTGATACTGATCTACAGTATAAAGGAGCATCAAGTGTAATGCTTTTAGCGCGAGTGAGAGAGCTATTAGCAGAAAAAGGGTATGTAGTGCATAATGTAGACGCTACTATTATTGCAGAAAAACCCAAGCTGGCACCTTACATCTCTCAGATGAACAATACGATTGCCGAAACATTGCAGATTACGCTTGACCAAGTAAATGTAAAAGCAACTACAACGGAGACCTTAGGCTTTACCGGCCGCCGGGAAGGAATTGCAGCTCAGGCTGCAGTTACTATCATCGACGCATAGTCTGAAGTGCAAATATACGGACATACTGTGCATAAATGCTGTTCAACAGCGCATATTATTAATGCATTCGTTAGTAATTAATGGCGGAGGTGTTCATGTATGCGTTATATCATAATTTTAGTTCTGGCAGCCACTATATTTGCTTCACCTGCTACGGCCTTTGCTGGCAACTTCAACATGAATATCAGTGTTTCCCGTATGGAAGACGGAACAACCTGCGGGGAGCTTTGGTTCAATAATAAAGTTTTCTGGCGGCTGCAAGTTCTTGCCGATGGTGCCAGGACGGTATCCAGCAACAAGAGTGTCAATACAACACTGATTACCCCTGATATCCTTAATGGGCTGTTTTTGATTAAGTTTAGTAACGAAACGGAATAAATGTAAACGCCTGCGGATGGTATAGCCACGCAGGCGTTTTTATTAGGACAGCAAAACAAGGGGACAGTCCCCTTGTTTACTAGGCTGCAGAAATCTTGTGTCAGTAAAACCGTCCCATGCCATATTGATTCTTTCGGCAACTAAAATTTGCCAAAATCCATAGAATACTATACAATATCCATGAATAGGAAATGGGGGGTAAGAGTCATGTCTGAAAACGAACTGAGGGTACGGTTTGCACCAAGTCCAACCGGACCTTTTCATATTGGCGGTGCCCGGTCGGCTTTGTTTAACTGGCTGCTGGCAAAAAAACAAGGCGGGAAATTAATTCTGAGGGTTGAAGATACGGATCGGGAGCGCTCAACCAAGGAATCAGAGGAAAACATTAAAGCAGCTTTACAATGGTTAGGAATTACCTGGGATGAAGGTGTTGATATAGGCGGCCCTTATGGTCCGTACCGGCAGACGGAACGCCTGGAAATTTATCGATCATATACGGATAAATTGCTTGCAAAGGGACAAGCCTATCATTGTTACTGTTCAGAGTCTGAATTGGAGATTGAACGGCAGAGACAGATGGATAAGGGGGAAACTCCACGCTATACAGGCCGGTGCTGCCATTTGACAGAAGCAGAAAAAGCTGCATTTATTGCCGAAGGGCGAAAACCGGTGGTGCGGTTTAAAGTAGTTGAGAATCAGCAGATTATTTTCAAAGATTTGGTTCGCGGACTAATGAGTTTTGAATCAAATGGTGTCGGCGATTATGTCATTGTCAAGTCTGACGGAATACCTGTGTATAATTATGCAGTAGTGTTAGATGATGCCCTGATGAAAATTACACATGTAATCCGGGCGGAGGAGCACCTTTCTAACACACCTCGTCAGATTTTACTTTACCAGGCATTGGAATTACCTATTCCTGAGTTTGGTCATATTTCTCTCATCTTGGGAAAAGACCGTACGAAAATGAGCAAACGCCATGGAGCGACTTCTGTTGATCAATACCGCAGCTTAGGCTATTTGCCTGAGGCAATTGTGAATTTTTTGGCACTTTTAGGCTGGGCTCCGGCAAATGAGCAGGAAATTTTTTCTAGTGAAGAATTGATTGAACAGTTTGGTATGGATAGAGTTGCTAAAAATCCCGCTGTGTTTGACATTGACAAATTAAATTGGATTAATGCTCAATACATGAAACAGATAAGCGCGGAAGAAATTCTAGAAATGGCGCTGCCTCATCTGCGCTCGGCCGGATATGTTGGAGAAAGCATTGAAGCGGAGCAAAAAGCATGGCTGGTTAAAGTAATGGCTGCAACAAGAGAGTATATCAGTTATGCTGCACAAGTAGTGGAGCATGTGGATGTCTTCTTTAATGACAATGTTGAATTAGAGAATGATGAAGCGTATGAAGTATTGCGGGATGCAGATGCACCAGCAGTTTTCGATGCTTTTAAAGCGAAAATTGATGCGTTGGAAGTAATCGATCCAGTCAGCATTAAAGCATTACTGAAGGCTATCACCAAAGAGCTGAAGCTCGGCGGTAAAAAAGTGTTTATGCCGATTCGCGTAGCGCTTACCGGCAAAATGCATGGACCAGAATTGATTGATCTTATACCGCTTTTAGGTAGAGAGCGTGCTCTTGAGCGTCTTAAAGCCACGCTGGAAAAAGTATAGCTTGTTTGTTGACACCAATATGGCTCGATGATTATAATGGATAAGAATAGAAAAAATGCGATGAGCAGGAGAAGTATGCATATAACCAGCTCCCCAGAGAGGTATTGCCGTTGGCTGAAAGTGATACCGGGCAAGGAATGCAAAAATGCACCTGTGAGCAGGATGGCGGAAAATAGTATGCTATCCCGGTTGTACCGGCCGTTATCCGGAAATAAGCGAAGTATGCACTGTTAAGGCATGCTTAAACAGAGTGGGACCACGGAACCACCGTCTCTGTAAGAGTCGGTGGTTTTTTTATTTTCACCGTAATACTTTTGGAGGGGATTGCAATGTTTAGGCGGATTAAAAAAGATGTGCAGGTTATTTTTGAGCGTGATCCAGCCGCAAGAAGTGTGGCCGAAGTATTGCTTTGTTATCCTGGACTACATGCTATTTGGTTCCACCGCCTTTCTCATCCATTGTATAGAAAAGGTTGGGTACTTATACCGCGCATGATTTCAAATTTGGGACGTTTTCTTACTGGGGTGGAAATCCATCCAGGGGCTGAAATCGGTGAGGGGTTATTTATTGATCATGGTTCAGGAGTAGTGATTGGTGAAACAGCGCAGCTTGGTGCTAATGTTACGCTATACCAGGGAGTCACACTAGGCGGCACAGGTAAAGAAAAAGGGAAGAGGCATCCGACAATTGGAAATAATGTAGTTGTTGCGAGTGGTGCCAAGGTACTTGGATCTTTTAGTGTTGGTGACAATTCAAAAATTGGAGCCGGATCGGTAGTGCTTCATGCAGTGCCGCCAAACTCTACTGTGGTTGGTATTCCAGGCCAGGTAGTAGTAAAAGACGGCAAAAAGCTAAATGGTCGAGACAGTGAAGAAATTGACTTGGAACACGATCAATTACCCGATCCTATAGCAGAAATGCTAACCTGTATGCATCGCAATATGACGAGGCTAGAAGAACGGATCGTTCATTTAGAAGAGGAGCTGAAGAAAGATGACCCTAAAAGTATTTAATACACTCACAAAACAGAAAGAAGAGTTTATCCCTGTTGAGCCAGGAAAAGTAAAGGTTTACGTCTGTGGCGTAACGCCCTATAATCATCCTCATATTGGCAACGCCCGTCCCTTTGTTACATGGGATGTCATCAGACGCTACCTGGAATATCGTGGTTTTGATGTACTTCACGTTCAGAATTTTACCGACGTGGATGACAAAATAATTAATACAGCTAATGCCGAAGGCGTAACCTGGGATGTCATAGCCAATCGCTATATTGCAGCCTACTTCGAAGTAATGGACAAATTAGGAATTAGGCAGGCCCATTTATATCCCCGGGTTTCTGAGCATATTCCGGAAATTATTAATATGGTAAAAACACTTGTCGATAAAGGGGCGGCATATGAGGTAGACGGAGACGTTTATTACAGTGTTGCCGACTTTGAAGATTATGGAAAACTAAGTGGCCGTACCCTGGATGATATGCAGGCAGGAGCTCGTGTGGACGTGGATGAGCGGAAAAAGCATCCAATGGATTTTGCCTTGTGGAAAAGCGCCAAACCAGGCGAG
>DDHB01000029.1 GCA_002337925.1 Sporomusaceae bacterium UBA1887
AATAGCAATACAAAAACAGCACTGCCGCACACAATCGGCGGTGCTGTTTTTGTATTGCTATTTCGTGCGCAGGCGTTGACCAGTTGCCAGATAAATAATCCACTCTGCAATATTCGTGGCATGATCGGCAACCCGTTCCAGGTAGCGCGCAACAAAGATCAACTGCGTTGCCTGGCTGATAGTCCGCGGATCTTCAAACATATACGTGAGCAGTTCTCTGAATACCTGCTGATACAGATAATCTACTTCATCATCAGCATGGCATACAGCTTCTGCCAGCTGCGTATCCAGCGTAACATACGCACGTAAAGCGTCATTCAGCATTTTTTGGGCCATTTCCGCCATGCGGGGAATATCAACCAAAGGTTTCAGTAATGGCTGGTTCGCAATTCGAAGCGTTACATTGGCGATATCATATGCATGATCTCCCATCCGCTCCAAGTCAGTGGCAATTTTCATACCCGTTCCAATTACTCTAAGATCACGGGCCAAAGGCTGCTGCCGCGCGATAAGCACCATACAATGATCTTCAATATCTATTTCCATTTTGTCGATGATATCATCATTGGCAATCACTCTTTGAGCCATTTCAATATTCTGTTTTGCTAACGACTGAACGGCTTCACTGATAGCAGCCGAAACAGCTTCACCCATTTTGAGAATTTCGCCTCGTAAGCCTTCTAACTCTTGATCATAATTATGTCTGGTAGTCATAACATTATCCCCCTGTTAACCAAAGCGGCCCGTAATATAATCTTCTGTTCGCTGATCCTGAGGTCTTGTAAAGATAGCATCTGTCTTATCATGCTCAACTAACTCACCACTGAGGAAAAAAGCTGTATAGTCAGATACCCGTGCCGCCTGTTGCATGTTATGAGTAACCATTACAATTGTATACTGGGCCTTAAGCTCGGTTACCAGCTCTTCAATTTTCATCGTTGAAATAGGATCAAGTGCAGAACAGGGTTCGTCCATGAGCAGGACTTCCGGTTCAACCGCAAGTAGTCTGGCAATACAGAGACGCTGTTGCTGCCCCCCTGATAATCCCATTGCCGAGCTGTGAAGACGGTCTTTTACCTCATCCCACAGTGCAGCCCCGGTAAGGCTCTTTTCCACAACATCATCAAGAACCGACTTGCTTGGTGCTCCATGAATGCGCGGACCATAGGCAATATTATCATAAATAGACATAGGAAAGGGATTAGGACGCTGAAAAACCATACCAA
Source organism: Sporomusaceae bacterium UBA1887 (assembly GCA_002337925.1). Taxonomy (GTDB): domain Bacteria; phylum Bacillota; class Negativicutes; order Sporomusales; family DSM-15969; genus Anaerospora. The sequence continues at coordinate 1,227 of DDHB01000029.1, forward strand.
TCCGTTTTCGCAGCATGACTACATCAATATTAGGCCGATAAATATTAACGCCGTCAATAATAATCTCGCCTTCGATTTTAACATTATCTATTAAATCATTCATCCGGTTGATTGTCTTAAGAAAAGTCGATTTTCCACATCCTGAAGGTCCAATCAATGCCAATACACTGTTTTGAACAACATTCATGGAAATCTTTTTTAGAGCAAGTACATCACCGTAATATAATTTTAATTTATTTACTTGAATTTTGTGTTCCATATATTATCCTCCCAGGGAAACGCTATTGCACTATACCTTTGCACTATACCATAACCCTGAAAAGATAGTGTTAATTTTGTGTTAATTTTTGATTAAGATTTATCCTTAATAAATAAATCCAACTCTCGAACATTACAAAAGAAGAAGTGTGCCAACTATGGACCAGCAGCGCCCCTCGCAATTGCCAATACAGGCAATGATATGATTCACAATTAGAAAGAGTAGCCCATTTAAAAGAGATAGCAGCTATAATTTATTGTTGTAAAAAAGAAACCTTTAGCACCGCCCTACCAATTAAGGTAAGACGGTGCTGTAAAACTGCAAGTTATGCAAGTGATTCATCCGCAAATCTAAATATATTTATTCTTCCAGTGATAATTTCAACAGTATTATCGCCGCCCACGAGATAGATATCGCGTGAAGCAGGCACAAATAAAACTATTGCATTCTTATACTGACCGGCTGTTTGATTTGCGCTGAGCTGACTATACAAAGACCCACCTCCGTCTTCTATATAAAATTCTATACGTGACGACGTTGTAGTCGCTACATCCAAAATAAATTCTATATAGTATATTCCTGGGTGCATTAACGTAAAATTCCCTTCTACTGTATCTATTACAATACCTGCATATGCAGCATAATTACCTCCAGCAAGCACAAAATTAGTAACAGCTTCTCCCGCGCTTACCGTCTGGGGAAGAACTGCTACGCTTGCCCATGGTTGCCGTATAAGGCCTATGTCTCCCGCAGCACCTGTGGCTCCGGTTCCACCTGTAGCCCCTGTTGCACCTGTCTCACCCGTAGCCCCTGTAGTTCCCGTTGCACCTGTGGCTCCGGTTCCACCTGTAGCCCCTGTTGCACCTGTCTCACCTGTAGCCCCTGTAGTTCCCGTTGCACCTGTGGCTCCGGTTCCACCTGTGGCTCCTGTAGCTCCTGTAGCTCCGGTCCCACCCGTGGCTCCCGTCTCACCTGTGGCTCCTGTTACCCCTGTAGCTCCCGTAGATCCTGTCTCACCTGTGGCCCCTGTTGCTCCTGTTTCCTCAAGAACCTCTGTTAATGAAAGAGCAGCCTTAACTTCTGCTACTTGCGCATACCACACCGTATTTGGAGTTTGGCTGACTAATTGTAGTGTTAGGGGCGCACCATCCACCTGAATAACCGCAAAACCCACTACTTCACCCAGTTTAACAGGTGACTCACCCCGAATATTATCCCCCTGTGATGTCATAACAGAAAAAGCAATGCTATTTGATCCTGCCGATGCCTGAGACGCTACAAACCAGTTAATCAAGAACTTTCCCGGTTGATTGATCGTTATAACTCCTGTAAGAGCATCATAACTAATTGGACCACTACTCGTAATTAAAGTATCAAATATCACATTGGAGCTTGGAGTTATGGCTCCCTGTAACTGACGTTCAAGGTATAGCGATAAAGCTGGCATCGTACTTCCCTCCTCATATTTAAAACAAATAACAGAATCAAGTAATTAGTTGTAGAAAAACATTATGTTTTATTATATGTAAGCTACTAAATTGGGTGTTACTACGAGAATAAAAGTACTGCCCTTATAAAGTGACGCCCTAGGTGCAGTGGTCTGAAGTGCGAGGCGCGCAAAATATATTTGTCACAAAAAATGTTAGCGCCCCCTATATAGATTTAAAAATTGTTCATTCTTGCATGTTTATAAGCGCTTAACTAATGCCGGTTGACCCCTGTAAGAAATAAAAAAACCCGCCGAGGCGGGAATGAAATATAACTTAAATTTATTTAGTTAAATATCCCGAAACCGGTACCCAACTCCCCGTACAGTTTCGATTGCATCTGCAATTTCCGCATCCTGTGCCAGCTTCGCCCGCAAATGGCGAACGTGGACATCAACGGTACGGGTATCACCGAAATATTCATAACCCCAAATCTTCTCTAACAGTTGATCGCGTGTAAATACTTTGCCTACATTAGTGGAAAGCAACTTGATCAGTTCATACTCCTTAGGAGTCAATTCTAACTTTTCTTTGCCTAAATGGGCCTCGTAACGGCTAAAATTCAGCCGTAACTCACCAATTGTCATTTCCCCCACCTGAGAAGCATCTTTATGACTTCTCCGTAAAACCGCTTTTACTCTGGCGGTTAATTCACGAGTGCTGAAAGGTTTTGTTAAATAATCGTCAGCTCCTAACTCCAAGCCGATCACTTTATCAATTTCTTCACTTTTAGCCGTTAGCATAATAATGGGAATAGCGGCTGTTTCTCTCCGGCCCTTCAAGGACCGGCAAACCTCTAGTCCGTCTAACCCGGGCAGCATTAAATCAAGAATGACC
>DDHB01000023.1 GCA_002337925.1 Sporomusaceae bacterium UBA1887
CGCACTCTTTTATTAGTTTGTCTTAGCCCAGAATGGCTTTAAGATCCTGTTCCGGGGTGGTGATGGGGTGGAGGTTGAATTTCTCAACAAGCACGCCCAATACAGTGGGGGACAGGAAGGCGGGCAGGGATGGCCCGATATAAATGTCTTTAATGCCAAGTGATAAGAGGGTCAGCAGGATGCAGACCGCTTTTTGCTCATACCAGGAAAGAACCAAAGTTAATGGCAAGTCGTTAACGCCGCATTCAAAAGCACCCGCCAGAGCGACGGCAACTTGAATGGCAGAATACGCGTCGTTACATTGGCCCATATCCAGGATGCGCGGCAGGCCGCCGATTTCACCCAGATTGAGGTCGTTGAAGCGGAACTTGCCGCAAGCCAGAGTCAACACGACTGTATCCTGAGGAGTTTGTTTAACGAACTCGGTGTAGTAGTTACGGCCAGGCTTAGCACCGTCGCAGCCGCCTACCAGGAAGAAATGCTTGATTGCACCGGCCTTTACGGCGTCAATCACTGTTCCGGCAACACTCATCACTGTATTGTGGCCAAAGCCGGTAATGAGCTCTGAACCACCGTTAATACCGGTAAATTCTTTATCTGTGTCCCAGCCACCAAGCTCCAGTGCTTTTTCAATTACCGGAGTGAAGTCTTTTACGCCGCCGATTTCGACATCAGGAATGTGTTTCAGCTCAGGATAAGCCACGACTGAAGTGGTGAAAATCCGGTCTGAATAGCTTGCGCGAGGCGGCATGAGACAGTTGGTAGTAAAGAGAATAGGAGCGGGAAGATTGTTGAATTCTTTTTGCTGACTCTGCCAGGCTGTACCAAAGTTGCCTTTCAAGTGAGCATATTTTTTCAGTTCCGGATAACCATGGGCAGGCAGCATTTCGCCGTGGGTGTAGATATTGATGCCTTTACCTTCGGTTTGTTCGAGGAGCTGCTTAAGATCAAGCAGGTCATGACCGGTAATGACGATAAACGGTCCTTTGGCAACGTTAGTGGTTACTTTTGCTGGAACGGGATGACCGTATGCAGATGTATTGGCTTCGTCGAGCAGCCCCATACATTTCAGGTTAACACCACCGAACTCCATGAGTAAGCCCAGCCAGTCATTAACGGAATGCTCTTCGGACAGCGCTTTCAGCCCTTTGAAAAACCAGTCGGAAACGGCAGCGTCTTCTTTGCCAAGAACATAAGCATGCCAGGCATATGCTGCCATGCCGCGCATACCGAGCAGCAAAGTCGAGCGCAGGGAGACGACATCAGGATCGCCCGCCCAAAGATCTTTAGCAGGATAAGTTGTTCCACTATTACATTTAGCAGTTTCTTTTTTGACTGCTGCAGTCCATTCGGCTACTTTTGCGGGATCAAAATTGACATTGGTTATAGTCGTGAACAGCCCTTGAATAACAAGCTCAGTTGCTGTTTTACTGGGAGATTTACCACCTGCGGCCCGTGCCAGATCGATAAGAGCTGCTGTTAACTCATCCTGATTATTGGCTGTTTCGGGATTTTTTCCACAGACACCGGCAGTAACGCACCCTTTTCCTCCTGCAGTTTGTTCACATTGAAAGCAAAACATGTTGTTGGACATAAGAACGCCTCCCTATTTTTTTGTTTTATATGATCCACATCAGACACGGCTAATCTTCGAGGATTCGGCCGTCTGTGCTGATGGTGACTACCCGCCAGGGAATCATTTGGGCACTGTTGATGAGAGCCTGCTTAGCCGCATGTTCCAGGCCGCCGCAGCAAGGAACTTCCATGCGAAGCACAGTTAGGCTTTTGATAGTATGAGAAGACAGAATTTGAGTCAGCTTCTCGGTATAATCGGCATCATCCAGCTTCGGACAGCCGATCAGGGTAATCTTGTTTTTAATAAAATCCTGATGGATATTAGCGTAGGCGAAGGCACTACAATCCGCAGCGATTAGCAGATGGGCGTTGTCGAAATAAGGAGCATGTGCCGGTACCAGGCGCAGCTGGCAAGGCCATTGCCGTAATTCGGATTGTGCAGCAATTTGAGGAGATGACTGGGCAGCTTGCGGTTTATTTGTAAAAACCCGTGCCTGCATTCCAGGGCAGCCTTGAGGCGGTGCCGCCGGCTGAGTCAGGGGAGCAGCATGGTGTTTCATACGCTCGGCCACAGCNNAAAAGCAGCCGCTTCCCGTTCTTCTATTTGCATGGCTCCCGTGGGGCAGGCAGGCAGACAGGCCCCCAAACCGTCACAATAAATATCGGAAACCAGGCGGGCTTTACCATCTATGAGCTGAAGGGCGCCTTCGTGGCAGGCGGAGATACACAGCCCACAGCCATTGCATTTATCTTCATCAATGAGAATCATGTTTCTTTTCATAGCGCACCTCTTTTTTATCAAATTTTCTCTTCTAATCTCAGTATAAAGAGAAGTTACAAAAAAATCGGTAGCTATGGCTACCAATTCAGAAAAGTTTTTTGTTTTTTTCGCAAATGTGTTACGATAAAATAAAGCAGAATTTGCAACAAAATAAAAACGATTCTGTGCAATCGATAAAAGATGGGGATTGTATGAAAGAGATGCTACCGGCACTGAAAAAAACATTGTTGTTTGCAGGAATTAAAGAAGACGACCTGCTCAATATGCTGGCCTGTCTGCAGCCTAAGGTGTGCCACTATGACAAAAATGAAACCATTGCCTTGGCAGGGGATGGGTTTGAATGCATTGGCATTCTTATAAAAGGCGAAGCAGTTGTAATGAAAGAAAGTGCAGCCGGCGCACGCCATGTGATGACCATGCTGAAGCCGGGAGACTTGTTTGGCGAAATGGTTGTGTATGCTGCCAACTCAGCATGGCCAGCTACTGTACAGGCCCGTGAAGCCTCAACCGTCTTATTCCTGGATAGGGAAAAAATCATTGGCGAGCGTTGTCAGTCGTGCAGCTGGCATCGGACGTTGATTCATAATTTGCTAAAAATCATTTCTGAAAGAGCGATGATGCTCAATAAGAAAGTGGAGTATCTGACGATACGGGGGCTGCGCGGCAAGCTAAGCGCTTTTTTGCTGGATCAATATAAAAAACAAGGCAAGATAGAGTTGCAATTGCCGCTTAATCGGAATGAGTTAGCCGACTTCTTGCATGTCTCACGACCATCTATGTCCCGGGAAATGGCACGTATGCAGGAAGAAGGCCTGATTGTATTCCAGCGTCAGACGGTGCGCATTTTGAATCTAAAAGCGTTAAGCGATATCGTTATATAAAAAAACTCCTGCAAATCCGCGTGGCTGGCAGGAGTTTTTTCATTTCACCCTTCACGGATCATGATTTCCTCTTGTGGAATTCTTATTGTAAATCGGGCACCTTTCCCTACGTTAGAGGAGACCGTTACCGTCCCTTTCAAGGATTCTGTGAGGTTTTTAACATGGGCAAGTCCTAGCCCTGTCGATACTTTACCTGTCTGCAGTGAGAACTTAGTGGAAAAGCCAGGTTTGAAAACCAGGGCCAATTCATGGGGATTAATGCCGCAGCCGTTATCTTCCACCTCAAAAACAACATCGGTGCCTGCAGTTGCTTGCAGAACTCGAATATGTCCTGACTGGCCGCAGGCATCAATAGCATTCATAATCAAATTGTCCAGCAAGGATACAATGGTATAATGCCGGCCTGTTTTGAAGTCCTCCCGATAATGAAAGGTGATAGAAATTGATTTCCCTGATGCAGCCAGGAAACGGAGAATATTCTGTTCAATGATATACAAAATCTCTGACAAGCTCATAAATTGCTCAAGACTTGACGGTTTTAAAATATTTGCAATGCCGGTGATTACCCGCGCATAATCTTTCTTGACTTCATGAATCTCCCTTGCCACCTCAAGCGCACTAGCTGCATTGGATTCACGGCATTCGGTCTCGCTTTCGCTATGATTCAGCTGATTATATAGCCAGTAGCTGCGTTCCATTACGTTTTCTATATCCTGAGATGATTTTTGCAAATAAAAGAGCTCGGTCTTTAATTTTGCAGTCATCATCGTCAGTTCGGCATAGTGCTTTAATTGATTCTGTTCGAGAACAAAAGCATGATAATGCTTCAGCAGCACATACCCGTACACGGTAATAATGGAGCGCACCAAGCCAGCTGAAACAATACTCGCCAGAATCAAATCAAAAGAAACAGCTTGCAAAGTAGGCCGAAAAACTAACTCGGCAAGGTTACTCAAAGCATCCGTTACAGTCAAGAGCAGAACGGCTACCGGGAGATTATCAATAAATGTACGAATAGCTAACAGCTTAAATAATATGCCAAAGACGACATAGTAGAGGAGAGCAGGGACATGCCTGAACAACGTGTCGTCCAGTTCCTCAGGGCCAATGAAAAAATAGATGACAGTCCGTAATGCGACAATGCAGACTCCACAGACAAAAGTGAGCTGAACCGATGGAAGTTTGGGAAAGTACAGCAATAATGTCGATAGTACCGCTATCCCAAGCGTAAACCGGAAGTGGTTATTAAAGGGATAGATGAATACCATACTAGTGAGTGTAACGAGCATAATGGTATTAAGTTCAAGCCGATGGTTGCGCACAAAATGATGTAAGGTTTTCGTCATGTATAATCACCTGCCTGGTTGGTCTACTGACAATATAGCATTTCTTTGTGACCAGGGAAATAGGTTTGAGGTTGACAGTTTTGTGCAATTACCAAGTAAAATGCAGAGCCGTTAGCACACGGCTCTGCATTTTTTATCGGTATAGGCTGCTCATTCCGGTGATGATGAGTGCATTGACAAAGTCAACGAGGAAGGCACCGACAAGCGGTACAATCAGGTAGGCTTTAGGGGCAGGGCCGTATTTCCGGCTGATTACCTGCATGTTTGCAAGTGCATTTGGAGTTGCGCCCATGCCGAATCCAACCATACCGACTGATAACATCATAGCCTCGTAGTCGCGTCCCATGATCAGATATACACATAGCCAGCAGAAGAGGATCATAAGCACGCATTGGCCAATTAAGATAACGAGCAGCGGTCCTGCCAGGTTTAACAGTTCCCATAGTTTTAAGCCGTTGATGGCCATAGTCAGGTATACTCCAAGCGAAATGTCCGAGATGACTTCCAAAGCATTCGTATCAATCGAAAACTGCTTGGATAAATCCCCGATGTTGCGTATGAGGGCCGCCACTAGCATTGCTCCGATATAGGGGGGAAGTGTAGCGCCTTGCTGGGTAAAGTAATAGCTGACAATGGCTCCCAGCCCCATTGCAGTCAATACGAATGCGAGTGTACTCATTAGAGAGGCACCGGTCACTTTCGTCTCTTCCTCTTGAAAGGTAACATCAGCCATAGCATAGGTCACACCTTGAGAAGCGGGCGTTTTAATCCGATAGTGTTTAATCAGTTTTTCGCCGAAGGGACCACCCATGAGGCTGCCTGCCACCATTCCGAAAGTGGCGGCGGCGACTGCGGCAGTAGTTGCTCCTGATAAACCCCAGCTTTCAAACAAAGGGCCGAAAGCTCCGCCTGTGCCTAAACCACCCATTAGCGTAACGGCTCCTGCTATGATGCCGAACAAGGGATGTATGCCAGTTGATTCGGCGAGCAGTATCCCTATTGCGTTCTGGAATACTGCTAACATACAGGCTAAACCAAAAAAGATAACCAGCGGTAGACCTCCGTGCTTTATCAGCAGAACGCTGGCACCCATGCCAATGGTTGTAAAGAACATGATCATCAGGTTATTTTGCATGATGCTGTCCAATTCAAAGCCAACAATACCCTGGGTGCGCAGAAAGGTGGATAAAGAGGCGAATAGGAGTCCGCCCACTACCGGTGCAGGGATGCTGTGCTTAATAAGAAAGGGAATGCGCTTGCGGATTGCTATTCCAAAATAGTAGACAATGATAGCTAAGGCAACGGTTTGGATCATGCTTAGTTTTACAATCATTAAGCCATTTAACATTTTAAATTCCATAGTTACCCTCCCGTTTTATATAGTTTGCAGCAACATGCTGACAAACATGTCTGTAGTTCAACTTTACATATTGCTCTATAAAAAACTACAGAAAAAGACTAAAAAATATAGAAAAAATTTATATGGGTATTAATTAAACCCTTACGTGTGTGCTGGTGTGCCACATGTATGTAACAAATCAGAAAGTAAAGAAGCGCCTTAGCCATTAGTGGCTAAGACGCTTAGGGGAGTAACAAAGAAGCCGTTCCATTGTCAATTAGTGTGCTTGGCAGCAAATATAATGCCTTCGATAAATTTTTTTACGTTTATTTTTCCGTGATAATTGCTTTTCCCATTAATAAAACTCATTTCCTGGCGCACCTCCTTGAAATCAAACAAAGAGGTGCTATAATTTTGGAATTTTTCATTATAGTAATCTTCTGCACCCAGATTGGCTAAGTTCTGCAGAGCCTTAGCAATTGCTCTGCGAATTCGCTGCTCTATCGTTTTTGCATCCAGACTTTGCTTTTGCGAAAGCTGTCCGTAGAGTTCGTTCAGCTGATAAGAAGTTTCACTGGTATGCCGCTGATTCATGCCGATTAGCTCGGTCATGAGGAAGATGTCATTGGCGCCGGTTTCCCCAATTATTCCTAAATCAGAAAATGTCCGGTAGATCGCTGCTTTGTATTTTGCTTCGCTTGTTTGCCTGGGTTCAGTGGCTGGAGCGGAGTAATGAGAGGTAGCCTGATGGATAAGTGACATAAACTGGCGAAGCTTGCGGCTTTCTTTTACTCTGTTGATTACCGACACAACCTCTAAGGCATTGATCGGCTTGTGAATGAAAAACTCAATGCCGCTTTCATAGGCACGAGTGATCATAGGCTCATTTTTTACCTGAGATATCATAATAAACGAGGTATTCATACCTTGCGCTCTAAGTATCTTTATTAACTCAACGCCATCTTGTCCTGGCAGCAGCATATCAATCAAAGCAATGTCAACCTGACTATTCTGGAGAATTTTTTCTGCCTCCAGGCCGTCGCCGCACTCAACTGCAACTGTGCCTAATTCTGCTTCGGTAATAATCCTTGCAAGTATTTTTTGAATGGTAATATCATCATCTACGATTGCAAGTCGAAGTTCCATATTGGCCTCCCACAAAAAAAGTCCAGTAATAGTATTTGACAAAAAAAGAACAAAACCTCCAGTGTCTTTCATAGTCATACATGGTGGCTGCTTTCGCTTTTACTTGACAAAGCAAAACACTGGTATTATATTTAGTTGTATAAAACTAACTAAATGTGAGGTAGCTCAGCATGCCCCAGGAAGAAGAGATTGTTAAAGCGATACATATCATATCAGAGTCCATGCGTGAGAGTATGCGCCGGTATAAAGAGGACACGCAGCACTCGAAGGAACTGTTCAATTTATCAATTACGCAGTTGCATTATCTGCATGTCATTAGGGAACGGTCTAACACTACTATTACCGAGCTTGCAGAAATATTTGGAGTACAAAAATCTACCGTTACGGTGACAGTCAATAAACTGTTTCAGTGTGGATTTATTGAAAAGCTTACGTCAAAGAGTGATTTACGTGTGGTGCATGTAAGTTTGACCGAAAAGGGAAAGGAAATCATTGAACTGGAAGACCAGGGCTATCGTCAGTTTGCGGCGTATATCTTAGCAATGCTGGACGAGAAAGAGCAAAATACATTTGCCTTTCTATTGAATAAGGTCACTCAGAATATTACCCGCCCGTAAGCGGGTTTATATAGATACATAGTTAGTTTAATGAAACTAATCAATGGGTAAGTATAAGGAGGAAATGATGAATATAGTAAAATATCCGATTGTTTTACTCATGCTGCTTGTGTTGATTACTGCTGGCATAACAGGCAGCTGCTCTGCGAATGAGCGTAAGGATACTAAATCGCAAGAGCTTTTGCTGATTGTTGCCGATCATTCAAACGAAACGTATGGTGAGGAGCTTAAGAAGGAAGTATTTACCCAACTGCAAAACAAGCTGCAGGTTTCAGTAAGTAAACATAGCAATGAGGCGAGAACAGCAACTTGGGTGGAAAAACCTGAGTTGCTGGAGCTGACCAATCAAACCGGAGTCAATCAAGTAGTAGTTGTTGAAATACTGCCGATTAAATCAGATTTTAGCGACATTTTATTTTACAAAGCAATTCGATCAGAAGCTACGCTCCGAATACGGTTGTATGATGCTGTAAAAAGCCGGTACATCGTAACACAGGAAGTACAAGGAACAGCAAGAAACAAAACCTACATTCCTTATACCTCAGTAGGGAAAAAAGCGACGGTTTCGGAAGCTGTACGCAAAGCAACAGAAGCTGCTGCGCGAACAATCAATCAAAGTGAAGCAGACGTAGTAGAGTGATGAACAGACGACGGTTTCTTGCCTACAGTGCCAGTGCCGTAGCTATGGCGGGCGGTTTTTCATTGGTTAATTCGCTGGGACAGCTGCAGACAGTAGTAAGAGAGAACACTTCTTCTTTTATAGCCGGGCTGGAACAGGAGCTTGCTGATATTATCCGTCTTGCTGCATTAGCTCCCAGTGGGCATAATGCACAACCCTGGACCGTAAAGCTGCTTACCAGCCATCATTGGATAATTGGAACAGACGATACCAGGTGGCTGCCTGCTGTCGATCCGCAAAACCGGGAAATGATGATCTCCATAGGAGCATTTTTAGAAAACCTGCAAATGGCCGCAAACAGCAAAGGCTATGAAGTGGAGATTCACATTATAGCGGAAAGTGCAAAATCGAACGAGATTGCGTCTGTAAAATTGCAGAAGAAAGAAGCTGTTAGTGATTTTTCTGTCAAGCAAATTACAGCTCGCCGTACGATAAGAAGTAATATTCTCTCCGAAGATCTATTGAATGAAGACGTTATGCTGCTTACCCAGGGAGAGAGCGAAGGCTGTCTATATTATGCCAGAGATTCAAAGGAAGGGAAGGTTTTGGCGGAAGGGACAATACTGGCGAATCAAATACAAGGTCATCGCGAAGCTGCGCAGAAGGAATTAGCGGATTGGATACGCTGGTCCAATCAGGATAGCAGACTGTACGGCAATGGACTAACTCCGGAGACCATGGAAATTGAAGGCGTTTCGCGCTGGTATGTAAAAAACTTTTACACGCGTCAATCTGTACTGCAGGAAGAATTTAGGCAAGCTGCAATGCAAAAGAGCAAGGAGCAAGCAACCGCGGGCAGTGGTTGGCTGCTGCTTACCGGGAAAGCTGCAACTGTTACCGAATTGATTCAAACGGGACGCAAGCTGCAACAAATCTGGCTCAAGGTAAGGGAGCGAAACATTGCACTTCATCCTATGACACAAGTACTAGAGGAGGCCGCTACTGCCAAAGAGCTTCCTTCAACGCTAGGCACTAGCAATGATATACAAATGGTGCTGCGTGTAGGCTATGTCCACCATTATTCCCGCCCGGTAAGCCTGCGGATGCCTTTGCAGCGTATAATCATATAAATCAGTTGTCTAGTAGAGAGCAGCTACAATTCTTCTTTGGCCCGGTTTAACTCAATGCTTGTTGAACCAAATTTGTCATTTACCATGTGGATAAACAATTGGGCTGCTTTTGAGACATAAGCATTTTTTTGAACGGCTACGCACATTGTCCAGTAAGGAGAGTGTTTTTCATCAATGAAGTAATAATCGGGATAGAAGCTTCCGGGGAATATATTTAAATATTGGCGAGGCACTAATGTAATGCCAATTCCCTCACAGGCCAGCCGCCTTGCAGTCTCATAACTTTTGGTCGTCAGAGCAATGACCGGTCTGATATTGGCTTTATTTAAAATCAGATCAGTTATCTGTCGGATCTTTTGCTCAGGATGCAACATAATAAAAGGTTCATCCTCACATAATGCAAGATCAAGCTGCGGATATTCCCGGCCATCCTGAGTCAAGGCAAATTGACGTAAGGGGTGGTCTTTTTTTGTTACCAGAACAAGCGGATCTCTATGTAAAGGATAGATATCTGTAGTTAGGTTATGGACATGCTCGTGAAATGGAAGGGTATGCATGATGGCAAAGTCAATCTCGCCGGAGGACAGTGAACGGTCTAATTCCGTTGAATTTTTCTCAATGATAAGTACCTCTATATTAGGACAACGTTTTTTAAAGGCCGGCAAAATAACCGGCAGGATGTGAGTGGCCAAATACACCGTGATACCAAGAGTAATACGACCTTTTTTTAGATTGTTGATATCGCTTACTTCAATTTCAAAATCACTGTAAATCTTTAAGATGTCGGTGGCAATCTGATAATACCGCTCGCCTGCAAAGGTCAATATGAGGCCGTTACTCGTGCGTTTAAACAACTTGATACCAAGATTAGATTCTATTTTTTGAATACATACGCTCATAGACGGCTGTGTCAAGAATAGCTTTTGGGCTGCTTTTGATAAGCTTTTTTCATCAGCTACCGTTTTTACATATAACAGCTCCCGTTCTGTCATGTGATATGAGCCTCCTTTAAAAAAAATATAGAAAAAAACTATAGAGGTTATTAAACATTAAGTATTTGTTTATAATGCTGCCCTCATTATATAATCAAATTGAGACAATAACAAGAATATTCGCAATCTGCAACAATGGATGCTGTCCTTCGAAGCGGCAACAAATTTCTCATGAAAGGATGACAAAATGGTCAATTTATATGACACCGGAGTCTATCTACTCAACGGCAAAGACATCATTCGCGCTGACCAATACGCTTCTACCCTTATTAAACAGAAAACGGGCAAAGAAGTGACTAAAGAAGAGGCCCGGAAAGGAACCATTTCCTACGCTATTCTTAACTCTCATAATACGTCAAACAATGAGAACACACTGCAATTAAAGTTTGATACCTTAACCTCTCATGACATTACCTATGTTAGCATTATTCAAACAGCCAGAGCCAGTGGTCTCGAGGAATTTCCCGTACCATATGTGCTGACGAATTGTCATAATAGCTTATGTGCTGTGGGCGGTACGATTAACGAAGATGATCATATGTTTGCCCTGTCGGCTGCTCAAAAATACGGCGGTATTTATGTACCCACGAATATTGCCGTTATTCACTCATACAACCGGGAAATGATGAGCAAATGTGGTCGGATGATCCTTGGCTCTGACAGCCATACCCGCTATGGCGCTCTTGGTACAATGGGTGTCGGTGAAGGCGGCGGTGAACTTGCCAAACAACTGCTGAAAAAAACGTACGACGTAGCAGCACCGGAGGTCATTGGCATCTATCTGACAGGTAAACCTCAGGCTGGTGTCGGCCCGCAGGATGTGGCACTCAGTATCATTGGTAAGGTATATGCAAGTGGTTATGTTAAAAATAAAGTCATGGAATTCATCGGTGACGGTGTAGCTCACTTACCTATTGAATACCGTAATGGTATCGATGTCATGACAACGGAAACTACCTGTTGGAGCTCGATCTGGTGTACTGACGAGAAGGTGAAAGAGTACTACAGCATACATGGCAGGCCGGAAGATTATGCCACACTAGAGCCAGGTGCTATTGCTTATTATGACGGCTTAGTGTATGTAGACCTTGCTGCTGTTAAGCCTACTATTGCTATGCCATTTCACCCCAGCAACATTTATACGATTGAAGAATTGAAAGCCAATCCTTTAGATATTATGCACAAAGTACAAACAGAAGCTCGTGAGCAGTTTGATAATCCCAATCTGACCTTTGACCTTACGAGCAAAGTACGCAATGGTGAGATTTATGTGGATCAGGGCATAGTTGCCGGCTGTTCGGGCGGAACCTATGACAATGTCGTTGCTGCTGCCAACATCCTGGAAGGTCAAAGCATCGGAAATGGAGCCTTTACGATGAGTGTTTATCCCGGCAGCCAGCCGGCGTATATAGAACTGGTGAAAAACGGTACTATTGCTATGCTAATGGATGCAGGTGTCATTGTACGTGAAGCCTTCTGCGGTCCATGCTTTGGTGCTGGCGACACTCCTGCTAATCAGGAATTCTCCATTAGACATACAACCCGCAACTTCCCCAACCGGGAAGGATCGAAACCTAACGAAGGTCAGATTTCCTATGTGGCACTGATGGATTCCCGTTCCATTGCCGCAACCGCCAGAAATGGCGGCAGACTGACTGCTGCTACCGACATGGACATTGCGTATCACACACCGGTATACTCCTTTAGCAAAAGTGTCTACGACAAGCGCGTGTATAACGGCGTAGGCCGAGCAGAACCGGAAACAAATCTCCAATTCGGTCCCAATATCAAAGACTGGCCAGCTATTCCTGGTCTGACCGAGAATCTCTTACTCAAGGTCGTCAGCTATATCACCGACCCGGTAACAACGACCGATGAATTGATTCCTTCAGGTGAAACATCATCTTTCCGCTCCAATCCACTGCTGCTGGCAGAGTTCACCTTAAGCCGTAAGGACCCATCGTATGTTAAAAAAGCCAAAGAGGTTCAGCACTATGAGCGGCAAAGAACAGCGCAAAGCTCAGAGTTATTGGCGGCTGAGTTAAAAGACGTTTACGCCAAGATCAAGACAATCAATGGCTGCGAAATGCTAGATCCCTTCGAAGTGGGAATTGGCAGTACCATTTTTGCCAACAAGCCAGGTGATGGCTCCGCTAGAGAGCAGGCGGCCTCTTGTCAGCGCGTATTGGGTGCCTGGGCAAACCTGGCAAAGGAGTATGCAACAAAGCGCTATCGTTCCAACCTGATTAACTGGGGGATGATCCCTTTTCTGGTGACGAATGAAACTGTATTTGCCAAAGACAGCTTTATTTTCATTCCCCATTTGCGACAGGCGATCGCAGCAGGTGCTGCTGAAATCAAAGCTTATGTGATAGGAGATGATCAGATTACGGAGTTTGTCCTTTCTGTTGGTAATCTAACTAGCGATGAAAAAGATATTATCCTAGCTGGCTGCCTGATTAATTATTACAAATAAAAAAAAGGGGAATTGATTTATGATAACAGTTATGGCGTATGCACTCATTGCCGTTTTTATGGTTCTAATCATGAAAAAGAAACTGACTCCCTTTGTGGCTCTTGCTGTTGTACCGATCGTTTTTGCCATAGCAGGCTCTGCTATGGGATATTGGTCTAATGATATCGGCAAATTTGCACTTGATGGATTAAAGACAACGTCTGTGACCGCAATTATGTTGTTATTTGCAGTACTGTTCTTTACGACGATGATTGACGCTGGACTCTTTGATCCATTATCCAATGCAATGATTCGCTTTGCAAAAGGCGATCCTCTGAAAGTAATGGTGGCTACTGTATTATTATCGGCAGGCGTATCCTTCAATGGTGATGGAACTTCAACCATGATTATTGTCTGTTCGGCATTGGTCCCCATTTATAAAAAACTTAACATGAAAATGCTTGATCTCGCAGTTTTAACTATTCTTGCTCATTCGGTTATGAATCTCCTGCCCTGGGGCGGCCCTACAGCCCGCGTGATTGTGGCGCTAGGCTTGAATGAGGCTGAGGTGCTGCGCGGCTTGGTTCCAATAATGGTTGCCGCCGAGATTTATATACTGGTTGTTGCTGTATTCATGGGTCTAAGCGAAAGAAAACGGTTAGGAATTACGCAGCTGAGCGAGGTACAGCTTAATGAAATGCTGACAATAGCTGACCCTGAGATCCAAAGTATTCGCCGCCCTAAGATGATCTGGGTGAACCTGCTTATTGTGGTAGTGGCTATTGCAATGTTAGTTGAAGGTTCTATTAAATCGGCAATTATTTTTCTTGTAGGCACAACACTGGCACTGCTCGTTAATTATCCAAATATCAAAGAACAAAGGGCCCGTATTGAAGCTAATGCGCCAGATGCCCTGCAAGTGAGCCTGGTCATCATCAGTGCAGGCATATTTATGGGAATTCTCAATGGTACCGGTATGGCAGATGCCATTTCAAAAAGCATGGCAACTATTATTCCCCCAAGTCTCGGGCAATACTGGGGCTTGTTCACAGGCGTAATTTCCTGTTTTGGAACAGTTTTTTTAAGTAATGACGCCTTCTATTATGGTGTGTTACCCGTTTTGGCGAAAGCCGGATACAATTACGGCTTCACACCAATGCAGCTAGGCTTTGCGTCTTTGTACGGCCAAGCCTTCCATCTATTGAGTCCGCTCGTACCCTTCATTTATGTTTTGCTGCGTATGACGGATGTTGATATGTGGGAATGGCAAAAAAAGAGCGCTCTAATCGGTGGTATTGGCATTTTTATCATTTATGTGGTTGTAGGCAGTATCGTTGGATTATGCCCAATCTCCTTATAAGTTGTAAGTTTTGAAGCAAAAATACCTGGAGCTTATAGCCCAGGTATTTTTTGCTTTCCTATAAGAAAAATACTCTTCCACTTTTCATGCAATACATGGCGCCGATAATTTGTAGTTCTCCGGTTGCCAGCTTTTGCTGTAAAAGCTGGCTGGAGGTGAGCCTGTCAATGCCGAGATAGACGTTATTAACAAGTGAATTTGTCAGCAGATTACCGCACTGTCTTTTCGCTGCCCGTACGGCAGGCTGTATAGCGTCAACGACTGCCTGTATTTGACCGGGCTGTGGATAGCCGGCGATTGCTGCTTCCACTGCCCCGCAATCCTGATGGCCCAGAACCACAACAAGCCGCACTCCGAGATATTTAACTGCGTATTCCAGACTGCCGAGAGCGATGCTGTCTACTACCTGACCGGCAGTTCTTACAACAAAAATGTCTCCCAGCCCTTGGTCGAATATGATTTCTGGCGGCACTCGCGAATCGGAGCAACTCATTATTGCGGCGAAAGGAAAGTGGCCTCTCGTTAACTCCTGTCTTCTTACGGCGCCTGTATCACCATAGGCGTATCTTTCGGTTACATAACGCCTATTGCCGCGAATCAGTTCATTTAATGCCTGATAAGCATGCATTACCTATTCTCCTTATCAAAAATATTATTTCCGGAGCAATCTTCCAAGAGCTTATTACATAATATGTTGATGTTTGGTGATTTGCTCCTGACAGTGAACTGTGAGATAAAGAAAGAAATTAAAATCTCCCGGCAGATCCATTACGGATTTGCCGGGAGATTTTATTATTAAAGAGTACTAGCAGCTAGTACCGCTAGTATTGGCTTTAGCAGAATCATCTACAGTTGCAGCGGGCTGAGCTTTATACCAGGCGGCATACATAACCGGTAATACCAGCAGGGTAAGCACGGTTGCACCAGATAAGCCTGCGGCGATAGCGACAGCCATGGGGCCCCAGAACGTACTGGAGATCAAGGGGATCATTGCCAGAATTGCTGCTGCTGCCGTTAGCAGGATGGGACGGCAGCGGATGACGGTGGCAGAAATGATCGCATCCCATAACGATTCACCAGCTGCAAGCAGCTGATCAATCTGATCCATCAAAATGATGGTATTACGCATAATAATCCCCGCTAAGGCCAATATCCCTAATTGCACAACAAAGCCCATAGGACTGTTGGTTAAGAAGAGACCGATTGCTACACCAATGATGCCAAGCGGTGCAGTAAGCAAGGTCAGCACCATTTTAGGGATGTTCTGCAACTGAATCATGAGCAGAATCATAATGNNCAAGAATCATCACGGGTACGGGCTCTGTGATGAATTTGACTGCTTTCATACTATCCGCTTTCGAGCCATCGTACTCAATACTGTAGCCTGGCGGCAGATTAGCCCGCAGCTCAGCGAGACTATTATAGACTTGTTCGGCAACATCATCACCCATCGCGCCGGGAACCAGTTCTGCCTGGACAATAATCATCGGTTTTAAGTCACGGCGGTAAATCAAACCATCTTCAGCCTCAAAACTGATTTTGGCAATTTGGTCAAGCGGTACATATTTACCATTACCGATATGAATATTAAGGTCCTTTATACGGGAAGGATCGTTTCTGTCCTGAGAAGCATAGCGAAGAACCATACTGACGGTTTTATCATTTTCCCGGAATTCGGCAATAGGTGCACCGGATAATTGGGTTTGAAGAGCGGTAGCCAGGCCTTGAGAGGTAATACCTAGCTGGCGGGCTTTATCCTGGTCAATTTCCAGATGCATAATCTTGCTTTGTTCATGCCAATTGAGATTGACGTTTTTGGCACTAGGATGGGCAGCCATAATAGTGCGCATTTTTTCAGCAATTTCACGAACTTTATCAATGTCATAGCCTTTTACCCGCAGCATAACCGGATAGTCGGAAGACGGGCCATTGAGGATTACCTTGGAGTGTACCTGCACACTGGGGAACTCTTTGTTTAAGAGCTGATTCACTTCTGTACGCAGCTCGTCAGNNGTCACGTGCTTTGGCATCTTTGGCAACAATAATGAATTCGGCGAAGTTTGATTTGTTGAAAGTAGGTTCAAAGCTTAACACAAAGCGGGGAGCACCTTCACCTACGTGATACGTGTAGTAAGCAATTTGCGGGTTGCCATCCAGCTTTTGGGCAACCTGGTTAGCGATCTCTTCCGTGTTTTTGAGCGAAGCCCCCTCCTGCAGGTGCAGCTGGACAATGAGCTCCGGACGGGTGGAGGCCGGGAAAAACTCGTTTTTGACGAGTCCTAATAAGGCAATTGCCGCAATAAAGGCAGCTATGGTAGCGCTTAAAACTGCTTTGCGATGAGTCAGGCACCAGATAAGAACCTGTTTAAACATGCGGTAGAACTTTGTATCATGAACATTGTGTTCATGAGC
Source organism: Sporomusaceae bacterium UBA1887 (assembly GCA_002337925.1). Taxonomy (GTDB): domain Bacteria; phylum Bacillota; class Negativicutes; order Sporomusales; family DSM-15969; genus Anaerospora. Next base: position 16,654 of record DDHB01000023.1, read on the forward strand.
ATCAGCTGTTTTTGGTTTAATCTTAATGAACAGATACCCTAACAAGGGGGTGGCTGTGCTGGCAACAATCCAGGAGGTAAGCAGGGAGATGGCAACCACCGAGAAGATGGTGGAAGTGA
>DDHB01000007.1 GCA_002337925.1 Sporomusaceae bacterium UBA1887
CAAAATATGCCGGAAGTTCGTCAGGAACGTGTTGCCCAATTGTCGGAAAGCATCTCCTCAGGCAAATACCAGGTGGCTGCAAAAGACATTGCAGAGAAGCTGCTTGGTCGTTAAAGTACCGCTAAAGCTTAACTGAAAGAGGTTTATTGTATGTGGGATAATTTGATTGCTCTGTTAGCTGAGCTATCGGAGCTTTGTAAGGGTTTGCTTGCACTAAGCAAACAAAAACGGGAATTCCTAATTGCTGGGGAAGCTCAGAAACTGGAAGCGGTAACCCGTCAGGAAGAAGTGCTGATTTTGCGAATCGGCAAGCTGGAAACCCAGCGGGAAAAAGCGCTGCAGGAAATTGCAGCAGCGCACAATTTGACTACACAGGGCCTTACCATTTCTCAACTCAGCCAAATGGCAGACGAGAAGATAGCCGAACAAATAAAAGAATTTCAACAAGTGTTTTCGAGTATTACGAACGAGCTTGTCCCATTGAATCAGCTTAATACGCAGCTCATTCAACAATCGCTCAATTTCGTTAACTATAATATTAACCTGCTGGCCCAAACCCAGACAGGTCCGACCTATGCAGCTAAGGGCAGTTCCGGGCAAAATTCGCCATCAAGGAACTTTTTAGATGCAAAAGTGTAAAGAAAAATATTGGAGTTGGTATCATGCGCTCAACCTTTGCTGGTTTTAATACAGTTGTACGAGGAATTTTTGCACAGCAAGCATCGTTGGATACGGTAGGACATAACATTGCCAATGCCAATACCGATGGTTATTCACGGCAAAATGTTAACTTATGCACGACACGCCCGGAAGTGGTTTACGGCGGCGCTGCAGGGAAAATGCAGCTAGGTACGGGCGTAACAGCTCAGTCGGTCACACGGGCGAGGGACAGCTTTATTGACAGTCAGATGTGGAAAGAATCGGGTGCACTTGGCTATGGACAGATGAACTATGATACACTCAGCCGGATTGAGGGCATATTTAAAGATACGGCCGAAACCGGTATGCAGGCAGTGTTGAATAAGTTTTGGAGTGCCTGGCAGACTCTGAGCACTACCGCTTCGGATGAAGGAACCCGTACTGCACTAAGGCAGCGCGGGGTAGAAATGGTGGATACCATTCAGCATTCATCCCAGCAGCTCAAAGATGTTGTGGGCGATTTAAATTCTGTTATTGAAATAAAAGTAAACAAAACCAACCAGATTAATTCAGAAATTTTAAGTCTCAATAAGCAGATTATGGCGATCGAGGCCGGTGGTAAAGATAATGCTAATGATTTACGGGACCGCCGTGACTTGCTGGTGGATCAACTGTCTGGTTTGATGAAGGTTCAGGTAAGTGAAGATCAAAATGGCAGCTATACAATTCAGTCTAATGGAGTGCCGCTGGTTAGCGCAACCAGCTATACCGAACTGGCTGTGCGGGCAGATCAAACTTCGCCGCTGGTAACCACGTACGGTACGCCTGCCTATGAAGTTATCATCAAAGAAACAGGGGAAAACGTTAAATTAGGCAAGGGTGAAATCCAGGGCATGATTGATTCCCGTGATGATGATACTTCCGGTATTAAAGGTTACTTAGATCAACTCAATACTATGAGTAAATTTTTACTCACCGACTTTAACTCAGTTCATCGGGCTGGTTATGGTCTTGATGCTAGTGCACCTGACAATACGAACAATAATTTCTTTGGTGCTGATACCGGTGTAATTGCTACTCCGGCAAACGGTAACTGGATTGACGGCTTGAAAGTCAGCTCAGCTTTATTTGCTACCAGTCCCGCTAATGGGCTGAATAAGATTGCGGCTAAAGGAAAGGCTACCGATGGCGATGGCAGCGGCGACTGGGCTGTCAAAATGTCGGAAGCGCTCAAAACTACGAAATTTAGCACGTTGAATAATAGTACACTCGATGGCTACTATAACTCCCTGGTGGGAGCAATGGGCGTTCAGACACAAAGTGCTAAAAGCCTTACCGAGAACCAAAAGGTGCTTGTTAATCAGGTGAATAACTGGCGATTGTCTATCTCGGGTGTGAATATGGACGAAGAAATGACGAATATGATTCGCTTTCAGAAAGGGTATAATGCTGCGTCGCGGGTCATGACGACAATCGATGAAATGCTGGACAAGCTGATTAACGGTACCGGCGTAGTCGGGAGATAGTAGTAAGCTTTAAACTCTATTGTGAGGTGACTTTCATTGCGTATTAGCAATAATATGATAACTGGCAACTATCTATATAGTCTTAATAAATCGTTGGAACGGCAAAATACCATCCAGGAACAATTATCTGATGGAAAGGCAATTCACCGCGCCTCAGATGATCCCATAAAAGCAATTCGTGCACTTCGATTCAATACCAGCATTGGTGGAAATGAGCAGTATACGCAAAACTTGAAGGACGCTGTATCGTGGATGGATACTACCGATGGTGCCTTGCAGGATATCAGCAGTATTACCATTAGAGCAAAAGAACTGGCAATTAAAGCTGTTTCGCCAAATCCGACAGAGGGCTTTAAGGCTATTGCCAGTGAAATAGACGGTATTATCAACCAGTTGATTCAAATCGGGAATTCAAAGCTTGGCGACCGTTATGTTTTCTCCGGACAAAAGGATAAGACAGAACCTTTTACCAGTGTAAAAGATGCGTCAGGCAAAGTTACTCATGTTGTATATAATGGTGACGAGAATAAGCTGTCTATGGTTATTCAACCTGGACTGGCAGATGCTAATAAAGACAGTGTTAATTTGACCGGGACGGAAGTTTTTGGACCAGAGACAACGGCTGCTGACGGCAATCCGACGGTGACAATGTTTGATAACCTGATTGCTTTACGGGATGAGTTAATGAAAGAACCGCCGGATCTGACAAAGATATCCGGTGAACCAGCTGCGTCGACCATTCAAGGCAAAATGGATGCTGACCGCAACGCTATGCTGCTGCAGCAGACCTATATTGGAGCCCGGATGTCAACGTATGAAATGTCATTGAATTTATTANNTTTATTGCAAAATAATAATACGATCATTAGTGCTGATTTGGCTGCCAATGAGGACCTTGATATTCCGAAAGCAATTATTGATGCCAAATCGGCTGAGAATGTCTACAATATGGCGTTAGCTGTCGGGGCCCGTATTATGCCGATGTCGCTTGTAGACTTTCTGAAGTAAGCCATGGCAATTTCGAATATTCGTCTTAACATGGAGAGTCAACCGGCAAAAGCGGAATTGGACATTCAGAAAACTGTTTTTAATCTTAATACTACTCCTGCTATACTGTCGATTGACACGGAACCGACTGTAGTGGAATTTTCTAGTCGACCTTACGGGACCTTGGAAATTGACCAGTCGCCATGCCGTGCTTCTATGGGTATCAAGGACATTGCTACTTTGGCTCGTGAGGCCGCCGATAAAGGTAAGCAGGCAGTTCTAGACTATATGGCTAATCACGCTCAGATCGGTGATCGTATGGCTAAGATTAAGGAAGATGTGGTCGCCAATGTTGCAGCCGAATCAACTTCTCAGCCTGTGCCCAGCATTTCCTGGGGCCCGAAGGAAGCACCAATTATCCGGTATACAGCAAATCCGGTTAAGTTTAATCCCCAGCCGGCCCAGCTTGATATTTCGTCAGAGCGGGGCAAAGTGGATATTGACTACCGGGAGGGAAAAGTAGGATTGCGAATGACTCAATATCCCAGTATTCGCTTCTGGACAACTGGCGGTAATGTAGATATTATTACAAAATAGATGATGCGCTTGGGAAACCCAAGCGCTATTATTATGCCTTACTGTCATTGCGAGGAACGCAGTGACGTGGCAATCTCATTATGCTCGTATACTGCTGCCTCAAAGATGAGATATAATATAAATACAATCTTTATATGTTACTTTTACTTAGCATATTGTCATTGCGAGGAACGTAGTGACGTGGCAATCCCATCGTCATCTAAAATAAACAAAAGAGGTGCAAACATGAAAATTCAATCAACTCGTTTTGGTGAACTTGATATCTCCATAGAAAACATTCTAAAATTTGACCAAGGAATTCCTGGTTTTCCTAATGAAAATGAGTTTGCTTTTTTACCATATGAGGCAGGCAGTCCTTTTGCCTTTCTCCAGTCGACTCATGATACCGATCTGACCTTTTTAATTGTTGAGCCTTTTTCATTCCTACCGGAATATACCTTCGAACTTTCCGATGAGTGGAGTAAAGAAATTGGCGTATCAACAAAGAATCCACCTCAAATCTTTAATATTGTATCAATAAAGGAACCTCTGCAGCAATCGACAGTTAATCTTCTTGCTCCCGTAATAGTCAACTGGAAAGACTGCAAAGCAAAACAAATTATTCTTGAAAAAGTAGAGTATACAACTAAACATCTGCTATTTCCAAATGGTCTGCCCGTGCAGGCAACTCAAGGAGGGAAGTAGCATGCTGGCTTTAACACGACGAGTAGGAGAACGTATTGTCATCGGTGATAATGTGGTAGTTACGATTGTGGATATTAAAGGTGACAGTATTCGCCTTGCTATCGACGCACCGCGGGAGATAAAGATTTATCGCGGAGAAATATTCGATGCTATAGCCGCGGAAAATAAAGAAGCGGCAGTTCCACAGATACCGGCGGCTTTTGATGCCTTAAAAGGACTACACAAGAAATAGATTATCGTCACGAATTATTAAAATTTCCTTTAGTTTTATTAGTTTGAGGCGAGTTAATGAGCTAGATCAAGCAAAACGATTAGCGAAGGATATTTTAGTCAAAAATCGACAAATTTGACCTTTAATCAGAGTTAAAACTCCCGCGATAAAGTATATGAGAATGTTATCAGGATGGTTTTCCAGCGGCCGATGGAAAACGAAACTGATATTCATTCAAATGACTCAGGCAAGGATGCTTGAGATCGAAAATTCAGGGAGGAATACACTCATGATTATCAATCATAATATTGCGGCTCTTAATACTTACAATCGCTTGTCCGCTAACAACGGTGCTACCAGCAAATCGCTGGAAAAATTGTCTTCAGGTCTTCGCATCAACCGTGCCGGTGACGACGCTGCCGGTCTTGCTATCTCCGAAAAAATGCGCGGTCAGATCCGTGGTCTTGATCAAGCAACTCGTAACTCTCAAGACAGCATTTCCTTGATCCAAACTGCAGAAGGTGCTTTGAATGAAACTCATAGCATTCTGCAACGTATGCGTGAACTTGCTGTACAAGCTGGCAATGATACCAATACTGATGTTGACCGTGGCGAAATCCAGAAAGAAATCAATCAGCTGACTGATGAAATTGATCGTATTGCTAATACTACTGAGTTCAATACTCAGAAATTGATTGACGGCAGTAAAAAAGGTCTTGTAGAAGCTGCTGATTCAAAAACAACTATTCAACTTAACACTAGAGCAGACATTAAGATTAATGCGACTACTACCGATACGGATATTGCATCTAGCGGCACTATTACATTAACGCGCACCTTAGTTTCAGGTGCATTTGCTACCACGCAAATTGATGTTGGTAATCCTAATGCGAGTATTACAGCAAGTGTTACTGACGATAACACAATCTCGTTTGGTGGCAAAACTATAGAACTTACAGGTTCTTTGGCTTCGCTTGCCGTTGGTGAAAGTATCACTATTAGTGTAAAGAAAGCTGTAGAAGCACAAACAACTGTTGGAAGTTCCTTAAGTATGCAAATTGGTGCTAACAGCGGTCAGAATATCTTGATTGGTATGAACTCAATGAAAGCTGAGGACCTCGGTGTTCGCGGGACTGATGCGAAAGCCTTGGATGTAAGTGATTATAAAAAGGCTACTGCTGCAATTACTACCATCAATAATGCAATTGAGCAGGTATCGGCTGAACGTTCCAAATTGGGCGCAGTCCAGAACCGTCTGGAACATACTATCAATAACCTGAGTGCTTCCAGCGAAAATCTCACCGCTGCCGAATCCCGTGTACGCGATGTAGATATGGCGAAAGAAATGATGAACTTCCAAAAGAACAACATTCTTTCTCAAGCTGCACAAGCAATGTTGGCTCAAGCCAACCAACAACCACAAGGCGTGCTTCAACTTCTCCGGTAATTCATATCTTACTACCTATAGAGGTCAGAGTATATACTCTGACCTCTCTTTATAAGGAAGGATATTAGACAAAATGAAGATATCGGCTTGCCTAATTGCAAAAAATGAAGAGAAAGTAATTGCAAGGTGTATAGAAAGCTATCGAGCTGCCGTTGATGAAATCATAGTTGTTGATACTGGTTCTGCCGATGAAACAGTAACTGTTGCGGAAAGTCTCGGCGCTAAAGTTTTTCACTTCAATTGGATAAATGATTTTGCGGCCGCTAAAAATTATGCCATTTCTTTGGCTAAAGGTGACTGGATTATTTTTTTAGATGCTGATGAGTATTTTGTTAATGGTACTGGCGGCAATATTCGAACTTACATAAAAGAAATAGATAAAGGTTTTAATAGCATTGCTTGCAAAATGATGAACATTGATCAACCCAATCAGCAAATACTAAGTGAAATTACTCATGTACGGATATTTAAAAACGATAAATACATTCGTTATGTTAATCCTATCCATGAAATGCTGTATAATTTTCGAAAAAACAAAAAGATGAATGCTATTTTGGTAGATAAACAGGAACTTTTAATCTATCACTCTGGATATTCGCAGGATAATCAACGGGATAAAGCACAAAGAAATTTGGCGTTGTTACTACAGCAGCTGCCTCAGGCAACTACAAATCCAGTTTATTATCACTATATTGCAGACTGTTACTTTACTCTGGGCGAATGGGATAAGGTTCTTGAATATACCAAATTATTTCTAGACAGTAAAACTAAATTGGTCGGCCACAATGTACGTCCAAGCAATATATTAATTGATGCCATGTTGCAGCTTAAATATCCTTATGGTGATGTTATGCGGGAAATTAATATTGCGATTGATAAATTCCCCCAACATCCTGTGTTTTACTTTTATAAAGGCAAGATGTTATATGATTCAAAGCATTATGATGCCGCATTCTGTGAACTGCGGCAAGCTTTACAATTGCATGAAAATTATAATGATATAGAAAGTAATTCACTTGCCGTTAATCTAAATGTGGTTTATAGCCTCATGGCGGCAGTTAGTGAGTTTCGTAATGATTGCATGTGGGCGGTCGAATATTATGTTAAAAGTTTGCAACTTGATAAAACGGATATAACAAGTTTTGATCGTTTGTTAAAATTGATCCGCAATCAACCAGTGCAAGACATTATTTTATTCTTAAATAATTTATATGAAATTGAAAATGAAACCGATTTGGACTTTTTAGCTAACCGCCTGGTGAACCATGCGACACCTAAAGTCCTGGCTTATTATATAAATTTAAGGGAAAAAAGATATGCTAAACAAGATTTTTTTGTGCTTCAGATGTTAGTAGCTAACGGCCATTATGACAAAGCCTTCGCCGCCATAGTGGACTGCTATGAGAGCGACAAGGATGAGCGACTGGCGCTGGCAGCAGCTACAGCGGCAGCACTAAGCGGCAATAAGGCGTATATGACACAAGCGATAGAAATCCTGCCTCCTGCCTATGGCAATATCCTTAAAGCCTATCGCGGCGACCTTATACTGCTTTGCGAAGCGGACAGGGATACCTTTCTCGGTCTGGTACGTACCTTTATTCTTTGGGCCGGTGATGATATTCAGCACAAGATGCTTGCTGTAGGGGGACAATCCCAACATAATATGGATGCTGCCATTGCGCAATTGTTCCTCAATCAAGGACACTATCAGGCTGCTCTTGCCCATTTCAATGCAGCAGTGGACTATTCTTTGATTAACGGAATTCTGGTACATCCGGTTCTCTATTTCAATCAGGGCTATTGCCTGCAACGCTTGTACAACCCGGCTGCCGCTGTTGAAGCGTTTGTCAAAGCCTACGAGGCAGGATACCGCGATAATGATATTTACGATTATTTGCGGTGGAACGTTGATAAGCTCAATGATGGCCGCGTGAAAGCGCGGGCTGAGGAAATATTACGGGCTGAGGCTGAAAGGATATTTTAGTTCATTAGGCTAGCAGCAAAGTTTCTTAAAAGAAAGTAGTGAGTGTGGTTGGCTGATCGTGTTCTTAACGAGGATACTGAACAAATTATTTCAGATTCGCGCTTGCCGTGGCGCAAAATGGCAGGTACTTCGGTGCTTGTTACCGGTGCTACCGGACTGATTGGTACTGTACTTGTCCGGGTGTTAGCTGCTGCAAACCAAAAATACGGACTGAAGCTAAAACTTATCGGCAGTGGCAGGGACAGCGATAAGGGCGAAATGTTGACAAGGGATTATGGACTGGATATGTTCATCAGCGGTGATATTCGTCAGTCTTTATCTACCGAAGCTATCCCTGCTACTGTGGAGTATATCATCCACTGTGCGGCCATTACCAAATCGGCAGATATGGTGGCAAAACCGGTTGATGTCATAACCACCGCAGTGGACGGCACAAGAAATGTACTGGAGCTTGCCAAAGAGTGCCACTCGATAAGTGTTGTTTATCTGTCCTCTATGGAGGTCTATGGGCAGAATCTGCTTGGAGAGGTGCAGGAAAAAGACTTAGGCTACTTAGATTTGTGCAATACGCGCAGCAGCTATTCCGAAAGCAAGCGGCTTTGTGAAAGTTTATGTGCTGCCTATTCCGCGCAATACGGTGTTCCGGTAAAAATCGCGCGGTTAGCGCAGACTTTTGGTGCGGGAACACCGCAAGCGGACACGCGAGTATTTGCGCAATTTGCGCACAGTGCGATGGCACAAGAAAATATCGTGCTGCACACCGAGGGGAGATCCAGAGGCAATTACTGTTACCTAGCTGACGCAGTGCGCGGTTTGCTAACGCTCCTATTGTGCGGCACCAACGGCCAAGCCTACAATATCGCAAACCCTGAGGCAAGCGTAACCATCCGGGAAATGGCAGAACTGGTTGCAAGCGAGGTTGGGCAAGACAGAATAAAAACAGTTGTTGAAATACCCAGTGACATTGAAAAACGCGGCTATGCGCCTGAGGTCGGCTTTAAGCTCAATGCAGACAAGCTGAAAGCGTTGGGGTGGTATCCCCGATACGGGCTGGCTGCTATGTATAAACGAATGATTGCAGATTGGCAGGGGAAATAAATGGTAACAGCGCTTATTTTCGCAGGTGGTACAGGGCAGCGAATGAACGCCCGTGCCAAACCGAAACAATTCCTTGAGCTGCATGGAAAACCCATTATTTTATATACGTTGGAACATTTCGAGGAACACCCCGAAGTTGACAATATTGTCGTAGTCTGTTTGGAAAGCTGGATTGATGAACTGAAGCTCTGGCTCAAACGCTATGACTTTAGAAAAATAACGCAAATCGTGTCCGGCGGCACCACCGGTCAGGCATCGATCTATAATGGACTTAAAGCAATGGAAGGAAGTTGTCAGCAAGAGGATATTGTCCTTATACATGATGGTGTACGGCCACTCATTAATAAGGAACTTATCTCCGTTAATATTGACAAGGTGAAAAAATGTGGCACTGCCATCACAGTAGAACCGGTGATCGAAAGTGTTATATACAGCGAGCAAGGAGATTTGATTAATGCTGTTCCTGAACGTAGCCAGATGTATATAGCCAAGGCCCCCCAATCTTTTCGCTATGAAGCAATCTGGAGCCTGCATCAAAAAGCGCAGCAGGAGGGATTGCTTGCGGTTGACTCTGCGCACTTATGTAATATTTACGGTGTTGAGCTGCATATGGTGATTAGCCCTCCCAATAATATGAAGATTACATCACCGGCTGATTATTATATATTCCGTGCTTTGTATGAAGCCAGGGAGAGCCAGCAAATATTAGGGATATAAAACTAAGATAGAGTTTAATAATAAACGAAAGAGTTGGGGATATGCGAAACTTCCAACAGAAGAAAATTTTAGAAATGATACAAACGCTGGCTGAGGCAAACTCGGAAATAAAGCGGCTTTTTTTACAAGGAGAAGTTTCTTCTTTCCTACAAGTATTGGCCGATTGTCAAGAGTTTGTGGCAGCCATTTGCGGTTTTATCGAAGAGATTGAAGGGGAAGGCACACAAACAGTTACGCTGCTTGGAGAATATTATGAGCTCTTGTATCAGGCAAGCCTAGCTGCTGAACAGAAAAAAAACAGGAGCTTTTTGAAACACTTAAAAGAGAAACTGAGCAAAATTACAAATAGTGTAAAAACCGAATTTAAGCCAAACAAGCTAGAGGTAGCCTTTTTCCCCTACAATGCATCTATGTGGGATAGCTTGGAGTCGGTATGGCTAGCAGCCAACGCCGACCCCTGCTGCGATGCATATGTTGTGCCGGTTCCCTACTATGAGCTTTTACCTAATGGTACGTTTGGAAAAATGCACTATGAAGGTAGCGAATACCCAGACAATGTACCGATCACTGATTGGCGGGAATATAACATTGAGACACGCTGCCCGGATGTGGTTTTTATTCACTATGCCTATGATAATGCCGCTCACAACGCAAGAATTCACCCTGATTTTTACAGCAAACGATTGCGGGAGCACTGCGATCAGCTTGTATATATACCTTATTTTGTTCCGATTGGCGATGTCGTAGAGGATTACTGTGTTACACTTCCGGGAGTACTATATGCTGATAAAGTTATTGTGCAGTCAGAGGCACAGCGGCAGTCCTATATCAAGCTATTTAACCAATACGAGAAGCAAGGCGGCTGGAATGGTTGTTTCGGGAACCCTATGGAGAAGTTTGTAGCCCTTGGTTCACCGAAATATGATAAGGTTTTGAACACGAAAAAAGAGGAATATTCCCTTCCCGAGGAGTGGGAACGACGAATTTATCGAAAAGACGGAACCCGCAAGAAAGTCATTTTCTACAATACCCATATGTTCACATGGCTAAACGGTGGTGAGCAGTATTTTAAGAAGTTACAGGCTGTTTTTGAGTTCTTTCGCTCCTGCGACGATGTGGTGCTTTTGTGGCGGCCTCACCCCAATACAGAGTTGAATTTCAGGACATTGCAGCCGCAATCGCTCAATAAATATATGCGGGTTATTAAAGAATACAAGGAGGCGGGTTGGGGGATTTATGATGATACTTCTGACCTGCATCGATCTATTGCTATTAGCGATGCTTATTATGGTGATGGTAGTTCCGTAGTTTCGTTGTTCACTGCTGCTGATAAGCCAGTTATGCTGCAAAATAGCCAAGAGTTATTACCATCGATAAGACCAACCTGTTTATATATTGATGATGAATTTATCTGGTTTACTCTTTGGGGGAAAAATGGTCTGTTTCGCATGGAGAAGCGAACAGGAAAATCATCTTTTGTTGCTCAGTTTCCAGGTGTGCGTGATGATCATGACTTTTATGGATATACTGCAAAGATTGATGAGACGATATATTTTACGCCGTGGGGGGCAGAATGTATTTCAAGTTATAATTTGACTGATAAATCAGTGGCTTGTTTTGACATTCAGTTTCTTCCTGCTGGAAGCAAGAGATATAAATTTCATAGTGCATTTTCACATGGCAATAAAGTTTTTTTTATCGCTTTTTACTATCCAGCTATCATATGCCTGGATACAGTGACAGGAAAATTAAATTTGTATACAGAGTGGGTGCCTGAATTTATTAAGTACTTGCCGTCCAGTGAGAGGGAAGCTCTATTTTGCAATTCCTGTCAAATTAATTCTGTTATTGTGACTGTATCCGCTGATACGGATGCGGTGCTTTTATTTGATATGAAAACCTGCAAGGCAACGGTAGAGAAAATTTATAGCAAGGCAACCGGTTGGATTAGTATTTGTTTTGATGGTACAGCTTGTTGGCTTGTTCCGAAAAATGATATTGGAGTCATTCGTTGGAATCCTAAGAGCAATGAAGTAGTAGAGTATAGAAATTTTCCGGCTAACCTTATATCAAGGGAATGTCGTTTTATAAAAGTATTGCATGATGGGAATCATATTTGGCTATTTCCCTGGAAAGGAAATATGATTCTTAAACTAAATCGGGATAATGGAAGCATAAAGATTGTGCGAGAAATTAATGATTTAGGGCTGTTAAATGGTTATTTTCTTGTTTATTTATCAGGTGAAAAAATTTATGCCATCCCTCGCTGCGGAAATGTTATCGAGGAATATGATGTAAATACCGAAGAGCTGCATATAAGGCCATTACATGATATAGCAGAGGTAATAAAAGAGACCACACCTGCTAATACTAGGTCATTTGATCCTTTATCATCATTGTTATATCAAGAAGGCGGCTTGTTTACTGTCGAACAGTTTATTAATACCGTCAGTTACAATGACGATATTGGCGTAAAGCATAACCAGCAGAATGCCTTATCGGCAATTAATAGTTCGGCAGGACAAAATATTTATGATTTTATAAAATCCAAGGCATTATCATAAAAAAATATTTCTGACAATAGTAACACGAAAGATAAAAGCGCTACCGTTCTAGTGATTGGAAGGCATCGGTGGTTTTGCTAGCACTATGAAAATTCAGTTGCTTTTGCGGAGGTTATCAGAATTGAACAAAGATTTTACAAAAATCGATATATCCTGTTTTGCCGAGATGTTTCGTGATATGGACATTGCATTATACGGTGCAGGGCATATTGGCGGTCTGGTCTATGATGCCCTTACCAAAAACGGTCAGAATGTGACCGCTTTTCTGGATAGACATGGTTCACGTGAAAGGCGGTATTGTTCTAAGATGGTTTATAACTTGGATGATATCGGTCTGCCGAAAAGCTCAATCCCCAATACACTGGTGCTATTAAGCCTAGAGGTACATGAGACTGAACTTATCGCCATAGCCAATCAACTGCGCGCGGTAGGGTTCCGGCATATTCTGCACTATAGTAACAAGTGTTCAATTGGCTCTTTAAATTTACAAAAAATATATATTGGCAAATCAACTATTATAAACCAGACTGCGATTGTTGATTTGCGATATGGCGGCGAGATTGAAATTGGGGAGAATTGTAAAATCGATCACGGGGCAATGTTATTAAGTCATGGGGGGAGGATAAAGATTGGGAATTTTTGCAGTATTAATCCATATTGTATTGTTTATGGCCATGGTGGTCTGACAATAGGAAATAAAGTAATGATTGCAACTCACACAGTGATTATTCCTTCTAATCACAATTATGCAGATAGAGATACATTTATATATAACCAAGGTGAAACCAGCAAGGGTATTATTATTGAAGATGATGTGTGGATTGGTGCCGGGTGCAAAATATTGGATGGAATAACTATTAAGCAGGGGAGTGTTATTGCTGCTGGAGCAGTGGTGAGCCGTTCCACGGAACAATATGGAGTTTACGCAGGAATCCCTGCAAAAAAGATTAAGGAAAGAAGCGGTAGGCTATATGAGTAAAAATATTTTTGCTGGGCGGAGCTTCGGAAATTTAAGCAATTGTAAACCGTCAGTCATTGGAAAGATTTAAAAAACGCATTATGAAATGATCATTGAATTTGAAAAGGTGTGATATAAAGTTGCTGACTATACATTTGAAAAAGCAAAATTCTATTTTTACGCATTTAACAGAAGGCGAGAAACTTAAGATAATGGAGTTGTCGATAAAGGTACCGGGGAATTTTGTTGAAATAGGCTCTTACTTAGGGGCGTCTGCCAGCTTTATCGCAGAAGGAATACTTCAATCAGGTCATGTAGAATCTAAACTCTATTGTATAGATACATGGCAGAATCATGCGATGAGTGAAGGTACGCGTGATACCTTTGCAGAATTTTTGAGTAATACCGAACAATACAAAGAAATCATCACACCGTTACGGGGAATGAGTACTGATATAGCAAGGACTTTTCAACAACAAATTGATTTTATTTTTTTTGATGGGGATCATTCCTACGAAGGGATTAAAGCCGATGTTAATGCATGGCTGCCCAAAGTGAAAAAAGGTGGAATGGTTGTTTTTCATGATATTGGTTGGGCAGAAGGAGTGCAAAAAGTAATCAAAGAGGATATGGAAAATCGTTTGATGGAAGTAGGCCGGCTGCCAAATTTAATTTGGGGAAAGTTAATATAGCGAGGACAAGCATGTGTATATTTCTGTAATTATTCCAACTCGGAATCGCGCTTCTGAACTTAATATTGCATTAGAGTCGATAGAGCAACAGAATTTACCACAAGATGAGTTCGAAGTTTTAGTAGTTGATAATGGTTCGATAGATAATACTGGAGATGTGGTTAAATCTTTCCGTGATAAGATTATAAATCTGCGTTATTTTTTTGAACCGACGCCAGGGCTTCATGTTGGACGCCATTGTGGTCTGAAAAATGCCAATACTGACATTTTAGTTTTTGCTGATGACGATATTCGCGCTTTCCCTACATGGCTTACTGCCATCAAATCGATTTTTGAACAAAATCCAGAGGTTGTTTTAGTAGGCGGGAAAAATTTGCCGGATTATGAAATTGAACCGCCGACGTGGGTTTTGAATCTGTGGAGCCAGTGTAAGTATGGGAAATGCTTGGGGTATTATAGTATCTTGGACTTTGGCGATGATATAAAAGAAATTTCACCATATTATGTTTGGGGATGTAATTTTTCTATACGGCGGAAGGTGCTGCTAGGTGTAGGGGGATTTCATCCTGATGGTATGCCTAAAGAACTGCTGGAGTACCGTGGTGATGGTGAAACGGCAGTTTCGGCAGCTATTGCGGCTAATCATTGGAAAACGATCTATCATCCTGCTGCATCGGTATATCATTTGGTATCTAAGCAAAGGATGACAGTAGCATATTTATATAATCGCGCCTATGCGCAAGGGATCTCAGACTCTTATACAAAAATTCGAGCGGATAATGGATTGTTGGAGGCAGCTAGGTCAAGAAGTACATCGAATCGGGAGATGGACTTAGTGAAGAGAACCTTGAGAAATGGCTATGAAGATGGATATGCATTTCATCAGCTAAAAGTGCGGAGTAATCCGGATATTCTTTCTTGGGTGCTGCGCAAAGACTACTTTGATGTCTGATACATAGGAGGCATATTCAATGAAAAACCTAATATTGTATGGTGCAGGCAAAAATGCTGTTAAAGAAATAGAGAAGGTTAGAAAAGACGGATATTTGCCGATATGCTTTTGTGATGCTGATGCTACTAAGCAGGGGAGCGTTTATCTTGGTCTGCCAGTCAGGTCGCTGGCTGAGGTTAAGGTCAAATATCGTGATTTTTTTCTATGGGTTACACTGGCCGATGAAAATAAATATGATGTTTTTGACTACCTTATCCACCAAGGAATTCAGCGAGACCAGATTGTAAACTATGAAGTTAATAAATTATTGGAAAAAGTAAAACTCGATTTTGAAGAATATAAAAATCCTAGCCGTCTAGAGCTAGAACAAATCCGGGAAGAACTGATCGTTAACGGTTATAATGTAGTTGACTATAATATAAAACCAGACGACTATCATGGGTTTAAAAAGCAATTTTTATTTGGAGCAGATTTTTATGGTGGCAGCGAAGAACTATTTGAAGAAAAAGTACTTGAACATTTTGTCGCGGGAGATTTATTGGGATTAAATAAAGACATGTCCTATATAGATATTGCTGCAAATGAAAGTCCATGGGCTTATTTACTTTCAAAGCAAGGTTATAAAGCAATGGCTATCGATCTTAATGGCAGTAAGCGTTTTGAGGGTGAACCGAACTATTTGGTTATGGATGCAACAAATACTACTTTCCAAGATAACAGCATTGATGCTGTTAGTTTACAATGTGCCTATGAATGTTTTATTGGGACTCACGATACTAATTTGATTGCGGAATTAGCAAGAATATTGAAGCCTGGTGGAAAAGCAATTATTTTGCCGTTATATATGCATACTCATTATTGTGGGTATGCAACTATGGACTATTGTTACGAGTCTGGATTCCATGACGAGGGAGCAAAACTATACTATAATCGCAAATGGAAAAATATACCGTTTTCGCGGAAATATAATATTACAGAACTCGAACGAAGAGTGTTGGGCCACGCAAGGAAACATGGACTTGAATATACCATATATAGGGTGACCAATGGTACAAAGATTCATCCTGATGTGTATTTATATTTTGTGCTCGAATTAAGAAAGAATTTCTAGAGTTTTAGATTGCTTTGATGTTGATACGAGGGAGTATAAGTATGGTTAAGCAAGTTGTTAATAATGGCGTGATGTTAGGGCTTATTATATCATCTAATTTTCAAAGAGAAGGCATTCACTTTTTTACTCCTAATGATTTTTCGCAGCAAGTAGCCTATATGAATCACCCAATAGGGAAATTGATTGAACCACATGTTCACAATTTGATATTACGTCAAGTGCATTATACACAAGAGGTTTTGTTTATACGCAAGGGGAAATTGCGAGTTGATTTCTATGATAACCAGCAAAAATATTTGGAAAGTCATATCATTGGCGCAGGTGATGTAATTTTACTGGCATCCGGCGGGCATGGCTTTGAGGTCCTAGAAGAGGTTGAAATGTTTGAGGTAAAACAGGGGCCATATGCCGGTGAGGGAGATAAAACGCGATTTGCTGGTATTGATGCAAGGCAAGTCAAATTAGTTGAGTAGGTGTTGAAATTGAGAAAAGTTTTTGTCAATGAGCCTAAACTGGATGGAAATGAACGGAAGTATTTGAATGAATGTATAGATAGTGGCTGGATTTCTTTTGAAGGACCGTTTGTAAGCCGGTTTGAAGAAGGAATGGCGAAGCTTACAAATCGTAAATACGGTATTGCTGTGTCTAATGGCTCAGTAGCGCTTGATACGGCAGTGATGGCTTTAGAATTAGGCAAAGATGATGAAGTAATTATGCCAACATTTACGATTATGTCTTGTGCCGCACCGCTCGTCAGAGCAGGTGCCAAACCGGTACTGGTGGATGCTGATCCGTTAACCTGGAATATGAGAGTGGAAGATATTGAGAGCAAGATTACGCCTAAAACCAAGGCTATTATGGTGGTTCATATTTATGGGTTGCCAGTCGATATGGACAAGGTGCTGGAACTTGCAGTAAAATACAAGCTTCGCATTATCGAGGATGCAGCAGAAATGCATGGGCAGGCATATAAAGGCAGACCGTGCGGCAGCTTTGGAGACATTAGTACATTCAGCTTTTATCCCAATAAGCATATTACTTGCGGCGAAGGCGGAATGGTCTTAACCAATGATGAGAAGTTAGCGGAGAGATGTAAATTAGTGCGAAATTTGTTCTTTAGTCCAGAAAAACGCTATGTGCATGAAGAACTTTCCTATAATTTCAGGATGACAAATATGCAGGCTGCAATTGGTGTTGCGCAATTGGAACGTATTGATGAGACAGTGGCCAAGAAACGACATATTGGCAAAATGTATACAGAGCTTCTGAAGGGTGTGGAGGTCATACAATTGCCGGTAGCTAAGACCGATTATGCCGATAATATTTATTGGGTATATGGCATTGTATTAGATGATGAGTTAAACATAGATGCTGAAGTTGTAATGAATAAGTTAGCGTCAGAAGGAATTGGTACAAGAGGCTTTTTCTGGTGCATGCATGAGCAGCCGGTATTTGAAAAGATGAAGCTATTTGCTGGAGAAAGTTACCCCCATGCTGAAAGATTGGCTAGAAAAGGCTTTTATTTGCCGAGTGGCGTTACAATAACCGATGAGCAGCAGATATATGTTGTTGAAAAATTGAAAAAGGCTTTGTCTGAGGTGAAGCAAAGTGGCTTTTGATAAATATGCGCATTATTATGATTTGCTTTATAGGGATAAAGATTATATTGGTGAAGCTAATTATATTGATAGTTTAATCAGAAAATATAATATTAGAGCGGAAAATATATTAGATTTAGGCTGTGGAACGGGAAAACATGCAGAACTTTTATCCCAGAAGGGCTATAAAGTGCATGGTGTGGATATGAGTGAGGGAATGTTGCAGGAAGCATATATAAGGGCGGAAAACAATCCGAATTTATCATTCACCTTATCTAATTTACAAGAATTTAATTTAGAAGAAAAATTTGATGTTGCAACGGCTTTATTTCATGTAATGAGCTATCAGACTAGCAATAGTGATTTGTACAAGGCTTTCTCTACTGCTTATGAGCAGCTGCTGCCTGGAGGAATATTTATTTTTGATTGCTGGTATGGCCCTGCGGTATTGTCTAATCGGCCTGTGGTTCGGGTAAAGCGACTAGAGGATGCACAGATACATATAGCAAGAATAGCAGAACCAGTTATGCATCCAAATTCAAACTTGGTAGATGTAAACTATCACATGTATATTAAGGATAAGGAATACGGAACTTTTGGCGAGCTGCAGGAAGTTCATACTATGAGATATCTTTTTAGGCCGGAAGTAGAGCTTCTGTTAGAACAAGTAGGATTTTGCTTGATTGATTCCTTTGAATTTATTACTGGAAAAACTCCCGGATATGATACTTGGAATGTGTGTTTTGTGGGACAAAAGGGGGCAAAACAGGAAAATGAGAAAAGCTTTACTAGTCTTAGCTAATTCCGCTCGTGGCTTATCGACTTATCCGGCGGTTTATCAATGTGCTAATGAACTGAAAGAACGAAATTTCCATGTCACAATAGTGACTGATTCTACATGTGATGATGAAAATATCAAGTGCTTCTTTGATGAGGTACATATTATACAGGCTAAAGGATGGCTAGACGAGCTATTAAAATATACAAAGTTTATCATCCAAAATAATTATGAATATGTGATCTGCTTTGACCCAAATGATGCAAAAAATGTTGCTATTGCATCTATATTTAACAGATTTAATAAATATATATATTACAATTTGGAAATATCGGAAAAGCCATCTGAAATTATACCTCAAGAAATTCCTAATGATAGACCTCTATACATTTGGGGGGCCGGAAAATTTGGGCAGAAGGCCATTCAATGGGTACGCCAATCAGGTTTTAAGGCCACGGGTTTTATTGATAACAATTCAGCTAAATGGGGTGAAGAATTCGAAGGCCTTCCCATACATTCTCCGCTAACTTTAGAGAAGTCAAATGCAGACGATAGACCGTATGTTATTATTGGCTCTATGTACATAGGTGAAATTAGCGCGCAACTAAGAGAGATGGGCTATGATTCTAAAGGATATTCTGATATATATATAGTTGATTTTCGTGATAAGGCGATGTTTTTCGTTAACAAGATATTAGAAAAATTATATTGTTACAATAGCTGTTGTATGGTTATTCAAGATGCGATACGAGAAAAAATTTCAGCGAAACATGGTATTAAACATAAATGCACCTATTATATACCAAATACGTATTATTCGCATTCTATGACTGATAATGATAGCAAAAAATGTACAGGCTCTTTGTTTTTTAGTGGAGGGTTTGAGGAATTAGTGATTTCTGAAATTATTAATGATGTTAATCAATATAACCATAGCCTTACATTGTCCGGATGGGATAGAGGTAGTGGTTATTTGGAGAGAAATAAGGATAAACTTGCTAAGAAAAATATTACAATAATCGAACATAAGTTATCTCCTGAAGAATATGTAAAGCTGGTTAAGCAATATGATATTGGACTAGTTTGGTATTCTAGAAAATGTGATAATGCACATTTTATCGGCAGAAGTTCTGGCAAACTGTTCATGTATCTTAGCTGTGGAAAACCTGTTATTGTTAAGAATTTGCCTGGAATGGCAGATGATGTAAAAAAGTATAAGTTAGGAAAAGTTATAGACTCTTTAGCAGAAATACCTGAAGCCATTGAAGAAATAGTGAAAGATTATCCGTTTTATGAAAACAATGTTAAGAATGCTTTTGTAGAAATATTTGATTACAAGAAAAGTAGTAAGGCATTTTTTGATAAATTATGATAAGTATACACTGAAATTTAATTTCAGCTTACATATACAAATTCATGCAATGTGGACAGTAGACTTATTGAATCTTAAAAAAAGCTACTCAAGGAGTTGAGTAATAGTTGAAAGTTCCATATGAGACAATAAATGCTTGGCAACAACAAGCTGTATTAGCTGATCGGTATTCGGAAATGGATATATTGAAGTTAGCGGATGATTTTCGTAAGAAACAAGTGATTGTCTTTGGGGCTGGAACATCAGGTGGTCAAGTACTGGAAGCCTTGAGTTTGATAGCGGTTCCTGTCCGTTGTTGTGTAGATAATGCTCCGCATAAACAGGGAGGAAAGATACAGGGAATTCCGATTTATAATCCGAATTTTATTGCTGATTTAGACAAAGACGAATTGATCGTTTTAGTCGCTAGTATATACTATTCTGAGATAGCTGGACAGCTTCGCGAGATGCAGTTGCAGGATGAAGTACATTTTTATGATGGATTGCAACTTTGTGAAATTATCTACGAATTATACAATAAAAAAAATGTGGAATTTGGCGAGTCTTACCATAAGGACCGAGAGATACGTCATAATATTAAAGTTATTAATTATCAAGTAAATAACTTTTGTAATTCAAAGTGCTTGATGTGCAATGTCTGGAAGAAAAATGATAAACAGTATTTTACCGTAGATGAGTTTAGGAACATATTAACAGATCCATTATTTGCAAACGTTGAACATATTGGTATCACTGGCGGCGAGCCGACGCTAGTGGAGAATTTACCAAATTATTTCCGGGCAGCGATTGATGCTTTGCCGAGGTTAAGTGGCTTAAGTATGATTTCTAATTCACTCAATCCTGACAAAGTGATTTCTGATATTGAGAAAATAAACCAGATGTGTTTGGCGCACAAAAAAAGCTTTTCCGTTATGCTCTCACTGGATGGCATTGGTTCAGCTCATGACTGCAACCGAGGAGTATCTGGCAGTTTCAATAAGGTAGAACAGGTTCTTGCATTTCTGAAATCTAGCGGGATTACCTTTAGCACTGGTACGACAATTACGAAATCAAATGTGTGGGATTTAGAAGAAGTATTAGTTTACTTGAGAGAAAATGGTATCTACGGTCGTTTTCGTATTGCTGAATTTATCAATAGATTGGATAATCATGATAATAAAAATTTCATTAGAAATTTTAACGAGGACGAGATATATCAGCTTTTGCTATTTTTTTCTAAGCTAGAGTATACCTATGAGCAAGATGAAACAATAAAAAATACGTATAGAAGTATTAAAAATATGCTTCGAGGCGGTAAAAGATTAATCAGTTGTCCCTATCAAGAACAACGTGCAGTTAACCTAGACTGTCATGGGGGGGTTGCATATTGTGCTCCAAAATCAAAAGTTATTGGAAATCTAATGGAGAAATCGGGTATAAAGCTCTATAAGGAAAACTTAGCATATCTTGAGCAGTATAAACAAACATACTGTGATAATTGTATTCATGATTACCATAGTGCACCTTCACCTGAATTGATTCATATGAAATGGGAGGAGCAGCACTGGCGACAATACTTTACTATTAAGCAGTATATGAACCGAAGAAATTCTTTTAGTATAGATATAAATGGTGAAAAACCAGAGAACTTTACTATATTTATTGTGGGTTGGTACGGTACAGAAACAGTAGGGGATAAAGCGATTCTGGGAGGGATCGTGGATCACTATAAGGCAAGATATCCTACCGCAAGATTTATGGTTTCATCGCTGTACCCATTTGTGACAGAGCGTACATTAAAAGAACTTAAAATCAACGCTAGAGTTGTTCCGGTATTTAGCAAAGAGTTCTTTTTGTATGCATCTGTTGCCAATGTGGTGGTTGCAGGCGGAGGGCCGTTAATGGAGCTTGATGAATTATCCCTAATTCTTTGGGCCTTCGACATGGCGAAAAAAAATGATGGTAAGACAGTTGTCTATGGTTGTGGTATCGGGCCTATATATACCGAGGAAAAAACGGAAGCGGTAAAAAATATACTTGCTATGGGGGATGAAATCTATCTTAGGGATGATGCATCTGTCGAACATGCGCATCGACTTACTGGACGGAAAGGTATAAAAAATATCGGTGATCCAGCTATCGGCTTTTTACAAAAATTTCAGACTAAAAATAGTAAAGGGAAAACAAGAATAGCTTGTTTCCTTCGAGAGTTAACGACTGAATATAGAGCAGCGGTGAATATGGATGAATTCTATAGTTTTAAAGATGATTTAGAACAAGCGTTGGCAAAGAATATTATAAACTTTTGTGATACTTATGATTTAATTCCATACTTTTATTCCATGCATAATTTTGCAATTGGCAATGATGATCGAGACTTTAATATTAATTTCACTCGTAAATATTTTTCCGGACGTAAGCATTTTGTTGAGAGAGGACTTTCTACAGTTGAAAGTATTACACAAGCCATGCAAACATCTCATATAAATCTTTGCATGAGATTTCATTCGGTTGTATTTGCGCAGACTCTAGGTACCGACTTTATTGCACTCGACTATACTAGTGGCGGGAAGATTAATGGATTTCTTACAGATGTTGGTAAAATTAATCATATGATTTCCATGAGATCAATTATTGACGATCCATGCCATATTGTTAGGCATTATGAACTAAGGAATATAGTCGAGAGAAGATGACGGTATAAAATAGCATGAAAAAGATTGGTTCATCCTTAAATAAATAGTCGGGAGAGTTTCCATGAAGATAGGATTATTTTCCGCATATGACAATCAAGGAGCGGGCAATGCCGCTCTGCGTCTTCATAATGGCCTGAATCAAATCGGGCAGGACAGTACAATGTTTGTTAAATATAAATCAACCAATGGTACAAGTGTAATAAACCTTACTTCTCCTGATACGCACAATATTGTATTCGATAGCCTTGTAACGAAATATTTTTTTAATAACATTTATGAGGGCAATACAATTTGTTCGGTTTTATATCCGTCCGTTGGTTTTGACTTTTTATCAAGTATTAAAGATCTTGATGTCATAAATCTCCATTGGGTTACGCAGTTTTTATCGCTTGAGGCCGTAGTCCACATAAGACAGATGGGTAAGCCAGTCATATGGACATTACATGACCAGAATCTCATGACCGGCGGCTGTCATTATGATCACGGCTGTGAAAAATATAAAAGGGATTGCTCTGGTTGTCCTCAGCTAAAAGAAAATCCTTTCAATATAACGCAAACTATCCTGGCCGCCAAGAAACGGTATTTGCCGAAAGATATTGTTATTGTCACTCCTAGCCGATGGTTGGCTGATTGTGCCCGGGAAAGCACTGTGTTGAAAGAGCATCGCATTGAAGTAATCCCTAACTCATTAGACACGCAATCCTTCCTCGCAGTTGATAAAAAAACGGCAAAAAGATTTTTTGATATTCCGAAGACGGCGAAAGTAATTCTGTTTGGTGCTGTGTCTCTTAAAGAACGGCGAAAAGGTTTTTCCGAGCTGCTAACATCAATGGAATTGCTTTGTGAAGATCAACAAATTGCGTCCCTGATAAATAACCAGCAGATATTCATATTATTATTTGGTGAGTCTTCGTCGCTTATTGAGAATTTAGGTGTGCCATATAGGGCGCTGGGGTATCTAAAAGATAATCATGCCTTGAATATGGCGTATTCTGCAGCTGATGTGTTAGCACTGCCTTCCTTAGAGGATAACCTTCCCAATGTGATGCTGGAAAGTATGGCCTGCGGGACACCTGTTGTAGCTTTTGACATAGGCGGTATGTCTGATGTTATTCAAAATGGGGAAAATGGTTATTTAGCTTCATCGGGAAATTGTCAACAGTTTGCACAAAGACTGAAAGAAGTTTTATTAGGGTCTTCCATGCAAAGCTTTTGCCGACAGTTTTCTGAAGAACAATTTGCTTTGGAGGTTCAGGCAAAACGATACAGTGGCTTGTTTGAAGATGTTGTAAAAACTTCCCGGCCGACCATTTCTATGCATGTTCCAGTGATGTTTCCAGAAATATCTGAAGCAATTATGCCATGGATTATTGATATCTCCAAGGATATAAGTTTCACATGTGATGAGCAAATTCGAATCGCAGAGATGATCAATCTTAGAAATAAGCGACTACTAATTTGGGGGACTGGGAACACAGCACAAGAATTGTTCGAGCAGTTGAAACTGCAGGGACAGGACAACCTTGTAGTAGGGTTTATTGATAACAATAGAAGAAAATGGGATTATTTGATGTATAATCGGCCAATTTATTCACCGATGATGCTGAATGACCCTGGCGCTGATTACGCTGTAATTATAGCGTCAATGTACTATGCCGAAATTGGCAAACAACTAGAAGCAATGGGCTTCACGGCTATTGCTGCAAAACTATACTGTTCTATACATAAATAGAGGGGTTATTATGGGCAAAAAAATCGCACTCATCACCGGCGTTACCGGCCAAGACGGTGCCTATTTATCCGAATTATTATTGCAAAAAGGCTACGAAGTCCATGGTATCAAACGCCGCGCCTCACAATTTAATACAGACCGGATTGATCACATGTATCAGGATCGCCATGAGGAACAGGTGAATTTCTTTCTTCATTATGGCGATACGACCGATTCTACCAACCTGATTCGTATTATTCAACAGGTGCAGCCAGATGAAATCTATAACCTGGCAGCTCAAAGCCACGTACAGGTTTCTTTTGAAACCCCCGAATACACGGCGAATGCGGATGCTTTAGGAACCCTACGGCTTCTGGAAGCTATACGTATTTTGGGGTTAGAGAAAAAGACCCGCTTTTATCAGGCTTCCACCAGTGAGCTATTCGGTAAAGTCCAGGAAAGTCCTCAAAAGGAGACAACTCCTTTTTACCCCCGCAGCCCCTATGCGGTCGCTAAGCTTTATGGGTACTGGATCACGGTGAATTACCGCGAGGCCTACGGGATGTACGCCTGCAACGGGATTTTATTTAATCATGAATCCCCTTTAAGAGGGGAAACCTTTGTTACCCGCAAGATTACCAGGGCAGTAGCCAGAATCAAGCTAGGCTTGCAGAAAAAATTGTATTTGGGAAACTTGGACGCTAAACGTGACTGGGGATTTGCCAAGGACTATGTGGAAGCTATGTGGCTGATGCTGCAGCAAGAGCAGCCAGAGGATTTTGTTATTGCTACCGGGCAAACAACGAAGGTTCGTGATTTTGTACAGCAAGCATTCAAGGAAATCGGTATTGAAATCAAATGGCAGGGTAGTGGAGTGGACGAAAAAGGTCTTGATCAAGCAACCGGAAATGTACTGATAGAGGTAGATCCGCGCTATTTTCGTCCCACAGAGGTTGAACTTTTACTAGGCGATCCCAGTAAGGCAAAAGCCAAGTTAGGTTGGGAAGCTAAAACTACATTGTCTGAACTAGTGGCGATGATGGTTCAGGAAGACCTAAAGAGTGCTCAACGGGATGTACTCTGTGAGGAGAATGGCTTTGAAGTACGGCAGTATAATGAATAAGGAAGCCAAAATTTATGTTGCTGGGCATCGCGGACTAGTAGGGTCTGCTATTATTCGTGCTTTAGAGAAGGCAGGCTATACTAATATCCTAATAGCAACGAGACAGCAGGTTGACCTGTTAAATCAAAAAGCGGTAGCTGATTTCTTTGCTGCAGCGAAGCCTGATTATGTGTTTTTAGCAGCGGCAAAAGTAGATGGGATTTTAACTAATTCCATGTATCCGGCTGATTTTATTTATGAAAACCTAATGATTGAAACAAATATTATTCATGCCGCCTGGAGAAACCAGGTTAAAAAGATGTTGTTTTTGGGTAGCTCGTGTATTTACCCAAAACTGGCAGGACAGCCGATCAAGGAAGAGGCTTTGCTGACAGGAGCTTTAGAGCCAACTAATGATGCCTATGCTATTGCAAAGATTGCAGGCATCAAGCTATGCCAGGCTTATAATGAGCAATACGGTACGGCCTATATTTCTGTTATGCCGACCAATTTATATGGCCCGCATGATAACTTTGATTTAGTGTCTTCTCATGTTTTACCTGCACTCATGCGTAAATGCCATGAAGCTAAGCTGACAGGCTCACCTAATTTTACAGTGTGGGGTACTGGGACACCGGTGCGGGAGTTTTTGTATGTGGATGACCTCGCGGATGCTTGTCTTTATCTGATGCGTACCTATAATGACAGCAAGATTGTCAATATCGGTACAGGTGTCGGAGTGTCGATCAAGGATTTGGCTTTCGAGATTGCGAAGACGGTTGGATATGACGGTGAGGTTGTCTTTGACACGTCAAAGCCTGACGGCACGCCGATAAAAATTAATGATGTGACTTACCTTGCCAGTCTGGGATGGACGGCTCCAACCGACCTTAATACCGGTCTTTTACGGACTTACGAATGGTTTTGTCAAAATTATCAATAGGGTAGGTGCTACTATGCGGCCTTTTACATTCTCGGTGATTACTGCTACATTTAACAGTGAACAATATTTGGAACAAACCATTCTGAGTGTCTTCAATCAAACCTACGCCAACATTGAGTATATCATTATCGACGGCGGTTCCACGGACGGGACGCTGGATATTATCAATAAATATCGTCACCGAATCGCCGCTGTGGTGTCTGAACCGGATGAGGGCATCTATGATGCTTTTAATAAAGGGGTTCGGCTTGCTAGCGGCGATGTGCTTTCTTTTCTTAATTCCGATGATTATTTTCATGATTCAAACGTGCTGGAACAAATAGCGGCAGTGTTTTCTGCTCGGCCTGAACTAAAAATAACCTATGGAAATGTACTGATGCTGGATGAGAAAAATAATTACGAACGTCCATTGGGCAAGCTGTTAACCTATGAAGACTTTCGATATGGCGAAATGTGTCAGCATCCAAGTATGTTCGTCCGCAAGGAGTTATTTGCAGCACATGGCCCGTTTGACTTGTCCTATCAGATTGTCAGTGATATGGAATTTGCAGCGTATTGCTTCAAGCATTACGAACAGTATGCTCAATATTTTAACCGTATCGTCGCTGTGTTTCGCAGTGGAGGTGTAAGCAGCAATCCGATCAGGCGAAAACAACTGTTGGAAGAAACGCAAAGGCTTATCATCCAGTTTTTTGGACAGGTACCTGAGTCTATGGTCAAAGATGTTGATATAACCGGTTATTATAAAATATGGCTGGAGAATTTACTGCTGCAACAGCAGGGAATATCGCGAAGTTTAAGGACAAAAGGGATTAACAGAGTAGCAATATTCGGCACCATGAAAACGGCGTTATATTTGTTGGAAGACCTACGGCTTGAGTTTTTTGAGGTTGTTTGTTTCTTGGATAATAATCCTAATATGCAGGACAAGGTTATTTCAGGAATTCCGGTATATTCGCCTGATTGGCTGACGGTTGATCGTGACCAAGCGGTCGACGCGATTTTAGTATCGGTTGAAACCGGTAAAGACATTAAGGTTTTCGAACAGCTTCAGAGGCTATATGGTCAACAGAACGTGGCGCTTCTTTCTTGGAAGGATTTAATTCAGTGTTTGTAAGGGGACGTTTTGAATGCAGTGTGAAGTAATGCAGTCACCCCAAGGGAGGATAAAGTATTCTATGAATGAACGCCAATATATTATAGATACTTTTAAAAACAAATTTGCAGATTGTGTGAACAAAAAAATTGTTTTATATGGTATTAGTAACAATACAAAGCATATTCTTGATAGCTTTAGTGATTTTCAGTTTTTGGGCGTAATGGATGGTTATAAGACTGGTGAATCTATTTACGGGAAAAGAATTCTTTCCAATGAAGAAGTATTAGAACTTAAAACAGACATTATTATTATTATTGCACGGGCAAATTCAACGAAGATTATTTGTAAACGTATTGCGAAATTTTGTAAGAGCCATAAGATAGAGCTATTTGATCTTAACGGTGTCAATTTATTAAAAAATAATGATGAAACGGTGAAAAATCATCCTTATTTTAGTGTGGATGAAAAGTTATTGCGTGAAGAAATCCTCAAGCACGACATTATTAGTTTTGATATATTTGATACTTTAGTAATGAGAAAAGTTCTATACCCGCATGATATATTTGAGCTCGTGTCAAGGAATATGCAATCTGAATTTAAAGATGATTTTGTAAAACAAAGAATTGATGCAGAGCGAGACTTGTCAGTGGATACAATTCCAACTTTATGCGAAATTTATGCTAGAATTCAAGAAAATACGGGTATTTCGACTGAATTGTCGGATCAATTAATGCAAAATGAAATTGATACCGATAAATCAGTTTTGGTTCCCAGAAAGAAAATGACTGATATTTTTAATTCTGCGATTACTTCTGAAAAAAAGGTCTATTTAATTTCCGATATGTATCTGCCAAGGAATTTATTAGAAGAAATATTGGAAAACTTAGGTATAGTAGGTTATCAGGATGTATTTATTTCTTGTGAGTATCGTACGTCGAAATCACAAAACCTTTATAAAGTATTTAAGGAAAAAATACAAGGTCAGTCATATCTGCATATTGGAGATAATCTGGACATTGATGGTACATATGCACAGATTAATGGAATTGATTCATTTCACATTTATAGCGCCGGAGATATGTTAGAAATATCAGCGTATAAGAACGTCCTAGGCCAGGCAGAAACATTAGATGAACGAATTTTAACAGGGATGTTTTTAGCAAAAGTTTTTAACGATCCCTTTGCATTGTATAAGTCGGAAGGTAGGATGACTATAAATAATGCGTATGATATGGGGTATTTATTTATTGCACCATTAATAACTGCATTCATGGTTTGGTTGGTGCAGAAAGTAAAGATGGGATATGATAAAATACTCTTTTCAGCAAGGGATGGCTATATCTTTAATAAATTATATGATAGTATTGGGGAACCTGAAAAAAGGTCATTAAATCTGCCGCAAAATATATACTTTTTGATCTCGCGAATGTCAGCAATTTCAGCTTCGATTTTTTGTGAAGAAGATATTCTATATGCATCTCAGATTGCTTTTGATGATTCACCGGAAAAATTATTGAAGAAAAGATTTTTGTTAGAAGATAGAGAAATACTTCCTTATCAAAAAGAAAAGTATGAAACTTTGCAACAATATGTGCTTTCACATAAAAAAGAGATATTATCTAAGTCGATGCTTCTTCGAAAACAGTATTTTAAGTATATAAATACTTTGAATTTAAAAGAAAATGATAGACTAGCATTTTTTGATTTTGTTTCTTCTGCTACTTGCCAAATGTGTTTAATAAATATAGTTTCACAAAAAATAAGTGGTTTATATTTTATCCATTTTTTTGAAGAATATCATAAAAAGACAGCATTAACAGTCGAATCTTTTCTGGAATCGGGCTATATGTATGGATTACAAAGTTATTTATTTACCAACTATTTATTTATGGAAAGTATAATTGTATCTTCAAAGCCTACGTTGTCACATTTTGATCAAAAGGGAAATCCTATCTATTTAGAAGAAAGCAGGACTGATAAGCAATTAGTGTATATAAGCGAAGTGCAGCAAGCAATTATGAATTATTTTAAAGAATATATGGTCTTGAATTCAAAGCTGGAAAATGGAATTCGTTCGCAATTTGCCGATCAGGTGTTTAGTTTAATCCAACAAAGATATTCTATAGTAGAAAATTGTGAGTTTGAAGCTAATCTATCGAGAGATGAATTTTGCAATCGAGAATATACAATGACAGATATGTTTAAATAGTGAGGTACCGCATATGAACAAAAAGCACATAGAACAATTTATTGAACTATTTCGCACAGAAATCAATCCCATATGTACAGTCGAGTTGTTTCATGATAAGGACATCTTATTATATGGTGCGGGGCGTGTCGGCGAATTGGTTTATGATGTACTCGTCGGGAACGGTCAGGAGGTGATAGCCTTTCTGGATAGACGTGGTTCGGGCGAAATGCGTTATCGCTCTAAGCCTGTTTATAGTTTGGATGCGATCGGTCTGACGCAGGAGGCAATCCAAAACGCAGTTGTGATATTAAGCTTTGATTCTGGGGAGGCTGAATTTACCGATGTCGCCAATCAACTGCGTGCAGTGGGATTTTGCCATATCTTGCATTATAAGTGTTTGGCGGCTTTTTTGTATAATCCACTGGATGTCCAAAAGGCCCAGAAAGAAATTCTGGAATTTGCGGCATTATTGGATGAGGAAGAGAGCATACGAGTGCTCTATCAGTTTATAAAGTCAAAGCTGACAAGTGATTTCTCTGCGTTCTGTTTGCCATGCAATGAATCGCAATATTTTGTGAAATCTATCGCGTTTAATAAGGGTTACGAAAGATTCGTCGACTGTGGAGCATATGTAGGGGATAGCATTTTGACCGGATTGCGCCATGAAGTTCCGATTCAATCTGTAGTGTGCTTTGAGCCAGATGAGAAGAATTTTGCCCTGCTTCATAAAAATATGGAAAACTACATGGATAATCGAACAGCCATATGCTTTCCTTGCGGAGTTGCTGATCGTGCCAGCAAGTTCTTTTTTACGAACCAGGGAACAGCGGGCAGCCACATTTCAGAGTTCGGGACAGCGATGATTCAATGCGTGTCGTTATCTGAGGCCTTGGTTGGATTTCATCCGACATTTATCAAAATGGATGTTGAGGGCGCTGAATACAGTGCTATTTTAGGGGCAAAGAAAATCCTTGTCGAGGACAAGCCGGACCTGGCTATCTCGGTTTATCACAAAAATGATGACATTTGGCGGCTTCCGTTACTGATTCACTCCATTGTTCCCGAATATAAATTCTTCTTGCGGAGTCACGGGATTTATGGCGTAGATACTGTACTATATGCAACAATATAGTATAAAATCATTTCACTTCATGCAAAAAAAACAAGCGGTTTTAAGCTGCTGTACTGGGATTTATTAAAAAGTGTGGCTAGATCAGCAAGATGTTATCCAAATTCAGATGGTCAGCGTCAAATGTTGCTCGGCAGATTTTAATATTATTAACATTATCTGGTTGCTGGAATACCGAAATTGCAGCAACTTTTTTATAAATTCCTCTTTAGAAAAAGCACTGTTTGTTCGATATAACAATAGAGAAGAATTTGACGAGGTGGAACAAGACATGGATGTCACTTTAAAAACTACCGCGATACTTTCAACTAATCAAGCTTCTAAGCTTTCAGCAGATAATCAGCCTAGAGGATCTGCAACAGCTAAACTTGCTAAGAATTACGATTATCCCAAGCAAGCAGATGCCAGTCCTCTTAGTCGGGATGATGCAGAGCAAGTCACTGATCGAATGAATAAATTGATGGAGCTAATGAATACTGATTTGCAGTTTTCTTTACATGAGAAAACCAAGCGACTGATCGTGCAAATGGTTGATAAGCGTGACGGTACAGTGCTAAAAGAGTTTCCACCTCATGAATTGCTGGATACGATTGCCAATATACAAGAATATGTTGGTATGTTGTTAGATAAAAAGGCGTAGTTTCGATAGGGAGGTCGTACATATGGTAATGAGAACATACGGGCTTAGCGGCTCTGGTATGGACATTGATCAGATGGTCAAGGATTTAATGAAGGCTCGCAGGGCTTCATATGATAAGGTCTGGCAGAAAAAGACTCAGGTTGAATGGAAAAAACAAGATGTTAATACGATTTATACATTGGCAGAGGATCTTCGCAATAAGACAATCGCTGATTTTAAAAAACAGACAACTTTATCACCGAAGCAAGTGACTTCTACAAATGAAACAGTTGCAAGTGCCACGGCCAATGCTGATGCAGCTAATGTGTCACATTCGCTTATTGTGCAGCAACTGGCAGATGGTGTTAAATTATCCAGTAGTGGAAGCATAACAGATACTACTGCAGGTAAGACGAAAGGAACGCTTGCTGATCAGTTTGATGGAATCACTGCCACTTCTGAGTTTAATCTGGCGATTAATGGCAAGACTATTGCAGTTAAGGGCAGCATGACGCTTAATGAGGTTGTCAGCAGCATCAATAAAGCCGGAGCAGATGTAAAGGCTAATTATGATACTACCTTGGACCGTTTTTACTTGTATTCAAATAAGACCGGTTCAGCGGCAGTTGTTAACTTTAGCGGCACAGATAGTGCAGGACTAGATTTCTTATTCAGCAATCTAAAAATTGGCACTTCTAATGCAAATCTCAACTCACTTGGTATGACTAGTAAAAAGGCCGATGCTAACTCTACTAGTTCAGACTCGGTTGAGGATGCTTTTGGTATAACTGGCTCTTTTAATGTAACTATTAAGAAGACTGCCGCCGATGGTACAGTTACCCCCTATACTGTTGCTGTGGATTCAAGTGCTTCGATTGATACTATGTTGGATGATCTTAATGACAAACTAGGTGCTGGAGCGGCTTCCTTCGATGCTGCTACTGGCCGCATCACAATCAAGGCAAGTGACATTAACAATGGTTGGTCAGTTGAAGGGCTTGATCAATTTGGCATGAATCAGCTTTTACAGAACGGTCAAGATGCTATTGTTAAGCTGGATGGAGTAGCACTTAGGCAAGGCTCTAACACCTTTACCGCTTCCGGAGTTACCTATACTTTGAAGTCCACCAGTTTTGTTGACTCTGCTAATAATCCGATATCGACGAATATTGGTGTTCAACCAGATATTGATAAAACGATTGCCAATGTCCAGAGCTTCGTAGACAGCTATAATACCTTCATGGCTTTGATACAGAAGGAACTAAAGGAAGACAAATATTCCGATTTTGCTCCTCTGACAGATGCTCAGAAGGCTGATATGAAGGACAGCGAGATTAAAGCATGGGAAGATAAAGCCAAAAGTGGTTCATTACGGCGCGATCCGATTCTAACCCAGATGGTTTCTAATCTACGCCTGAGCTTTACTGAGCCGATCAAAGGTCTGACTGGAAAATACCAAAGTGCCATTGATATCGGCATTGGTACAGGTAAATATTTTGATGATGATGGTAATCTTACAACGGAAGCCAATAATGGCGGAAAAATTTATGTAGATACAGAAGATTTACGGAAAGCGCTGGAAGAGGATCCGGATGTTGTTTTTAAGATCTTTGGTACTCCTGGGGATACACAAAGCACCGAAGGTGTAGCAAACCGATTATACGACCAAATGCAAACTTCTCTTAGCAGATTAAAAACCGAAGCAGGTACGCCAAACGTTACGGATACTACCAGTAATATGGCAAAAAGTATTGCCAGCTACAAGGATCAATTATATGATATGAATGATCGCTTAGCCCAAGTCGAAGCGCGCTATTACAAACAATTCGATGCCATGGAAACTGCTCTTAGTAACCTTAGTAAACAAAGTTCCTGGTTATCCCAGCAACTAGGCCAATAGAAATTAATCTGACAGAAAGCATGGAGGAATCCATATGAATGCTGCTACAACAGCGAATACCTATAAAACACAACAAGTAATGACCGCTTCACCGGAAGAGTTAACACTCATGCTGTATAACGGCGCTATCCGGTTTGTCAATGAAAGTATTCAGGCTACACAACTAGGTAACCTGGAAAAAGCCAATACCGCTAACTTAAGGGCGCAGGATATTGTACGGGAATTCATGAGCACCTTGGACATGCAGTATGAGCTTTCGCAAAACTGGATGGCCCTGTATCAGTTTATTGAGCAGAGCCTGATTCAGGGAAATATAAAGAAACAAGTGCAGCCACTGGAGGAAGCAAAAACAATTTTAGTGGATCTGCGCAATACCTGGGCAGAGGCCATGAAACTGGCCAAGGGACGGCAGCCAGCACAAGTTGCGGTGGCTCGCTAATGCCTTCGCCGCGGGAGTTATGGCAGGATTATCATTTCCTTACGGAGGAAATGTCCAAGTTCTTAGTTAGGAATGACATTGATCTGTTCTTTGAGCTAATGAATCAGCGGGAAAAGATCCAGGCTGAGCTTGATAGCTGTGAAGACGATTATAAACGAACCGCCGAAGGGAAGTCTCTGCTAGAGGCAATTCGAATGACCAATCAGGGAATTGGTCACAGGCTGCAATTTATGCTGAATCAGGCCAAACAGCAAGAGACAGTTTCTAATGCTTATGATGGCTATGGTGAACGGCCTGTCGGCAATCGGCTGGATCAGAAAAGTTGACAGGCAGGTGATCAATATGGCTATAACTTCTGTAACATCATCTATTTCCACAACAACGGGTTATCGTCAATTGCCGGCATCTTCAGGAGGCTTGGCTGTTACTGCGAATGGGTCAATGGTATACACTGGTGACGGCAAAACTCAGAAGGAAAAGTCCACTTTAAGTGATGCAGTTGAGCAATTGGACAAGAGTCTGCGTGTTTTTAAGCGCGATGCTGTATTGGACGATTTATTCCTTGATGGGAATGATAGCTCCAGTTTTTATGATATGGTCTCCCAATCAACGCGAACGCTAGTCAGCAGTTATAATAAGCTGAATGATGTACTGCGCTCTTCTAACCGGATCAGTAAGGAAGGGGAAGAGCTATTGTCTCGTGTTCAAGGTATGATGCAAGGTAAGTGGCGCGAGTTTGGAGATATGGGCATTATGCTCGATCCCCGTACTGGTGCTATTTCAATGAATGAAAACAGACTAGCTGAATATTGTGTTCAAGACCGGGGCGCAGTAAGGAAACAGCTGATCGAGGCCCCAGGGGGATTAGCACCTGCCTTACTCGATGTTGTTAATATTATTACGAAAAAAACTGTTGGTTATTATTTCAACTCCACTTTTGATGTGTCTGTCTAAATCATTTTCATATTTCCCTTGCATTTTCCCCGCATGAAACCTATAATTTAAGAGAAGAATCCCGTTGCTTAGGTCTGTGGTTGAAAGTCGATGCCAGTCGCAGGCGAAACGATCCACGTAAGGAATTCAAAGAATTCTGATCATGGTGCGGCTTAGAGATAAGACCTGCCGGCTTTAAGTAATTAAAGTACATAATAGCCGAGAGTGTTAGTAGTGAGGGTTTAATTTCTATTAGCGAAACCTCCAGCAGGCGAGTGTGGGGTCAAAGACCAGGTCAGCTGAGCAATGGTTCTTTGTAAAATTGGTAAGGTGAGGGGATTTTCGGTAATGGCTTTCCAAGACAAGACGTTAAAGTGTAAGGACTGTGGCTGTGATTTTATTTTCACTGTTGGTGAGCAGGATTTTTACGCGGAAAAAGGCTTTGAAAACGAGCCTGTACGTTGCCGCGACTGCCGCGAAACAAGAAAACGTGGACGTGGAGATTCAAACTCTGCTGCACCACAACGCGAAATGCATGAAGCAGTTTGTGCCCAGTGTGGCATAACTACGCAAGTGCCGTTTAAGCCACGTAATGACCGTCCAATCTACTGCCGCGATTGTTTTAAAGAGCATAACTGAACTTATGGCAATGGCGCCTGAGGATTATTTCCTCAGGCTTTTTATTTTCCTAAAAAACAGCTTGACTGATGAGTTGTAGAGTGTATAATTATGATAAAGTTTACAAAGTTACACATGAGGGGGAAGTTGATGTGTCGAAACGGCTTACAGTGTTTATAATCTTAGGTATGTTTATTTTGTCACTAGGTTTGGCGGGCTGTGGCTCGTCTCAGCCGGCGGCTAAGAAAGTCTTGAAGGTGGGTTCTGATACGGCGTTTGCTCCTTTTGAATTCCAGGATGAAAAAACAAAGGATTATGTCGGTTTCGATATGGACCTCATTAAAGCTCTTGGTAAACAAATGGGTTACGAGGTAGAAGTGCAAAGCTTGAACTTTGACGGTTTGATTCCTGCATTGGAATCA
Source organism: Sporomusaceae bacterium UBA1887 (assembly GCA_002337925.1). Lineage (GTDB taxonomy): Bacteria > Bacillota > Negativicutes > Sporomusales > DSM-15969 > Anaerospora. The sequence goes on from DDHB01000007.1 coordinate 35,697, forward strand.
GGTAATATTGATGCTACCATTTCGGCGATGACAATCACCGATGAACGGGCTAAGAAAGTTAACTTCACAAAGCCTTATTACAAATCGGGCTTGTCTATGGTTGTTAAATCGGATAACGACACGATTAAATCCTTTAAAGATCTTGATGGCAAGCGTATAGCTGTACAAATCGGCACTACCGGTGCTGATGAAGCTAAAAAGATCAAGGATGCTAAGGTCCGCGAATTCAATACCGCTCCTGAAGCGTTCCTGGAACTGAAAAATGGCGGCGTAGATGCTGTGGTAAATGATATGCCTGTAAATGACTACTACATCAAACAGGCTGGCGGTAAAGATGCGAAAACCGTAGGTGCTCCGCTTTCCTCCGAAGACTATGGTATTGCTACTGCCAAGAAAAATACCGAGCTGGCTAAGAAATTCGACCAGGCTCTAGAAGAACTGAAGAAAAATGGCGAGTACGAAAAAATCTATGTAAAATGGTTTGGCAAAAAACCTTAATAGGTTTAGAGAGAGAGCAGGTGAATCCGTAAGGGTTCACCTGCTTTTACTTTTGTGTCCGTATTAACAACTGATTTGAGTCCGTGAGGGTTGTACTTTTTTAAGCTCAGTGCTTGTATATGCGTACAGAGTGATGTATAATTATTTACATTAAGCTTATAAAGTATGTTTTTTAGGAGGTCATTTGTTGTGTCCAAAAAATTAGTTGCTATTATTCTCAGCGTTTTTGTATTGGCGATAGCACTTGCCGGCTGTGGTGGTCAGGCTGATCAGAAACAAGGTGCTAAAGCCAAAGTTCTAAAGGTTGGCACTGAGCCAAGTTTTGCTCCTTTTGAGTTTCAGGAAGAAGGCAGTAAAGAATACACTGGTTTTGATATGGATCTGATCAGAGCGATCGGTAAACAAATGGGATACGAAGTACAGATCGTCAGCATGGGCTTTGACGGCCTTATCCCTGCATTGGAAAGCGGTCAGATAGATGCTGCTGCTTCCGGTATGAGTATTACCGAGGAACGGACTAAGAAAGTGGCTTTTTCTAAGCCTTACTATAAATCCGGCCTTACTATGGTAATTAAGAACGATAACAATTCAGTAAAATCGTTTAAAGATCTGGAAGGCAAAAGCATTGGCGTTCAGATTGGGACTACCGGTGCTGAAGAAGCAAGAAAAATTAAAGACGCTAAAATTCGTGAATTTAATACACCTCCCGAAGCTTTCCTGGAGTTGAAGAATGGCGGCGTTGACGCTGTAGTCAACGATTTACCTGTCAACGAGTATTTCATCGCAAAAACCGGTGCCAAAGATGTCAAATTAGCCGGTGAAGTACAAAATGCCGAGAACTACGGTATTGCCATTGCTAAGAAAAATACCGAGCTAGCTGAAAAAGTCAACAAGGCTTTGGATGAAGTAAAAGCTAATGGTGAATATGAAAAGATCTATATGAAATGGTTTAATAAAAAACCGTAATATAGCACGATAAGAAAACAATCAAGGGAGATTGCAGCGAAGCGGCAATCTCTCTTCTTTTTTAACCAGAAATTAATGATTGACAGGCTAATGTGAGATGCTATAATCTTAATGTGCATTTATATGCAAATGGCTGACGAATAAAAAAGATTATGATAGATAAAAGGTGAGAACTGATGAATTTTGATTTTGATTTAGTTGTCAAGTCCTTTCCCTTGTTGCTGCTTGGAGCAGGCGTTACCATTCAAATTACGGCACTGAGCGTAGGCTTTGGGTTGCTCATTGGTATGTTTGTGGGGATTGCCCGCCTGTCAAAGGTGAAACTTGTCAAATTTTTAGCTACTGTTTATGTCGACTTTATTCGCGGTACTCCGCTGTTAGTACAGATCTTTTTGATTTATTTTGCGTTACCAATGATTATTGGTCAGCGGATTGATCCTTTTATAGCCGCAATTACTGCCTGTAGTGTGAACAGCGGAGCTTATGTGGCCGAAATTTTCCGCGCAGGTATTCAGTCTATCGATAAAGGGCAAATGGAAGCAGGACGTTCTTTAGGGATGACCTGGACCCAAACAATGCGGTTTATTATTTTGCCACAGGCTTTTAAACGCATTATTCCACCACTCGGCAATGAGTTTATTGCCATGCTGAAAGACTCCTCACTGGTATCCGTTATTGGCTTTGAAGAATTGACCCGCCGGGGACAGCTCATTATTGCCCGTACTTATGGTTCTTTTGAGATCTGGCTGACAGTAGCATTCATTTACCTGGTGATGACGCTGACTATTTCCCGCCTGGTGGATTATCTGGAGCGGAGGTACAAGATCGATGATAAGCATTAAGAATATACATAAAAAATTCGGCAAACTCCATGTTCTTAAGGGTATTGATGCTCAGATCAAAGAAAAAGAAGTGGTCGTTATTATTGGGCCCAGCGGCTCAGGAAAAAGTACGCTTCTGCGCTGCATTAACTTCCTCGAAAAACCGAGTGCCGGCAAGATTGTGGTCAGCGGCGAGAACATCAATCTGGTGCAGGACAAAGACGGACAGCTCAAGGTGGCGGATAAGCACCAGCTGCGGATGTTGCGTACCCGTCTGACGATGGTGTTCCAGCACTTCAACCTCTGGAGCCACATGACGGTGCTGGAGAACGTGATGGAAGCGCCGGTGCAGGTGCTGGGCTTAAGCAAGCAGGAAGCCCGCGCCCGTGCGGAAAAATACCTGGCGAAGGTGGGCATCGACGCGCGTCAGCAGATTAAATACCCGGTGCATCTGTCCGGTGGTCAGCAGCAGCGTGTCTCTATCGCCCGTGCGCTGGCGATGGAGCCGGAAGTGCTGCTGTTCGACGAACCGACCTCGGCGCTCGATCCTGAACTGGTGGGTGAAGTGCTGCGTATTATGCAGCAGCTGGCCGAAGAGGGAAAAACGATGGTGGTGGTAACTCACGAGATGGGCTTCGCCCGTAACGTCTCCAACCACGTGATTTTCCTGCATCAGGGCATAATCGAAGAGCAGGGGCACCCGGATGAGGTGCTGGCGAATCCGAAGAGCCCACGTCTGCAGCAGTTCCTGAAAGGATCCTTGAAGTAGATGAGATGTCCGCCCCCTTCCTGTGGGAGAGGGCATCAGGCCGCA